>NZ_BAAAZN010000010.1:203406-323617 GCF_039536925.1 Amycolatopsis ultiminotia | reverse complement strand
TCCCCAAAACCCGCTCCGGCAAAATCATGCGCCGCCTCCTGCGCGACGTCGCCGAAAACCGCCGCATCGGCGACGTCACCACCCTCGCCGACTCCTCCGTCATGGACCTCATCGCCACCGGCCTGAACTCGGGCAAGGAGGAATAGCCGGTCCGAGTAGGCTCCGCCCGGCTTGGTGCGCCCCGTCCGCGGGGCGCACCTGCCACGATCACCCCAGCGCGCGGACATCGAACGCATGTTCTACGATGCCCGCGTACCCACCCCAGATCCGGGCAAGGAGACGACACGAATGTCCGTGGAAGCCGTGACGCACGATCAGGACGCTGCGGCCGGGACGGCGGCGGAGCCGCAGGCCGCCGAAGCTCCGGAGGCCACCGAACAGGCTGCCGCACCGTCGCCCGCCGGGCAGGACTCCACCGAGGCGGCCGAGGACGAGCACGCCGGCACACCGGCCGTCACCGAATCACCGAAGCCGAAGCGGGGCAGGCCGAAGGCCGCGGCGTCCACCGCCAAGAAGACCCGCACCGTTGAGCTCACGCTCACCGTCACCGGGACCGCCGACGGTGAATGGCAGGCCGAGCTGAAGAACGGCAGCAAGTGGGTCGCGAAGGGCCTGGAAATCCCGGCCGCCGCGGTATCGCGCGCGGCGAAGGAACTGCACGAGGACCTGTCCGGTCCGATCGACGAGGTCATCAACGCCGCCCGTGAGGCACAGGCGGCGAAGGTGGCGCAGCTGGAGGCCGAGCTCGAAGCGGCCAAGGCGGCACTGGCCGAACTCAACGTCTGAGCCCATCTCCGAGAACAGCCCGGCGGTCGTCACCGCCGGGCTTTTTCGTCGCCGGCCGGCGCCACCAAGACGTTCCGGGAAGCCTCCGGCCGACGCGAAAACCCGGGTTGATCAGGTCTGCCTTATTGAGGATATCCTTTCTTTACCCGATTCCCCGAATTCCACAAGGATCGCGTCGGCACAATTTCTGTGGTTGACTTGAAACCGTGACCGAAATCGATGCCCGCCTCGGTGAGCAGGAGCCGCACGAGGGTCTCGGTGGCAGGCTGAACTGGTTGCGTGCCGGGGTTCTCGGTGCGAACGACGGAATCGTGTCGGTGGCGGGCATCGTCGTCGGCGTCGCAGGCGCGACCACGAACAGTACCGCGATCCTCACCGCGGGAATTGCCGGACTGGTCGCCGGTGCGTTTTCCATGGCCGGCGGAGAATACGTGAGCGTGAGCACCCAGCGGGACACCGAACGCGCGATGCTCCGATTGGAAAAGCACGAACTGAACACCATGCCGGAGGCCGAGGAACGCGAACTCTCACGGCTCTACCAGGACAAGGGCCTCTCCCCCGGACTGGCGGATCAGGTCGCGCAGGAGCTGACGCGCAAGGACGCGCTGCAGGCGCACGCCGATGCCGAACTCGGTATCGACCCGGACAACCTGACCAGCCCGTGGCAGGCCGCGTGGGCCTCGCTGCTGGCGTTCTCCGTCGGCGCGCTCCTGCCACTGCTGTCGATCGCGTGGACGGCGGTCGGCATCCGCGTGTGGGCGTGCGCGATCGCCGTGGTCGTCGGCCTCACGCTGACCGGCTTCGTCAGCGCGAGGCTGGGCAACGCGCAGGTGGGACGCGCGATCGTCCGCAACGTGGGCGTCGGCGCCCTCACCATGCTCGTCACCTATTTCGTCGGCGTGGCCTTCGGCACCGCCGCCGGTTAGTGCACGCCCTTCATCAGCCGCCGGATCAGCGGGATGAACGCAAACAGCGCCAGCCCGATCACGATCGCGACGCCGCCGATGATGCTGAAGTACGGCGTTTCGTTGTGCACGTCGTAGGACTCGGCGAGCTTGCCCGACATCGCCGTGCCCAGTGACACCGAGAGGAAGTTCAGCGCCACCATCTGGGTGCGGAACGATTTCGGCGCGAGTTTCGTGGACAGCGACAGCCCGACCGGCGAAAGCATCAGCTCGGCAATGGTGAACACGAACAGGATGCCGACCAGCGCGATCAGCGGGCTGCCGTTCTCCCCGGTCCCGGTCATCGGAAGGAACAGCAGGAACGCGCCACCCATCAGCACCGTGCCGAGCACGAACTTCATCGGCGTCGACGGCTGTTTCGGGCCGAGCTTGGTCCAGATCGCCGCGATGATCGGCGCGATCACGATGATGAACACCGGGTTGATCGAGTTGACCCAGGACACCGGCATCTCCCAGCCGAACAGGTCTCGGTTGAGCCGCTGGTCGCTGTAGGCCGAAACGACCGTGGCCTGCTGCTGGTACAGGGAGAAGAACGCGGCGCTGGCGATGTACATCGGGATGAAGGAGAACACCCGGCTGCGCTCGTCCGAGGTGATCTTCTTGCTGGTCAGGATGACCACGAAGTACACCACGGAGATCGCGACCACGACGTAGACCACGACGTCGGCAAGGTTGTCCGGGGTGATCACGCCGGTCAGGATCAGCACGACGATCGCCGCGACGATCACCACGCCGACCGCGATCGGGATCAGCCGCTGCGAGGAGGGCAGCGGGTTCGGCACCTCCGAGGCCTTGTTCCCGAGGTTCTTGCGGCCGATCGTGTACTGGATCAGGCCGAGCGCCATACCGATCGCGGCGAGGCCGAAGCCGAGGTGGAACCCGCCGTTCTGCTGGGCGAGGCCGGTCAGCAGCGGACCGATGAATGCACCGAGGTTCACACCCATGTAGAAGAGCGTGAAGCCGGCGTCGCGCCGCTCGTCGCCCTCCGCGTAGAGCGTGCCGACCACCGAGGTCGCGTTGCCCTTGAGACCGCCGGAACCGAGCGCGACGCACGCGAGGCCGATGCCGACGCCGGCCATGCCCGGCAGCAGCGCCAGCGCGATGTGCCCGATCATCACGATGATCGCGCTGTAGAACAGCGTGCGCTCCGAGCCGAGCAGCCGGTCGGCCACCCAGGCGCCGACCACCGTGGAGAGATAGACCGTGCCGCCGTAAGCACCGACGATGCCGAGCGCGGCACTCTGGTCGACGCCGAGACCGCCCTGGTCGGCCTTGTAGTAAAGGTAGATGGCGAGGATGCCCTGCATCCCGTAGAAGGAGAAGCGTTCCCACATCTCCACGCCGAAGAGGTTCGCCAGTCCTCGTGGGTGCCCGAAGAACCTCGTGTCCTGCTGGACCTCGTCAGAGGTACTCACAACCGTCTCGTTCCTTGCTCTGGACAACGTTGTCGTGCTTGTTTCGCATGCTAGAAGGCGAACAGGTGAACGAGACACCGGCGTCGGTATGGGATGGGTGACAACCGCACGCGGCTGACCACCGCGGACGTTAAACTGACCGACAGGTGTGCCGGGAAGTCTGGTCGGCGAGAAGTGCCCTGATCAACTCCTGTGGAGGTCCGCACGTGCACCTTTCCCGCCACACCGTCGCCGAGTTCACCCGTTATCTGCGCACCGAAACCACCGGCGGGCTGATCCTGCTCGCGGCCACCGCGGTGGCGCTGATCTGGGCGAACTCCCCGCTGAGCGGCGCGTACGAGGCGCTGCGCGATTTCCGTCTCGGCCCGGAAGTCCTGCACCTGAACCTCACCGTCGGGGACTGGGCCAAGGACGGGTTGCTCGCGCTGTTCTTCTTCGTGGCCGGACTGGAATTGAAGCGGGAACTCGTGGTGGGCGAGTTGTCCCGGTTCAAGCAGGCGGTGCTGCCGGTGATCGCCGCGGCAGGCGGGATGCTCGTGCCCGCCCTCGTCGCACTCAGCATCGGCTGGGGCGCACCGGGCATCGACCGCGCGTGGGCCATCCCGGTCGCCACCGACATCGCGTTCGCGCTCGGGGTGCTCGCGCTGACCGCCTCGAACCTGCCGAGCAGCGCCAGGGTGTTCCTGCTTTCCCTGGCGGTGGTCGACGACCTCGGCGCAATCATGATCATCGCGATCGTCTTCACCAGCGGATTCGACCTGGTCGCGGCCGCGGTCGCAGTGCTCGCGCTCGCGCTGTACGCGTTCCTGCAGCACAAGCGCGTGCGCACGTCCTGGCTGTACGTGCCACTCGCGCTGGTCACCTGGGTTGCGGTGCACTCCGCCGGGGTGCACGCCACGATCGCCGGCGTCCTGCTCGGCCTGCTCACCCGGGTCCGCCCGGACGAGGGTGAACGCGAGGCCCCCGCGGTGCGGCTGGAGCACCGGCTCCAACCGTGGTCTACCGCGGTCGCGGTGCCGGTCTTCGCGCTGTTCGCCGCCGGTATCTCGGTGCGCGGGGACGCACTGGCGCAGGTGTTCACCACGGCGTTGCCGCTGGCCGTCCTCATCGGACTCGTCGCGGGGAAGTTCGTGGGCATCCTCGGTGCGAGCATGCTGGCGGTGAAGCTGCGGGTGGCGGAAAAACCACGCGGGATGGGCTGGCGCGACCTGAGCGCGCTGGCGATGCTCGGCGGCGTCGGGTTCACGGTGAGCCTGCTGATCGCCGAACTCGCCCTGCCGAGGGAGACGAGCGAACTGGCGAAGGCGGCGGTGCTGATCGCGTCCGCGGTGGCTTCGCTGGGGTCGGCCGCGCTGCTGCTGCGGCGCAGCCGGGCACACGCCGGGGTGGACTGATCACGACACTCCCACCGGTCCGCCGCGCCCGGTGAGCGGCCACGTGGCACGATGACCCGGTGAGCAGCCCCAAACACGAACGCACCGGCCCCGACGGCGTGGGGGCCGTGCCGTACCTGCCCCTCTCCAGCGACGAGGAGGCCGCGGCAGGCGAGCAGTCCATCGGCAAGCTCGTCGGCGACGCAACCCAGCACCTCTCGACGCTGGTCAGGGCCGAGGTCGAGCTGGCGAAATCGGAGCTGGTCGCCGAGGTGAAGAAGGCGCTCAAAGGCGCCGTCTTCTTCCTGATCGCCCTCGCGGTGGCGCTCTACAGCTCGTACTTCCTGTTCCTGTTCGTCGCGGAAATCCTGTCCGACTGGTGGGGCGTCCGCTGGCCCGCGTTCCTCACCGTCTTCGGCCTGATGCTGCTGACCACGGCGGTGACCGCGTTCCTCGGCTGGCGCAAGGTGAAGAAACTGCGCGCACCGGAACGCACCATCGGCAGCTTCAAGGAGACGGCCGCGGCGCTGAAGCCACGCAAGCCCGCCGAAGACGATCTGCCCGCGACCCAGGACTGACCGGGGCCAGGCCTGTGCGGCGGAGCCGGTGCTGGAACTGACCCCCGACCCGTCGATCGTGCGGGCCGACGGTCCATGGACGCACCGCGACGTCTCCGCCAACGGCATCCGGCTGCACGTCGCCGAGTGCGGCGAGGGTCCGATGGTGCTGTTCCTGCACGGCTTCCCGGAATACTGGTGGACCTGGCGCCACCAGTTGCCCGCACTGGCCGACGCGGGTTTCCGCGCGGTGGCGGTGGACCTGCGCGGCTACGGAGACTCGGACAAGCCGCCGCGAGGTTACGACGCGTGGACGCTCGCCGGTGACGTCGGCGGGTTGATCAAGGCCCTCGGCGCCCGCAAGGCCCACCTCGTCGGGCACGCCTGGGGCGGGATGCTCGCCTGGACCGTCGCGGCACTGCACCCGCGGCTCGTGTCGTCGGTGACTTCGGTGGGCGGGGCACATCCGCTGGCGCTCAAGTCCGCGGTGAAACGCTCGGCGTGGCGGGTTTCCCGTGGTCAGGCACGTGCGGCCGGGCACCTGTTCCGGTTCCAGGCGCCGATGGCCCCGGAGAAGTGGCTCGTACGCGACGGTGCGGCCAACGTCGAAACGCTCGTCTCCAGCTGGGCAGGCGCACGCTGGCGAGCTTCGCCGGACTTCACCGAGACCGTGCCCTCGTTCCGCCAGGCCATGCTGATCCCCGGGGTCGCGCATTCCGCGCTGGAGTACTACCGCTGGGCTTTCCGCGCCCAGTTCCGCGGCGACGGCCGCCGGTTCACCGAAGCGGTCGGCGGCCGGGTGCGCGCCCCGTTGCTGCAATTGCACGGCGCCGAGGACACCTGCATCCTCCCGGAGACCGCGCAGGCGTCCGTGCACTGGGCCGGTCCGCACGAAGCTCCGCGGATCTGGCCGGGCATCGGGCATTTCCCGCACCTCGAGGATCCGGAACGGGTCACCGAGTCCGTTGTGGACTTCGTGCGCTGAAAGCCGCCGCGGGCTCAGCTGGCGCAGGCGCCGGTGCCCACGTTCGAGGTCTGCGACGGCGCGGCGTCCACCTCCGCGCGAACCTGCTCCGCGGTCAGCGTGAATCCGGTGTCCTGGTCCTCGACGGCCGCACCGAACACCACCCCGATCACGTCGCCGTCGGGGGTGATCATCGGACCGCCGGAGTTGCCGCTGCGGACTGTGCCCCGGACGGTGAACACGTCACGCTGCACCGTGTTGGCGTCGTAGATGTCCGGGCCACGCAGGTTGATCCGCCCACGGATACGCGCCGGTGTCGAGGTGTACGGGCCGTCGAGCGGGTAGCCGAGCACCACGGCGTCGTCCCCGGCCTTCGCAGTCCCCGAGGCGAACGGAAGGGCGGGCGCGCGCAGCCCCGGCACCGCCAGCACGGCGATGTCGACCTCCGGGTCGAAATACACCACCCGTGCCCGGTAATCGCCGGACGAGGACTCGATGCCGACTTCGTCGGTGCCTGCGACCACGTGCGCATTGGTCATCACCCGCTGCGGCGCGACCACGAAGCCGCTGCCCTCCAGCGAACGCGAGCAGGACGGCGCGTTGCCACGGATCTTCACCACGCTCGGGTGCACCCGGCGGGCAACCGCGGAGACGTCGAGCGAGGTGTTCGGCGGCGGCGTGTCCACCGCGGGCGCCTTCTCGAACGGCGCGAGCGCGGACGGGAAGCCCGAAGCGTCGAGCAGCTTGCGCAGCTCGCTCGGCAACCCCTGTGCCTGCGCCGGCATCAGGTCGTTGACCTTGCCGAGCACGGTCGAGGCGTTGATCGACTTCGCCAGCCCCGGGATCGCGGACACCGTGGTCAGCGGGTTCGCCACCAGCCAGGCGACCACGAAGACCGCGGCGGCCTGCACGATCGCGCCGAGCGTCTTGTCGATGCCGGACAGCCGGTCCGGGCTGATCTTGTTCCGCAGTTTGCGCCCGACCCACACGCCGAGCGTTTCGCCGAGCACGATCAGGAACACCACGACGGCGAACGCGAACGCGACCTTCGCCACCGGATCGTCGAACAGTTCGATCACGAACGGCGCGAGCTGCACCCCGGCCACCGCGCCGAGCGCGACCCCCACCAGCGCGGGCAGCGCCACGATCACGCCCTGGAACGCACCGGAGACCGCCGCCATCACCGCGAGCAGCAGCACGACGACGTCGACCCAGTTCACCGCCGCCCCTCCTCGTCCGCACCGCCCGGGGCCGCATGCCGTGCCCGGTGTTCGGCCCACGCTACGTCAAGGTCCCGGATGTCACCGAGATCCCACTCGCGTTCCCAGCCGCCGAGCGAGAGCAGCACGGACAGCAACCCGGCGGTGAATCCCCACACGAACATGCCGTCCACGTCGAAGGCGGGACCCTTCCAGGACGTCCCCGGCCGGCGTACCTGGAACCGGTTGGCCGGATCGGCGAGATCGGCCAGCGCGACCCTGGCGACCGTGGCGGTCTCCGCGAGGTCCACCGCCCGCACCGGCGAGGGCATGCGCCAGTGGGCCAGCACCGGCGTGACGGTGAACCGCGAGACCGGCACGAACAGCTCCGGCAGCACCGCGACCGGCAGCACACCGGACGGATCGACACCGGTCTCTTCCTCGGCCTCGCGCAGGGCCGTGCCGACCGGCCCGCCGTCACCGTCCTCGGCACCGCCGCCGGGGAACGCCACCTGACCCGCGTGCGAACCGAGCGTGTCGGCCCGGCGGATGAGCAGCACGTCCGGTCCGCCGGCACGCTCGCCGAACAGGATCAGCACCGCGGCGGCCCTGGTGAGCAGGCCGTCCGGCGGGCTGAACCGGGTGAAGGTGGTGCTGTCGACCTCGCCTGCCACCTTCACCAGCGGCCGCAGCCAGGCAGGCACGGTTTCGGGAGCGACGAGTGGTCCGGTCGTCATGAGTAGTCCTTCACCGCGGCACGCACCTGATCTGTGTTGTCGAACAACCGTGGAGCGGCGATGAACCGAACCCGCCCGTCCGCGGTCACCAGGTACGACGCCGGGAGCGAAGCGGGCACCTTCAGCGCGGTGCGGATCGGGCCGGTCTGGCCGTCTCCGTCGTAGAGCGACGGCAGGTGCACGCCGAGCTGCGCGAACAGGCCGAGACCGTCCGCCGCCGGACTCGCGACCTGCACCCCGAGCACCCGCACGGCACCCGGTTCGGCGGCGTACCGCTGCAGCACCGGCAGTTCCGCGCGGCACGGCTGGCACCACGAAGCCCACACGTTCACCAGCGTCGGCGCACCGGCGAGCACCTTGCCGACGTCGACCCGCGAACCGTCACCGAGGCAGTCCGCCTCGAGCCCGGAGACCTGGGCCACCGGCGGACCGGCCGCGGCGGGTGGGCACACCGACAGCTTGGCCTGCGCACGCACCGCGGTGAGGTCGCCGGTCGCCGCGGGCGCCGAGGTCTCGTCGCCACCGCGCAGCGTGAGCACCGCGACCAGCGCCGCAACCGCGAGAACTGCGACGCCAAGCGCCCATTTGGTGACCGTGGTCACCCGCGGGCCGCCAGCTCGAGGATGTGCTCGCGCTCCTCGCCCTTGACCAGTTTCGCGGCGACTTCGAACTCGGTGGGACCGGCGCCGAAGGACGGGCAGTCCTTGCGCAGCGGGCACGCGCCACAGGCGGGTTTGCGCGAGTGGCAGACCCGCCGCCCGTGGAAGATCACCCGGTGCGACAGCATCGTCCACTCCTTGCGCGGGATCAGCTCGCCGACCGCGTGCTCGACCTTGACCGGGTCCTCTTCCGCCGTCCAGCCCCATCGGCGCACGAGCCGTCCGAAGTGCGTGTCCACCGTGATTCCCGGCACGTCGAAGGCATTGCCGAGCACCACGTTCGCGGTCTTGCGGCCGACCCCGGGGAGGGTGACCAGCTCGTCCAGCTTCCCCGGCACCGCACCGTCGAACCGCTCCACGAGCGCCGCGCCGAGACCCATCAGCGAGTTGGCCTTTGCCCGGAAGAACCCGGTCGGCCGCAGGTACTCCTCGAGTTCGGTGCGGTCCGCGGCGGCGTAGTCGGCGGCGGTGCGGTACTTCGCGAAGAGCGCGGGCGTGACCAGGTTCACCCGGACGTCCGTGGTCTGCGCCGACAACACCACTGCGACCAGCAGTTCCAGCGGATTCGTGAAGTCCAGTTCGGCCTCCGCGTCCGGGTACACCCGGTCGAGGCAACGTTTCATCCGCCGGGCGCGTCTCACTAGGGCGAGCCGGCTTTCCGCGTCATCCTTGCGGGGGGCGTTCGGGACGGCTGGTGGCACCCCGATAGCCTACGGGCGAGTCGGACGAGCCGGTCGGGAGCACCCGCTGGTGGGCGGCCGACCCGCCAGAGCACCACCTCGGAGCGCCGGGCGTCCGCCATGAGCGAGGATCTGGAGTCCATGACTGTTTTCTGCGGATGTGTGTCATGACCGTGTGGTTCGTGATCCTGGTCCCTTTGGTGATCATGTTCTTCGCGCTCTTCATGGAGCGTGTGGAGACCCGCCTCAAGCACGTCGCGGTGCAGGAGAACGAGGTCGAGGAGTTCCTGGAGCAGGCCCAGCCGAACGAGGTGCGGGCGCTGTACGGGCACGGAATCGGCAGGGCGCTGGAGCTTTTCCGGCTCCGTCGGCTCGGCGGACGGGCGGCCAGGCTACGCGCGCGACGCGTGCGGAGTTAGGCTGCTCAGTCGGACGAGATCGTTCCCGGCCGCCGCGCTCCGCACGGCGAGCCGACGGGCGATCTTGCCGACACGCCCTAGACTGACGCGCAAGTGATCGGCGACACGGCCTTCGACCTGCGAAGGAAGTGATCGTTTCTCGACGAGGAGGCACCCGAGGTGGACGAAACCCTGGCCCGTGCGGGCATTTTCCAGGGTGTGGAGCCGGCAGCGGCGGAGGCGCTGGCCCAGACCTTGGAATCCGTGGAGTTCCCCCGCGGCCATGTCATCTTCAACGAGGGCGAGCCGGGCGACAAGCTCTACATCATCCAGTCCGGGAAGGTGAAGATCGGCCGCAAGTCGCCGGACGGCCGGGAGAACCTGCTCGGCATCTTCGGCCCGTCCGACATGTTCGGCGAGCTGTCCATCTTCGACCCCGGCCCGCGCACGTCCAGCGCGACGACGGTCACCGAGGTCCGCGCGGTCACCATGGATCGCCCGGCACTGCGTCAGTGGATCTCGACCCGTCCGGAGATCGCCGAGCAGCTGCTGCGGGTCGTGGCCCGCAGGCTGCGCCGCACCAACAACATGGTCGCGGAGCTGATCTTCACCGACGTGCCCGGCCGCGTTGCCCGTGCCCTGCTGCAGCTGGCACAGCGCTTCGGCAGTCAGGAAGCCGGCCTGCTGCGCGTCACGCACGACCTCACCCAGGAGGAGATCGCCCAGTACGTGGGCGCCTCTCGCGAGACCGTGAACAAGGCACTGGCCGACTTCGCGCACCGCGGCTGGCTCCGGCTGGAGGGCAAGAGCGTGCTGATCCTCGACCCGGAACGACTGGCCCGCCGGGCCCGCTGAACCACCGTTCGCGAAGGCCATCCCCGCATTCCGGGGGTGGCCTTCGGCGTGTCCGGTTGGATGTCTCTGGCGCCTTGGCGACCCATGGGCGTCGTGTGAGTCGCCGAAAGGGCGGCCTTGGAGACCTTGGGGGTCTCTGACGTCGTCGCGGGGAGCATTGGCGACCCTTGGCGTCTTGTGGGTGACCGAAGGGCGGCCTTGGGTGTCTCCGGGTCTCTGGGTGGCCGAAGGGTGACCTTGGGGTCTCTTGGACGTCTCTCACCGAAGGGTGGCTTCGAGTGCCTTGGCGCGCCTCGGGTCGCCGGAGGTGGTGTTTGACCTGGCCCACGGACCAGGCCCAGGTCGCAGAGACCTTTGGCAGATCCGGGCCGTTCGCCCGTGAGGGCCTGGCGTGCGGGCGTCTCGTCGGCACTTGTCCCCGGTCGTGGAGACCGCGTCCCCCACAAGGGCGGCATCCGCGGGGCGTCGTCGTGTCGGGCGCGTCATCCGGGCATCGAGGACGAAAATGACGAGGAGCCGGGCGCCACCCCCGACGTGGCGCACCGGCTCCTCGCCTGTGCACGGACCATCCCCCGACGACCCGCGCTCCCCGCCCTCCGGACCAAGGCCCCGACCCATCTGCCGGAGGGAGCTGGGTGCTGTGCTGTTGTTTCAACCATCATGGCCACTACCCACGAATTCAAGGCCATTCACTCTCAAGGACGCCGACGCCCCGGTTTCGTTGCACCGATTCGCCGAAAATCTCTTCAGTGTTACCTGATCGAGATCTACTGCCCGGTCTCAGGCTTCGCGGAGACGGTCGAGCACCGTCGCCGGGGACGGTAACGCGGCGATGCGGTCGGCGAACGTGCCCGCGGACTCGCGGTAAACCGGGTCGGTGAGTACGGCACGGACCGCGTCGCGGATTCCGTTGCCGTCGCCGGACTCGACCACCACGCCGGCCTTCGCGGCCCGAACCTGGGCTGCGACTTCGAAATGATCAGTCGCCAGCGGTGCGACGACGAGCGGTACGCCGTGCGCGAGTGCACCGAGCACGGTCGCCGAACCGCCATGGCAGACCACTGCGTCCACCTCCGGCAGCAACCGCTCCTGCGGCACGAAGTGTTCGATCCGCACGTGCTCCGGCTGATCGCCGAACCGCCCGCGGTCACCGCCATCGCCGATGGTCACCACGACGTTCACGGATTCGTCGCGCAGTGCGGCCACCATTTCCTCGAGCACTCCCGGCCGTGCGTTGTAGGTCGTGCCCAACGTGACGTACACGGTGCGGTCGTACGGGAGTCCTTCGAGCACAGCCGGACGCGGACCGGGTGCGGGCACCACGCCTTCCGGGCGGAGCGGCCATCGCGCCGGGTACTCCCACTCCACCCCGTCCGGGCGCAGGCCGTCCGGCCAGATGTCCAGGTAGGGCACACTTCCGCGGCCGGGAAGGCCGTCGAGCCCGCGTTCCCGGACCAGGTTCTCCGCGACCTCCCAGGCCCGCGCCATCGTCGCCGCGGCTTTCGGCGGACCGATCGCGTGCATCACGTACGGCACATCCACCAGGCACGCGGCCATCACCGCGGCGCGCTCGGCGAGGTTGGCGACGACGAGGTCAGGGCGCCAGTCCCGGACGAAGGCCACCATGTCGTCCAGCCGGGCAGCCGCACCCATGCCGACCATGTACTCGGCGATGAGGTGGGAAAGCCGCTGCTCGGGCGTCATGTCCGCCATCTCCGCGCGGGCGCGTTGCCACATCGCGTCGTTCGAGGCGGAACCGTTCGGGGCGGAACCGTTCGGACGGCCGATCGGGACCGCGGGGAGACCGGCGTCCGCCAAATGGTGCACAGCTTCCGGGCCGGTCACGAACACCACTTCGTCCCCGGCGTCCCGCGCGGCGCATGCGAGCGGCAGCATCGGCGCGATGTGGCTGTACCCGGCGCCGGAGGACAACATCAGCCGCATCGCGTGAGCATACCGAGGTCTCACCCGTCCGGGGGTGATGCACGCGACCGAAAATAACTGGTACTCACGTACCACTTTCCGGCATACTGGTACGCGTGTCCCAGTCTGTTCACTCCGAAGGCCGCACCACGCTCGCCGACTACCGCGCCGCACTGAGCGCCCCCGGCGCGCGGCGCCCTGCGCTGGCGTCGGTGCTCGCCCGGCTGCCGATCGCGATGGTCGGCATCTCGGCATTGCTTTACGTGCAACGCGAGACCGGCTCGTTCGCCGACGCCGGGCTCGTCTCGGCCAGCGCGCTCGCGGGCGTCGCGGTGGGTGCGGTCATCCAGGGACGGCTGATCGACCGGTTCGGGCCGACCCGTCCGCTGCTGGGCGTGGCCGCGCTGCTGGCGGTGTCGATGACGGCGCTCGCGCTCGCGATCGAAGCGCACGCGACCACCTTCGTCCTGGTGGCGCTGGCCGCAGCGACCGGACTTTCCGAGCCGATGGTCGGTTCGGCTTCCCGCGCGTTGTGGACGAGACTGCTGCCCGCGGGGCAAGCACGTAACGCCGCCTTCTCCTACGAAGCGATCAGCATGGAGGTGTTCTTCATCCTCGGCCCTGGCATCGCCGGCCTGCTGGTCACGGCGCCGTGGCCGGGCACCGGGATGGTCGCGGGGGCCGCGACGATGATCATCGGCGCCACACTGTTCGCGCTGAGCCCCGCCGTGCGCGAATGGGGGCCCGCGCCACGAGCGAAGGGGCCGCTCCTCGGCGCACTGGCCGGGTCGGGCATGCGCACGCTTGCGTTGGCCGCGCTGGGTTTCGGCATGGTGATCGGGTTCGTCGAGGTGGCAGTTCCGGCGGCCGCGACGGAATCCGGGCATGCGTCGGTGAGCGGACTGCTGCTTTCGGCCTGGTCACTGAGCTCGGTGGCGTTCGGGGTGGCCTACAGCCTGCGTCCGTGGCCACGCCGGCTCGGTCTGCGGCTGCCCGTGCTGCTGGGCGGTTTCGGTGCGCTGGTGGCGTTGCTGGCACTGCCGTCGTCGCTGTGGGCGCTGGCATTGCTGATGCTCCTGGCGGGCGCGATGATCACACCGCAGTCGACCACGCACTCGGCAGCGATCGAGGCCGTCGCACCACGCGGGACGGCGGCCGAGGCGTTCGGCTGGGTGCTGACGGCCGTCACCTTGGGGCTCTCGGTCGGCCAGTCGGTGAGCGGGTACCTCGTCGAACACGCGGGGACCGGCGCTGCGTTCCTCGCCGCAGGGGTCGCCGGGCTCGCGCTGGCCTCGGTGGTGTGGCTGCTGCGCGGCACGGTGCGGCCGGCGGCTGCTGCCCCCGAAGTGCCCGAACTGGTCACGGTCGGTCACTGAGCGCGACAGTCCCTTTCGTACCGACCTTGTTTTCGCAGGTCATCGTGGGTTCATCCGGGTACTCGCCGGTTTCTGTCGGTGGCCGTCGCTAGTTTCGCCGGCATGGACCTGACCTCCCTTGTGCGGCCGCTGGCGGCGGCCGCGAACGCCGCGGTACGGCTGCTCTCGCGGCAGGCTCGGTTGCGATTGCGGGCGAGCGCCCGCGGCGTCGTGGTCTCCGGCAGCGACCGCGACCTGGCCGTGCGGTTCGAGTGCGCTGCGACCACGCACCTCGACGGCGAGGTGCTGGTGCCGGCCGCACCGTTCGCCGAGACGATGCGGATGCTCGACGTCGACCGGGTCCGGCTGGTCGTCGAGGGCAACCGGCTCGCGATCAGGACGGACGGCGCGCGCTTCGCGTTGCCGCTGCTCGACCGCGAGCTGCACCACGATCCGGCGCCGCCACCCCGGTTGTCCGAAGTAGACAGTTCGTTGCTGACGACGGCAGTGCGCACCGTCGCGGGCACCGCGGCGAAAGACGATCCGCTGCCGCTGTTCACCGGGGTACGGGTGCAGTCCGTCGGCGACGAACTGCGGCTCACCGCCTCGGATCGCTACCGGATGGCCGTGGCCCGGTTGCCGCTGCGCGCACTGCGGCAGCCGATCGATGTGCTTGTGCCTGCCGACCTGCTGACCGAGGCCATCCGGCACGGCGCCGGCGTGCTCGGCCTGCACGCCGGCGCCGGACGTTTCGCGTTGAGCTGGGACGGCGGCGCGGTCACCACCGCGGTACTCGATGCCGGCTTCCTGTCCGAGGACGCGATCCCGTCCGACTCGGTCGACACGGAGGTGGAGCTGGGCGCCGATGAACTGGCCGCAGCCGTCCGGCGCGTCGGCGTCTACTCGGCGGATCGGCGGGTCCTCACCCTGGAAGTCGGCGACACGCAGGTCCGCATCGCGAGCGCAAGGCAGGACACCGGGGAGGCAGAGGAAACCCTGAAGGCAAACGTGTGCGGCGGCCGGACTTCGCCGTCCTTCCAGTCCCGCTACCTGCTGGACGCACTGACCCCCTTCAGCGGCGACCGAGTCCGGCTGGCCATCCAGCCGGGGTTGCGCGCCTGCGTACTCACCCCAACCACCGAACGGGAGGTGCGACTCACGTACTACCTGATGCCCATGCTGCCGAGGTAAACCCGCCCACAGACCTTCCTCCACACGCAACGATCGCCCATCCCGGTCGACGTGCGGACTCCCGGTCTATGTTGCGGGCCCCCGTCAACGTTGCGGACTCCCGGTCTATGTTGCGGACTCCCGGTCGGCGTGCGGGCCCCCGTCAACGTTGCGGGCCCCCGGGCAACGTTGCGGGCCCCCGGTCGGCGTGCGGGCGCCCGGTCGGCCACGCCGAACCCGCCGGAGCGCCCAGCCTTCGGCGCGTCTTGCCAAGCCCTGGTCGATGTTGCGAGCCCCCGGTCGACGTGCGGGCCGCCACCTGGCCACGCCGAACCCGCTGGAACGCCCCCCACGTTCGGAGCGTCTTGCCGGTGCGCACGCCACGCCATGCCGGAGTCCACACCGCCACGCCGCGCTGTGGCACCGGGGCAGGCACGTTGCCGACGCTCCACACCAACGCAGCACCAAACTCGCGACGAGCAGTACCCGAGCCAGCCCCGCCGCTACAGCGCGCGCTCAGGTACCGCGCGAGCGCGGCATCCGAACAGCATCCCCAGCCCCGCAAAGCAACCCGCGGGCCTGGGCACCGACGATCGCGAGAGGAGGTAACCAAGCGCTCGCCGCCACCGTGCGGAAGCGTCGACGTCCCGGCCCTCCGTCCGCCGCGAACGGCCCTCGCCGCCACTTGGGGTGCTGCACCGCGGAAGATGCTGCCGCCCGCGAGGAGCGATGCTCACCGCAGGGTGCAGTGCAGCCCCGCGGAAGATGCCGCCACCCGCGAAGAGCGATGCTCACCGCAGGTAACAGTGATCGCCGCGCAGGCGGTACAGCACCGCCGAGAGTGCCGCCGCCCTCGAAGAGCGGTGTTCACCGCTCATTGCGGTAGTGGCCGCTCGCTGCGGTAGTCGCCGCTCATTGCGGTAGTCGCCGCGCAGGCGGTGCTGCCACCGCGGAAGGCGGCACCTGCGAAGGGTGATGTTCACCGCGGTTGCGGGCAGTCGCCGTGCTCGCCGCGCAGAACGGTGCACGTCGCGGGAGGCGGTGCGCGTCGCGGGAGGTGATGGTGTTGCCGCTAGGCGGGTGTGGCCGCTGTGCGGTGAGCCGTGCGGTGCGCCTCACGGGCCGGGGCCAGCGTGAGGTTGGGCTCGCGCAGGACCGGGGGTCCGTACGGGGGCCGGGATCCGAGCGAGGCCAGGACCCGAGCGAGGCTGGGACCCGAGCGAGGCTGGGACCCGAGCGAGGCTGGGACTCGCGCAACCCAGGCCTCTTGTACGCGGAGCGTGCCGAATAGGAGCCGGATCCGAGGGAGGCCGGGATCCGCGCAACCCAGGCCCGAGTAGAGCCCGCGCCCGAGTAAGACGCGCTCCGCGTACAAGAGCCCGCGCCCGAGTAAAGCCCGCGCCTGAGTAAAGCCGGCGCCTGAGTAAGGCCGCGCTGGAGGGAGTCGGGGACCCGCGTGCAACCGGACCCGAGTAAGGACCGGGCTCCAGTGAGGCCGGGGCCGAACGGGGGGATCAGGCTGCGGACTCCGCGTGGACGGCGGCTCGTACCTGGTCGATGGTCGGGTTCACGAGTGCGGTCGAGCCGACGATCACGGTCGGCACGGTTTCGTTGCCGTTGGCCACTTCGCGTACTCGTTCGGCGGCGCCTGGTTCTTCCCAGATGTTGATCTCCTTGACGGCGAAGCCGCTTTCCAGCAGTTGCGGTCGCAGGGCTCCGCAGAAGAAGCAGCCCGGCCGCCAGTAGAACTCGACCTCGACGTCACTCATCACTCGTCCTCCGAAGCACGCAGGTAGTCCAGCTGGGCCCGCACGCTTGCTTCGGCGGGGCCCCACAGTGCCTGGTCGACGTCCACGTACACGACCTCGACGACCTGCCGGGGCGTCGCGTCCGCGCCAAGCACCTGCAAGGCGGAACGCACCTGGTCCAGCCGCTGTTCCCGGTGTGCCAGATACTCCCGCGCGGTGGACGGCAGATCGGGCAGTTCCGGGCCGTGTCCGGGCAGCCCCGGCGTGCCCTCCGGAAGATCGATCAGCCGCCGCAGGGAACGCAGGTAGTCGCCGAGGTCGTGCAGCACGGTCGTGCCACGGCCGAGGATCGTGTCGCCGGTCAGGATCTGGTCCGCGACGTGCAGCGAAACCGAATCGTCGGTGTGCCCGGGGGTGTGCAGCACACGGATCTCGAGGCCGCCGCCGGTCACCACGTCGCCGTCGGCGAACGGCTCGGCGCCGAGGCACAGCGACGCGTCGAAGGCCCGGACCGGCGCGCCGGTCCGCTCGGCCAGCCACGGTGCGCCTTCGGCGTGGTCGGGATGGTGGTGGGTCAGCAGGATCAGCTCGATCGCGCCGGCACCCGCGAGCTTCTCCAAGTGGTCCAGATCCCGGTAGCCGGGGTCGACGACCACCGCGGCGGACGCGTCCGGGGCACGCAGCAGCCAGCTGTTCGTCCCCTCCAGCGTCATCGTGGACGGGTTGTTCTCCAGCAGCACCGACACCGTCTCGGAAACCCGGCGCAGCACGCCGTAGGCGGGGGCGGTCATTCAGTCCTCCGTCGGGTCGAGGATGACGCGGATGTTCTCGCCGTCCCGGACCAGGGTCGGCATGGTCTTGACGATCTCGCGCGGCTGGGCGAGCGCGGCGCCTGCCGTCACGAACTCGCCCAGTTCGGTCAGCGTGAGCCAGGTCGGTGGCATCAGCGTGCGACGGCCCTCGCGTGCGTCCGCGATCGCGTCGGCCGGACGTTGCCAGCCCACTGCGTCGGCTTCGGACGTCGCGCCGTCGGCACGCTGGCCCGGCGGCAGCTGCGCAGCGAAGAACCGCGTGTCGTACCGACGCGGCTCCTCCCGTGGCGTGACCCAGTGCGCGTACGGCCGCAGCAGGTCCGCGCGCAGCGTGAGGCCTGCGTCGGCGAGAAATCCGGCGAGCGAGATTTCCTTGCTCTCCAACGCTTTCCGGGCCTCCCGGTACGGCGCGACATCGGCGACCACGGCGTCTTCGGTGCCTGCCAGCAGTACGCCGGACTCCTCGAAGGTCTCCCGCACGGCGGCACACACGAGCGCGCGGGCGAGCCCTTCGTCGCAGGTGAACCGCTCTGCCCACCACGAAGGCGGCGGACCGGCCCAGGCGACGGACGCATCGGCATCCCGCGGATCCACACCGCCGCCGGGGAACACCGTCATCCCGCCCGCAAACGCCATACCGCGCACCCGATGCTGCAGGAAGACCTCCGGCCCGTCCGCGGCGTCGCGCAGCAGGATCACCGTCGCGGCGTCCCTCGGCTGCACCGGCGGCCCGTCGGCGTTGTCCCGGATCCCGATACCGGGGTGGGAGGGAATGTCGAAGACGAACTCACGCGGCCGATCCACCCGGGCAACATACCTCGCGACCCGTGCGGATCACCGGATAGTGGTCGCATCTCACGACGCGGAACCGACGGCAGGGCACAGAAGAAAACGGCGGACCGGTCGTCCGGTCCGCCGTTTCTCGAAAGCCAGGTCAGGAGCTCGACCAGCGCTGATCGCCACCCGAGCGGGAAACACCGGTCACGAACTCAACCAACGCTGAGCACGCTCCGCGTACAAGATCGCCACCCGAGCGGAAACACCGGTCAGGAGCTGGACCAGCGCTGGTCACCACCCGAACGGGAGGCGCCGTTGAGCCGCAGCCGCGCGGCCTCGGCTCGCTCCCGTTCGGCCAGTTCTGCGTGCAGCTCCCGCAGCAGGGCGCGGTCGCGCTCGGACAGGCTCGGGTCCTCGAGATCCAGCGCGGGCAGCTCCACGACCTCGTGCATGCTCGGCTTGCCGACGGCGATCTCGCGGCCCTTCTCCGGGTCCTCGGCCAGCGCCTGCCGCAGCTGCGCGACCTCCGCCGGGGTCAGATCCGCGGTGCGCTCGGCCCGCGATTCCTCGGCCGCGTGTGCCCGCTCGGGCTCGGCGGGACGCTCCGGCGGCGGGTTCTGCACGATGGGCACCACCGGGGCGACCGGCACGACCGGGGCAACCGGTTCCGGCTCGGGCACCGGTTCCGGGGCCGGCTGACGGATACCGTGCCTGCTCGGAGCTTCCGACACCGGCTCGGCGACCGGCGGGGGTGCCGGAGCACGCGGTGGCGCGGCCGGTTCCGGGCGGTAGTCCGGGGCCGAATGCGTGCTGCCGGTGACCCACACCGGCGTCGCGACGGCGCCGGCGGTCTGGTGGTAGTCCGACTTCGGCACGCCGGGACCGCTCACCTCGACCACCGAGCGGATGCCCGCCCGGCGCAACGCGGTGTCGACCCGGAAGGCCACCGCGGGCGGATTGCCCTCCGGGCCCAGCTCGACCAGCACCACCCGCTGCGGCAGCGCACCCGGCACACTGCCTGCCGGGGTGTTGCGCCAGACCGCGTGCACGGACCGGACGTCCGGCAGCACCTGCAGCGTGCGGTCGAGGGCTTCGGCGAGGCCGAACTCGGGCTGGTTGTCCCCGGTGAACCGGTGGGTCTGCACCGGTTCGTGCTCCTCGACCAGCAGGTCGTTGGCGAGCGTCGCGTCCGAACGGCTCATTTCCAGCACGAGCGCCAGCTCCCGCTGTTCGGTCCCGGTCACCGGGATCCGGCCCGCGATCAACGTGCCGGTGGTGAGTTCCACGGCCTCGTCGATGTGCGCGCGGGCGATCAGCTCACGCGCCTCGGTGAGTGCACTGTCGTCGATGCGGCCCGCGAGGGCCAGCAACAAGTTGTGCAGGCGCAGGGGCACCGAGAACCCGTCCATCGGCGGGCCGTCGTGAACCTCCACCATTGCTCTGCTCCTCCCAGCTCGCCCGGCGGCTACGAGCGTTAAGCGGCGACGAGTCGATGACCGGCACCCGCGGCGCCGACACAGACCAGCTCGGATTCGGCGAGCGCGGCCCGGTGGTACCCGGGAAGGTCGAAGCGCGGCGGAATGACCTCGACGCTGGGTTCCTCGTCTCCCAGCACCCGCAGCACCCGCTGCAGTTCACCGGTGAGCCTCGGCTGTCCCGCCGTCGCCGTCACCAGCAGGACCCGTTTGGCCCCGCCCTCGCCCGCCGCACCAAGGTGCCGCCAGCTCTGCCGCACTTCCCCCACATCCGCGCGTCCACGCAGAGTCGCGTGGAGCAGGACGGACACAGAGTCGACGGAGTTCACCCATTCGGGGGCACTCCGCGTGAATGTGTACCGGGTCTCGGCGACGTCGTCTACCCCCAGGGTCGAACTCACCTGGTGCCAGTCCGCGCCGTGCGGGATGAGACCGGCCACCAGCAGGCGATACTCCGCCTGGTCGAGGTCGATCCTGTGCTTGAGCAAAGACCTGGGCAGGGTACGCGCGAGCGTGCCCATCGCACCCTCGCCGAGCCAGTCCCGGAACCGCCAGAGCAGCTGGTCCGGCGTGCGCCCGGCCAGCCGGAGCAGCAGCTCGTGCAGCGACTGTTCGATGTCGGGGTCCATCACTCCACCTCCACGATCAGTTCGACCTCCACGGGTGCGCCGATCGGCAGCTCGGCGACGCCGACCGCGGAGCGCGCGTGCACCCCTGCGTCGCCGAACACCTCGCCGAGCAGCTCGGACGCCCCGTTGACCACCGCGGGCTGGCCGGTGAAGCCGTCCGCGGATGCGACGAAGCCGACCACCTTGACGATCCGCGTCACCGAATCGATGCCGGCCAGCGCGTGCACCGCGGCGAGTGCGTTGAGCACCGCGGTGCGGGCGTGGTCCTTGGCTTCCTCCGGGCTGACTTCCCCGCCGACCTTGCCGGTCGCGGCGAGCGCGCCGTCGACGAACGGCAGCTGCCCGGAGGTGTAGACGTGCGAGCCGCTGCGCACGGCCGGCACGTATGCGGCCAGCGGTGCGGCGACTTCCGGCAGTTGGATGCCGAGCTCGGTGAGCCGTTCGCTCCAGGTCACAGCGGTCCCCCTCAGCTCTTCGGCCGCTTCAGGTAAGCGACGTGCTGTTCGCCGCTCGGATTGGGCAGCACGGTGACCAGTTCCCAGCCGTCCTCGCCCCACTGGTCGAGGATCTGCTTCGTCGCATGGATCAGCAGCGGGACGGTGGCGTACTCCCATGTGGTCGCGCTCATGACTCGGGAGCGTAACCAAGCGGGCAAGACCGCCTCAGACCGCCGCCGTTGAAGGAACTCCACCCGACCAGGTGAATAAGTAACGGAGCGTATCTGAATGTGGGGCACCTCACACCTGACGCCGGATCGCTAGCGTGGCCGCGTGGAGACTTGGCGGATCATCGCGACCGTGCTGCTCGCCGTTGCCGGGGTGCCGCTCGCACTCGCCGTGATGGCGAAGACGCGCGATCACGTGAACGACTCGGGCCGGGTCGCGGTCGCGGGCGTGATCACCACCACCGCGCTGGTCGTGGTGGCCGTGCTCACCCTCACCGTGCTGCCCGGCGTGGTGACCTGGTGCCTCGTCGCGGTGGTCGCGGCTGCGGTCGGCGTCATGATGCTGGCCAGCTGAGCGCCGGTTTACTGTTGACGTCGTGACCACACCCTCCGCCGGCTGGCCCGACGAGCTCACCCGGGCCCGGCTGCATTTCGTCACCGGCAAGGGCGGCACCGGCAAGACCACGCTCGCCGCGGCACTCGGCCTCGCGCTCGCCCGCGACGGCCGCCGGGTGCTGCTGATCGAGGTCGAGGGACGGCAGGGCATTGCCCAGCTCTTCGACACCGAACCGCTGCCGTACGCGGAGCAGCGCATTGCCTCGGTGCCCGGTGGGGGCGAGCTGCGGGCCCTGCACATCGACGTCGAAGCGGCACTGCTCGAATACTTCGAGATGTTCTACAACCTGGGTTTCGCGGGCCGCACGCTGCGCCGGATGGGCGCGATCGAGTTCGCCACCACGCTCGCACCGGGTCTGCGCGACGTACTGCTCACCGGGAAGATCAAGGAGTGCGTCGGCCGCACCGAATCCGACGGCAGGCACACCTACGACGCGGTGGTGGTCGACTCCCCGCCGACCGGCCGCGTGGTGAAGTTCCTCGACGTCACCAAGGCACTGACCGATCTGGCCAAGACCGGCCCGATCCGTGGACAGGCCGACGGCGTCGTGCGGCTGCTGCACTCCGGCGAGACCGCGATCCACCTCACCACGCTGCTGGAGGAAATGCCGGTCCGCGAGACCGTGGAAGCCGTGGCCGAGCTGGACGGCGCCGATCTGCGGCCGGGCGCGGTGCTGGTCAACCGGGTCCGCCCGCCCCGGCTGCCCGCGCGTTCGGTCACCGCGGCCGCGGACGGCCGGGTGGACGCCGAACGAGTGCGTTCCGGCCTTGCGTCGGCCGGGCTGAAGCTGCCGGACGAGACGCTGGACGCGCTCGTGGAGGAGACCGTGGGCCACGCCGTGCGGGTGGCTGCCGAGCAACGCGCCCGCGAGCAGCTCGCCGAAGCGGACCTGCCGACGCTGGAGCTGCCGGACCTCACCGACGGCATCGACGTCGCCGCGCTTTACGAACTCGCCGAAGCACTGCAGGACCAGGGGGTGCGCTGATGCCTGCTCAGCCGATCGAGGTGGACGCCCTGCTCGACGACCCGGAAAGCCGCGTGATCGTGTGCTGCGGGTCCGGTGGGGTCGGCAAGACCACCACCGCGGCGGCGCTCGCGCTGCGTGCGGCCGAACGCGGACGCCAGACGGTGGTGCTCACCATCGACCCGGCCCGCCGGCTGGCGCAGGCGCTCGGGCTGCGGGAACTGGGCAACCACCCGAAACAGGTACAGGTCGAAGGCTTCGAGCCCAAGGGCGAGCTGTGGGCGATGATGCTCGACATGCGCCGCACCTTCGACGACATGGTGCGGGTGCACGCCGGTCCGGAGCGCGCCGAGCAGCTCCTGCAGAACCCCTTCTACCAGACCATTTCCACGTCGTTCTCCGGCACGCAGGAGTACATGGCGATGGAGAAGCTCGGCCAGCTCGCGGCCACCGACGAGTGGGACCTGATCGTGGTCGACACGCCGCCGAGCCGGTCCGCACTCGACTTCCTGGACGCGCCGACCCGGCTGTCCACCGCGCTCGACGGGCGGATGATCCGGCTGCTCACCGGCCCCGCGAAGGCAGGCGGCTGGGGACTGCGCAAGGTGGTCAGTGCCGGGTTCTCGATGTTCGCGAAGGCGGTGTCCACGATCATCGGCGGCCAGCTGCTCGCCGACGCGTCGGCATTCATGCAGGCCTTCGACACCATGTTCGGCGGGTTCCGCGAACGGGCCCGCAAGACCGCCGAACTGTTGCGCTCGTCCGGTACGTCGTTCCTGGTGATCGCGGCGCCGGAGCCGGACGCGCTGCGGGAGGCGTCCTATTTCGTGGAACGGCTCGCCGGAGAAGGGATGCCGCTGGCCGGGCTGGTGGCCAACCGGACCCATCCGGTGCTGGCCCCGCTGTCCGGGCCGGAGGCGCTGACCGCCGCCGAATCGGTGCAGAACGCGCCGCTGGCCGAGGCCGTGCTGCGGCTGCATGCCGATCGGGTGGTTCTTGCCGATCGCGAGAACCGGCTGCTCGCCCGGTTCACCCGGGCGCATCCGGAGGTCCCGCTGGTTCGGGTGCCCGCGCTCGCGGGCGACGTGCACGACGTCGAAGGCCTGCGCGACATCGGCGGGAAACTGGCCACGGCCTCGTGAGCGAACCGGCGTACCGGACGCCCACGAGGACCGGGACGGCCTAGCCTGCCGTGGCGGCCGCGAGTGCGTCCCGCTTCGCCGCCTCGAGCAGTTCGGTCCAGCTCGTCACGTCCGGGCGGCGGCGGAGCAACGCCCGCCGTTCCCGCTCGGTCATACCGCCCCAGACGCCGAAGTTGATCCGGCCGTCGAGCGCCTCGGCGAGGCATTCCGTGCGAACCGGGCACCCCATGCACACGGCCTTCGCCCGGTGCTGCTCCGCGCCGCGGACGAACAACACGTCGGGATCGGCGTCCCGGCACGTCGCATTGACCCGCCAGCTCGACTCGTTGGTCTGCATACCCCCAGCTCCCTCATCTGGTGTATGACACCAGCGAAGGTGAAGCTCCCGCTCCCACCCCCGCGAGCGTTTCTTCCCTCTGCGCCACACGTCGGTGACGGCACCTCCCCGGTGCCGCTGCCGCCGTTCGGACCACCCGGGCTCCCACCCGCGTTGGCCCGTCTGTCGGCATGTACGTGAGACGTTGACGGACTGTAGGGGTCGTCGGTTCCCTTCGCCAAGACCTAACCTGCATTCTGTTACCGGAAGTGACCTCAACTCGTCCTTTTTGCCGGGTTTATCCGTTGCTCGCGGGTGTGAGGTCACGGAAGCACCACATGCCTTCAGTACCCTGGCCCTCGTGCGCAAAACGGACGGTCTGTTCAAACTGCTCGGCCTCTGCCTGCTCGCGGGGGTACTGGTCGCCGGAATCCTGTTCCCCGTGGTGGGCGCGGCCGGCGTGGCATCGAACCAGGCGAGCGAAACGGTGGAGAAGACCTCGTCCGACCTCGCCGACGTGCCGCCACCGCTGGTCACCACCATCACCGACTCGGCGAACAACCCGATCGCGACGCTGTATGACCAGTACCGCGTTCCGGTCTCGCCGAAGGAGATCAACGACCCGATGCGCTGGGCCCTGCTCTCGGCGGAGGACAAGGCGTTCTACGAGCACCACGGCGTGAACTGGGCGCGCACGCTGCGCGCCGCGGTGTCGAACTCCGCAGGCGGCGACACCCAGGGTGCCTCCACGATCACCCAGCAGTACGTGAAGAACTACCTGATCAACGTCGTCTACCGGAAGGACAAGACGGGCCAGGAGAAGGCGCAGGAGCAGACGCTCTCGCGCAAGCTCAAGGAAGCCCGCATCGCGATCAACCTCGAGACGAAGCTGTCGAAGGACCAGATCCTCACCGGCTACCTCAACGTGGTCGAGTTCTCCCGGCAGATCTACGGCATCGGTGCCGCCGCGCACGCCTACTTCGACACGACGCCGGAAAAGCTCACCGTGCCGCAGGCCGCACTGCTGGCCGGGCTGGTGAACAACCCGATCGTGTTCGATCCGTGGAACCACCCGGACAAGGCCACCAAGCGGCGCAACCTGGTACTCGACCGGATGGTCGCCAACCAGAAGCTGGCGAAGACGGATGCGGACCGGTTCAAGACAGAGCCGCTCGGCGTCGTACCGGACACCCCTTCGAAGCCCCCGTCGAACTGCACCGGCGCCGGCACCGAGAACGGCTTCTTCTGCCAGTACGTCGAGGACTACCTGATCAAGTCCGGGATCTCGAAGGACCAGCTCTACGCCGGCGGGTACACGATCAAGACCACGCTGGACGAGAAGGCCAACCACGAGGCCAAGATGTCCGCCGAAGCGCAGGTGAAGAAGACCCAGAAGAACGTGGCCAACACGCTCTCCCTGGTCCGGCCCGGCAAGGACCGGCACGAGGTGGTCGCGCTCGCGGCCAACCGGGACTACGGGATCGACGCCGATCAAGGACAAACGACCTACGCGCTGCCGTCCGGGGTTTACAACACCGGCGGGGCGGGGTCGAGCTACAAGATCTTCACCACGGCGGCGATCATGGACCGTGGGATCGCCGGGATCTACAGCACCATTCCGGTCGGCGGCAATTACACCTCGCACGTGTTCACCGGTGGCGGCAGCCACTGTCCGGGGACCGGGCCACCGCTGAACTCCAACTGGTATTGCGTCGGCAACGCCAGTAAGAACTCGCCCGCGTCGAGTTCACTGCAGAACGCGTTGGCAACCTCGCCGAACACCGCGTTCGTGGCGCTGGAGGACCGGCTGGGCAGTACCGGCCCGGCCATCGACATGGCGACCAAGCTCGGCATGCGCGACACCATGGCCAGCAACACCAACGGTGGCGCGGTGGATCCGAAGGACCCGAAGAGCGTGCCGCAGTCGAAGGCCTACGGTCCGACCGCAAAGTCGCCCGGTTACGGTGCATTCACCCTTGGCTTCAGCCCGACGAACGGCCTGGAATTGGGCAACGTCGCGGCGACACTGCTCAGTGGCGGCGTCTGGTGCCCGCCGACGCCGTTGTCCTCGGTGACCGACCGGGACGGGAAATCGGTGCAGGTCAAGGAAGAAGCCTGTCAGCAGGTGGTGCCCGAAGGCCTGGCGAACACCATGGCGGTCGGTATGAGCAAGGACGACCAGGCAGGCGGCACGTCCGCGAAGGCCGCGGCGAGCGCAGGATGGAACCGCCCGATCCTCGGCAAGACGGGAACCTCCCAGAACAACGGCTCGGCCACGTTCGTCGCGGGGACCCCGCAAATGGCAGGCGCAGCCATGGTCTTCCGCACCGCAGGCAGCGGCGGCCTCTGCTACGGCGCACCCGGCAACGTCAGAACCTGCGGCGAAGGCAACATGTTCGGTGGCGTCACACCGGCGCAAACCTGGTTCGGCGCGATGAAGAACATCCTCGGCGACCAACCGGTCGTCCCGTTGCCCCCGGAGGATCCGAAGTACACCGGACGCTGAGACAGACCTTCGGGGTGCGTGGAGCCCGGCTTCGGGCCCGCGCGCCCCGAAGCCGGCCGTGGCCGATCAGCGCCAGCCGGTCAGAGTTCCTTCCGCGGCAACGCAAACGCTCCGCACGCCGGAAACCCGGCGCTGCCGGGAACGCACGCCTTGGCGCACCGGAGACGGGTTCAGCGGCCGCGTTCGTCGCCGGAACCCGAAGTACCCCGGAGGCGGAAGCTCTGCCATTCCGACGAGTTTGCTCACAGTAACCGCCCGGTGGAGCGGTCCGACTGTCCGGACCTGCCGCGATCATCCAGGTAGAGCACGCAATCCCGGCCGCATCGGCACGCTCCGTAGTTACCTGAGAACACTGAGACCATGGCGGCGCGGACCACGATCGAACACGTATCCTCGCACTGTGAGCACGCTCGGTAATTCCAGTCATCGGGGCACGAAGGCTGTCCAACTCGCCGCGGGGACAGTCGCACTGGGAGCCGCGACCCTCGGTTACGCCGTCGGGATCGAACGGCGGCACTGGACACTGCGGACCGCCGAGCTGCCCGTGCTCGCCCCCGGCACCCGGCCGTTCACCATCCTGCACATTTCCGACCTGCACATGCTGCCGGGCCACCACAGCAAACAACGCTGGGTCGCCGCGCTCGACCGGCTCGAACCGGACCTCGTCGTCAACACCGGGGACAACCTCTCGCATCGCAGCGCCGTGCCCGGCGTGGTGCGGGCACTCGGGCCGCTGCTCGACCGGCCAGGGCTGTTCATCTTCGGCAGCAACGACTACTACGCGCCCAAACCCAAGAATCCCGCGCGCTATCTCATGCCCCGCGGCAAGAAAAAGCGCATCCACGGCACCCAGCTGCCCTGGCGAGACCTGCGTGCCGCCTTCGTCGAACACGGCTGGACCGATCTCACCCACGTACGCCGCACAGTCGACGTCGGCGGGCGCGTGGTGTTCGCCGCCGGCGTCGACGATCCGCACCTGCGCCGCGACCGGTACTCCGACATCGCCGGCCCCGCCGACGCCACCGCGGTTGTCCGGCTCGGCGTCACCCACTCACCCGAACCCCGGGTGCTCGACACCTTCGCCACCGACGGATACGACCTGGTCCTCGCCGGTCACACCCACGGCGGCCAGCTCCGCATCCCCGGCTACGGCGCACTCGTGACCAACTGCGAACTCGACCGCACCCGCGCCCGCGGCGCCTCGCGCTGGGGAGCCGACATGTGGCTGCACGTCTCCGCGGGACTCGGCACCTCCCCCTACGCCCCCGCGCGCTTCGCCTGCCCGCCGGAGGCAACCCTGTTGACCCTGGTCCCGCGCGGATCCGACGCCAGCCAACCCCGGAAGCCAGCCCGGCGCAAGGCGGCAAAACCCGTCCGCTAGACTTCTTCTCGACCCGTTAAGCAGTACCTCGGGGTGTGGCGCAGCTTGGTAGCGTGCCTCGTTCGGGTCGAGGAGGTCGTGGGTTCAAATCCCGCCACCCCGACGAGTGAGCCTTGGGGGCCGCGTGTTGGCGGAAAGCGCCAACCTTTCGCGGCCCCCTCGGTGTTTTTTTGGGGGTCGAACCCCCAAAGCCCCGCCAGGCGGGCTTCACCCCCTGGACCCCCAATCCTGTGGTCGCTGATCGTGGGTTGGGGTTGTTCCGTAGTGGGTGGGGATGGGGGGTGAGCGGCCGGGCAGGTTGCGGGTGAGGGTGATCTGGCGGGTGGCTTGCGGGACGCTGCGGGGGCGGCGGTAGTTGCGCGGGATGGTCCGGGATTTCGGGTGTGCGAGGGCATGCTCGAGTTGAGCGTGGACGGTGTTGGGGTTGTGCTTCCCGTGCGGTAGTGGCGGTGTGCCGTTCACGGTCGGCACCGTGTCCGAGTGGAGTTGACGCGATACCGGCGACCGGTGCCGGTCTGCTCGCCACCCCGACCCACACCAGCTTCCGAAACTGCCGCACCGGCAAGCCCGTGAACACCGGCACCCGGCGATCCACACTGATCACCTGGCCCACACCAAGATCATCGATCTTGCCGGGATGCTGCCACGGGACGATCTTTAGTCGCGTTGTGGGGTCGCCGGGTGGCGGCTACTGCTGCAGGAAGGTGTGGATGGGGGTTCGGTAGGCGGTGGGGAGGTGGCCGGTGTGGTGGATCAGGGTGATGGTTGCGTGCGGGGTTGTGGTGTGTAGGCGCTTTGCGGTTTCCGGTGCGTTGAACATGCGGTCTTTGGCGCCTGCGATGGCGATGAGCGGCAGGGTCAGGGTGCGCAGTTTTGCGTCGGTGAAGCGTGGGACCGGGGCCAGGCGCGGCTGATAGGAACGCTGGACGGTGCGGGTGTAGTCGGCGAAGGGGCCGGCGAACGGGGTTGTCGTCGGGCCGATGGCGTAGTTCATCGCCCACCGGCCGCCGGGGCGGCCGAAAGGTAGTAGCAGCAAGGAAATCGCCACTGCGCGGTAGCGCTGTCTGCCGATGCCTGCGGGGACCACCAGTGCCAGGCGAGTGACCTTTTCCGGACGGCGCACTGCGTAGTCGGTGGCCAGCCAGCCGCCCAGCGAGATACCGGCGAATGCGGCGCTGGTGATGCCGAGTGCGGCCAGCACGTCGTCCAGCCAGTCCGCGTGCGCAGCGGTGTCCAGCGGAGGGCGGGACTGCGCACTGAAGCCCGGTTCGCCGATCACGTCGACCGCGTGCAGCCGGTGGGTCTTCGACCAGACCGGGAAGTCCGCGGCCCAGGCCAGGGTGTTGCTCCCGGCGCCGTGCAACAGGATCACCGGTGGCGCGTCCGGCGGACCGGTGGAGCGGACGAAGGTCGCACCGTGTCTGGTCTGCACGGTGGTCTCTTCTGCCGGTTCGATCTGGTCGAGGAACGCCCGATAGCCCTCCAGCACGGCGCGGCGGGCTGCTTCGGATCGGTAGATGCCGGTCATCTGGCTGCCTCCGAGAAAGTGGCGATCAGGTCGATCAGCCGGGCGGTTTCCGCCGCCGGGCCGATGACGACGATCTTCAGTGCGTTGCGGTGTTCGTCTCGTGCGGTGTGCACGTGGAGCGGACGGCCGGGGTCCGGGCGGCCGTTGACGGCGGCCAGCACGAGGGTGGACAGCCGGTCTTGGTCCGCGGCGGAAAGCTCCTCCAGCTGGACCACGGCGGTGACCTCTGCCCGCCGCGGACTGCGTTCGGGGGACTGCCCGCCGGTGAAGGTCGCCAGATCGTCCGCGGCGATCCGGTACTGCTTGCCGATCTTGGTCGCGGGCAGCCGGCCGTCCCGCACGTAGCCGCGGACGGTACGGACGTGCAAGCCGAGGAGATCGGCTACTTCCTCGGCCGAGTAGAAGGTCGACATGTCCCCATAATGACGCATCCTTACCTATCCGGCCACTGAATAAGGAAGGATAAGGAAGATCAGCGCGTGGCGGTGAGTTCCTGCCAGCACTGGACGAAGTCGCCGGGACCGGCGGTGCGGACCCACGACCAGGCAGAGCGGGCAGCCGAGGTCAGCTGGTCACGGTCCGGGTGGCCCGGATCGGACAGCGCGGTGGCGAGGCGGGACTCGACGTAGGTGGCCAGGGCGCGGTAGGGCAGGTCCTCGCGGAAGCGCGCGCGTTCGGAGATCCCGGTGAAGCCGGCCCGCGCCACCAGTGCGCCGATACTGCGACCGGCGAACGGGTCGCCGCCCGCCCGGCGGCGCAGCAAGTAGTGGCCACGCAGGGCGGCATCGACATTCGCGCTGCGGGGCCGCACCCTCGCCCGGCTCCAGTCCGAAGTGGACAACGCGAGACGACCGCCGGGGCGCAGCACGCGGCGCACTTCCTCAAGGGCGGCCAGCGGCTCCGCCAGGTGTTCGAAAAGAGCGTGCGAGAACACGACATCCACCGAGGCGGCGCCGAACGGCAGGGCGTATGCGCTTCCCGCAATAAAGTCCACTGTGGACTTTTTCGGCAGGATGGCGAGGTGTGCGTCGACGCCGACGACGTGCGCGCCTGCGGCCAGGTCCTCGGTGATCGAGCCGGGGCCGCAGCCGAGGTCGAGCACGCGCATCCCCGGGGAGACCAGCGCCCGCGCGAACGCCGCGCGCTCAGCCGCGGTACGTGCCGCCATCATCGACACCGCATCCTGGCCGTACCCCGGCGCATAACCCTCCAGCACCCCGCACACAGTACGGCCAGAAGGTGGCAGGATCGAGGGGTGAGCACGCAGTCAGGCAACCAGTACCCGCCCGCGGTGGTCCCGGACCGCCTGTTCGACGACACCGAAGCCGAAAACCGCTGGCGAGCCCGTTTCCACGCACCCCGCATCTCGGTGCCCGAATGGGCCCGCGACGCCCCCGACGCGAACGTGTACGTCTCCAACGCCAGCGGCGTCTGGGAGGTGTACGCATGGGATCGCGCCACCGACAGTCACCGCCGCGTCACCGACCGGCCCAACGGCACCCTGCACGCAACACCCGCCCCCGACGGTTCGGCGATCTGGTGGTTCGACGACACCGACGGCGACGAGTTCGGCTCCTGGCGGAGCCAGGCCTTCGACAGCGACAGCTCGACCGCGAGCAAGGCGCTGCCGGACATCCACGACGGCTACCCGGCCGGACTCGAGATCGGTACCAGGGTGATCGCGGCCGGCGTCTCCACCGACGACGGCAGTGAGCTGTTCGCGAAGATCGACGGCACCACCGAACGTTTCTACCAGCACTCCGACGACGCCGGCATCGCCTCGTTGTCCCGCGACGAGAGCCTGCTGGCCATCGCGCACTCCGAACACGGTGACTCCCGCCACCCCGCGTTGCGGGTGCTGTCCACCGACGGGTTCACCACCGTCGCGGACAAATGGGACGGCGAGGGCAAGGGTCTGCAGGCGCTCGAATTCTCCCCGCTGCCCGGCGACCAGCGACTGCTGGTCCTGCACGAACGGCGCGGCCGCGAGGAACTGCTCGTGTGGGACGTGCGCGCGGACACCGAGACCGAACTGGAGATCGACCTTCCCGGCGAGGTCGCCGCCGACTGGTACCCGGATGCCAGGGCGCTGTTGGTGGTGCACTTCCACGAGGCGCGCAGTTCGCTGTACCGCTACGACCTCGACACCGGTGAACTGTCCGCTGTGGACACCCCGCCCGGCCGGATCGGCGGCGCGGGCGTCCGTCCGGACGGCACGATCGAGTACTCCTGGTCCAGCGCGGCCGAGCCGGCCGCGGTACGCGCGCGGACGGCCGATGGCGCCGATTCGGTGCTGCTGACGCCGCCAGGGGAAAAGGCGCCGGGCTCCTCGCCGGTGACCGATGCGTTCGTCGAAGGCGTCGGGGGCCGGATCCACGCACTCGTGTCCCGCCCCGCGGACGCACCGGACGGTCCGCTGCCCACAGTGTTTTCGCTGCACGGTGGCCCGCACGCGGCGGACGAGGACCGGTTCTCCGCCTACCGCGCGACCTGGCTCGACGCCGGGTTCGCCGTGGTCGAGGTGAACTACCGCGGTTCGACCGGTTACGGCTCGGCGTGGCGCGACGCGATCGAGGGCCGTCCCGGCCTCACCGAACTCGAGGACGTGGCCGCGGTGCACGACTGGGCCGTCTCCAGTGGACTGTCCGATAAGGACAAATGCGTGGTGAACGGAGCGTCCTGGGGCGGGTATCTCACGTTGCTGGCACTCGGCACCCAGCCGACGCGCTGGGCCGCCGGGGTCGCGGGCGTGCCGGTGGCCGACTACGTGGCGGCGTACGAGGACGAGATGGAGCAGCTGCGTTCGTTCGACCGCGCGCTGTTCGGCGGCGGCCCTGCCGACGTGCCTGCGGTGTACCGGGAATGCTCACCACTGACCTATGTGGACGCGGTGGCCGCACCGGTGCTGGTGCTGGCGGGCGACAACGACCCGCGCTGCCCGATCCGGCAGATCGAGAACTACCTCGACCGACTGGGCAAACGCGACGCACCCCACGAGTTCTACCGCTACGACGCGGGCCACGGCTCACTGGTGATCGCCGAGACGATCAGGCAGACGTCCATCGAGGTGCACTTCGCACTGCGGGCGCTCGGACTGCGCTGACCGCGTGGACGCCGCTTCGGCCGGAAAATCGGTGGTCGAAGCGGCGTCCGAGGGGCCACCCTCGTGAGCATGGAGATCCGCTTCGCACACGACCCGCGCGGGGAAAGCTTCACGCACATCCGGCGGGTGGACGGGGTGACGCTCGGGCTGCCGTCCTACTCGCGCAAGTGGCGGGTGCCGCACGATCTGGCGCACGCGGTGACCGAACGCGAGCTGGGCTGGGCCGGTGGCGTCTTCGGCTGCATCGCGGCCGGCGGCGTCTTCGACAACATGGTGGTACTGCAGGGAAAACTCCGTCACGACGCGCGAGCCCACAGCAAGCGCGTGTTCCGGTCCGCGAAGCGCTCGATCGGGGTGGCCGAATGCCTGGCCGGGGTGCTGCACCACGCGGTGGAACAACGGACGGGCACCCCGCTCGCCGAAGCCCGAGAGGCGTGGGGCGTACTACGCGAGGACCCGTTTCCCTGGCCGGACAACGGAATCCACGACGCCACCGACTTGTTGCGCGAGCTCGACGAACAGTGGTGCAGCGGTGCCGATCTCGACTTCACCTGGCCGGAGCACCTCCGCGCCGGCACGGCGTGACCGCGAATCCGCCGGGACACGCCACGGGGCACAGTTTCCACCGGATCGCGTTGATCACCTGACGGTGCTGCCGCCGCCTTGCTGCGGCAGCAGCAACGGCTCGACCGCTGCCCACGCCTTGTCCGTCAACTCACCCCGACCGGCCACCGGGCACAACTGCCGAACGCCCTTACCGGAGACGCCTAGAGTCCGCGCTTGGCCGTGGTCAGGCTCTCCACCGCGGACTCGTCGCCCTCATAGGTCAGGTGCACCGCGTCGCGGCCGAAGACGAACAGGAGCAGGTCCACCGGCTCTCCGGTGACCGTGACCACCGGTGAGCCGGACGAGACTGCTGCGGAGCGGCCGTCCGGCGCTCGCAGCACGACACCGACCGGGGCCTTGCGCAGGTTCATCTTTGCCGTCTGGCGGGCCAGCCGCCACGCCTGCTCGTCACGCGCCTGCTCCGGCGGTCGTGGTTGCCAGCCCGGCTGCGCACGCCGGACGTCCTCGTGGTGCACGAGGAACTCCGCGGCGTTGGTCAGCTCGGCCAGCGGGCCGATCGACGCAGGCCAGTACCGCGACGGACCGCGGCGGACCCGGTCCACGAGCTCGGGCCACGGCTGGGCCGCATAGCCGTCCTGGACCCGTTGGGTGCGCCCGGCCAGCGCGGGCAGCAGGATGCCCGGCAACGCATCCAGCCGGTGCTCACGCACGACCAGGTGCGCGGCCAGATCACGCGTCTGCCAGCCCTCGCACAGCGTCGGCGCGTCCGGGCCGACCTCCTCGAAGAGCGCACTCAACGACCGTCGTTCGTCCGCGGCAAGACCCATCTGCCCAGGTTACCCGCGTCAGTGGTGGAATGCGGTCGAAGTGGCCCGGTCGTGCTGCGGCCCGGCCTGCCGCTGCAGCTCGGGCAGTGCACGGGCGAGGTCGGCGAGCAGCAGTCCGGCCAGGTCGTGGGTGAAGCCGTTGCGCACCACGATGCGGAGCACGGCCAGATCGGTGCGGTTCTCCGGGAACGGGTAGGCAGGCACGAGCCAGCCCCGCTCCCGCAGCTTGCGGGACACGTCGAAAACGTCGAACCCGGTCACGTCGGAACGCGTGGTGAAGGCGAACACCGGCAACTGGTCGCCACGGGTGAGCAGTTCGAACGGCCCCATCTCGGCGATCGCAGCGGACAGCTGCGTGGCGACATCCCGCGAAGCCTGCTGCACGGCGCGGAATCCTTCGCGGCCGAGCCGGACGAAGGTGTAGTACTGCGCGGCCACCTCGGCGCCCGGCCGGGAGAAGTTCAGCGCGAACGTGGGCATATCGCCACCGAGGTAGTTGACGTTGAACACCAGTTCCGAGGGCAGCGCCGCCTTGTTCCGCCACACCACCCAGCCGACGCCGGGGTAGACCAGGCCGTACTTGTGCCCGGAGGTGTTGATCGACGCGACGCGCGGCAGCCGGAAGTCCCATTCCAGGTCCTCGTCGAGGAACGGCGCGATCATCGCGCCGGACGCACCGTCCACGTGCATCGGGATGTCCCATCCGGTACGGGCCTGCAGCTCGTCGAGCGCGGCGGCGATCTCGGCCACCGGCTCGTAACTGCCGTCGAAGGTGGAGCCGAGGATCGCCACGACGCCGATGGTGTTCTCGTCGCAGAGTTTCACCGCTTCCTCGGCGGAGAGGTGAAAGCGCTCGCCCGCCATCGGCACCAGCCGCGGCTCGACCTCCCAGTACGCACAGAACTTTTCCCAGCACACCTGGACGTTCACGCCCATCACCAGGTTCGGCTTGCCGCTGCGGCCCAGTTTCGACCAGCGCCGCTTCAGCGCCATGCCGGCGAGCATGCAGGCCTCCGACGAACCGGTGGTCGAGCAGCCCATGATGTCGGCCGGATCGGGTGCGTGCCACAGGTCGGCGAGGATGTTCACGCAGCGCCGCTCCAGTTCGGCGGTCTGCGGGTACTCGTCCTTGTCGATCATGTTCTTGTCGACGCATTCGGCCATCAGGTCGCGGGCCTGCGGCTCCATCCACGTGGTGACGAACGTGGCGAGGTTGAGCCGCGCGTTGCCGTCCAGCATGAGTTCGTCGCGCACCAGCTGCACCGCGGCGTCCGGCGGCAGCGAATCGTCGCGCAGCCGCTCGTGCGGCATGGTGAACTCGGCGGCCAGCGCCGGATTCGCCCCGGCGTGCAACGGATTCGTCCCCGGCTTCCGTTCCGTCCGTTGCGCTTTTCCCTGATGCAGCACCATGGAACCGAACCTACTGCGCCGCACCGGAGAGGACCACCGCACGCGAAAAGCCGCCCGCGCGAACGCGGACGGCTTTTCCTGGCGACGAGGTGCGATCAGGCCTGCTGGGCCTGCCACATCCAGTGCGCCTTCTCCAGTTCCTTGGTGATCTCGATGAGCAGATCCTGCGTCACGAGGTCACTCTTGTCCGTTTCGTCGATCCGCTTGCGGAGCCGCTCGATCAGCTGCTGCAGCGTCGTGACGACCGCCGCCAGGGTGGACTCCACCGACTGCCAGTTGTCCGGGTACTCCGGGATACCGGAGCTCTCCACGACGGTCTTCGCCTTGCCGTTGGGCGAGATACCGATCGCGTTCGCCCGCTCGGCCACCTCGTCGGTGTAGGTGCGGGCGGTGGTCACCAGCTCGTCGAGCTGCAGGTGCACGCTGCGGAAGTTGGCGCCGACCACGTTCCAGTGCGCCTGCTTGGCGATCAGGGACAGGTCGACCAGATCCACCAGGGTCGCCTGCAGTGCGTTACCGGTGATTTCCTTGTCCGCCTCGGACAGCGGGCTCTTGATCGGAGAGTTGGCCATCTCGGTGTCCTTTCTGTCTCGGTCGGCTTTCGGTCAGACGGTGGTGCGGAGCGTCACCTCGATGTTGCCGCGAGTCGCGTTCGAATACGGGCAGACCTGGTGCGCCTGCTCCACGAGGCGGTCCGCGTCGTCCTGCGCCAGTCCCGGCAGCGACACGTTCAGCCGGACGCCGAGCTGAAAACCCGGATCCTGCTTGTACACACTGACGTCGCCGGTCACCGTCGCCGCGGGCAGGGATACCTTCGCCTGCCGCGCCACCGCCTGCAGCGCGCTGAGGAAACAGGCCGAGTACCCCGCGGCGAACAGCTGCTCGGGGTTCGTCTTGTCCCCGCCGGGGCCGCCCATCTCCTTCGGGATCGCCAGCGACTCGTCGATCACCCCGTCGGACGAGGTCACCTCGCCGTTGCGGCCTTCTCCTCGCGCGGTCGCCGTGGCGGTGTAGATCGGGTCAGCCATGCGTTGCCTACCTCCTCGTCGGGACGCCTTGCTCCCAGCGTCTCAACCGGTTCAACGCTTCGCATCCGCGGATCAGTGCCGCGAAATGGCAGGCATCACCCGGGGAATACCCGGCGACCGGACGGCGAAACCTCAGCGCGAACGCAGCAGTGCGTGGTCGGCCACCTGCTGCCCGATGAGCCGGAGCGTGCCCACGCTCTTTTCATCGGATGCGCCGCCGCCCTCGTCGAACTTCGTCTCCGCGGAGTTGATGGAACCGCCCAGCGGAGTGGCCCAGCCGCGTAACGCGTGCGTGATCGTGCGCAGCTGCTCGAGCGTGGTGACCGCGGCCTGCCAGCCGTAGGCGACGGCGGCCAGGCCCACCGCGCGGCCGTCCAGGTACGGGCGGGCATCCTCGCGCAGGTCCTCCACGTAGTCGAGGGCGTTCTTGACCAGCCCGGACAACGCGCCGTGGTACCCGGGCGAAACGACGATCACCCCGTCCGCGCCGCGCACGGCCTCGATCAGCCGCACCGCGCGCTCAGTGCGTTCGGCGGCAGCGGTGTCGTAGAACGGGAGTACCAGTTCCGGGCCGGGGATCAGCTCGGTCTGCACGCCGCGTTCCGCGGCCGCGTCGAGCGCGATGCGCAACGCACGCTCCGACTGCGAGCCGTCCCGCAGCGAACCGCCGATACCGAGCACCCGCACCGGGTTGGCTGACGTCACGTCCACCGTCCTCCCCGAACACCACCCGAAGGTGGCCTCGACCGCCTGTCCGTTCCAGGCTAACTGCTCGACCTAACTGGAGGACCACACTCTGGGAGGGAGTGCTGGGTCACAGCACAGGACGGTCTGGACCGCAGTGTCTACTCGCTAGTAACCTCGGGGTTCCCGGCGTCCAGGAGGAACGATGGCGATCCCGCTCCAGATCCGTGCCCAGGCCGCGGCCGCGCAGCTGGCCTTCGCACTGCCCCGGCCGGTACGCCGGCTGCTCGCCGGCTCGCCGGTCCGCCTCGACGGCCAGCAGCTCGACGTGGACGTCCAGCTGCTGCTTCGATTGCAGCGGATCTCCGGCGGCGGACTGGTCCCGGGCTCAGTCGGGCACTCCCGGGCGATGCTCGAGGCGGGCCAGCAGGTGGTGAACGGCAGGCAGCTCGAGGGCATCGCGACCCGCGAGGTGGTGATCCCGTCCGGCGACGTCTCGCTCGATGCCACCCTCTACGCCCCGGCCGGACTGCCCGAACCCTCCGGACTGCTGGTCTTCTACCACGGGGGCGGCTGGGTGGTCGGCAGCCGCAAGTCGCACGACAACGCGGCGCGCTACCTCGCGAAGCACGCCGGGGTGCGAGTGCTGTCGGTCGAGTACCGGATGGCCCCGGAACACCCCTTCCCCGCACCGGTGGACGACGCGATCGCCGCCTTCGACTTCGCGCACGCCAAGGCCGCCGATCTCGGCGCCGACCCGGACCGCATCGCGGTGGGCGGCGACAGCGCGGGTGGCAACCTCTCGGCCGTCGTCGCACTGGAAACGACGCGCCGCGGTGGTCCGGCGCCGGCGTTCCAGCTGCTGATCTACCCGGCCGTCGATTTCACCACGCGCCGGCGTTCCCGTGACCTGTTCACGGAAGACTTCTTCCTGACCGACGAAATGATCACCTGGTTCCAGAACCACTACCTGACCCCGGACAGCGACAAGTCCGACCCGCGACTCTCCCCGCTTCTCGCGTCCGACCACAGTGGACTTCCGCCGGCCTACCTGGTCACCGCCGGTTTCGACCCGCTTCGCGACGAAGGCGAGGCATACGCGGAAAAACTGCGTGCAGCGGGCGTCCCGGTGGCGCTGAGCAGGCAGTCGGACCTCATCCACGGGTTCCTGAACTTCACCGGGATCGGCTCCCGGTTCCGGGAGGCGGTCGCCGAACTGGCCGGCGCACTGCGCCAGGGCCTTGCCGAACCGAAAACCACCTCGTGAGCGGCTCCGCCGGGGCGCACCGGCGTCGCCACTCACGAGGTGGTGCGGCGTAGCGCCGCGATCAGGTTGCCGGGGTCGGCACCGGCAGTGGCGGCACCGGGACCGATCCGAGCAAACCGCCCAGGATTCCCGTCACCGCACCGAGAACCGCCTTGAGGAGGTCGCTGACGACCTTCAGCGGACCAGGCAGGTCCGGGATCGGCGGCAACGGCAGCGGCGGCAGTTGCTGCGGGGTGGCCGTCGGGTCGGCCAGCAGCCGGTTGGACTCGTCCGCGCGCACCTTGGCCGCCGACGAGAGCTGCTGGGTTTCGGACTGGACCTGGTAGCGCTTGCCCGACGCGAGGTCCCTGAGCACCGGGCTCAGCTGTTGCAGGTCGTCCCTGGTCATCCCGACGTTGCCCGCGTAGGCCACCTTGGTCAGATCGTCACGCAGCTGCAGTACCTGCGCGGCGACGGCCTCGGTGGACGACGAGCCTTTGCCGCCGGCCGGGCTCGCGGCGGCAATCCCCGAGGTGCTGACCGCCAGCAGACTCCCGGCGGCTACCACGGCGAGGATCCGCCCGATCTTGCCTTTCATTCCCTATACCTCCTGGCATCTGGGGACCTGACGCACTAAATCGGTACTCGCCGTATCGACCCAGCACCAGCCGATCACCGGATAGGGAGTTTTCTAACCCTTACGTGCCGAATCCGGCCGACTCGAATGTTCCCACCATTGATTAAGGTGAACTACTTGCCCGTCCCCCGAAGATCATCGGGACCGATCCGGATTCTGACTCATGGTAGCCGGATTCCCCGGACGAACAGTTCGCTCACTCACACGGGGGTAGTTCCTGCTCGGGAACCCTTGTCACTCCGTCGGACCGCGTGTCGCGACTGGACCAAGCAGGGTTGTCCCCCACGCACGCACCTGCCCCGGAGCAGGGGTCACCCCGCGGAACACCAGGCACGACCGGCACCACAACCACGCCCTTCGCGGCGCGGGCAGAAATGCCGCGAAATCGTCGCGGAATCACCTCGGTTTTTTGCGCAGGCCGGCCCCGGAATTGCGGTCAGAGCTGCAGTCCGCCCTCGATGAACGCGAAGGCGCGGTCGAGTTCGTCGAACCAGTCGAGGTTCGGATCGTTGAACCGGGCGATCCCGACCGCGAGGAGCACGCCGGTCAGCGCACCGGCCCACGCGCGCACCTCGGAATCGTCCGGTGCGCGGCCGGTGCGCTCGGCGACGAACCCGGCGATCATGTCGATGCCCTCGATGTGCCCCTCGCTCAGCCGCGCGCGCAATGCGGGTTCGGTGAACACGAGACGCTGGCGCACACGCTCCTCGGCCCACACCTCGGCAGGCCAGTTCTCGCGCACGTCCTTCAACGTCGCACGGATCACCCCGATCAGGCTCAGCTCCGCGGGCTGCTTGCGGGCCGCCTCGATGAGCAACGGGTCGACCGGGTCGTAGAGGACCGTCTCCTCCTTGGTCGGGAAGTAGCGGAAGAAGGTGCTCGGCGAGACCTCGGCCGCGGCCGCGATCTGCTCCACCGTGGTCGCCGCGTAGCCCTGCGCCTCGAACAGCCGCAGTGCGTGCCGCTGGATCGACTCCCTGGTCCTGGCTTTCTTGCGCTCGCGAAGGCCCATGGGTTCGTCAGCGGTCATCGGGCAATTGTCGCAGTCACTTCCGTTTGACAGCAACTTCCACCTCGGGTCCGCGGCGAAAAGAAGTTGCACGCTCGTACCAGGTCTTGTTCTCATCGGGTACGTGCCTTTTCAGCCGTACCGCCGGGTTCTCACCCTGCCGAGGGTCGCTCCATCGATCGCGCTGATGGCCTTCGCACGGCTCCCGCTGACCATGACCGGTGTCACGCTCACCCTGTACGTGGTCAGCAATCTCGGCCACGGCTACGGCGCGGCCGGGGTCGTCGGCGCGGCCTCCACGCTGGGCACGGCACTGGGCGCGCCGCTGGTCGGGCGGAACATCGACCGGTACGGCCTGCGCCCGGTGGTCGCCGCCTGCGGGACGACGTCCACGGTGTTCTGGTTCGCGGTGCCGCACCTGTCGTACCCGGTGCTGGTGGCGTGTGCACTGCCCGCGGGCGTGCTGACCGTGCCTGCCGGTTCCTTGGCCCGGCAGATCCTGGCCGCGCTGGTTCCGCCCGAACAGCGGCGGGCGGCGTACTCACTGGACACAATCCTGGTCGAGGCCACGTTCATGATCGGCCCGGCGGCCGGGATCGCGGCCATCACGTCGCTGTCGGCGACGGTGGCGCTCAGCGGGATCGGCCTGATCTTCGGGATCACCGCGCTGCTCACCTACCTGCTGAACCCACCGATCCGCAACGAGGACGAACAAGCGCCGGCAGGCACCGGTCGGCCACCGCTGCGGACCTGGCTCTCCGGCCCGCTCGCCGCCACCCTGCTGGTCGCCGCGGGTGCGCTGTTCTGCCTGATCGGCACCGAGGTCGCGACGCTGGCCGCGCTGCGCTCGCACGGCGACGTCAGCTGGACCGGCCTGGTGATCGTGGTGATGTGCGCTGCGTCGATAGTCGGCGGCATCGCGCACGGCGCGGTCCGGCGCGCACCACCGCAGAGCGTGCTGATGCTGCTGCTGGCGGTGCTGGTCATCCCGGTCGGGTTGGCGGACCGGCCGTGGTGGCTGCTGATGCTCGCGCTGATCCCGACGAACCTGCTGTGCGCCCCGACCATCGCCGCCACCACGGAAACGGTCAGCTCACTCGCCCCGCCCGCGGTCCGCGGCGAGGCGATGGGCCTGCAGGACGCGTCCACCCGGCTGGGCCTTGCCGCGGGCAGCCCGGTGGTCGGCTTCGCGATCGACCACTCGAGCCCGGCATGGGGCTTCGCCGCGGCGGGGTTCGGCGGCCTGCTGCTGGCCGCGATCGGCCTGCTGTGGACCCGGCGCCGCACCCCGGCCGCCCCCGCACTGGCCGCGGGCGTACGCGCGCACCGCTGAGCCGGGCCACCGCCGCCCTGCCCGGCCCGCGGCCTGCACACCGGGAATCGGAAGCCGCGGCACGACCGACCACGACCCGCACACCGCCAACCGGCAGCACAACCGACCCACACACCGCCAACCGGCGGCGTCGCGCTGCTCGACTCGCGGGGCGTTTCCGCTGGGCGCCCGCGGTGGCGACGTGTCCGCCCGGCCGTCGCCGAGGCAGCCGTGGCGACGGCCGGGTGGCTCAGCTGCAGGCTTTTCGCAGCGCGTCGAGTTTCACCAGGTTGCGTTTGGCCCACCTGGCGACGACGCCGGCGTCCTCGATGTGCTCCTTCTGGACCTGCACGTACGAATCGGCCATGCCCAGCAGTGCGTTCTTCACGTCGTCGTTCCCGACGTCGTGGGCAAGGGTGCGCAGGCGTTGTTCCTTGTCCTGCGCGCGGGCCTTCAGCTTTGCCGGGTCCGCCAGCGGGTTCAGGTCGGCAAGGCCGAGCGCCTCGGTGCACGCGGAAACCTTGTCCGCGGCCGAGTCCGCCTGGTCGACCGCCGAATCCACGCCGGCGCACCCGGACAACACCAGTCCCCCGATCGCCAGTACGGCGACCCCTCCCCAGCTCTTCATCGCGCCAGCGTAGCGGTCAGCCCTTCACACAGACGACCTGTTTGAGCTGCGCCACCACTTCGACCAGGTCGGTCTGTGCCTGCAGCACCGACTCGATGTCCTTGTACGAAGCCGGGATCTCGTCGACCACGCCGGTGTCCTTACGGCACTCCACGCCCGCGGTCTGCGCCGCCAGGTCCTGCGCGGTGAACGTCTTGCGCACCTTGTTCCGCGACATCCGCCTGCCCGCGCCGTGCGAGGCCGATTCGAACGACGCCGGGTTGCCGAGCCCGCGCACGATGTACGAGCCGGTGCCCATGCTGCCGGGGATGATCCCCAGCTCGCCCGAGCCGGCCCTGATCGCGCCCTTGCGCGTGACGAGCAGGTCGAGCCCCTCGTAGGTCTCCTCGGCAACGTAGTTGTGGTGACACGAAATCGCGCCGGCGAACGTGGTGCCCGGCAGCACCTCGGCGACGGCGAGCTGGACCAGCGCGACCATGGTCGCCCGGTTGCGTGCCGCGTAGTCCTGCGCCCAGAACAGATCCCGCCGGTACGCGGCCATCTCCGGCGTGTCCGCCACGAACACCGCCAGATCCGGGTCCGGCAGGTCCCGGTTGTGCGGCAGCTTCCCGGCGAGCGCCATGTGCCGCTCCGCCAGTTCCTTGCCGATGTAGCGCGAACCCGAATGCAGCATCAGCCACACCCGGCCCTCGTCGGCACCGCCCTGTTCGAGGCACACCTCGATGAAGTGGTTGCCGCCGCCGAGGCTGCCGATCTGCCGTGCCGCCCGGTCGCGCAGCCCCTGGACGCCCTCGTGCAGGTCGCCGAACGCCTGCCAGAACGCGTCCCAGCCGCCGACGCCGGGCACGTTCGCCGCGGGCACCGGCGCCTCGTGCAGGGCGAATCCGACCGGTACGGCCGATTCGATCCGCCGCCGCAGCCTGCCCAGATCGTCGGGCAGATCGGCCGCGGTGAGCGAGGTGCGCACCGCGCTCATCCCGCAGCCGATGTCCACCCCGACCGCGGCCGGGGACACCGCGTCACGCATCGCGATCACGCTGCCCACGGTGGCGCCCTTGCCGTAGTGGACGTCCGGCATCACCGCGACGCCGTGCACCCACGGCAGGTCGGCGACGTTGCGCAGCTGGCGCATCGCCTGGTCCTCGACCGAGGTGGGGTCCGCCCACATCCGGATCGGAACCCGCGCGCCGTCCACCGCCGTGTACATGATTTTCCTTCCCTGGCTTGACTTAGCCCGATCAGCATCCGCCGGCAGGCAGCGTGGCGACAACGGGTTTTCGCACCGGTTCGCCCGATCCGGGACCGGTCCCGTACCGGCTGTGGTCTTCTTGTCCGGCTGCTGCCACGGGTGCTGCGAGACGTCCGAGAGAGGTGGTCCCCGCCGTGACCGAGTCAACCCCCTACCACCCCATGCCCAGGTCCGGTGAGCACGCGGAACGGACGGTGTCGCGAGGGATCAGATCGATGCGCCTCGCCATCGTCGGTCAGGCCGTGCTCTACCTGGCACTCGCCTGCCTGGTCTGGTACTTGGCCGCAAGTACGGACAACCTCGGGGACTTCGTCTGGCCGCTGGTGCTCGTGTCGGTGAACACGCTGCTGATCCTGGCGCTGGTGGTGTGCAGTGTGCTGCTGAGCCGGCGCGAACGCAGGATCGCCGCGGCGATCCTGTGGCTGGAGGTCGGCTTCATGGCGATGCTGCTGATCGGCGTGATCCTGGCTTTCACCACGAGTTCGGGATCCGGAAGTTCCAGTGCACCGGCAGGGCTGATCCTGTGGGGCCTGCTGATGCAGGCCGTGCTGCGGCCGTTGCAGAAGCCGGAAATGCGGGTGGCGTTCGGCATGCCGCCGATCCAGCCCCGGCAGAAGAAGTGAAACCGCCCGGTCCATCTGGGGCATGGACCGGGCGGGTTTCACCGATCGGCTCAGCGGCTCTGCGCCACCAGTTCGGCGATCTGCACGGCGTTGAGCGCCGCGCCCTTGCGGAGGTTGTCCGCGGTCAGGAACAGCGCCAGCCCACGTCCCTCCGGCGCACCGGGGTCGGCGCGGATGCGGCCGACGAAGCTCGGGTCGGCGCCTGCGGCCTGTAGCGGGGTCGGCACGTCGGTCAGCTGCACGCCCGGCGCGTGCGCCAGCAGTTCGGTGGCGCGCTCGGGCGAGATCGGCCGTTCGAACTCGACGTTCACCGAAAGCGCATGCCCGGTGAACACCGGCACCCGCACGCACGTCCCGGACACCAGCAGCTCCGGAATGCCGAGGATCTTGCGGCTTTCGTTGCGCAGCTTCTGTTCTTCGTCGGTCTCATTGGTGCCGTCGCCGACCACCGAACCGGCCATCGGCAGCACGTTGAACGCAATCGGCGCGACGTACTTCGCCGGCGCGGGGAAGTCCACCGCGGATCCGTCGTGGGTGAGCCCGGCCGCGCGCGAGGCGACCGCGTTGACCTGTGCGGCCAGTTCGTCCACCCCGGCGAGCCCGCTGCCGGACACCGCCTGGTAGGTGCTCGCGATCAGCCGCACCAGGCCGGCCTCGTCGTGCAGCGGTTTGAGCACCGGCATCGCGGCCATGGTGGTGCAGTTGGGGTTCGCGATGATCCCCTTGTGTGCCGCCTTGATCGCCTCCGGGTTGACCTCACTGACCACCAGCGGCACTTCCGGATCCCCCCGGTAGGCCGAGGAGTTGTCGATCACCGTCACGCCCGCTGCGGCAAAGCGCGGCGACTGCTCCCGCGAAGTCGATCCACCCGCGGAGAACAGCGCGATGTCCAAACCGGACGGATCCGCGGTCGCGGTGTCCTCGACGGTGATCTCTTCGTCGCGCCACGGCAGCTTCTGCCCTGCCGAACGGGACGAGGCGAAGTAGCGGATCTCGGCGACCGGGAAGTTCCGTTCGTCGAGCAGCTTGCGCATCACTGCGCCGACCTGGCCGGTCGCCCCGACCACGCCGATCCGAAGCCCTGCCATCAGCGACCACTCCCCGCGTAGACGACGGCTTCCTCGTCGCCGCCGAGTTCGAACACGTCGTGGATCGCGCGCACCGCCTCGTCCAGCTGTGCGTCGCGGATCAGCACGGAGATCCGGATCTCCGAGGTGTTGATGATTTCGATGTTCACACCCGCATTGGCCAGCGCCTCGCAGAACGTCGCGGTGACGCCGGGGTGCGAGCGCATCCCGGCTCCGACGAGCGAGACCTTGCCGACGTGGTCGTCGTAGAGCACCGAATCGAAGCCGATCCCGGCCTTGATCTTCTCCAGTTCCTTGACCGCCTTGGCCCCGTTGGCCTTCGACAGCGTGAAGGTGATGTCGGTGCGGCCGGAGGAGGTGCTGGACACGTTCTGCAGCACCATGTCGATGTCGATCTCGGCGTCGGCGACGACCCGGAAGATCTTGCCCGCGGCCCCGGCGTGGTCCGGCACGCCGGTCACGGTGATCTTGGCTTCCGAGCGGTCGTGTGCCACACCGGTGATCAGCGCTTGTTCCACGGGGATCTCCTCGATCGATCCGGCCACCGTGGTGCCCGGCTTGTCGCTGTAGGAAGAACGGACTCGGATCGGCACGCCGTAGCGGCGCGCGTATTCGACCGAGCGCAGGTGCAGGATCTTCGACCCGCTCGCGGCCAGTTCGAGCATTTCCTCGTACGGGATGGTGTCGAGTTTCCTCGCGTCCGGCACGATCCGCGGATCCGCGGAGTACACACCGTCCACATCGGAATAGATCTCGCACACGTCGGCGTCCAGCGCGGCGGCGAGTGCCACCGCGGTGGTGTCCGAGCCGCCTCTGCCGAGCGTGGTGATGTCCTTGGTGTCCTGTGCCACGCCTTGGAAACCGGCGACCAGTGCGACGTAACCCTGCTCCAGCGCCTCGGTGACGCGGCTGGGGGAGACGTCGATGATGCGCGCGTTGCCGTGCACCGACGTGGTGACCACGCCTGCCTGCGAACCGGTGAACGACCACGCCTGCGCGCCCTGCGCCGAAATGGCCATCGCGACCAGCGCGTTCGAAATGCGCTCACCCGCGGTGAGCAGCATGTCCATCTCGCGCTCCGGTGGCGCCGGGTTCACCTGCTGTGCCAGATCGAGCAGTTCGTCGGTGGTGTCACCCATTGCGGAGCAGACGACGACCACGTCGTTGCCCGCTTTCTTGGTGGCGACAATCCGTTCGGCGACGCGCTTGATCCGGTCGGCACTTTCCAGTGACGATCCGCCGTACTTCTGGACCACGAGGGCCACGCCCGAACCTCCTTGACGGGCCGGGTCTGCTCCTGGTGGGCACCGAGGAGCCCCCGCGTCCCTTCATGTGGGGAAGAGCCTACCGGCGCGTCATCAACACGCCACCCCATCGAGTGGCCGCACCCGTTCGAACCGCGTCTTTCGGTAGTAAATCTTCCTTAACGACACCGAAATACTCGAAGAGCTTCCGCCGGAGTGATAGAGAGCACTACCGCGTACTACGGTGCTGGGCGTGCGCAAACCAGCCGAGACGAGCGTCCCCGTCGCGCCGGCCATCGCCGAGCGCTGGAGCCCCCGCGCCTTCGACGAGACGGCCACGGTCAGTGGCGAGCAGCTCACCGCGTTGCTGGAGGCCGCCCGCTGGGCGCCGTCCTTCGGCAACACCCAGCCCGCGCGCTACCTCGTCGGCCGCCGCGGCGAACCGGCGTTCACCCGGATACTGGGCACGCTCAACTCCGGTAACCAGGCGTGGGCGTTCCGGGCCGGAGCCCTGTTCATCGGGGTGATGGTGACCACGAACGAGAAGGGCGAGGTGCCCTACGCCGAATACGGGCTCGGGCTGGCCAGCGAGAACCTGGTGCTACAGGCGGTGGAACTCGGGCTGATCGCGCACCAGATGGCAGGGTTTTCGCCGGACGCGGTCGGTACCGAATTCGGACTGCCCGGCGACGCGATCCCCCGGGTCGCGATCGCCGTCGGTTCTCCTGCCGACGCCGCGGTGCTGGCGGACCCGAGACGCGTGGAGCGCGAACTGGCCGCCCGCCGCCGGCTCCCGCTCGCGGAGTTCGCCTTCGGGGACGGCTGGGGCACGCCCGCGCTGTGAGGCGGGCTCAGGAAATCGCGCCGCCGATGCGGCGGAGGATTCTCGCCAGTATCGCGGACACGATGAGCCAGAAGATCGCCGCGATGCCGTAGTTCACCAGCACCCGCAGCTTCTCGTCATCGGGGGTGAACAGGTCGCGGAAGCCGAGCGACAGACCGTCCGCCCAGCTGTGCACGAAGGACACGATGCCGTTGGCCGGGTTGGCCGAACCGATCACGAAGATCACGTGCAGTACCAGTATCGCGGCGAAGATCAGCCCGATCCACCGCACCAGCGAGGCGACGAAGGAGAACGCCTGTTCACGGGTGCGTCGCCAGTCGACCGGGGCGCGCTTGGCCCGCGACGGCACGGCCGCCGAGCGGGCAGGCCCGCGGTCCGCGGGTGCCTGCCCGGGGTCCGCGCGCGGCGACTCGGGGTCCGCGTCCTGCGCCGGTTCCGCATGCTCACCCATGCCGGGAAGTCTCGCACGTCGTACCGCCTGCCGCTACCCGCTGGTAACACCCAGTGCGCACCGAACGTAACAGTTCGATCGCGACCGCGGCTTCCCAACCGCGACTGCGAGTGGTTAAGGTGGGGTCGTGGCTCGTGCTCTCCTGCTTCGCTGCCGCGACGGGGCCTGATCTGACCGGCTCCTCGTCGCGGGGCTTCGTGGTGCCGGTCGTCCGCACCCATTCCGTTCAGGAGACCTTTCAGTAATGAGCACCACGGATCCCCGTACGTCCACCAGCCGCATCCGCACACCTTCCCGTCCCGCGCCTGCCGAGCAGGCGGTGTGGAACACCCAGCGCGGCACGTCCATGCCGGTGCACCGCTACCGCCCGTGGTACGACCTGGTGGAGAACATCGACCTGGCCGACCGCACCTGGCCGGACAAGCGCATCGACCGCGCCCCGCTGTGGTGCGCAGTCGACCTGCGCGACGGCAACCAGGCACTGATCGACCCGATGTCGCCCGCCCGTAAGCGCAAGTTCTTCGACCTGCTCGTACGCATGGGCTACAAGGAGATCGAGGTCGGCTTCCCGGCCGCGTCGCAGACCGACTTCGACTTCGTCCGCGAGATCATCGAAGAGGGCGCGATCCCGGACGACGTGCACATCCAGGTGCTGACCCAGTGCCGTCCGGAGCTGATCGAGCGCACCTTCAAGGCACTCGAGGGCGCGCCGCGGGCCATCGTGCACATCTACAACTCCACGTCGATCCTGCAGCGCCGCGTGGTGTTCCGCGAGGAGCGCGAGGGCATCAAGAAGATCGCGACGCAGGCCGCGGAAATGGTCGTCGAGCTGGCCGCGAAGCAGCCGGACACCGACTTCCGCTTCCAGTACTCGCCGGAGTCCTACACCGGTACCGAGCTGTCCTACGCGGTCGAGGTGTGCGACGCGGTCACCGAGATCTGGCAGCCGACGCCGGAGAAGCCGGTGATCCTGAACCTGCCCGCCACCGTCGAGATGGCCACGCCGAACGTCTACGCCGATTCGATCGAGTGGATGAGCCGCAACCTGGCCCGCCGCGATTCGGTGATCCTGTCGCTGCACCCGCACAACGACCGCGGCACCGGCATCGCCGCGGCCGAGCTGGGTTACCAGGCAGGCGCCGACCGGATCGAGGGCTGCCTGTTCGGCAACGGCGAGCGCACCGGCAACGTCGACCTGGTCGCGCTGGGCATGAACCTCTACAGCCAGGGCGTCGACCCGCAGATCGACTTCTCGGACATGGACGAGATCAAGCGGACCGTCGAGTACTGCAACCAGCTGCCGGTGCACGAGCGTTCGCCGTGGGGCGGCGACCTGGTGTTCACCGCGTTCTCCGGCAGCCACCAGGACGCGATCAACAAGGGCCTGGACGCACTGCGGGACGCCGCGGGCAAACAGGGCGTGCCGGTCGACGAATACGCCTGGGAGGTGCCGTACCTGCCGATCGACCCGAAGGACGTCGGCCGCACCTACGAGGCGGTGATCCGGGTCAACTCGCAGTCCGGCAAGGGCGGCGTCGCCTACATCATGAAGGCGGAGCACCAGCTGGACCTGCCGCGCCGGCTGCAGGTCGAGTTCTCCAAGGTCGTGCAGGCCTACACCGACTCCGAGGGCGGCGAGGTCGACCCCGCGACGATGTGGCACGCGTTCTCGTCGGAGTACCTGGACTCGAAGACCCCGCTGGAGCTGGTGAAGCAGCGGGTGACCGACAGCGGCGGCGGCGAGTACGACCTCGAAGCCACCGTGCGGGTCGAGGGCGACGAGCACGAGATCACCGGCCGCGGCAACGGTCCGATCGCCGCGTTCTTCGACGCGCTGTCCACCGTGGGCTTCGACCTGCGGCTCCTGGACTACAGCGAGCACACACTGAGCCCCGGCGACGATTCGCGGGCCGCGTCGTACATCGAATGCGCGATCGCCGACCGCGTGTTCTGGGGCGTCGGCGTCGACCCGTCGATCGTCGCCGCCTCGCTGCGCGCCGTGGTGAGCGCGGTCAACCGGGCCAGCCGCTGACCTCGGCCTGATGCAGGGCGGCTCGACGGCCTCACCTCGCGGGAGGCCGTCGCACTGCTCGCGCTCGACGTGCCGGATGCACTGGCCGGACTCGGCCTCGGCACCGCGGTCGCCGCCGCGCACGCGAAGGTCTCCGCGAGCATGCCGGCGCAGCTTCAGCAGCAGGCGCGAACCGTGGCCGGGCGTTTCCACCTGGACGCCCCGGCCTGGTTCCGTTCCGCGGACGACGCGGCCGCGTTGCCTGCGGTGGCCAGGGCGGTCTGGGCGCAGCGCCGGCTCGACGTGCGATACCGGCGAAGGGACAAGACCGCCCGACGGCTGGGCCGACGCCGAACTCACCTTGGAGAACAAGGAAATCGCCGTCGGCCAGCTGACGTCGCTCGGCCCGGGTGTCGAGGTGGGCACGCCGTCGGAGATCCGCGCCGCAGTGGCCGCCGCTGCGCAGGCGGTGGCCGCCGCGACGCTGGCCGACCGCAACCGGGAAGCGTGCGCGATCTGCGGTATCCGGTTGCGTCAGCAGGCTTTCCTGGCCCCTGGACCTCCACCGCGTAACGCCACGCGTCCGGCCTGCTGCCGTCCACGTCGTCGATTCCGGACACCTGGGCGAGCTGTCCACTTGAGACGGTCCGGCCGTTCCACCGGGCTCGATCAGGATCTGCGGCCAGTGCGGCGGGCGCACGTCGGCGTCTCCGAGATCACGAAGCGCGGTTCACGAACCGTTGCCTCGCGCCAGTTTTCCTCGGTAACGCCGTAGCTGTCCGGCATCGCCTCCGAACGCAGCCAGCCCGGCGTGAAGGCGATCGCGTGGCAGCCGTACTTCACAAGTTCTGCCGCCTCCCCGATCGCCAACGGGTGCGCGGACGCCTTCGCCAGGTAGTACGGCAGCGCCGTACTACCTGGCGGTATTCGGCGTTGTACTCCGCGGTGCCATCGGTCAGCTCGACCACCAATCCGCCGGGACTGCGGATCAGCAGCGGGAGCAGGTGGTGGCTGGTGATCAGGTGCGCGTCGATCCGCGCCGCGCGTACCCCGGCTACTAGTGCGACCCTGCCGGACAGTTCCCCGCTCATCCCGGCGCTCTCCTTTTTGTCGGTGGAGCACCAAGGCCGACCCGAAACCCGGACAGACCGCGTCCGGGTTTCGGGTCGATTCAGCGCCGTTTACCGCAGGGCGGCGAGCACCTGTTCCGGGGCCGTGCGCGTGGTGTAGTCCGGGTGCACGTCGAGGAATCGGATCGTCCGGTCGGTATCCACCACGACCACCGCCGGATGCGGCAGCTCCCACTCGCCGGTGCCGTTGCGCTCGCCGAGGTCGAGCCCAAGGCCGGACTGCGCCGCACGCACCTGTGCGGAGGGCTGGAACGTGATGCCGAGCCCGCGCGCGACGACGTTGCCGACATCCGAAAGCACGGCGTACTCCAGCTCGTTGGTCTCCTTCGTCGACAGCGATCCGTCCGGCACCTGCGGGCTGATCGCGGCCAGCCGCACGCCGCGGCGGTTCAGCTCGGGCAGCAGGTCGCGCTGGTAGGCGCGCAACGCGACGTTGCAGTACGGGCACCAGCCGCCGCGGTAGAAGACGAGTACTGCCGGTCCGTCGGCGACCAGCGAGGACAGCGTGGTCTCGCCACCATTCGCGTCGGCCAGCGTGAACTCCTCGATTGTGGAGCCGACCTGGGCGAACTTGTCACGTTCAGCGTTCTCCTCTGCGCGCTCCGCGTCCGCCGCGAAGACCTTCACGGCTGCGGGTGGCAGCGCGTCCTTGCTCTTGACCTTCAGGTCCTTCAGCTCGTCCTGCAGTTCGATACGCACCGGGTCTCCCTTGTACCAACTAGTACAGTCAGTGCGACTGTACTAGTTGGTACATCGAGCTGTCGAGTGGGTCCTACCGTTCGTTCGCCGCCTGTTTGACGGTCCTGATCACCGGCGCGGTCTCGAGGTGCCGGACGGCGGGCAGCGCGGCCACCCGATTGGTCAGGTACTGGTACAGCGCCTGCTGGTTCGCGCACACTGCGGTCGCGTAGAGGTTGGTCGGCCCGGTCGTGGCGGCGGCGTAGGCGATCTCCGGATGCCCGGCCAGCGCCCGGCCGGCCTCCTCCAGGTGCGCGGGCGCGACCGAGAGCCAGAGCAGCGTGCGGGTGCGGACACCGAACAGCCGCACGTCCGCGTCGATGTCCAGGTACAGCACCCCGCTTTCGCGCAGCTCGTGCATCCGGCGCCGGACCGTGGTCGGCGACCAGCCGGTGATCACGGCCAGCCGCTCGATCCCGGTACGGCCGTCGGTGGCGAGCGTCGCGAGCAGTGCGCGGTCGCCGTCGTCGAGCCGGACCGGCCCCGGCCGGGGCGTCACCGGTGCCGGGCGCAACCGCTCGATCGCCTGCTCGTCCAATGAACCGAGCTTGGCAACGAGACTGTCCGGGCCGCCGTAGAAGGCGTGCAGCACGGAATGTGCGGTCACCCCCTCCACCCGAGGGGTACGGGGAAGCTTGGCCAGCAACAGCGACTCGCTGTCCAGCTCGCTCTCGGTGCGGACCACGCAGGTGATCTCGGTACCGCCGGAACTGAGGCTGACCCAGGACGTATCGGGCCGTCTCGCCAGCGCCTCCGCGACCGGGACCGCCGCGCCGGGCGCGCAGCGCACGCGCAGGAACCACAGCACCGCACCCAATGCGGCCGGATCGACACCACCGACCACCCGCACCGCGCCGCTCGACCGTAAAGCGGTATACCGGCGGGCGATGGTGCGATCCGACACGCCGAGCACCTCGGCAATCGCGCTGAACGGGGCCCGTCCGTTGATCTGCAGGGCGTGCACGAGCCGTCGATCCAGCTCGTCGTAGTCAGATTTCACCTTTTCGACGCTAGTCGGCGTCGGATACCGGCACAATCACGCCAGTTTGGGACTCCGCCGGACTGCGCGACGGAGAGTCGGTCTCGTCCTGATCATCCCAGCCAGGAGAGACACGATGAACACCGAAGTCCTGATCGTCGGCGCGGGCCCGACCGGCATGACACTGGCCAACGAACTGCAGCTGGCAGGCGTACCGGCCGTGGTGGTCGACAAACTGCCCAAGCGCAGTGAACTGTCGAAGGCGGGCGGCGTGCAGTCCCGCACACTGGAGGCACTCGACCAGCGCGGCCTGCTGGAACCGTTGCTGGCCACCGGCGACTACCCGATCAGCGCCGGCCACTTCGCCGGTATCCCGCTGTCGCTGGAGCACGCCCGGCACCGCCTGCCGTGGCGGTCGGTACCCCAGGTCGCGATGGAGCGATTCCTCGAACAGCATCTGGCCGCGCACGGCGTGCACGTCCGGCGTGGCCTGGATCTGACCGGCCTCAGCCAGGACGACGACGGGGTCACCGCGACCTTCGCGGACGGCACCGTGCTCCGTTCCCGCTACCTCGTCGCCGCCGATGGCGGCCACAGCACGGTCCGCACACTGCTCGGGGCCGCCTTCCCCGGCCGCGCGGGCACGGTCACCATGGTCGCCGCGGACGTGCGGCTGCGCGGCGCGGACGCACCGGTGATGCACACCTCGAGCAAGGACGGGCACTGGGCACAGATCTTCCTGCTGGGCACCGATCCGGAGGGACGACCGTTGCGCAGGCTGGTGCTGGGCGGGCCCGGTTCGCTGCCGCGGGACGTGCCGGTCACCGAGGACGAGATCCGCGACGGCCTGCGCGCCGTGTTCGGCACCCGGCTGGAACTGCTCGAACTGCGGTACGCCCGCCGCATCACCAACGCCGCCCGCCAGGCGGCGCAGTACCGACACGGCCGGGTGTTCCTGGCCGGCGACGCCGCCCATGTGCACCTGCCGCTCGGCGCGCAGGGCATGAACACCGGAATGCAGGATGCGATCAACCTCGGCTGGAAGCTCGCCGCCGTGGTGCGCGGCCAGACACCGGAAAGCCTGCTCGACAGCTACCACGCGGAACGGCATCCGGTCGGCGAGATCGTCCTGCGCAACGTCCAGGCGCAAAGCCTGCTGCTCGATCGGGAGGGCACCCGCGACCCGGACGTGCTGGCCACCCGGGAGCTCTTCACCGCATTGTTGCAGCAGCAGGATGTGCAGCGGTACGTCGGCGATCTGCTGTCCGGGATGGCCGTGCGCTACCCGATCCCCGGTGCCGGGACACACCCGCTGATCGGCCTTCCGGCACCGGATCCGAAGCTCGGCTCGACCCGGCTGCACGAACTGCTCCGGTCCGCACGCGGGGTGCTGCTCGATCCGGCCGGCGAGTTCGGCGAACTCGCCGAACGCTGGTCGGACCGGGTGGACCGGATCGGCCAATGCCCCGGCACGGAACCGATGCTCGTCCGTCCGGACGGCTACGTGTGCTGGGCAGGAGAGCCCGCGGACCTGGCCGCCGCACTGCGCCGCTGGTTCGGCGAACCGCACTGACCAGCGAGAATGTACTATGTGGTACATGGAGACGCAGGCACCGACAGCGGTCACCGACCGGGGCAGGCGGTCCCGCGAGTCCATCGTGGACGCGGCCGCGGCGCTGATGTACACCCACGGGGTGGCCGGCACCAGCGTCGACAAGGTGCTCGCCGCGAGCGGGGCCGGGAAATCGCAGATGTATCACTACTTCAAGAACAAGGACCAGCTGGTCGAGGCGGTGATCGACCGGTACCTGGAGCGGATCCTCGGCAACCAGCCCACGATCAGGGCACTCACCTCGTGGGCCGATTTCGACCGCTGGGCCGAGGAGCTGCTGGCCCTGCACCGCGGACCGGACGGCCCGATCGCCTGCCCGCTCGGCAACCTGGCCGGCGAACTCGGCGACCAGCCCCGGGTGCGGCTCCTGCTGGACCGCGCCTACCGGGACTGGGAATCCCATCTCGAACGCGGTCTGCACACCTTGCGCGACAAGGGTTTGCTGCGCAGTACCGCGGACCCCGCCCGGCTGGCCCAGTCCGCCATGGCCTGTCTGCAGGGCGGCCTGCTGCTCGGCCACATCCGCAACGACATCACTCCGATCGAAGACGTGTTGCGAATCGCGATCACGCATTTGCGCAGCCACGCCGTCGACGCCGACGAACGGGGCTAACGCGGGGCGGTCAGCGCGGTGACCTCGCCCCGCATCTCGTCGATCACCGTCGCCACTGCGGGCCGGCTCAGCGCGCCGGTGCGGCACACCGCTTCCACCAGCCGGGCGGCGCGGATACCGGCGAGCGGACGGGCGACGAGCCCGCTGCCGCGCCGGGTGTCCATGGTGTAGCGGGGCATCAGCGCAATGCCGTGCCCGGCCGCGACGAGCCGTTCGGTGATCCGGAAATCGTTGATCCGCTGGACGATCTGCGGGCGCACACCGGTACGCACGGTCAGCGAGCGCAGCACGTCGTCGACCGGGAAGCCGTGGTCCACCGAAATCCAGCGTTCGTCCGCGAGATCGGCCAGCCCGACCCGGCGCCGGCGAGCCAGCCGGTGCTCGGACGGCAGCGCCACGTCGAGTGGTTCGCGCAGCAGCGGGACGACGTCCAGCCGTTCCGAACCGAACTCCGCGGCGTGCTCGTCGCGGTGCGCCACCACCACGTCGTAGTCCGCGAGCAGACCGGGTACCTGCGGCGGGATCATGTCGACATCACGCACGTCGACGTCCAGCCCGGCGTGCCGGGCGATCCGGCTCAGCAACCCGGGCAGCAGCATCAGACCGGCCGACTGGAAGATCGCCATCCGCACCCGGCCGCGGGGCGCACTGCGGTAGGTGTCGAGCTCGGATTCGGCGCGATCGAGTGCGGCCAGCACCTCGTCCCCGCGAGCGACCAGTGCGTGCCCCGCGTCGGTGAGCCGCAAACCGCGCCCAGCCGGTTCGGTGATCGCCACGCCGACCTCGGCCTGCAGCGCGCGCAGCTGCTGCGAAACCGCCGACGGCGTGCAGTGCAGTGCCTGGGCGGCGGCCGTGACGCTGCCCCGATCGGCGAACTCCCGCAGGGTCCGCAACCTCCCCACATCCACCCGGTGAGTGTATGTGAAGCACAACTGAACGGTCAGTGCAATTATTCTCGCTGGTCCTTCATAGTTTTACCCGGCAGAGTGCGGGTATGGCCGTTCGTGACCGCCTTCTCGCCGTGTTCGTCGCCGTCCTGTGGGGACTCAACTTCATCGCCATCCACGCCGCCCTCGGCCAGTTCCCGCCGATGTTCGCCGGTGCACTGCGCTTCGCCCTGATCGCGGTGCCCACACTGCTGTTCATCCCGCGACCGCGGGTCAAACTGCGTTACCTGCTCGGCTACGGACTCGGGTTCGGCACCGGACAGTTCGCGTTCCTGTTCGTGGCGATGGATCTGGGCATGCCGACCGGCCTCGCCTCGCTGGTGCTGCAGTCCTCGGCACCGTTCACCGTGCTGCTCGGTGCGGCGCTGCTGGCCGAACGCATCTCCGGCCGCCAGCTGGCCGGGATCCTGCTGGCCGTCGCGGGCATGACGGCAATCGCCTGGCAGCAGGCGGGGCAGGCCGCACTGGTGCCCATGCTGCTCACCCTGCTCGCCGCGCTGAGCTGGGCGTTCGGCAACCTCAGCATGCGCAAGGCGGAACCGGAAAACCCGCTGCACCTCACGCTGTGGATGTCGGTGGTGCCGCCGCTGCCGATGCTCGCGCTTTCACTCGGCTTCGAAGGCACCGCGGGCTTCCGGTCACTGACCACCCTGGGCACGCACACCGGACTGATCGGCCTCGCCGGGCTGGCCTATGTGGTCGTCTTCGGCACCGTGGTCGGCTCCGGTGTGTGGACCACGCTGATGCGCCGGAACCCGGCCAGCGTGGTGGCCCCGTTCTCCCTGCTCGTACCGGTGGTCGGGCTGACCGCGTCGTTCTTCGTCCTCGCCGAGACACCCACGCTCGTGGAGATCATCGCCGCGGTGGTGGTGATCGGCGGCGTGCTGCTGGGCAGCCTGCGCCGCAAACCGGCGGCCGTGCCGGCGGAGGAGCTGCTGCCGGCTTGAGTGCTCAGGCGACCGCGTCGTCCTTCGTCGCCGGGTCGGTTTCGCTGCCCGAGCTGTCCGGATGCGCGCGGCCCATGCGCTTCTTCAGTACCATCGCAATGACCACGCCCAGCACCAGCGCGACGCCGAGGGCGGCCCATTGGAAGCCCTTCAGCCACTTGTCGGCGACCACGCCGAGGTAGTAGATGAGCGCGGTGGTGCCGCCGGCCCAGATGATGCCGCCCAGCGCGTTCGCGATGAGGAAGCGCGGGTAGTGCATGTTGAGCGAGCCGGCGAGCGGGCCGGCCAGAATCCGCAGTACCGCGACGAAGCGGCCGAAGAACACCGCCCACATACCGCGCTTGTGGAACATCCGCTCGGCGTTGGCCACGTGTTCGGGGCCGAAGTGCTTGGGGAACTTCCGGCCCGCCCAGTCGAAGAGCCGTTTACCGCCCTTGCGGCCGATCAGGTAGCCGATGCTGTCCCCGATGATCGCGCCGGCACTGGCCAGCCCGCCGATCCACAGCGGGTTCAGCCCGCTGTGCGACGAAGCCAGCAGCGCCGCGCTCACCAGCACGATCTCGCCGGGCAGCGGGATGCCGAGGCTCTCGACCATCACCACCAGCCCGACCAGGAGGTAGACCGAGATCGGCGGAATCGCCTCCAGCCAGTGCTCGATACTCACGTGCGCCAAACCCCCTGCTGCTTGCCGGTTTCGTGCCTGTTCCCCGCAGCGTACCGGCGGCGGTCTCCCCGGGCGTCACCCTTCAGTCGGGGGTGGGACCCGTCTTGAGTCCGGGGTATCCGGACATGGCACACAAAGCGCTCAATTCGAACACCCGCGCCGGCAGGCTCGGCGAGCGGCCCACGCACTCGCCTGCCTGCCGTGCGGGTCAGAGGATTTCCGTCACCGAGCCGACGTCCGGCGGACCCGAGTCCGGGTTCACCGCGGCGGCCTCCACCAGTTCCGCCTCCACCCGGTGCGGCTGGATCCGGCCGTCGCGGATGTCCTCGGCGTAGTGGCAGGCCACCCGGTGGCCGGCACCGATCTCGCGCAGCTGCGGGCGGTCGGTGTCACACAGGCTGGCCTGCCGCCACGGACAGCGGGTGTGGAAGCGGCAGCCGGTCGGCGGGTTGGCCGGCGAGGGCAGGTCGCCTGCCAGCAGGATCTGCTCGCGGGTGTCCTCGACCACCGGATCCGGCACCGGAATCGCCGACAGCAGCGCCCGCGTGTACGGGTGCAGCGGGTTCTCGTACAGCTCCTCCGACGTCGTCTCCTCGACCAGTGCACCGAGGTACATCACGCCGATCCGGTCGGAGATGTGTCGCACCACGGCCAGGTCGTGTGCGATCACCAGATAGGTCAGACCCAGCTCGTCCTGCAGTTCCTCCAGCAGGTTCACCACCTGCGCCTGCACCGACACGTCGAGCGCGGACACCGGCTCGTCGGCCACGATCAGGTCCGGCTCCACCGCGAGCGCCCGCGCGATGCCGATGCGCTGGCGCTGACCGCCGGAGAACTCGTGCGGGTACTTGCGCAACGAGGACTCCGGCAGGCCGACCGCGGAGAGCAGTTCCCGCAGCCGGCGGGCGGTGGCTTCCTTGTCTCGGTCGAGACCGTGCGCGTGCATGCCCTCGACCAGGATCGACTCGACCGACTGCCGCGGGTCGAGGCTGGACATCGGATCCTGGAAGATCATCTGCATCCGGCGCCTTGCCTTGCGCAACTGCTCACCCTTGAGCCTGGCGACGTCCGTGCCGTCGAACACCACCTTGCCCGCGGTGGGTTCGTTCAGCCGCAGGATCGCGCGCCCGAGCGTGGACTTGCCACAGCCGGACTCGCCGACCAGCCCGTAGGTCTCGCCCCGGAGGATGGTCAGGTCCACGCCGTCCACCGCGTACACGTGCCCCACCGTGCGGTCCACGACGATCCCGCGTTTGATCGGGAAGTGCACCTTGAGGTCGGTGACCTCGAGCAACACGTCGGTGCTCGGCGGTTCGGTGTTCACCGGCTCGGTGTTCGACACCGTCATCGGGTCCCTCCTCCGGCGGCCACCACGGGCAGCACCGGGTTGTGGCAGCGCAGCAGGCCGCCGCGATCCGGAACGAGCTCCGGTGAACGCTGCTGGCAGACCTGCAATGCGTTCGGGCACCGGGGCGCGAAGGCGCACCCGCCGTCCCACGGGATGTTGTCGGCCACCGAACCGCGGATCGGCACCAGCTTCTCGCCCCTGCCCTCGTCGAGGCGCGGGATCGAGGCCAGCAGTCCGTGCGTGTAGGGGTGGCGTGGTTCGGCGAACAACGCGTGCCGCTGTGCGCGCTCCACGATCCGGCCGCCGTAGAGCACGTTCACCTCGTCGCACAGACCGGCCACCACACCGAGGTCGTGCGTGATCATGATCAGCGCGGTCCCGGTGTCGGTCACCAGTTCCCGCAGCAGCGCGAGGATCTGCGCCTGGATGGTCACGTCGAGTGCGGTGGTCGGCTCGTCGGCGATCAGCAGCCGCGGACGGCAGGCGAGCGCGATCGCGATCAACGCCCGCTGCCGCATCCCGCCGGAAAGCTGGTGCGGGTACTCCGAAAGCCGTCGCGACGGATCCGGGATGCCCACCTTGTCCAGCAGTTCGGCCGCCTCGATCCGGGCCTTGCGCCGGGGCATGCCCCGGTGCCGCTCCAGCACCTCGGTGATCTGCAGCCCGATCGGGATGACCGGGTTCAGCGAGGACAACGGGTCCTGGAACACCATGCCGAGGTCGCGGCCGCGGCGATCACGCATGTCCCGGTCGGGCAGCGTCAGCAGTTCGGTGCCCTCGAACCGGACCGAACCGCTGACCTTGTTGCCCCGCTTGGCGAGCAACCGCATGATCGCCAGCGACGTGACCGACTTGCCACAGCCGGACTCGCCGACCAGTCCGACCGTCTGCCCCGGCTCGACGTCGAAGCTCACCCGGTCCACCGCGGTGAACGGTTGTTCGCCCCTGCGCTGGAACACGACCGTCAGATCGCGGACTTCAAGGAGTGCCATCGGGGTTCACCGCCGGTTCTTCGGGTCGAGGGCTTCACGCAGGGACTCGCCGAGCAGCGTGAACCCGAGCGCCACCACGATGATCGCGATGGCGGGGTAGTAGGCCAGTTCCGGGCGGATGTCGAGGAACTGGCGCGAGGCGTTGCCCAGCATCAGTCCCCATTCCGCCCTGGTCGGGTCCGGATCACCGAGGCCGAGGAACGACAGCGCGGCGGCTTCCAGGATCGCGGTGGCCAGCGTCAGCGTGGCCTGCACGATCACCGGCCCGAGCGAGTTGGGCAGCATATGCCGGAACACGATCGTCCCGCGCTTGACGCCGAGCGACCTCGCGGCAAGCACATGGTCCGCCTCGCGCTGCGCGAGCATCGACCCGCGCAGCAGCCGGGCGAAGATCGGCACGCCGATGATCGACACCGCGAGGATCACCGTCCACTGGCTCGGCTTGGCGAACAGTGCGGCGATCGAAATCGCCAGCAGCAGCGAGGGAAACGCGAGCAGCACGTCGACCAGTCGCATGAGGACGGTGTCGACCCAGCCGCCGAAGGCACCCGCGAGCCCGCCGATGATCACCCCGAGCAGCACGCCGATCACCGTGGCCAGCACACCGACCAGCAGGGTCTGCTGCGCCCCGACGATCAGTCTCGACAGGAAGTCACGGCCGAAATCGTCCACGCCGAGCGGAAAACCGGGCTGGGCGCCGGGGATGATGCCGCGGCCGAGCTCCACCTTGTCCTGCAGATAACGCGTCTGCGGGTCCTTGGGGGTGAGCAGCGGCGCGAAGATCGCCAACAGCACGAACAGACCGGTGATCACGCCACCGGTGATCGCCACCGGACTGCGCAGCATCCGCCGGAACGCCTCGCCGCTGAGGCTCCGCCCGCTCACCGACGACGCGGCGAGCTTGTCGATCGGTTCCTTCTTCTTGTTCAGCAGTGTGTTCATCGCACACGCACCCTCGGGTCGATGAGTCCGTAGGAGATGTCGACCAGCATGTTCACCACGACGTAGACCAGTGCGCCGAACAGCAGCAGCGCCTGCAATCGCGGATAGTCACGCTTTTCGATCCCTTCGGCCAGCAGGAAGCCGAGGCCACGGAAGTTGAACACCCGCTCGGTCAGCACGGCACCGCCGAGCAGCGCGCCGGTCTGCAGGCCGATGGTGGTGACCACCGGCAGCAGTGCGTTGCGCAGCACGTGCCGCTGCCGCACCACCGGCTGGGTCAGCCCCTTGGAATTGGCCGTGCGGATGAAGTCCTCGTTCAGCACGTCCAGCACGGACGCTCTGCTGATCCGGGTGATCACCGCCAGCGGAATGGTGGCCAGCGCGAACGCGGGCAGGATCAGGTGCTTGATGGCGTCCCAGACCGCGTCCCATTCGCTGGTCATGATGCCGTCGAGGATGGCGAAGTTGGTGATCGCGGTGGCGTCGATCCCCGGCGCCTGCCTGCCCTGCGACGGCAGCCCGAGCGGGGCGGACAGCAGGTCCTGCATGGTGTAGCCGAGGAAGAACACCGGAACCGCCACGCCGACCAGAGTCAGCACGATGATCACGTTGTCCGGGATACCGCCGCGGAAACGCGCGGCCAGGTAGCCGAACGGGATGCCGAGCACCACCGCGATGATCATCGCGGAGATGCCGAGCTCGAGGGTGGCGGGCAGGAAGGTGCCGATCTCCGACATCACCGGCTGCGCGGAGACCAGTGAGTTGCCGAAGTCGCCGGTGACCGCCCGGCCGAGGAATTTGAAGTACTGCAGGATGATCGACTGGTCGAGGCCGAGCACGTGGTTCAGGTTCGCGATCTTCTCCGGGGTCGCCTTGTCGCCGAGCAGTGCGGCCGCGGGACCGCCGGGCAGCGATCGCAACCAGGCGAAGACCAGGATGGACAGGATCAGCAGCGTCGGGATCGCTTGGAGCACCCGGCGCACTATGAAACGAAGCACAAGTAGTCCTTTGTGTACAGCCCGGGAACGTGGCCAAGGGCAGGTGCGATTCGCACCTGCCCTCGGCCCGGCTGCTCAGTGGTGGTGCACCTCAGCCGGTAGTGACGTTGTTGAAGCGTTCATCGGTCAGCGGGCTGGCCACGACGCCCTTGATCTTCTCGTTGACCACGATGGCAGGCGAGGGGTAGGCGATCGGGACGGCAGGCAGGTAGTCCATGATCTGCTTGTTGGCTTCCTGGTAGGCCTTGGCGTGCTGGTCACCGGGCGGCGAGGCGTCGGCGTCGCCGAGCGCCTTGAACAGATCCGGGTTGTCGAAGCCGAACTCCTTCTTCTGCCGGCCGAAGAAGGTGCCGACGAAGTTGCCCGCGTCGTTGTAGTCACCGGTCCAGCCGAGCAGGTGGATGTCCTGCTTGCCGAACTGCTGCACGTCGTCCTTGTAACCGCCGTTCCACGACTCGGCCACCGGCTGGATGGTGATCCCGATGTTCTTCAGGTCCTGGGAGATCGCGGTGAAGGTGTCCGCCGGGTTCGGCATGTAGGGCCGGGTCACCTCGGTCGGGTAGTAGAACTTCAGCGACAGGTTGCTCGCCCCCGCCTGCTTGAGCAGGTCCTTGGCCTTCGCCGGGTCGTACGGGTACTTGGTCACGTCGTCGGTGTAGCCGGAGATGGCCTTCGGCACGAACTCGGTGGCCACCTCGGAACCCTCGGCCAGTTTGGACTGCACGAACTGCTGGCGGTTGATGCCGTAGGCCAGCGCCTGGCGCACCCGGGGATCCTTGAGCTTCGGGTTGCCGGACTGGTTGATGCCCAGGTACAGCACGTTGAACGACGGACGCACCAGCACCTGGTCGCCGTCCTTGCGCAGCAGGCCGTAGTCGGCGGGCGCGGGGAAGTCGTAGCCATCGATGTCACCGGCCTTGAGCGCCTGCTTGCGGGCGTTCTCGTCCGGGATCACCTTGAAGATCAGCTTGTCCAGCTTCGCCGGCGCGGGCATCGTGCTGGTGTCGTTGCGCACCAGGGTGATCTCACCCTTGCCCTGGTCCCAGCTGTCGAACTTGAACGGGCCGGTGCCGGTCACGTGCTTGTAGGCGTAGTCGCTGTAGGTGAACGAATCGCCGGACTGGCTGACCTTGTCCGCGTCGTACTGCTTCAGCGCGGTCGGGCTCTGGATGGACAGCGACGGCAACGTGAACGCGGCCGGGAACGCACCCTTGGGCTTGTTCAGGTTGAGCACCGCGGTGTTCGGGTCCTTCGCTTCACAGTTCTTGTACAGCGGGTCGCTGAGCGCGGAACTCTCGTTGTGCGCGAAGCCGCCGAAGACGTCGGCGTAGTAGATCATCTGGCTCTGCGCGGCCGCGCCCTTCATGTTGTACCAGCGGTCGAAGTTGTAGCAGACCGCTTCGGCGTTGAAGGGGGTTCCGTCGCTGAACTTCACGCCCTGCTTGAGGCTGAAGGTCCAGGTCTTGCCGTCGTTGCTCGGCTCCCACTTGGTGGCCAGCGAGGGCTCCAGGTCGGCGGTGCCGGGCTTGTTCTGCACCAGCGTGTCCAGCATCTGCCGGGTGATGCGGTAGGTCTCGCCCTCGTCGGTGAAGACCGGGTCGAACATCTTCGGGTTGCCCGTGTTGCCGAAGACCATGGTGCCGCCGGAGCCACCACCTCCGGCGTCGTCACGCTTGGACTCCGCGCACGCGGACAGCGAGACCGCGAGCACCCCGGCTAGCCCGATCAGGGCCGCACGGCGTGTTCGGGTCAGCCGCAATTGCTGCATCTGGCACCCCTTGGGAGATGTTCGGTGTCGAAGTCACCGCCCGTGCCGATCGGACAGACCGGAGGAGTCGGTGTGCTCGCCGACATTAGCGGGAAGTCGGCTCGCACTTAAGCACGTGAGGTTACGATCGCACTACGTAAGGACTGAAATGACCGCAAAACGTTGGCAAATCTGCACAGAACGTAGTCAAATCGGCAGGTTTAGCACGAAGAGTGGCAGTTCGATCGCACGAATGGACTAATGCGACCAGCCGTCCGCGCAGTCCCACCGTGCGGGTCCGGACACTGCGTGACGATCCCGGCGGACCATTCCGGACAGGTCTGAACCTCCGGTGCGTGCCGGAGGTTCAGACCACTCGATCGGGCATCGGCGGCAAAGTCCGGGGCCGGGCAAGGGCGCAGACTTGCCGTCAGACGCGTTCCCGGGCTGGCTCGACACCGATGTCCAGACCACTCGCGTCCAGCGCCGCGGCAGCCGCATCGGCCGCGCGAATCGCACCGCTGCAGCGCAGCAAGCACAACCGCCGCAACGGCGGTCACCGCAGGCGGGTGTCCGCTGCCTCCCGGGTGCCGTCCACGGCGAACCAGCCGCGTTCGAACAGTTGCCAGCGACGCAGTTCGGTGCGGGCCTCCGGGCCGTCGCGAGTAGTCGTGCGGATGAGGCGGTCCGCCTCGCTGCCGCCTTCCAGCCAGCAGAGCCAGGACAGCCGTCCACGGATGGCGCGGCGGCCGCTCGACACGCCTTCCAGCACCAGTACCTCGGGGACGGCCACGTGCACCAGCTCGCCCGGTCGTGGCTCGCCGGAGGTCCAGTCCATCCTCCGGTACTGCCCCGCCCGGCCGAGCGCCAGCGGTTCCAGCACGCCCCGTTCCAGGTGCGGCCACCAGGCCACCGGATCGGCCCAGGTGGCGAATGCGTCCGTGCTCACCAGTGCGGCCGAATGGCCGAGCGCGTCGGCAACCGAGCCTGCCAGCGCGGATTTACCGGCGCCGGACGGACCGTCGATCGCAAGCACCCGGACCGCACCGAGCCGCGGTGGAGCGGCGAACAGCGCGGAGATCAGCGAACGCGTGCGTGGCTCACTTCGGGCAGCCCTTTGACGTCGTCCGGAGCAGCCGTGCGGCTCTCCAGTTCGGCGATCCGGGTGTCGAGGTCCCGCTTGGCGTCCGCCAGCTCGCAGCGCAGCAGCGCAATCTCCTCGACCGAGGTCCGGACCTCTTCCTCGAGGTGGCCGACCTCGGTCGACAGGTGCAGCGCGACCAGCGCGAGCACCACGCCGGCCAGCAGGAAGACGAAGTTCGACGGCGTCTGGACACCGGTGATCTTCGCCAGGAACGATGCGGCCTGCGGGATGGCCGCGAGGACCACGACACCGACCGCGACCACGAGCCACACGCCGGCGTACTTCTCCCGCAGCTTCCGGCGCCGCATCATCTCGAGGACGACGAAGAGCACCAGGCACGCGACGACGATGCTGAGGATCTGCCAGCCGGCCATGTGCGGACTCCTTACGCTGCGTCGGACGAATCGACGGACGGACGGCGGCGCACCAGTGCCAGCAGCAGCGCGAGGCCCGCGCGGCTGAGGTACACGGCAGACTTCAGCGGCGAGTGGCTCGGCGTGCCCGCGGTGCGCTCCCGCATCACCACCGGCACCTCGGCGATGGAGAGTTTCGCGCGGATCGCCATGACCAGCGCCTCCACCGTGTCCCCGAGGTATTCGGCCGGGTAGTAGGACGCGAACAGCTTGATCGCCCGCGGGCCCATCGCCTTGAACCCGGACGTGACGTCGGTGATCCGGTACCTGGCCAGCCGGGAGAACACCAGGGAGAGCACGACCATCGCGTACTTGCGCGGGCCGACGGCCCGGTATGCGCCCTTGCCCGCGAACCGCGAGCCGATCGCGATGTCGGCGCCGTCCTCGAGCAGCTTCAGCAGCGCGGCGACCTCTTCCGGATCGTGCTGGCCGTCCGCGTCGACCTGGACGACCACGTCGTAGCCACGGGCGGCGGCGTAGCGGAAGCCGGTGCGCATCGCACCGCCGACGCCGAGGTTCACCGCCAGCCGCGCGACCTCGGCACCCGCATCGCGGGCGATCCGGGCGGTCTGATCCTGTGAACCGTCATCGACGACGAGGATGTCCATCCCCGGCAGTGACTCCCTGACCTGGGAAATCACCGATCCGACGCTGGCCTGTTCGTTCAGCGCCGGCATCACGATGAGGACCCGTCGGGTGCGCACGGAAGAGGTGGACACGGCGATCACTGTAGCTTCTCACCGCCCGTGCGGGCGGTCGGACCCGGTCGCCGCACCCGCGGCGACCACACCCTGCTGGCCCTCGATCTCGTAAATGGTCGCCCCTGCGTTCTGGAAGACCACGCGGAAGTCCGGGCCGGCGGCCAGATCGGCCACGCCGACCGACTGCTTCGCGTCCGGGGTTGCCTTGCCGACGCCCTTGAGGGCGTAGCGCACGTGCAGGTCGGTGAGGTCTTCGCGGACCTGCGGGTACTTGTCGATATCGTCGAGCCACGCGCTCAGGTAGCCGGCCTTGGTGTCCGGCTCGGCGCCGTAGAACGTCCACTCCACCGGCGTGACCCCGGCGAGCGCGTACATCCACACCGAACCGTCGGCCTTGTCGTTCATCACGCGCTCGCCCGGCTGGGTGTGCTGCGCCAGCCAGGCGTACGCGGCCTCCTCCGCCTTCGACACGGTGGGACCGTCGTTGTAGTTGATCCCGAGCGTCGAGGAGTTGCGGCCGATGTAGCCGCCGCGGCTCAGCCCGCCGATGACCAGCCCGATCACCACGGCCGAGACCAGGGTGAGGGTGGCAGGCTGCAGCTTCACCCGCCGCTCGGTCTTGCGGGCCAGCCAGCCCGCGCCGGTGTGCACGAACTCGCCGAAGGCCACCGAACCGGCCAGCGGCACGAGTGCCGCGATCCGCCAGTGGTCGTTGTAAAAGATGCCGGTGAGCGTGTGGATCAGCGGGGTCTCCAGCGAGACGGTGGCCGCGAACAGGCCGCCGAACACGACATAGGCGGCGACCATCCAGAGCATCCGGCGGTGCCGCACCATCAGCACGATGCCGATCAGCGCGGGCACCCCGATCCACCACTGCGGGAAGTTCGACATCGGGGAGAACGTGATGGTCTCGCCGAGCCCGCCGCTGACCGTGGCCTCCGACGACCAGTACGCGCTCGTCACCCCGCCCGCGTTGTAGAGCGACGGCAGCACCAGCGGCACGCCGAGCACGGCGGCGAGCACCACCGTGGCGATCAGCGACGGCGCGCTTCGCCGCCATTCGAGCTTCTCGAAGCGGCACAGGACCGCGAGCAGGATCAGGATGAAGTAGACCGCGATGACGAACACGATGCTGGTGTGCAGCCCGGTGAGACCGGCGACGCCGACACCGATCGCGACCGGGCCCGCGATCCCGCGTGGCCGCAACAGGTACCGCGCGATGGCCAGCATCGCCGGGATCATCGCCACGCCTGCCACGTACGGCCACAGCGGACCGCGCCACAGCGAGTCGTAGGGGAACGCGGTGAACCAGGTGGTCACCGCGGCGGCGGCGGCCGTGCCGAGAGCGGGCATGCGCCACGCGTGGCACATCGCGGCGACACCGAGCGGCACGCTGAGGATCACCGCGAGCACGGCGAGGTTCAGCGTCGGCATCATGGTGAGCCCGGCCTTGTCGAAGACCAGCGCGAGCAGCGCGTGATAGGTGTCCGGGTAGAAGTAGTCCGCCTGGTCCGGCAGGTTCGCGATGGTGCCCACAGTGGACGGACGGGCGTCGCCGTGCTCGGCGATCCAGCGCACCAGGTTCCCGTGGAACGGCGCATCCCAGCCCTGCTGCACGCGGTCGAGCGAGTGACTGCCGCGCAGGAAGGTGACCGTACCCACGGCCATGCCGACGAGCACGCCGAGCCCGATCAGCACCTGCCCGCGCACCGAACGGTCCGGTGAGTCCTCGCCTTCGGTCCAGTCCCCGTGCCTGCGCGCGGTGAAGCGGCGCACCCCGAAGCCGACCGCGAACCCGACCACCGACAGCAGCACTGTCCACAGTGCCACGTCGAGCAGGTTCCAGCGGATGCCGAAGTCACCCAGCACCGGAATGCCGAGCGCGACGATGCCGAAGGTGAGCAGGGGCCCGGCCGCGGCCAGCGTCCAGCCACGAAGGCCGACCGCCGCACCGAAGACGACACCCGGCACCCAGAAGGCGAGCAAGATCAGTACTACGTTCATCGGATTCGCTGTCCAACCCTCACCGGTACACCTCACCGACCGTTTCGGCGGCTCGATCCGGGGTGCACATTACTCAGACGCCCGGAACGTCCGGCACGTTGCCCGGCCTCCGCAACACGAACCCCAGTGCGACCACGAGACCGGCGGTCGGGCCGATGGCGAGCCCGAGCACCGCGCGCAGCACGGTGTCCCCCGGTACCAGCAGAAGCACCAGCGCAGTCGTCACAGCCACCACCGCCCAGGTCACCAGCACCCGGTTCGCCTGCGTCCGCGCAACGAGCACGGCAGTCATCAGCTGCAGTGCGGTCAGCAGCACCGCGCCCCACACCATGCCCGCGATCCACCAGCCCTGCGCTCCCGCGTACTGCGCCCGGAACAGCAGCTGCACCAGCCACGGCCCGATCAGCCAGCCCACCACGACGCCGAGCACGCCGACCCCGATCGTGCCGAGCGCGCCGAATGCGATGAGCCTGCGCAGGCGGTGCATACCGTCCGCGGTACCGGACAGCCGGACCACGGTCGGTACCGCGAGCGCCTGCAGCGGTGTCAGCAGCAGCAGCGGGACCCGGGACACCTGCAGCGCCGCGAAGAGGATCCCGACCTGGTGTTCGTCACCGCCCGGCGCGAGCACCCGGACCAGCGCGGGGTAGCCGGTGATGACACTTGCGGTGAGACCCGCGCCGAGCAGCAACAGCAGCATCCGCGCGGTGACCGGGCGCCAGCCCTCGCCGTTCACCTCGAAGTCGAGCATCCGCCGGGCGGGGCGGGCGAACAGCAGCCAGGCGAACGATCCGGCTGCGGCGGCGATCGCGAAGGTGGTGACCCCGGAGATCGCGGAAACCACCACGAGTCCCATGAGCACCGCGCGTACCGCGGCCTCGGCGACGACGAGACGGGAGTAGGGCTTGATCGCGTTGCCGCCGACCAGCAGGCCCCGCGTCGCGAACTGACAGGCGAACGCGATCCCGCCGCACAGCGTGATGATGCCGAGCTCGATGTGCCCGCCGTAGAACCGGTCGTTGAGCACCGGAACCACGAGCGTGATCGCGGCGGCCAAGGCGACCACCGCCATGCCGACGGCGAGCACCCGCAGCGCGGAGCGGCCGACGCGGTGCCCTTCCACGGCCGCGACCGCGGATTGCCGGGACAGCTCCTGCTCCAGCGGGGAGAGCGCGCCGCCGAGGCCCATCAGGATGCCCCAGAACGACGCGAAGACCGCGTTGTTGACCGGGCCGAGGACGATCGCGGACACGAACGTGAAGACGTACCCGAGCCCGATGGCAACCAGCAGCGAGATGCCGATCTTGCCGACCGAGCGGCCGGTTTCGCGGGCCAGCGAGGACTCTTCGGTCACCGGCGTGCTCATCGGCCGGACCGGCGCACGCGGGCGCGCAGGGCGAAGGCCAGCCCGCGGACCGCGCCCGCGCCGAAGCCGGTGCCGAACACCGGGGCGAGCATGGCGACCGCGCGGGCCTCGGACTTCGTGGCGCCGAACCGGGTCACCGCGGCACCCGCGGCCGCGGAACCGGCCGCGGCCAGCGCCACCGCCGTGCGCGGACGGCGGGTGGCCAGCCCCAGCCCCAGCGCACCGACCGCCAATGCGGCGAACAGCCCGTTGCGGGCCGGCCCCGGTGCAGCAAGGTACGAATCGACAAACGTGGTGCCGCGGAAATAGGACTGCGCGGTGAACTTCCGGAACGAATCGCGCCCGTGGTAGGTCGCGGACAGCTGCGGGGCAAGGAAGATCCGGTGCCGCTCCGCGATCCAGCGCAGTACCCCGGTGTCGTCACTGGCGAAGCGGGAATCCTCGAACAGCGATTCGAATGCGGCACTCGCCTGTTCGAGCACTTCCCGCGGTGCGGAAAAGAATCCGGTGCCCTTCGGGAACACGTCGAATTCGTCGATGCCGAACGACATCAGCCGCGGATTCGCGCAGTAGCGCCGCCACGGGATCTTCACCAGACCGGCCATGAAACCGGCGTACGGGTTGTGTTCGGAGGCGACGTTCACATGCCCGTTCCACACCGTGCGCTCCGGATGCCCGGCGAGCTGGTCGCGCAGGAAGACCAGCGCGTCCACATCGACGATGACCCGGCTGTCGACCAGCAGCACCTGCGTTCCGGACGCCTTGGCGAGCCCGGCGCGGCGGGCTTCGAACCGGCCGCCGTTGGCCTGGCTGAGCACCGTGATCCCGTACCGCGCGCGCAGCTCGGCGAGCTTTTCCGGGGTGCGGTCGGTACTGCCGTCGTCGACCACCACGATCTCGACCGGCCAGCGCGCGGCCTCGGCGGCGCTCACCAGTGCGCCGACGCTGCGTTCGATCCAGTCCTGCTCGTTGTGCACCGGAATCACGACACTGAGCGAGGGGAGGAGCGGGTTGGCACTCACGGGGCGAGGCTACCCTGTGCCGGGGAACCGGACGTGGCCAGTATCCTGGCGCTCACCGACACCGACCAGGAATGGGCCCAACGGTGATTTCCTTCATTCTCGGCACCACTGCGGAACTGATCAAGATCGCCCCGGTCTACCACGGGATCGCCGAACGCGGCCTGCGCCCGAAGATCTGGTTCACCGCTCAGCACGTCGACGAGGTGGCCGACGTGCTCGCCGATCTGAAGCTGCCCGAACCCGATGTGTGGTTCGTGCCGGAGGAGAAGGCGCACAACCTCGAATCGCCCGCGCAGGTGCCGGGATGGGCGGCGCAGGTGCTGCGCACCGCGTGGGGCCGCCGGCACGAACTGCGGGCCGCGCTCACCGAGGACGGCCGTCCGCCGCTGGTGCTGGTGCACGGCGACACGTTCACCACGCCGTACGGTTCGCTGATCGGCAAGCGGATCCTGAAGGCCCGCGTCGGGCACGTCGAGGCGGGCGCGCGTTCGGGCAGCATCATGTCGCCGCTGCCGGAGGAGCTGAACCGCAAGATCGCGGCCAAGATCGTGGACATGCACTTCGCGCCGAGCGAGCGCGAGGTGCACAACCTGCGCAACGCGCGTGGCGTGGTCGTGGACACCGAGGCGAACACCGCGATCGACGCGATGCGGCTGGCCATCAACCAGCCGCTGGATGTGCCGAACCTGCCGGAGAAGTTCGGGCTGGCCACCCTGCACCGGTTCGAACTGGTCTCGCGCGCGGACAAGTACCGCGAGGCGCTGGAGATCCTGCGCGAGCAGAGCAGGCAGCTGCCGATCCTGTACATGGCGGGCGCGCCGGAGCGGGAGAAGATCCGCGCACTCGGCCTTGACCACCTGTTCGACGACAAGTTCATCGCGCAGCCGAAGATGCGGTACCTGAAGTTCCTGCCGCTGGTCGCGCGCGCCGAGTACGTGGTCACCGACTCCGGCGGGCTGTCCGCCGAGTGCTACTACCTCGGCCTGCCCTGCGCGGTGCACCGCGAGCGCACCGAGACCCCACAGCACCTCGGCGAAACCGTGGTGCTGACGGAAATGCGCGGGGACAAGCTGCAGAACTTCCTGGACACCTACCAGAACCGGCGCGGAGAGTCCTGGATGGACAAGTACCACCCGTCGGAAATCATCGTGAACTCGTTGGCGCAACTGGGTTACTGCTGACCTGCGCCCGCGAACGGCCCCCGCACCACGCGGGCGAGGGGGCCGTTCGCACGTTCAGAGCGTGCGTCGTCCGGACAGTGCGCGGCCGAGGGTCAGCTCGTCGGCGAACTCCAGATCGCCGCCCATCGGCAGACCCGAGGCCAGCCGGGTGACCGACAGGCCGGGGAAGTCGCGGAGCATGCGGACCAGGTAGGTGGCCGTCGCCTCGCCCTCGGTGTTCGGGTCGGTGGCGATGATGATCTCGCGCACGTCGGCCTCGCCGATCCGCTTCAACAGCTCACGCATGCGCAGCTGCTCCGGGCCGATGCCGGACAGCGGGTCGAGCGCACCGCCCAGCACGTGGTAGCGGCCCTTGAACTCGCGCGTGCGCTCCACCGCCAGCACGTCCTTGGGCTCCTCGACCACGCAGATCACCGTGAGGTCGCGCCGCTCGTCCCGGCAGATGCGGCAGGTCTGCTGTTCGGAGACGTTGCCGCAGATCTCGCAGAACTGCACGCCTTCCCTGACCTTGCCCAGCACGTCCTGCAGCCGCGCGATGTCCACCGGATCGGTTGCCAGCAGGTGGAACGCGATCCGCTGGGCGCTCTTGGGACCCACTCCCGGCAGCCGCCCGAGTTCGTCGATCAGGTCCTGGACGACACCCTCGTACAAAGCGTCAGCCGCCGAACCCGAGACTGCCGAGGTCCGGCATACCGCCCCCGCCACCGAGACCGCCTGCCAGCGGGCCGAGCTTCTGCTCGGTGAGCTTCTGCGCGTTGGCCGACGCGTCGCGCACCGCGGCGACCACCAGGTCGGACAGCGTTTCGACGTCGTCAGGGTCGACCACCTTCGGGTCGATGGCGAGGCTCTTCAGCTGGCTGTCGCCGGACACGGTCGCGGTGACCAGCCCGCCGCCCGCGGTGCCGGTGACCTCGGTGGCCGCGAGTTCCTCCTGGGCCTCCACCAGCTTCTGCTGCATCTGCTGGGCCTGTTGCATGATCTGCGACATGTCGAAGCCGCCGCCGGGTTGCACCATGATCGCACTCGATCCTTCCGCCACTGGGTGTTCGTGCCCAGCGTAGCTGCGTGCCCGGCGCGTCCGTCCTGGCGGCAGGCGAGCGCTGTGGCACGGTGGTCACCGTGCGTGCGAACCGACTCCCGCTGCTGACCGGCCTGCTGCTGCTCACAGCGTGTTCCGGCGGTGGTGGCACCGCTACCCCGCCTGCGGCGGCTCCGCCGTCCACCTCCCCGGTGCCCTCGAGCAGCCCGGCGCCGAGCACCGTCCCCAGCACGCCGTCGACGTCGGTCACGCCGCCACCGAACGCCGGGAAGGTGGTCGTGCTCGACCCCGGGCACAACGGCGGCAATTCGGCGAACCCGAAGGAAATCAACCGGAAGGTGCCCGCCGGGCGGGGCGCGATGAAGCCGTGCAACACCACCGGTACCTCGACCAACGCCGGATATCCCGAGCACGCGTTCACCTTCGCCGTCGCGCAGGAAGTCGGAAAGGCGTTGGCGGACAAGGGGATCAAGGTGGTCTACACACGCTCCGACGATACCGGTGTCGGCCCGTGCGTTGACGAGCGCGCGAAAATCGGCAACAGCGCCGAAGCCGACGCAGTGGTCTCCATCCACGCGGACGGTTCCACTTCGGCGAGTGCACACGGCTTTCACGTGGCCTATTCGTCGCCGCCGTTGAACGCCGCACAGGGGGAGCCGTCGCAGAAACTGGCGCACACGGTGCGCGACACCCTGCGCACCGACGGGTTCACCACCTCGACCTATATCGGCTCGGCGGGGCTCTCGGCACGCGCGGACCTCGGCGGGCTCAACCTGTCCACCCGCCCGACGGTGCTCGTGGAATGCGGCAACATGCGCAACGCCACCGAGGCCGCGCAGATGTCCTCGGCCACCGGGCAGACCCGCTACGCCGAAGCCATCACGCAGGCGATCGAGGCTTATCTGACCGCGCAGTAGCCGGTCAGTCCAGCGGTCGTGCGCCGAGCTGGTCGGAGATCAGCTTGCGGGCGATCTGCTCCGGGTCCTCCTCCGGCGGCGCGGGCGGGGCGGGCGGCACCGGGCTGGAGTCCTCGGAGTAGATGTCGTCGTCCTCGTCGGAGGGTTCCGGCGGCAGCGGGATGTCCGGCTCGGCCGTGGTGACCCGGGGCCGGTTGGGCGGTTCCGGAGCCGCCGCAGGCGGTGCCGGGGTGGCCGCGGGAGACGACGGTGCCGCGGACGGCCGCGTGAACGACCGCTCCGGAGCAGGCTGCTGCTGCCGTGGCGCGGCAGCCCGCGGCTGGGCGGCAGGCGCGGCCCCGTGCACGCACCGGATCTGCCATTCCCCCGGCAGCACGTCGGCGAGCGCTGCGGCGATCTTGCGGGCGTTGTCCTGGTCGTTCAACCGGCGGGCGAGCGGCTCGGACTTGTGGGTGAGCGTGACGGTCGTACCGGTCACCTCGACCACGGTCGCCTGGGTGAGCATCGCTTCCAGGCTGCGACCACCGGTGAACTTGCGCAGCGCGGCCAGCAGCTGCGGCCAGACGGTGCGGATGCCCGCCTCGTCGACCGCCCCGGACGCAACCGGCTGCTCCGGCGCCGCGTCAACGGGTGCCGGACGACTCTCCTCCGCCGGACGCTCAGGAGCCGGTTGCCGCTGTTGCGCTGGGCGCGAAGGGGGCTGGCCCTGCTCCGCCGGAGGCGCCGAGGCCGGTTGGCCTTGCTCCACGGGGCGGGCGGGAGTCGGCTGCCCCTGCTCCGCCGAGCGGGCGGCGGCCGGCTGGCTCTCTTCGACCGGGTTGGCCGGGGCCGAGCCGGGCGCCTCGGCAGCTCGCGGCCGGTCGGACGCGGCCGGTCGCACCGGGACCTCCGCCGGTGCCGGTGCAGCCGGTGCCGATGCAGCCGGTGCCGACGGTTCCGGTGCTGCCGGGCGCTGCGACGGCCGTTGGAACTCCCGTACCGGAGGTTCCACGCCGGCATCGCCGCCGGTGGCGACCACCGCGCGGCGTTCGAGGCGTTCGATGCGGGCCAGCAGCGCCTTTTCCGCCTCGATCACCGAGGGCAGCAGCATCCGCGCGCAGAGCAGTTCGAGCACGAGCCTGGGCGAGGTCGCGCCGCGCATCTCCAGCAGTCCACTGTGGACGATGTCGGCATAGCGGGACAGCGTGGCAAGGCCGATTCGCTCGGCCTGTGCGCTCATCCGCGCCAGTTCCTCGGCAGGCGCGGACACCAGACCGCGCTCACCGGCCTCCGGCACCGAACGCATCAGCACGAGGTCACGCAGCCGGTCGAGCAGGTCGGTGGCGAACCGGCGCGGGTCGTGCCCGGCATCGGCCAGCTTCTCCACGGTGACGAACACCGTGGCGGAATCCTCCGCCGACAGCGCGTCGACCATGTCGTCGATGAGCGCGACGTCGGTGACGCCGAGCAGGGCCACCGCGCGCCCGTAGGTGACGCCGTCCGGGCCGGCGCCGGCCAGCAGCTGGTCCAGCACCGACTGGGTGTCGCGTGCGGAACCACCACCGGCGCGGACCACCAGTGGGTAGACCGCGGGCTCCACCGTGGCGCCCTCGGCCGCGACGTTGCGCTCCAGCAGTTCCCGCATCGAGCCCGGCGGGATCAGCCGGAACGGGTAGTGGTGCGTGCGCGAGCGGATGGTGGTGAGCACCTTGTCCGGCTCGGTCGTGGCGAAGATGAAGATCAGGTGTTCCGGCGGTTCCTCGACGATCTTCAGCAGGGCGTTGAAGCCCTGCGTGGTGACCATGTGCGCCTCGTCGATGATGAACACCCGGTAGCGCGATTCGGCAGGCGCGTAGAACGCCTTGTCCCGCAGCTCACGGGCGTCGTCGACACCACCGTGGCTGGCCGCGTCGAGTTCGGTCACGTCGACGCTGCCAGGGCCCTCCGGGGCCAGTGCGATGCACGAGTTGCACTTGCCGCACGGATCGGGGGTCGGGCCTTCGGCGCAGTTGAGCGAGCGCGCCATGATGCGGGCGCTGGAGGTCTTGCCGCAACCGCGTGGCCCGGAAAACAGGTACGCGTGGTTGATCCGCCCGGCAGCCAGCGCGGTGCGCAGCGGTTCGGTCACATGCTCCTGGCCGACGACCTCGGCGAAGGTCGCCGGACGGTACTTCCGGTACAGCGCTAGAGCCACGGCCCGAGACTACAGTGACGCGCACCGCCCCCGTCGGGCGCCGAGGCAGCCGGGCCCGCGCGGGACCCGTCGGTGCATCGCGCCGCGGCCCCGTACCCAGCGCGTCCGCGTACCCTCGGCGGGCATCCGACGGAAGGATTCCGGTTGAGCCACGCCCGTTCCGGCCGAGGACGCGACCGAGCTCGCAGCGGTCCCCTCCCCGGTAAGTACCCGGTGCGGTTCGGCACCGCCGAGCTGCTGCGGGACGCCGACCGGCCCCGGGCGTGGTTGCTGTCCGTCGGCGGGGTCGCCCAGTCGTACGTCGATCTCGACGACCCGACGAACCTCGAATTCGACTACGTGCGCCGCCTCGGCGACCTCGTCGACTGCCTGCCGGACGGGCCGCTGGAGGCAGTGCACGTGGGTGGTGCCGGGTGTTCGCTGCCGCGGTACGTCGCGGCGACCCGTCCCGGTTCGCGGCAGCTCGTGTTCGACGCCGACGAGCCGCTGATCGAGCTGGTGCGGGAACAGCTGGAGCTGCGGACCGTGCCGCAGCTGCGGGTCCGCATCCAGGACGGTCGCGAGGGCATCCGCAGCCGCCGCGCCGGATCCGCCGACCTGGTCGTGGTCGACGCCTTCGAACGCGCGACGCTCGCCGGCGGGCTGGCCACCGTCGAGTTCGTCACCGACGTCGCCAGGGTGCTCCGCCCGGCCGCGGTGCTGCTCGCCAACATCACCGACGGACCGGGGCTGCCCTTCGCCCGCCGGTTCCTCGCCACGCTCGCGGAGGTGTTCCCGCACGTGGCGCTGCTGGCCGAGCCTGGGGTGCTGCGCGGACGGCGGTTCGGCAACCTCGTACTCGCCGCCTCCCGCACCGGCCTGCCCGATGCCGAGCTGGCCCGTCGCGCGGCGTCCTCGGCCTATCCCGCGCGCTACGTGCACGACGACGAGCTGCGCCGGCTGCGGGGGAAGGCGGAACCGCTGACCGACGCGGACGCGATGCCTTCGCCGGCTCCGCCGGAGGACCTGCTCGGGCTGTTTTGAGCCGCGGAGACGAGGTCCCGGAAACGAAAGGGGACCCCGCGCACCCGTCAGAGCCTGCTTATCCTTGCTGCCTTCCGGCCCTGGGGAGGTTCACAGGGTGGACGCCGCGCGGGGTCCATCGGCAAGTGTAGCGGGCGCCTGCGTGGCACCGGTGCCCACCCGCAGCACCGCGCGCAGGGCGGACCGCACCGACGAGGCCGCACGCGCGTCGAAGACGCACATCGGCACCTCCTCGCGCACGGACAGTGCCCAGCGCAGGTCGCCGAGCGAGCGGTCGAGTACCCGGTCGAACAGGTTGAGCCCGATCACGAACGGCAGCCGGGTCCGTTCGACGTAGTCCAGCACCGGATACGCCTCGTCCGGCCGGCGTGGATCGAGCACCACCAGCACACCGTCCGCGCCGGCACCCAGATCCGGTCGCCGCCCCGGCGTACCGAAGAGGTACACCCGCGTGTGCGCATCGAGAGTCACCCGCCCGAAATCGAGCGCCACCGTGGTGCCGCCCGCGTCGGTCCGCAGCGGGGCGATTTCCGAGACGGCACGCACCGCCGTGGTCTTGCCCGCCCCCGGCGGACCGACGAGCACGACTTTCGCCGGGCGCGGTCCCGCGCCCCGGGATTGTTCAGGCACCAACGGTGTTCTTGAGCTCCTCGATCAGGGCGGGCGTCAGTACCTCGCAGGCCCGGTTGGCGAACATCGCCATCTCGTAGGCAATGGTGCCGAGGCTCGCCTGCTTGTTCGCGAGCACGCCGAGCGAACAGCCGACGCTGATCGTGCAGACCACCAGGTACCCGCGGTCCAGTTCGACCACGACCTTGTCCGGGTCGCCGAGTGGATGGCTGTCGGACACGCCGTTGGCCAGCGCCAGCATTGCCGAGCAGGTGGCCGCGAGCCGGTCCGCGTCCGCGCGGTCCAGATCCTGCGAACCGGCAATCAGCAGGCCGTCGGCGGACACCGCGATCGCGGCGATCGCCCCTGCGGTGTGCAGCGCGAAACGGTTGATCAGCCAGGTGAAGTTCTGGGCTGCGGGGGCGGTCATGGTCCTCCTTGATCGGCAGCGATGACGGCGGTGGCTTGTTCGGCTTTGGCGACCCCGTCGGAGAACGCGTCGAACCTGGCGCGTTCCGCTGCGGGGTCGCGCAGCCCTCGGCGCGCGGACGGCGCGCGAACGGCCTGTGGCAGCCGAAGCTCCGGCGCCAGCTGGGCACCCGGCACGCGCCGCTCGATGCCGTCGCGCTGTTCCGGTCGCACCGGGGCGAACCGCTGCGTCGGCTGCGGATCGGCGGCCGCCTCGCCGTGCACCGGGTCCACCGCGTCGGCGGCGTCGGCGGCGGCGTCCGCAGTGTCGGCGGTATCGGCAGTGTTCGCGGCGGCGGCGGTATCCGGGCCATCCACAGTGGACGGTTCGAGCAGACCGGCCAGCGTGCCTGCGCTGGCCGCGAAATCGTCGTCCGGTTCGGCGGCAGGCCAGTCCGGTTCCCGAATCGCGAACCAGCCGAACCCGTCCGCCACCGGGGAGTCCGGCGCGGCGATCGCGGGAGCGGGCAGCAGATCCGGGACCGGGTCCGGGATCTGCCCCGGTTCGAACAGCCCGACCGGCTCCGGCTCGTGCCGGGTGTCCACGTTGCGGGTGAACAACGCGTACGGCACGGTGATCTGCGCGGTGAGGCCCGCGTCTGCCTCGGTCGGCTGCAGTTCGACGGTGAGCCCGTGCCGCCGGGCGAGCTTGGCGACCACGGCGAGCCCCAGCTGTGGCACCGGAGCACCCTCGTCCGGTGCGGCCAGCCTGCGGTTCTCCTCGGCGAGCCGTTCGGCAGGCAGGCCGACGCCGTGGTCGGTGATGCTCACCAGCAGGTCACCGTCGGCCTGGAACCGCGTGGCGACGTCGACGAACGAGTCCGGGGGCGAGAACGCCGCCGCATTGTCCAGCAGTTCGGAGAACACCAGCACCAGGTCCGGGCCAAGCGACGGGACGAGCTGCACGGCGGCAGGCTCGGCCAGCCGCACCTGTGCTTCGTCGTCGAGCTCTTCGGCAGCCGACCGTAGTGCGGTGGCCAGTTCGACCGGTCCGCCGACGCTGGATTCGCCGGGATCGCCGGACACCACGAGCAGATCGTCCGCGGTCCGCCGGAGCCGCGCCGCGGTGCGGTCCAGCCGGTGCAGATCGGCGCTCAGCACCGGCTCGGTCGCGCTGCGGCGCAGTTCCCCGACGAGCGCACGCTGGCTGCTGATCAGGTTCTGGGTGCGCCGGGCGGCGCCGGCGAGCAGATCCGTGGCGGCCCGGCGGCTCGCCGCCTCTCTCGACACCGCCTCGACCGCGGAGCCACGCAGCCGGTTGAACGCCTCGGCCACCTCGGCCGGTTCTCCGCCGGAGGCCACATTCAGCTCGGGCAACGCCGCGGGCGCGCCGTCGGTGGGCTCCACGATCTGGGCGAACTCGGCGTCCGACAGCGCGGCCGCCGCCCGAGCCTGCGAAGCCAGCCTGCGCATCGGGCGACTGATCGACCGGCCGATCAGCACGGCGAACACCAGCACCAGTCCGAAGAGGACGACCGCGGCGCCACCGGTGAACCACGCGCGCCGGGTGGCCTCGTTCGCGCCGGCGGCGGTGCGGCCGACGATCGAATCGAGCACCTCGTCCTGCGCAACAGCCCGCTGTCCGGCAAGTTCGGTCGCGGCGGTGACCATCCCCGGCGAGATCTGCGTGCCGGCGAACTGCCGGGCCAATGCGCTTGATTCGACGCCCGCGACCAGTGCCGCGTCGCCCGGATCCGCCTGCTGCGCGAAGCGCTCCTCGTAGGCACTGGCGCGCTGGCCGGCACTGTCGACAAGGGACTGTCCAGGCAAACCGGCGCCGGCGACGAGCGCGGTCAGCCGAAGCGCCCGTTGTTCGTTCGCGCGCAGCAGTGAGTCCACTGCACCCAGCTGCCGCAGTCCGTCACCGTCTGAAGTGGTGTGTGCGACGAGCCCGAGTGCATCGATCATGCCGGTGATCGCGACGTCGTAACCGTGTGCGATGTCATCGGGGGAAGCGCTGTGGTGCAAGGTGTTCCCGCGCAGCTGTGACAGTGAGCTGACGCGCCCGAGTGCGCCAGCCATCTCGGCAGGAGCATTGCCGCGCACGTGGTTCAGCTCGACGTCGACGGCTCGTTGCTGCTGGCCGAGCTCGGCGGAGGACGCCGCCGGGTCGGCCGACAAGGCCGCAGCGAAAAGACTTTCACGTTGCAGCTGCTGAGCGAGGTGCCCGATCCGCTGGGCCTGCGACACGGCGCCCGCGGTGCGCGTCGCCGCCACCGCGGCACTCGCCTGCGTGCACCCCAGCGGCACGGCCACGAGCACCACCAGCACCAGCGGAACCAGGGCGAGCAGGGCCACCTTGCCGCGGATCCCGAGCCGGCCGGACAGCCGCGCGCCGGGAGCGTGCGACCGGGTCATCCACGTCACCTTCCGTTCCCGGTGAGGAGTGCACCGAACGGGGACATCCGCTGGAGTTCACTACTTTTGGTAAGGCTCGTTGCGGAACGCACAAGGTCGGCCACCCACCGTTCGCGCAGAGCTTAGCGAGGTCCGCAAGGCCCCGACAATGCCTGATTGCCGACAGCCGCAGCCCGTCCACGCTGCGGATTCCCGACCACCGGTACCGCAGGCGGCGCGACCGGGAGGAGAATGGCCGCTATGCCTGCCACGCCAACCCCGGCCGACGTCCGAGCCGCCGCGGATCGAATCCGACCACACGTACGGAGGACACCGCTGTTACGCACCGAAATCGACGGCAGGCCAGTCGTGCTGAAGCTGGAGCACCTGCAGCGGTCCGGTTCGTTCAAGCTCCGCGGCGCGGTGAACGCGCTGCTCACCGGGCCGTCGGCGGAGCGGGTGGTCACTGCCTCCGGTGGCAACCACGGCCTTGGCGTCGCCACCGCGGCGCAGGCGCTGGGGCTGCCCGCGGTGGTCTACGTACCGGAGACGGTTCCGGAGGCCAAGGCGGCCGGCATCGAAGCGACCGGCGTGAAGCTCATCCGGCACGGCACGACGTACGCCGAAGCGGCCGCCGCCGCGCGCGCCGTGGCCGAGGAACCGGGCACGCGCTACCTGCACGCCTACGACGACCCTGCGGTGATCGCCGGTCAGGGCACGGTGACCGCGGAAATCGTGGCAGCCGCACCGGACGTCGATGCGGTGGCGATCGCAGTGGGCGGCGGTGGACTCGCCGCCGGGGCCACCCTCGCCGCGGACGGACGCAGGATCTACGCGGTGGAGCCGGAAGGGAGCCAGGCCCTGCACGCGGCGTTGGCGGCAAGCGAACCGGTCGACGTCACGATCGACTCGGTGGCCTCCTCCGCGCTGGGCGCGACCCGCGTGGGTTCGGTTCCGTTCGGGCTCCTCGCCACGCCTTCGGTCACCTCGGTACTGGTGACCGACGCGGAGATACTCGCCGCCCGTGATCGGTTGTGGAGTGAGTTCCGGCTCGTGGTCGAACCGGCCGCGGCCGCACCGTTGGCCGCATGGCTGGCCGGCCGGATCCCCGCGGACCTGCCGTGCTTCCTGCTCTGCGGTGCGAACACCGGAATCACTTTCGCGTGAGGTCGTAGACCGTCGTGTCGCCGACGGTGGTGGCCGGGAAGTTCTCCTCGACCCAGCTGGTGATCTGCCCGGCAGTGCCCCGGCCACCACCGAAGCCACGGCCACCGGCCACGAAGTAGTGGATCTCGCCCGCCGAGACGTACCGCCGGAACTGTTCGAGCGTGGGCGCCGGATCGCTGCCGCTGAAACCGCCGATGGCCATCACCGGCTTCCCGCTGTTCAGCGCGAGCCCGGCGGACTGCATTGCCCCGGTCTGCGCCGCGGCCCAATTCGTGGTGGTGGCCTGCAGGAGCCGGTTCACCTCCGGATCGGACTGCGCCTGCCCGCCGAACCCACCGCGGCCGCCGCGTTGCTGCTCCGGTCCGGACGACGGCATTCCGCTGCTGTGTGCGCTGGCCGCGGTGACGACGGTGAACGAGGCCGTGCCCAGCACCGAGGCCACCAACACGAGCACCGCGACCACCGGCGCCGCGCGCCGCAGCCGGTCCGCCCCGAAGAGCAGCGCGACCACCCCGAGCGCGCCGAGCACCAGCGCGGTGTAGCGCAGCCACGGCTGCCAGCCGGACGTCCGCTCCAGCAGGATGAATCCCCACACCACGGTGACCGCGAGCATGACCGCGAGCACCACGCGCGAGGCGAAGTTCGCCCGGCCCCGCCACAGTTCACGGGTGGCGATCCCCAGCGTCGCCGCGATACCGGGGACGAGCGCCACCGTGTAGTACGGGTGGATGATGCCGCTCATGTAGCTGAACACCACGACGGTGACCACGGTCCAGCCGCCCCACAGCATCAGCGCGGCGCGCGTGCGGTCGGTGCGAGGCGCGCGGCGCGTGAACCACAGCCCGGCGACAAGTCCGATCAGCGCGGCGGGCAGCAGCCAGGACGCCTCGGTGCCGAACTGGTCACCGAACAGCCGGCTCAGCCCGGTGGCACCGCCGAATCCGCCGAAACCACCACGTCCGCCGGGCAAGTCGAGCCCCTCCGGCAGCCTCGGCCCGGCCCCGCCGCCACCGTGTTCCTGACCGAAGATCCGGCCGAGACCGTTGTAGCCGAAGGCGAGCTCCAGCACGCTGTTGTCGGTGGAACCGCTGATGTACGGGCGATCCGCGGCGGGCCACACGGCCACCGCGAGCACCCACCACCCCGCGGACGCGACCACCGCGCCTGCCGCGGCCGGCAGCTGCCACAGCCGACGGCCGAGCGGCGTCGGCGCGGCCACCAGGTACACCAGCACGAAAGCCGGTAGCACCAGGAACGCCTGCAGCATCTTGTCCAGGAAGCCGAGTCCGATCGCCACCCCGGACAGCAGCAGCCATCCCGTGCTCGCCTTTTCCAGCGCCCGAACCAGAAAGTACGCACCCGCGACCATCAGCAGCACGAGCAGGGCGTCCGGGTTGTTGAACCGGAACATCAGCGCGGCCACCGGCGTGAGTGCGAACAGCCCACCTGCCAGCAGCCCGGCGACCGGACCGGAAAGCCGCCGCACGGCCAGGTACACCAGGCCGACCGAGGCCACCCCGGCCAGCGCGTCCGGCACCAGCATGCTCCAGCTGGAGAACCCGAAGACCCGCGCGGAAAGTCCCATCACCCACAGCGAAAGAGGTGGTTTGTCGACCGTGACCACGTTGCCCGGATCGAGTGCGCCGAAGAACCACGCCTTCCAGCTCTCCGTGCCCGCCTGCACGGCCATCGCGTAGAAGTCGTTGCCCCAGCCGGAGATCGACAGATCGATGAGGTAAAGCGCGGCCGTGCCGAGCAGCAGCACGGCAACCGCAGGCCGGATCCAGCGCGGCGCGGCAGGCTCCGGTGAGTCCACTGTGGTTGTTCCGGGAGACACGACGACGGTCGTCATCCCGCCATTCTTGCGGCACCGGTCGGTGACTGGCTGTGTGTCGGCTGTGAATCGGTCACCGCCGGGTGTCGCCGTCGTCACGCACCAAGGCGAAGGTGACCACGAACTCGGTCCGGCCCGGTCTGCTGTCGACCGTCACGCGTCCGGAGTGCGCCGCCGCCACGGCCGCGACGATGGCCAGCCCGAGCCCGGTACTGCCGGCCGCGCGCGAACGCGACGTGTCCCCACGGGCGAACCGCTCGAACACCTCGGGCAGGACCTCCGCGGGAATACCGGGTCCATCGTCCAAAACGGACAGTGTCACCCGCTCGCCGGCCGCCGACAACGTGGTGGTCACCGTGGTGCCCGGCGGGGTGTGCGTGCGCGCGTTGCCGAGCAGATTGAGCAAGACCTGGTGCAGCTGCCCGGCGTCGCCGCGCACGGTGAGCGGTTCGCCGGGCGCCTCCAGCAGCCATTTGTGATCAGGGCCTGCCACGTGCGAATCGGCGACCGCGTCGGCGACCAGCCGCGAAAGGTCCACCGGCTCGTGCACCACCGCACGGCCCGAATCGAGCCGTGCGAGCAGCAGCAGATCTTCCACCAACGTGGTCATCCGCGCCGATTCCGACTCCACGCGGTTCATCGCGAAACCGACGTCCGGGGGTACCTGGGCACCGGTTCGCCGGACCAGCTCGGCGTAGCCGCGGATGGCCGCGAGTGGGGTGCGCAATTCATGGCTGGCGTCCGCAACGAACTGGCGTACCCGGCTTTCACTGGCCTGCCTCGCGGCGAGCGCACCCGCGATGTGGCCGAGCATCCGGTTGAGCGCGGAACCGACCTTACCCACCTCAGTGCGCGGGTCGGTGTCTACTTCGGACACTCGCTCGGACAGCGCCACCTCGCCACGGTCGAGCGGAAGTTCGGAGACCCTGGACGCGGTGGCCGCCAGCCGGTCCAGCGGGGCCATCGTGCGCCGGATCGTGATCGCGCCGACGAACCCGGCGACCAGCAGCCCGCACAGCGCCACGCCACCGAAGATGAAACCCAGTCGCCACAAGGTATCCGTCACTTCGCTGAGCGGAAGGCCGATCACCGTGAACGCACCGTCGGCGGCGTAGGACGACATGACCCGATAGGTGCCGAGTCCACCGCCGAGGTCCACCGTGCTGCGTGTGCCGTCCGGCGGCAGGTCCAGCAGCACCTGCTGCTGGTCGCCGGTGAGCTGCTCCAGCGGCGGCGGCCTGCCCGGCCCCGGTGGCGGCGGTTTCCCCTGCGGCGACCTGTCCTTGTTCCGGTCGAAGTCGAGCACGGCCGCGCTGACCGTGCCGTTGCGGGCCACCAGCGCGAGCGTGCCGTCCCCCTGACCGAGCGCCCGCAACGGGTCCGGGGGCGGTTTGTCGCCATAGATCCACGGCGGTTTGACGCCACCGTGCGCACCGCGGTCGCTCGCCGCGGCGAGCCGGTGGTCCAGCTGGCCGACGAGGAAATCCCGCAACGCGAGTTCGGTGACCACGCCGACGACCAGGCACACCAGCGCGAGCAGTGCGGCCAGCTGCACGATCAGCCGGCGGCGCAACGACCACGGCCGGCGCGCCCGCCGGCCGGATGACGCCTGCGGTTCAGCCGGCGGGTTTGAGGACATACCCTGCGCCGCGCATGGTGTGGATCATCGGCTCGCGATCGGCGTCGATCTTCTTGCGCAGATAGGAGATGTAGAGCTCGACGATATTGGCCTGACCACCGAAGTCGTAGCTCCACACGCGATCGAGGATCTGCGCCTTGGACAGCACTCGCCGGGGATTGCGCATGAGGTAGCGCAGCAGTTCGAACTCCGTCGCGGTGAGCGGGACCAGATCGCCGCCGCGGTGCACCTCACGGCTGTCCTCGTCGAGCGTCAGATCGCCGACCACGAGCTGCGAACCACCCGCACCGGAAACGCCACCGGCGCGACGGAGCAGTCCCCGCAGCCGAAGTGCCACCTCCTCCAGGCTGAACGGTTTGGTCACGTAGTCGTCGCCGCCTGCGGTGAGCCCGGCGATGCGGTCCTCCACCGCGTCCTTCGCGGTGAGGAACAGCACCGGCAGGTACGGGGTCTCGGTCCGCATCCGGCGCAGCACCTCGAGACCGTCGAAGTCGGGGAGCATGACGTCCAGCACGACCGCGTCCGGGCGGAAGTCGCGGGCCACCCGGACCGCTTCGGCGCCGGTGCCCGCGCTGCGCACGTCCCAGCCCTCCATCCGCAGAGCCATCGAGACGAGTTCGGCGAGAGTGGTCTCGTCGTCGACCACGAGGACCCGGACCGGGCTGCCGTCCGCGCGGCGCAACTCGGCCTTGGCCGAACCGGCAGGCGTGGCGTTCACACTGCTCATGGTGCCATCCTCGGGCCGCTCGTTCAGGTCGAGCTGTGCGTCGCCTGTGCGTTTCCTGTGCACAGGTGCACAGCGCCCACCCACGTCGGTCACAGCTTCCGCACAGCGGCGGCGGCGACGCTCGAGCGGTGACCGAGCGTACGACCCGGAGGAAAGCATGACGACCGATCCAGCACAGGGCGCCACGTGGGGGGAGCCACCCGCTCCCGGTACCGGCCCTGGCAACGCGTGGTCGGGACGCAAGACCGCGATCGCCGCGGGAGTCGCGGTGGTGATCGCGGTGGGCGGTGGACTGGCGATCTGGGCAGGCACGAGCGCCAACGACGCGTCTGCGCAGCAGGGTCGGTTCGGCGGCCCCGGTGGTCCCGGCGGCATGATGGGCCCCGGCGGGATGATGGGCAGGGGCGATTCGGCAGGCACCACGGCCCTGCGCGACGCCCTGCACGGCGACTTCGTGGTGGCCAACCCGACCGGCGGCTACACCACCGAACGCATGCAGACCGGCACGATCACCGAGCTGAGCGCCACTTCGGTCACCCTGACCAGCAAGGACGGCTACCGGCAGACCTACGCCCTGAACTCCGGCACGGAAAAGACGGGCGACCCGAAGTCGGGCAGCAACGTCACGGTGGTCGCCAAGGTCGAAGGCACCACCGCAACCGCAGTCTCCCTGGGCGAACCGGAAACCTCCAGCCGCTCCGGCACATCCCGGGGCCAGGGCGGCCCAGGCATGGCCCCGGGCCAAGGCAGCCGGAACGGCCAACCCGGCCAGAGCGGCCCCGGCGGCCCCGGCGGCCAACCCGCCAACGCCAACGGCAACGGCAACGGCAACGGCAACGGCAACGGCAACGGCAACGGCAACTGACAGGGTGACTCGGCCAACGCCGCCGAACCAGCCCCACCCCGCAGCCGCTCACCCGCCCCACCCGACGTAGCCCCAGCCACCAAGACCCGACCGGCCTTCGCAACAGAACCCCACGCCAAGACGGCTAGACCGGCCCCGGCGCAGTCCCCGCTCAAGGCCGCTCGACCAACCCCACGGCAGAACCCCTTACCGAGACCGCTCCACCGAGCCCGCACCGCACAAACCCACACCAAGCCTCGGCGGCAGAACCCTTCTCACGACAGCTCGACCGACCCTCCCGGCACGACCGCACACCGGAACAACCCGACCGATCCCACAGCAGAACCCCCACCGACAGCACTCGACCGACCCTCGCGACACAGCCCCCGCCAGGACCGCCCCGCCAAGCCCGCAGCGTTGCCTCGAGACCGCTCGACCAAGCCCGCAGCGTTGCCGCGCGCCGGGACGGCCGGTCGGACCTGGGGGATCGTCCCCTGCTCGCCGGGGTTGGCTGTGCTTCGGTTCCTCCGGGCCGGTCGCTCCGGGTCACCTGCAGTGACCGGGCCGGGTGTTCCGATCCCCGCCTCGGCTTCGGCGGCAGGCGAGCGGTGGACCCCGCACACCCGAGGCGGCTTCGGCGCTTCCCAGACCGATTCCGGCACGCCCGCGCCCAAGAGTGGCGGTCCCGTTCGTCGGCAGGGCTGCGGCCAACCCCGGATCAACCCCAACCCACCTGGCCAGCGGCCGAACAGAGCAGGTGCCGAAGTGCGTAGGTTGACTCGGCGCGGGGAGGGCAGTGGTTCGCCGGCGCGGCAGTCTCTTCCGGTCGCGCTCGTGTGCGATGCCTCGATGTTCGCGGTTCGGGGCCGCACGTCACCACCGGTGAAAGCGCTCGGCGGGGACCGCGGCGTGGCCTGGCGGGAATCCGGCAACACGTGGCACTGTTCGGCGGCGAGGTCGGATACGGTCCGCCGCCAGGAGCACAGCGGCGGCGGGCCGATCGAGAAGGAGTGTCGATGAAACGCTGGATCACGCTGGCGTTCGGAGCGGTGCTGGTACTGGTCGGCGCCGTGTGGGTGCTGCAGGGCGCGGGCGTGCTCGGGGGCAGCTTCATGAGCGGCCAGAAGCTGTGGTTCCTGATCGGGCTGGTGGCGTTCCTCGTCGGCGCGGTGCTGGTGGCGGCGGGCGCGCGACGCAGCCGGACCCGCTGAATCAGGCCGGCCGGACCTCGAACACCGGGTAGCCGGGCGCGATCCGGCGCAGCGTCTCGTCCGGCGCGCTCGCGTCGACGCCGTCGAAGAACGCCCCGACCTCGAACTTCCAGCGCTTCAGGTAGACCCGCAGCAGCACGGGCTTCTCGTCGTCGGCCAGTTCGCGGTAGGTGAACTCGTCGACCCGGCGGCCGACCCGCAACTGGCCCTGGCCGGCCGCGCGCAGGTTCCGCACCCACTGGGTCTCCCCGCGTGGTGCCACGAGGTACTGCGCGCCGTCGTGTGACAACAGGTTCACCGGCACCTCGCGCAGCTCACCGGACTTGCGTCCGCGCACGCCCAGCACCCGGCTGCCCAACACGCTGATGCCGAGCTTCGTCAGCCGCTGCACGATCCGGTTGAACAGGTCGGTCGACTTGCCGGGCTGGATGTACCGGGTGGTGGTCATCGGATTCTCCTCGTCGGTTGCGAGAGCAGTGCTCTCTGTCCAGAACAGTGAACAACACTGGCACGGGTTCAGTCAAGAGCACTGCTCTCTGTTTTGCCCAGCGCTCTCTAACTGGCACACTGACCGCATGACCGCACCCAGGACCGCGCGTGAACGGGTCCGCGCCGAACTCACTCGCGAGATCAAGGACGAGGCCCGCCGTCAGCTCGCCGAGGTGGGCGCGCACGGGTTGTCGCTGCGTGCGGTCTCCCGCGAGCTCGGCATGGTGTCCTCGGCGCTGTACCGCTATTTCCCCAGCCGCGACCACCTGCTCACCGCACTGATCGTCGACGCGTACAACTCCGTCGGCGAAGCCGCCGAACAGGCCGACCCCGGCACCGGCGACCCGCGCAGCCGTTGGCGCAAGATCTGGCACGCGACCAGGGACTGGGCCAAGACCCATCCGCACGAGTACGCGCTGATCTTCGGTTCGCCGATCCCCGGCTACCAGGCTCCCCGGGACACCGTCGGCCCCGCGGCACGCCTGCCGATGGCGCTGGTCGCGGTGCTGCGGGACGCGGATCCGGACGAACCGGCGGTGACCGCACCGATGTCCGCCGAGCTGCGCAAGCAGGCCCGGTCGCTGTCCGAGCTGCTCGAACTGGACGCACCGGTCGAGATCGTCACCAGGGCCGTCGGGGCGTGGACCCACCTGTACGGCACGATCAGCTTCGAGGTCTTCGGCCAGTACGTGGGCAGCTTCGAGCCCGCGGACGCGTACTTCGAGCACCTGATCGGGCAAATGGCCGACTTCGTGGGTTTGTAGCGCCGGGTAGGTTCGGTCCCGGTGGCAAACGCGGGAAGGCGGTTTCGCAGTGACGGGATGGGCCGGGCAGGTCGGCAGGATCCGGGTGATCGGCACCGGCGTGATGGGCAGGGGCATCGTGCAGCTGGCCGCGACCGGCGGCACCACGGTGGAACTCGCGGACGCCGCGCCGGATGCTGTCGGCCAGGCGATCGAGTACGTCGGCGGGATGCTGGACCGGCTGGCGGCCAAGGGCAAGCTGACCGAGGAGCAGGCACGCGCGGCGAAGAACCGGATGATCCCGGTCGCCGATCCGCTTGCCCCGGCCGAGGGCGTGGACCTGGTGCTGGAAGCGGTCCGTGAGGACGTGCAGATCAAGCACACGCTGTTCGCCGGGCTCGAGCGGGTCTGCGGTCCGGAAACCGTCTTCGCCACCAACACCAGTTCGCTGTCGGTCACCGAAATCGCCGCCGGGCTGACTGATCCGGCCCGGCTGATCGGCCTGCACTTCTTCAATCCGGTCCCGTTGATGCGGCTGGTCGAGGTGGTGCCGGGGGCACGCACCGCGCAGTGGCTGCCTGCCGAGGCACTCGAGCTGGTGCGGCGCTGGGGCCACGAACCGGTGCTGGCCAAGGACGCGCCGGGGTTCCTGGTCAACCACGCCGGCCGCGGACTGAACACCGAGGCCCTGCAGATCCTGTCCGAGGCGCTGGCCGAACCCGCCGACGTCGACCGCATCGCGCGGGACGTGCTGGGGCTCAAACTGGGCCCGTTCGAGCTGCTCGACCTGACCGGGCTGGACGTCTCGCACGCGGTACTGGAAAGCATCTGGAGCGGATTCCACTCGGAGCCGCGGCTGCGCCCGTCCTGGCTGACCCGCCCGCGGGTGGCAGCCGGGCTGTACGGGCGCAAAACCGGCGAGGGGTTCTACCGGTACACCGAGGGCAAGCAGCAGGTCGAGCCGGAACCACCGGCACCCGAGGTGCGCGACATCCCGGTGTACACCTCCGACGACCAGCTCGCCCGGATGCTCTCGGCTGCCGGGGTCCAGGTCGTCCCGGACGCCTATCCGGACGCCGCACTGCTGGTTCCGCTGCGTGGAGAGTCCACTGTGGAGGCTGCGGGCCGGTCCGAGCTGCCGCCCGATCGGGTGTCCGGAGTGGACGTACTCGGCCACGAAAAGCGCTTCACGCTGTCCGTGCACCCCGGACTGGACCCGGCGTTCGGCCGCGCCGCCTGGGGTGCACTGGCCGCCACCGGCCGTCCGGTGACGATCGTGCGCGACGGACCGGCCCCGATCGCACAGCGGCTGCTCGCGTCGATCGTGAACACCGCTTGTTACCTGGCGGCGCAGAACCTGGCCACACCGTCCGACATCGACACCGCGGTCCGCCTCGGCCTCGGCTACCCACGCGGTCCGCTGGAGTGGGGAGAAGCGTTCGGCGCGGAGAAGGTGCTACGCATCCTCAACGGCCTGTTGCACGCCACCGGCGACCCGCGGTATCGCCCGAGCAGCTGGCTCACCGAACGCGTTGCGCTTGGCGTGGCGCTCACCGCATCCGGGACCCGGCCCGCCGATCTGCGCTGAGCGTCCCGCTCAGGGCACGACCTGGACCACGTCGCCGACGTGCAGGGTGGTGAAGAACCGCAGCGACGATGTGGCCGACAGGTGCACGCAGCCGTGTGAGTAGGTCTTCAGGCTGCCGGTGTGGAAGGCGTCGCCGGGATAGAAGAACACCGAGTTCGGCATCGGCGCGTTGTCGAATTCACGGCTGCGGTGCAGTTTTTCCTTGGACGTGACGTGGAACGTGCCGGTCGGCGTCGCGTGTCCCTTGCGACCGGGGAGCATCGATACCGGGCCGTAGAGCACCTTCCCGTCCCGCACCAGCCACGCGCGGTGCGCGGAGAGGTCCACGCACGCGCTGGTGCCCGACGCCGAGGCCACGTTCGCGCACGGCACCGCCGCGGTGGTCGTGGGCTTGGTCGTGCTCGGCTTGGTCTGCGCGGGCTTCGACGTGGTGGCCGAGCTGCTCGGCGCACCGGTGGTACTGCTCGGCGGCGTGGCCGAGGTCGTCGGTGTGGTCAAGGTCGGCGGCGTGGCCGAGGTCGCCGCGGACGTCGCCGGGACGCTCGCACCTGCGGCCACTGCGCCGCCGCCGGTCACCCCGGCCTGCGCGCCGGAGCACGCGGCGAGGCCGAACCCCGCGGCCGCGACCATGGCACTCACCAGAAGCCGTTTCACTCTTGCCCACCCCCGTGTGTCGTCGGATCCCGTTCGTCCGGGCCCGCATCGGGATAGACGGGCGGCACCCCCGTTCGGTTGCGCAGGAAAGACCTCCACCCACGGGTTGACTCGTGCTTCCACCCGGGACCAGCCTGCGCGCCGACGAATTCGCGCCGTGGACCGGCGAAGCTGGGACCATCCGATCCACAAAGGAGACCCGATGGACCTGAATCCGCTCTACCTGCTCGGCTACCTTGCCATCGGGGTGCTCGTCTTCTACCGCGTGATCTACCGCCAGTTGCGCGGCACGTTGCTCACCCGCAAGAGCCTTGTCACCATGCCGCTCTTGCTCACCGCGATCGGTGTGTGCAGCGCGGCCGGCGCGCTGGGGCAGGCAACCGGTGGCGAGCTGGCGCTACTCGCGGTCGACATCGTGGTCCTCGGCGTCCTCGGTCTGCTTCGCAGCGCAACGACCACCCTCTCCCGACGCGGCGACACCACGTTCCAGAAGGGCTCTGTCGCCACGTTGCTGCTGTGGCTCGCGACTGTCGGTGTTCGCGTCGGCTTCGGGTTCGCCGGAGCAGCGCTCGGGGTCAGCGGAGCACTCACGTCGTCGACGATCATGCTCACGCTCGGCGTCAGCATCGGTGTGCAGAACGCCTTCACCTACTACCGGATCCAGCAGCGCGGCCTTCCGCTCGCAGCGCAGAGCCGTCCCGCCGTCGGTGCCGGTCGCTAACCCGGTACGCGACCCACTATGCGTGCGTACATCCGCGCAGGGCTAGGCGCGGAAGGCGGATCCAGGAACCCGGGCAACGGCGGCAAGTCGGTCGCGAAGGGTGCGAGCCGTGCGTACAACACGTCTGCTCCGGCTGGACGGGCATCGGGATCTTTAGCAAGCGTTTCGACCAGCAGTGCGTTGAGATCCGGGGGCGCGCCCGCGATCGCCGACGGTAGGTCCTTCACCTGCTTCTCGAACACCGCGTACGCCGTCGGCCCGGTGAAGGCCGGACGACCGGTAAGCATCTCGTGCAGTACACAACCCAGCGCGTACAGATCGCTACGCGGCTCCGCGTGCCCGCGTTGGATCTGCTCCGGCGCCATGTACGACGGTGTACCCAGCAGCTGCCCGGCACGCGTGAAGCGGGCGACGTCGGCTTCGCGCAGCACAGCGAGCCCGAAGTCCATCACTTTCACACTGCCGTCGGGACAGAGCATCAGGTTGGCGGGTTTGAGGTCCCGGTGGCACACAGACCGTGCGTGGGCCGCCGAAAGCACGGCCGCGGCCTGCGCGGCGATTGCAGCCGCCCACTGCACCGGCAGCGGACCGTGTTCGGCAAGCAGGTCTGCGACCGTGACGCCTTCGACGAACTGCATGGCCTGAAACAGCCGGTCGTCGGACGTGCCGAAGTCGTACAGCGTGGGCACACCGGGATGGTCGAGAGTGGCGAGAATGCGCGCTTCGCGCGCGAAGCGCTCCTCGAGCTCTTCGTCCCCGCCTGGCAACCGCAACAGTTTGATCGCGACGCGACGGCCGAGCCGCCGGTCGTGCCCACGGTGCACAGCACCCATCCCGCCCCGGCCCAGCGGGAGGTCTTCGACCTCGTAGCGATCCGCGATGAGCATGGGCCCCCTCACGGCGTCACAGCGCTCACCCGCCACCGGGCTTCAGCCGTCCTTCGGCGAGCGCGGCAAAGCCTAGCCGCACCAGGTCACGACCGATCTCCGCCTGCTGCCGCAGGGCACGGTCGAAATCGGCGAGGGCCCGGAACGCGACACCATAGGCACGCTGCGTGTCGAGCGAGTGACGCGGCACCTTCAGCCGGCGCGTGTCGATCCGGGTGGACGCGCTGTGCACCGGGAAGTCCGCGGCACGCAAACAGCCCGCGAGAAAGTCTGCGTCGAGCCGGTCCGGATCGACGCGGTAGCGCGAAAGCGCGGTACCCAGCCGTACCGGAGGTCCACTATGGACTGTGACGGCGCCGGCGACGGAGGCGATCACGTCACCCGCACGGGCGTAGACGGCGCCGTCGTCGGGCGCCGCACGGCCGGTGGGCGGACCGCCGGTGAGCACGTCGTCGGTGGTCAGCACGGGTTCGTCGCCGTCGGCGGTCCGCGGCGGCGCGTGCCGGATCCGCAGCGCACCGGCCTTCACCAGCTCGCCGACAGTGGTCTGCACGGGTTCTCCCGCGGCCGGTGCCAATTGCGGCAGCTCGAGGTCGACCTGCTGGAGAATCCGTTGCTTGGCAAGGAATTCCTCGCCCGGATCGGCCCGGTGCGCGCGGTGCCGCGCCGGGGTGAGGTCCACGTCCTCGTCGAGAAGGTCGATGATGCGCTGTCCGAACTGCTCGGGATCGCCGAGGTAATCCCGCCACAGCCGTTCGGCCTGCGCAGTGCCCGCCATCTCGGCGATCAGCACCGTCGCCGGGGGACGCTGTCCCGGCTCCGGCCGCACGAGCAGCCAAAGGTCCGCGCCGGGAGCCAGGGTGCACACCGCTCGCAACGCACCGGAGCGCAGGAGGTTGGCGCGGATCCGTTTGCCGCTCCGGCGTCCGGCCGCCGCGCCGGGCATCAGGATCGCGACTGTGCCGCCTGGCTTCACGTGCGCCAGACAGTGCTGCACCCAGGCCAGTTCCGACTCGCCACGCGGTGGCAGGCCGTACTCCCATCGCGCGTCCCCGACGAGCTCTTCGTGCCCCCATCCGCGTTCGTTGAACGGCGGATCGCAGAGCACGACGTCGGCCTCCTGCCCGGCGAAGGCGTCTTTGCGCAACGCGTCGGCGGCGTGCACGTCGGTGTCCACGCCGTGCAAGCGAAGCCGGATGCCGGCGATGCGCGCGGCATCGGGGTCGACATCCTGCCCCCGTACGCGGGCCGCGCGGCTGACGAGCAGCAGTGAGCCGAAGCCGCACGCGGGATCGAGCACAGTAGATCCGCTCGCGTCAGTGAGCCGAGCCATCAGATCCGCATACGCGGACGGCGTCGGGGAGAGCCGACGGGCGTGCGCCTCGAAGTAGCGTTCGCAGAGCTGCTCGAACGTCGTGGCAGGCCCGTCACGCTCGGCCAACTCGCCGAGCAGGGTGCGCAGTTCCCGGTCGTCAGGACGTTCGGCGCGGTCAGCCAAGTACTCCCCGGCGGCGGCGACGCGCGCGCCGAGACCGAGGTCGTCGCCGAGCGCGCGCAACCGCTGCCACGCCTGGTCGATCGGCGCCAGCTCGAACGGACGGCCACGGCGGCGCAGCCAGTTCTGGATCTCCGGCAGCGCGAACAACGGGCTGGATGCGGTCCCGCCCACCGGACGGGGAAAATCGTCGTAGCGTCGTCGCCAGTTGCTCACCGCGGCCCGGCGCACGCCCGCCAGGCGCGCGATGTCGGCCGCGCTCACTGCCGCGTCGTCTGCCATGCGAGCACGATAGCCGATGACCACGGTTTCCAGAATTCTTCTTGTTAACTGAATCAACCAATGGTTTCATGGGACCATGGCCACCGAGCAGACCCGGTTCATCCTGCGGCACGCCGCGGGTTCGCATCCCGGGCGACAACGCAGTATCAACGAGGATTCCGTGTACGCCACCGGGCGGCTGCTCGCCGTGGCCGACGGTATCGGTGGCCAACCGTACGGCGAAGTGGCGAGCGCGACCGCGGTGGGCGTGCTGGCGTCACTGGACGCGGATCTGCGCGCGCTCGACCTCGGCGCCGTGGACCTCACCACCACGCTCTCCGACGTCGTACGGCGGGTCGGCGAGCGACTGGCCGAAGTGGCCGAGGAGAACCCGGCCACGCACGGTATGGGCACCACCCTCACCACCCTCCTGTTCAACGGCACCCGCTTCGCCGCGGCCCACGTCGGCGACTCCCGTGGCTACGTCCTGCGCGACGGCGAGCTGCGGCGGATCACCCGCGACCACACCCTCGTGCAGGCCATGGTCGAGGAAGGCCGCATCTCCGAGGCCGACGCCGCCGACCACCCGCGCCGCTCGCTGCTGATGAAAGCACTGCAGAGCACCGGATCGGCAGACCCGGACGTCTGGGAGTTCACCCCGGAACCGGGCGACCGCTACCTGCTCTGCTCCGACGGCCTCACCGCGGGTGCCACCGAACCGGCGATCCGGGACGTACTGGCCACCGGCACCCCGGACGAGGTGGTACCCCGGCTCATCACGCTGGCCAACGACGGCGGCGGTCCGGACAACATCACCATCGTGGTCGCGGACGTGGTCCAGGCCTTCGACTGAGCCGCGCGCGCAGGTCGGGACCACCTGCCGGAGCCGAGCACCCATCCGGTAGTCTTCCCCACGGAGGATTGGCCGAGCGGCCTAAGGCGCACGCTTGGAAAGCGTGTTGGGTTCACGCCCTCGCAGGTTCGAATCCTGTATCCTCCGCCGCAGTAACCAGGCGAAACGCCGGTCGGCCCAGCTTCGGGCCGGCCGGCGTTTCCCGTTGTGGTCGTAGTCGCCCGGGAGTCCACAACGGACGGTCGAAGCCCGCGTCGGCGCACCAGGATCCGGTGAACACCGCTCACTCGCAGCCGGTCCCGCCGGGCGCGGGAAAGGGCAAGGGGCTCGGCTCGGCCGAACGGCCGCACCCGCTAGGCTTCCCCGCAGACTTGTTCGTACCCGCTCGGAGAGGTTTCTCGGTGTCACGAATACCGGTTTGACCTGGGCGCGGCGCTCCGCGCGTGCCCCGGGAACCCGCAGGTCACCATGCTGGGACGCGGGAGCCGGGAGCACGTGTGCCGACCGGGTTCGCCGCCTCCTGCGAGGGCCCCGGACTGCCGATCGCGTCCGGGGCCTTGTCGATTCTCCCCTTCTCACTTACTTACCGAAGACACCTGATCACGCTAAGTTTGGTTGTGGTCGTTCCAGCACACGACGCACCTGAGGAGTACCGCCCCCATGGCCGGAGTGGAAGAAATCCGCGCTGGTATCGCGCTCGCGAACGAGAAGGCGTCCGCGAGCATCGCCGCACTGCAGCAGGCGGCGCAAGCACTCGAAGAAGCCCAGCTGTCCCTCAACCAGGCAACGCAGGGCAGCAGCCAGCACGAGGTCAACCAGGCACACGGCCTGCTCGCCGAGGCACTGCAAGGAATCACCGGTATGCAGAGCACCATCCAGGCCGGGATCTCCTCGGCCGACTCCTATTCGGCGCGGTTGTAACCGCAATGTCCGGACTCGCCGAGATCCACCAGTTGCTCACCGCCACCCAGGCGGGCATCGGCGACGGGCGGGCGCACGCCGAGCGGGCGCGGGCCCTGCTCGGCGACGCGCGGCGCGCGCTCGTGGACGCGCAGGCGAAGGCCGATCCGTGGCTGCCTGGGCAACTGGCACAGGCCGACGAGGGACTCGACCACGTCCTCACCCGTCTCGCCGCCGCCGAGGACCTGGTGAGCGGATACCAATCCCGCCTGTAGGAACGAGCGACACCGATGGCCAGTAAGTCAGCCGAACAACGCAATCGCGTGCAGACCGCGCTGGACCGGGTCCGGCACCAGATCGGGCTCGTGCTCGGCGCGGCAGCGGGCGCCCGCGAAGCCGCGGGAGCCGAGGTCGCGCGGCTGGCGCTGGAACAGGAAATCGTGCGGGTCGGGATGAACCACGCCGACGCGCAGCAGCAGACGGAATGGGCCCGGCATCCGGCCGCGCACGAGGTGTTCGCCTCGCTCGGCGGGGTCCGCAACGCGTTCTACACCGACTGGAGCGCCGGTCCTGGCGCGCTGCGGGACCTCGTCGCCGCGCACGGGCGCGGACCGGCCGGCCGGCCGCCGAGTGAATGGCTCGGCAGGGTCGGCGGCAATCCCGGCGTCGCCGCACCCGCGCTGTGGCGGGTCGGCTCGGCGACCGCGGCAGGCCGCGACATCTCCCGCACCTTCGACGTGGCGGTGCCGCTGCTGGACGAATCACACCTGGCCATCACGTCCGCACCGAAGACAAGGCCGGTGGTCGACGCCGTGGTGCAGTCGCTGCTGATGCGGGTGCTGTCCACGTTCGAACCCGGTGCGGTGAAGATCCACCTGTGGGATGTCGGTCAGCTCACCGCGATCCTGCCCGATCTGTACCCGCTCAGCCGCACCAGCGCGCTGTCGCTGTACGACCCGACCCGGCTGGAGGATCTGCTCGACGAACTGGCCGGGCACATCCGCCGCATCCACGCCACCGGTATGCAGGCAGGCCACACCTCGTTGCGTGAACTGCGCAAGGCCACCGGGCAACGCCTCGAGCCGTACCGCATCGCGGTGCTCTACGGGAACGGTGAAACTCTCGAGCCCGAACGCGCGCGCGACCTCAAACGGGTTGCGAGCGGGGCACTCGCCGCAGGCATCTGCCTGATCCTGGTGGACGTGCCGACCACGGTGAGCGCGTCCGTCGAAACGCTCAGCCTGCTCGACGAACGCCGGGCGATCAGCAGCATGACCGGCACCGATCTGGTGGTGGACCTCGATCCGCCGTTGCCGTCGGGGCAGGTCATCCGCGCGGCGGGCCGGATCGCGGAGGCACTGATCGCAAAGCAGGGCGGGCCACGGTCGTTCGCCGACCTGCTGCCCACCGAACTCGGCCGGGAAAGCTCGGCGCGGGAACTGCGTGCCCCGATCGGGTTCCACGAAGGGGAAGCGGTCGAGGTGGTGATCGGCGACGCGAGCCCGCACGTGCTGATCGGCGGACCGAGCGGCTCCGGCAAAACGAACTTCCTCTACGCACTGCTCGGCAGTCTCGCCGCCCGCTACACACCGGACGAGCTCGCGCTGTACCTGCTCGATTTCAAGGAGGGCGTGTCCTTCGCCGGGCTCGCCCCCGGACGCAAGGACGCCAGCTGGCTGCCGCACGCGAAGCTGGTCGGGGTCAACGTGAACACCGACCGCGAATTCGGCCTCGCGCTGCTGCGTTTCCTCGCCGACGAGCTGCGCCGCCGGTCGGCAGCGGCGAAGGAGCACGAGGTCACCAACCTGGCCGACCTGCGCGAACAGGATCCGGGCGGGCACTGGCCGCGGATCGTCGCGGTGATCGACGAGTTCCAGTACCTGTTCGCCGGCCGCGACCAGGTCACCGCACAGGCAACGCAGCTACTGGAGGACATCGCGCGGCGCGGCCGTTCGCAGGGCATCCATCTGGTGCTGGCCAGCCAGGACGTCGCAGGCATCGAAGCGTTCTGGGGTAAGCCCGCGGTGTTCGAGCAGTGCACGCTGCGGATCGCCATGCCGAAGGCACGCCGGGTGCTGGCCGAGACGAACAACGCCGCGGTTTCCGCCCCGAAATGGCATGCGGTGGTCAACCACGATTCCGGGGTCGCGCACGGCAATCAGCTGGCGCACGTGCCCGACGCGAGCACCCGCAACGTGTTCGTGGACTTGCAGCATAAACTGTGGGAGCTCTACGCCGGACGGTTCTCCCGGCCGCGGTTGTTCGACGGCGCGCATTCACCGGTGCTGGAACAGTTCCCCGCCTACACCGAGCTGAAGCCGGGTTCCCGGCCGAAGGCGCTGCTCGGCCAGTCCATCGACGTCACCGAGGCCGCGTGCGGGGTCGAGCTGCCCCGGGCACCCGGCCGCAACGTCGCGGTACTGGGCGGCGCCACCGCCGAGGCACTGTCCATCATGGACTCCGCGGCCCGCTCACTGGCCCGGCAGTTCGCCGCGGGCGAGGTGGAGTTCCTGCTCAGCTGCCCGATCGAAGCATGCGCGCCGGCCGTGCTGGAGCTCAAGGATCGGCTGCAGGCCGAGGGACACGTCGCCGCACTGGCCGACGATCTGTCCGGCGCACTGACCTCGATGGCCGAAAGCCTCGCCGAAGGCCGCACCCGGATCCTGCTGCTGTACGGAGTGGACGCCGCGTTGCCCGCGCTGGAGGCGAAGGAGATCGGACAGCCGAAGAGCGGCCTCGACCACCTCCGCGCGCTGCTCAAGAACGGCCCGAGCCACGGCGTGCACACCGTCGGCTGGTGGCGCAGCATCGCGCGGCTCAAGGACACGCTCGGTTTCGGCGGCACCGACGACATCGGCACCTGGGCCGCGCTCGACGTGCAGGGCAACGACCTCACCCCGTTCGCCGCCGGGCAGGTCGTGCACTGGTCGCCGAGGCCGGGCCGGGCACTGTTCTTCGATCGCACCACGCACGGGGCGCCGGAAGTCATCATCCCGTTCCAGCGCCCGGACGCCGACCTCGCCGGAGGAGGAACACCGTGACCGACGAACCAGCAAGCCCGGCCATGCGCTACAAGGAGATCGTCGGACTGGCCCGTGGCTCGGCGGAGAACCTGCGTACCTGGGAGCTGGCCCGCGCGGAAGAGATCGAACGCCAGCTCGCCGACGCACAGGCCGCCGTCGCGCAGGCCACCGAACGTGAGGAGAAGGCAAAGGAACGCGCGGTCCGCTGGTGGAAAATGGCGCTGCACAACGTATCCCGGCTCAACTTCGTGGAACCCCCGGACGATCCGGAACCGGTGCCGACCGCGCGGGCGCAGTACCTCGACCGCTACCTGGAGGAAGTGAAGCCGAGCTACCAGGAGCTCGTACAGGCAGTGCTCGCCCTCGGCTGGCGAGCGCGGCGCTGACGAGATCCGCCTGCACCGCGCCGCCCGCCCAGCACCGTGCCTGCTCGGCACCGCGGCGCCCGCCCGCTCGGCACTGCGGCGCCCGCTCGGCACTGCAACCGCCCGGCTTGGCAGCCGCTCCGCGTCATGCCCGGTCGGCGGCACATGAGCTCGACGCCGCACCCGCTCGGTGTCACAACCGCTTCGCGTCATGCCCGCTCGGTCGTCTCACACCGCTCGGCGTCACGCTCAGTCGGTGTCACCGCGGGTCGGTCACACCGGTTCGGCGAGTTGTGACACCGTGCCGCCCGCGGTGGATGCGTCCACACTGCACTCCAGCTTCTGCCCTGCCCGCTCCGGCGTCAGCTTGAGCGTCGAGTCCTTCGCGCCGTCGATCGGCAGGAAGAGTTCGAAACCGCTCGGATCGGTTTTGCCGTAGTACCAGCCGTATTGCACCTGATCCGGGCTGCCCGCGCGCCAGTGCGGAGCCCGGCAGGTGAGCGTGTTGCCCGCCGCTTTGGTTCCGGTGATCCGCGGGTGGCCGTCGGTCATCGGGGCGAGCGGCGGGTGTGGCTGAGTCAGGAACGAGCGCAACGCAGTCGCGTCGGCGAACCCGTTCGCGGCCGGTTCACCGCACTGTTTCCCCTGCACTTCACCGGCGAAGCTGACGATGCCGGCCAACCGGTCACCCAGCGGGGTGTGCTCGACCAGCGGTCCGCCGCTGTCGCCGGTGCACACCGTGGTGCCGGCGGTTGCCGTGCACAGCACCGATGCACCGTCGATCAGGTCCGGGCTGCCGAACGACTTTCCGCACGCCTTGTCGTCGATCACCTTCAGTTCGCCGTGTGCCAGCTCGTCGCCGAGCGACGCCGTCGGATCCTTCGGGTCGACGGCCTTGGTCAGCCCGTGCCCATAGACGTCCACAGTGGACCCAGGCGCCGGGGCGGTGGCAGCCACCGGAAGCGGTGTCACCCCGAACACCGGATGGGCCAGCTCGATGATCGCCCCGTCATCGGCCACACTGGACTTCGACGGGTCCTGAGGCGCCTGGGGCGACGGGATCAGCCGGAAGCCCGGGTGCAGCGACCAGCCGCGGATCGGCACGGTCGTGCCGGGATCGGTGGACAACGTGCCGCCACCTAGGTGCACCTCCAGATGCGTCGGGTCGACGTGGTCGAGGCAGTGCGCCGCGGTGGCCACCCGGTCCGGCGCGATCAGCGCGCCACCGCAGCTCGCACGCTGGACCAGCGGATCATCGCCCTTGAACGCGATCGTCGCCATCCACGGCGCGGCCCCGGACGCGGCCTTGTCCCCGCCGGACACCGCGGCCGCGGGTGCCGCGGCCACCACCACCGCCACGAGCGTGGCCCCGCACACGGTCACCGTCCTGTGCACTTGCTGCCTCCTGGGTTCGGAATGCTCCGAACCTAGGAATCGGGCAGGTCAGCCGACAACCCTCCACGGAGTGAGCACCGGGTAACTCTTTCGGTTACCACCGGAGCACCGCTCATCCGCGGGGTGCGGTGCGGCCCAGCAACTGGTCGAGGTAGTCCAGCAGGTCGTAGGCCAGATCCGGCAGGCGGTTGCCGGTCGAGGGGCGCAACCGGACCACCTGGGGATCGTGATCACTGGCCTGATCCGCGAACTCCGCGTTGAGGTGGACCACGTCGTAATCCACCCCGCGCGGGGCGGCCGAGGTGAGAATATGGTCCAGCACCTGCGATTGGCCCTCGAACACGTAGCTGTAGCGCTCGGCAGGCGGCAACGTCGAGATCAGGTCCTTCAGCTTTCCGCCCGACGTCAGCTTCGCCAGTGCCGGGGAGAACTGGTAGTCGTTCAGATCGCCTGCGGCCACGACGTTGGCCGACGGGTCGGCCGCGATCAGCTTCGCAGCGAAGTCCTGCAACACCGTCGCCTGCTTCTGCCGCTGCACCTCGGAACTGCGCTCCGGTGGCTGGTAGCGGCCGTGCGTCGGCTGGTCGCCGCCCTTGGAGTTGAAGTGGTTGGCGATCACGAACACGGTACGGCCACCGAACACGAACTCGCCTGCCAACGGCTTGCGGCTGTCGGTCCACGCCTCGTTCTCCGGGTCCACGCGGCCGGGCGATTGGCTGAGGTGTGCCTTGCCCTGCTCGGTCACCACGCCGACCGACGACGTCGAGCTGCCACCCGGACGGTCCACGAAGGACACTCGTGCCGGGTTGAACAGGAAGCCGACCCGGATGTTGCCGCCCGGCTCGCCGCCGTCCTTGTCGTTCACCGGGTCGATTTCCCGCCACTGGTACTGCGGGCCACCCGCGGCGACGATCGCGTCGGTGAACTTCCGCAGCGTCAGGTCCGCGGCAACCACCCCGTCGTCGGTCGCGCCGTCGTTGTCCTGGATCTCTTCCAGCGTCACGACGTCCGGCGCGGCAAGGTTGTCCACGACCCCGTGCGCGAGCTGCGCGTATTTGGTGTCCGAATCGGACGGCGCCAGGTTCTCGACGTTGTAGGTCGCCACCGCGAGCTCGCCCGGCCGCTGTCGCCGCGTGGTCTCCTTCTGCAGGTGGTTGTCCTTCGCCGCACCGAGCCGCGAGGCGAACAGCGTGTACCCGCCGAAGCTGCTGTACTCCACCGGACCGGAAGTTGTGCCGGTGAGCACGTCGCCGGTGTTGACCTTCGGGAACGGCTGCTGGTCGAACGGGATGATCGACTGCACCTTCAGCACACCGGTGTTGATCTTGTCATAGCCGAGGTACACCGTGCCGCCGCGCGGGGTCGGGTTCTGCTGCGGTTTCGTGGTCACGTACAGCTCGTCGTAGGAGTTGCTCGGGGCGACGACCCGCGCATCGGAGACGCTGACGATTTCACTCTCGTGCGATTCCCAGAAGTCCAATGCGTACTTCGAGGGCTCCAGCGGCAACGGCTCGATGGTGCCGCCCGCGTTCGGCGCCAGCGCATCCGGCACCTGGTCCGGGGTGAGCACTGTGGACGGTGGCAGCCGGTTTCCGTGTGATTCGACCGTCCACTGTGCACCGGTCAGTTCGGTGAGCGATTGGTAGTTCGAGGTCGCCGGGGCATCCGGGTAGTACTCCTTCACGGTGCCCTGCGCGGTGACCGCATCGCCCACCGCAACCGAGGGCGTGGTGGATCCGGTGAACACGAACAACCCTTCACTGGTCCGCGGGTCGCTGTCCGGTTCGGGGTCGGTGAACCAGAACCCACGCGAGGAACCGAAGCTGCGGACCGCCGTCACCACGCCGGTGACATCGCCGACCTTCTTGTCCTTGAACGGCGAAATCCTTGTCGTACCTTGGATTTCGTGGATCCTCGCGGACACCGGCTGCGGCTCGCCCGGTCCGGTGCCGGTCGTCTCGCCCCTGGAGTTGGTCGGCGTCGGGGCGCCGGCGGTGAAGTCGGCGCTGTTGTCGTCGGTGTCGGTCAACGACTCGGCACGTGCGATCGACGTGGTGTTCGACGGCGTGGCGGCGGGGTTGCCCTCGCGCACGACGGCATCGCCGAAGCCGACCAGGTCCTTGACCCGCGGGTCGGTCGTGCAGTCGGCGGCGGTCTTGCAGGTCAGTGCGTCGCCACCGGAAACGAGGGCGACCGTGCCTGCCGTCGCGGACAGCGCGATGGTCCCGGTCGCATCCGGCGTCGGCAGCGCGACCGTCCCCCCGGCGCCCTTCGCCTCGGCCACGAGGTACTGACCGCCCGCGGCGACCGCACCGGTGAGTTTCGTGGCCTGCCAGGAAGCGTTCGCGGAGGCGGGCAGGTACTGGACGCTGAAACCGTCGAGCGCGAACGGTGCGTCCCCGTGGTTCGCGAGTTCGACGAAGTCGTTGGTGAGTGTGGCCCCGGAATTGCCGCCACCGCCGTAGACCTCGGAGAGCACGGTGGCCGCGCTCGGCGCTGCGGACGCAGCAGGTGCGGTCAGACCACCGGTCACCACCACGGCGGCGGCCGCGATCGCCGCGGCGCTGGTCAACGTTCTTCCACCGGCGGTACTTCCCCCGGTACGACGACGGACTATGGTCACCGTGAGTCCCCTCTGGCGCGAGCAGTCGAGGCATCGTCCCCCGAACAAGCGAAGGGTAGGAAGACGAAAAGGCAACGATTCGTAACAAGCTCGGCTTATTTCCTCCGTTGGAAGGGTTGACGCAGTGATCACGCTTGTACTCGGTGGCGATGTCAATCTGCAGGGCCGGAGCGCGCCGGAATTGGCCTTCGCTCCGCTTTCTTCCCTGCTCAGCGGCGCCGACCTGCGGTTCGTGAACCTCGAAGGCCCGCTGTCCGGATCGTCCGGGACGGACATCCCGCACAAACCGAACTGGCGGCATTCCCCGCCGGAAATGGTCACCGCGTTGACCGCGGCCGGAATCGACGTGGTTTCGGTGGCGAACAACGTCACCTACCCGCCCCGCGCCGCGCTCGCCGGCGCGGCCGTGCTCGACCGCGCCGGCATCGCACATTGCGGCGCGGGCGCGAACCAGGCCGAAGCGCACGCCCCGGCGATCCTCGAACGGTCCGGCAGGCACGTCGCGTTCCTCGCCTACACGTCGTTGTGCTGGCCGGTCGGGCAGGAAGCGCTGGAAGATTCCCCCGGCGTCGCCGCGGCAAGCGCTTACACCGCCTACCAACCCGACCCGCGGGTACTCGACGTACCCGGCCGGCCGGCGATCGTGCGGACCGCTCCGGTGCCCGACGATCTGGCCAGGGTGGTCGCGGACGTACACCGGGCCCGTACCGCCGCCGACCACGTCGTCGTTTCGATGCACTGGGGGCTGCCCGGCGACGATCTGACCGAATACCAGGTCGGCTACGCGCACGCGATCATCGAGGCAGGCGCCGATCTGGTGGTGGGCCACGGACCGCACACCGTGCAGGCGGTGGAGGTCCACCGCGGCCGCGCAATCCTCTACAGCCTCGGCAACCTCGTGTTCGACTGGCCCGCGATGCGCGGCAGGCACCTCGACGGGCTGCTCGCCGGTGTTGTGCTCGGTGACCGGCCGCGGCTCGAACTGATCCCGGTGCGCCGCGACGAAAGCAACGAGTGCGTGCCGTTGACCGGTTCCGAGGCGACGGCCGCGCTGCGCCGGGTCGCGGACCTGTCCGCGCGAAGGGACACCCACGTCGCGATCGGTAACGGAGTCGGCACAGTGGAAGGACTCGGCGCTCCGTAACGGTTCTCCGGTTCGTCACCCGGACGGCCGATCTGTCTTAAATGCAGATCAAGCTTCGCGACGACGGTACCCGGCGGGAGTACTTTACCTGGAGAGCGACCGGAAGTGGCCCAGACCACTTCGAGTCACCCCGGACGCTCGCCGGCCGCGAAACGCGGGGGAGGCGACACGATCACGTGGGGGTTGGTCGTGCTCGAAGGGCGCAGTTCGCGGCGCGGTCCGGGGAAAGCCGCGGGGGCGGGAGCGCTCCCGCTACCGCGGCGGAAACGGATTTTGCCCCGGGGAAGTCTCGTGGGCGGCGAGACCGCGATACGACGCCACCGGCGTCCGCGGCCTCGCCGCTCACGAGCGGTATTTCCCGATCAGTGTGCGTGCACCGGTGAGCGCGGCGCGTCCGGCGCCCTTCGCACTGGCCGCGAGGAACGTGGTCCAGTCGAAGTAGTCGCGCCACAGCACGATCCGGTCGTCCACCACCTCGAACGTGCCGCACACCCAGAACTGGGCGGACCACGAACCGCGGCGCAGCACGTCGGTGCGTTCGGTGAGCACCACGTTGCCGTCCGCCGCGATGTGGTGCGTGCGGGCCTCGAACCCGGAGCCGAACCGGGCCATCGCGCGCAGCTGTTTCTCCACCGCGGCGAGCCCGCGCGCGGGCGGCAGCGGCACGTTCTGGTAGGTGATGTCGACCGCCGCGTAACCGAGCGCGCGGTCCACGTCGAGGTCTTCGAGCGCCTGGAGGAAGCCGGTGACCACGGCTTTGGGTTCGGTCATCGCCCCAGGGTAGGCCGGAGTGGTCAGTACGGCCGGTCGCCGACGATGGCGACCCGCTCGGCGACCCTGGCGTGCGGGTGGTAGTCGTTCACCGCGTAGTGCTGGGTGGCGCGGTTGTCCCAGAACGCCACCGAATCCCGTGCCCACTGGAACCGCACCTGGAATTCCGGGGTGTGCGCCTGCTGGAACAGATACCGCAGCAGCCGGTCGCTTTCGGTCCGCTCCAGCCCGACGATGTGCGTGGTGAACGACTGGTTCACGAACAGCGTGCGACGGCCGGTCTCCGGATGCGTGCGCACCACCGGGTGCTCGACCGGCGGGAACGAGTCCTGCCAGCGGGCCAGCAGGTCCGGATCGGTGAACCGGTCGAAGCCGGGCACGAAATCGTGCACCGCGGTACGTCCGTCGATCCGCTCACGGACCTCCTCGGGCAGGTTGTCGTAGGCCGCGGCCATGTCCGCCCACAGCGTGTCGCCGCCGATCGGGGGCACCTCGACCAGCCGCAGCACCGAACCCAGCGCCGGGTTGGGCCGCCAGGTCACGTCGGTGTGCCAGACGTTCTCGTAGCCGGGCATGCCCGCGCTGCGGGCGAACCGGACGACCTCGTCGGAGTCACCGCGCGGGACGAACGGATTGGTCTCCAACTCGCCCCAGTTCAGCGCGAACGCGCGCTGCTGCTCGGCGGTGATCCGCTGATCGCGGAAGAACAGCACCTTCCACTCCAGCAGCGCCCGGTTCAGCTCCTCGCGCAACCGGGGGGTCAGTGACTCTCCGAGGTCGACCCCGTGGATTTCGGCTCCGATCACCCGGCCGAGAGGACGGAGTGTGAACAGCTCGTACGGCCGTTCCCCGACGCCCTCCGGCAGCCGGCGCAGCACGCGGGGCCCTTCGACGATGCCGTCGGCGGGTGCGGTGGCGGAGCGAAGGCGGGCAGGAAGCTCAATGGTCACGGTTCTCTCCCGTGGTTAGGTGATTTCGGCTTGGTTGAGCGGAAAATCCCTACGCGGGAGGAGAGCCGAGACGGCCGCGGCGCAGCAGGAGAGCGGCAACACAGCCACCCTTCGACCGCGCGGGAACACGGCCGGCACACGGCGTTTCGCGGGTCTGCGACATGGCAGCGATGATCGCCGCGGCCATCGGGGCGGTCAAGCCCGCTCCACTCTGTGGAACCGTCCCACGGCCGGGCGAGTGACCACACCGGAGGTAATGGGGTTAGATCCCCCTACGGGGTGGTGCGAGTGGCCACCGCTGCCGGAAGTGCGGAGAGCTGATGCCAGGTTCCACGAGCGAACGACTGCGTGCCGCCGCGGACGCACTGGACCAGGCCGCCGCCGACGCGGACCGGGCCGCCGGGCGTTTCGCGGAGGCCCGGCTGGAGTCGACACCGTGGGGCATCTCGGCGCCTGCCAGGGAAATCGCCGCGCGCTGGGAAGCCGCACTCGCCGCAAGGGACGTGGACGCCAGGGTGCTCGGCGACGCCACCTCCGACCTTGCCGGCCGGCTCCGCATGGCCGCTCACGGCCGTTCCGCCCGCCCCCGGCCGGCGACGGCGCTGTCCACCTGACGTCCCTTCGGAAAGACCGTCGCCGATGCCCTTCCTCCATCCGGCTCTGGATGCCGCCGCCGGCAAGCTGGCTCCCCTGCGTGCCGCCGCCATCCGCATCGGCGCGCCCGATCCGATCGCGGCGCTGTACCAGATCGACTGCTCCCCGCAGGCGATCCGCGAATCCGCACGCACCCTGTCGACCGGCAGGGACGTACTGGTGACCGCGCGGCTGGAATTCGAACGCGGCGCACACAGCGCGGAACGCCGCTGGGGCGGCGAGCCCGCCGCGGAATTCCGTGGCCGGGCCGACGAATTGGACGTGCACTACCGCCAAGCCGCAGAGGTCGCCGCCCGCACCGCCGCGGTAGGACTGGATCTGGCCGATCTGCTGGACCGCTTGGCCCAGCAGACGGCCACCCAGGTGCTGTCCATCGCCGAAGCCACCACCCCAGCCACCGAAGCCATCCTGTCCGGCGACCGAACCGCCGAAGCCGCCTACCGAATCCGCACCGCCTGCACAACCATCACCGAAGCCGTCACCCACGGCGTAACCACCATCACCGAAGCAACAACCTTCCTGGACCCCTTCACCACCCCAGTCCTCCCCAACTGACCAGGCCCGATTTGGTCAGGCTGCGGTTTGGTCTGGCCCCGGTTGGTCGGGCCCGGTTAGGTCGGGCTCCGGTTGGCCGGGCCCGGTTAGGCCGAACCCCGGTTGGCCGGCCAGATTGGCTGGGGCCCCGGCCGGTTGACCAGGCCCCGAGCTGCTTGATCCGACCAGTTGACCAGGATCGGTCGGGCTCGACCCCGGCCGGCCCGGTTCGTCGCCCCAGGTCCGCGCGGCCCGGCCGACTCGCCTCGGTCAGCTCAGCCCAGCTCGTCGCCCCCGACTGACTTCGCCCCGGCCGGCTTGACCCAGGTGGTTGGCCTGCCCGGCTCGATTGGCTTGCCTAGGTCGGCTGGTCTGGGCCCGCCAGCCCACCGGGCCCGTTCCCCTCGACCGGCTGGGTCCCGGCTGCTCCTCGGTTGACCAGCGTGCCCACCACAACCGGCTTATCGTGGCTGGCCGACCCTGGTTCACCAGCCACCCGACCCGACCGACTCGCCCGGGGTGGACTACGCCCGTCGGCATGCCTGGCCGACCCGCTCCAGTTGACTCACCCGGCCGGCTTGCCTGCCCCGGGGTGACTCGCTAGTCCCGGCTGGCTTAGCCCGGCTGCCTCGCTTGTCCCGGCTGCCTCACCAGCTCCGGCTGCTTCGCATAGCCCGGCTGGTCTGCCCTGGCTTGCTAGTCCCGGCTGGCTTAGCCCGGCCGGCTCGCTCAGCCCGGCTGGCCTGTCCTGGCTTGCTTGTCGCGGCTGGCTTAGCCCGGCTGCCTCGCTAGTCCCGGCTGCCTCACCAGCTCCGGCTGCCTCGCATAGCCCGGCTGGCCTGTCCTGGCTTGCTTGTCCCGGCTGGCTTAGCCCGGCCGACTCGCTTAGCCCGCGGTCCGCCATGAGCTGCGCAGCCGAGCCGACCGTCGATTCCGATGTGGCTGCCTTGGCCGAGCGACCTGCCGTGGTCGGCTCGTCCATACGATCCAGCCGACCTGCTCACCTCGCACCCGGCCGATCTTGCGCAGCTGGACGTGCCAACCGCCCATGCCGCAATCGGCCTGCTGCGCACCCGCAGCTACTCACTCGCCCGACCAACCTCGCGCAGCTGAGCCGCCCGACCACCGTGGAGTGGCCGGTCTGCCCACCGCGCTTACCGCTGTGGCTGGCCGAGTCGTTCGGCCCAGATTTCGCAGACCGTCCCGGGCCCGCCGACTGCATCCGACCGCCCCGTACCGCCTCACGAATCCGCCCGGCGTCACGGCCGGCGGGTCCGGCTGCCACCGTTCGCCGGGCCGGCCGGCCCGGCGCTGCCCCACCGCCCCGCCTCACCGGTCGTCCCTCACCGGCTTCCGGCTGTCCTGCCTCACCGGCCACCCTCACCGGGGTCCCGACCGTCCTGGCTCAGTGGTTCGGTTCACCGATCCTGGTCGCCGCCAGGAATCCGCCTCGGGTCTGGCCCGCCGGCTCGCGGCCGTACTGCGCCGCGAGGTCGGCGATCGTGACTGTCTCGGTTTGCCAGCCGCGGGCCGTCATCCACTTCGGGGCTTCGGGTCCGAGACCGTCGCGCCACAGTGCGATAACCTCGCCGCCGACTGCGCGGGCTTTCCGCAGTACCTCGTCCTGGTCGCCGTCCGGTCGGTGTTCGAACGAAATCCGGCTGCCCGGCGCGGACAACGCAGTGACCTCGGTCAGCAGCCGCTCCGCCTCGTCGCGGGTCAGGTACACCAGCAGTCCCTCGGCAAGCCACACCGTCGGCAGGTTCCGGTCGAAGCCCGCGTTCAGCAGCGCTTCGGGCCAGTTCTCCCGGAGATCCGCCGGCACCACGGTCCGCGCGCACCTCGCCCGCGCTCCCTGCTCGGCCAGCACGGAATCCTTGAACTCGAGCACCTCCGGCAGATCCAGCTCGAACGCCCGCGCCCCGTCCGCCCAGGAAAGCCGGAACGCCCTGGCGTCCAGCCCGGCCGCGAGGATCACCACCTGCTCCGCACCGTCGACGAACTCGTCGAAGTACCGGGTCCGCACGGCCACCTGCTCTGCGAACACCTCTCCGAGCCGTCCGTCCTGCCGCTCGCGATCGGCGAACAACGCTCGCCCGGCGTGGAAGAACGCCCCGGCGTAGGGGTCGTCGAACAATCGGTCCGGCCGTCCGCTCTCCAGCGCCCGGAGCGCAGCAACCCCGACCGCGGTACGGCTCACCGGTGGGAGTTGTTCCGCTGATGCAGTCATGGCCACCAGCGTAGAGATCCGACGATCAGTGCGCGGGCGGTTGCGTCCGCAGAACGAGCAGACCCCCGGTACGGAGTTCCGTACCGGGGGTCTGCTCGTGAAGAGCGGTGGCGGTGGGATTTGAACCCACGGACGGGATCAACCGTCACACGATTTCGAGTCGTGCTCCTTCGGCCGCTCGGACACGCCACCGCCGAGAACGGTACCGGACGCCGCCGCGTGGACGTCGTGGGGGTTAGCCGACCGGTGGACGACGGGTGGCGAAGTAGGTCTCGAGCAGGGCCGCGCACTCGTCGGCAAGGACCCCGCCGTGCACCTCCGGGCGGTGGTTCAGCCGCCGGTCGCGGACCACGTCCCACAGCGACGACACCGCGCCCGTCTTGGGTTCCCACGCGCCGAACACCAGCCGGGCAACCCGCGCGAGGACGAGTGCGCCTGCGCACATCGTGCACGGTTCGAGCGTGACGGCGAGCGTGCAGTCCGCCAGCCGCCAGCCGTCGCCGTGTACCCGGGCAGCCGCACGCAGCGCGAGGATCTCCGCGTGCGCCGTGGGATCGCCCAGCTCGACGCGGGCGTTGCGGGTGGCGGCGAGCGGACGTCCGTCCGGGCCGAACACCACGGCACCGATGGGCACATCGGCGCCGGGCCCACGCGCGGCTTCCAACGCCGCCCGCACGGCCTCGGTGTCGGCCGGGCGTCTCAGAGCTGGTCCAGCAGCTTCGAGAACTCGGCGTCGAACCCGCATCTCTGCGCGATCATCTGGAGCTGCTCGTCGGGGTAGAAATCCACCTCGCCGACGATGACTTCCAGCTCGCCACCGGGCAAGCCCAGATCGGCCAGGATTTCCAGATCGCCTTCCGGCCAGACGGCGTCGTCGTCCTCGTCCGGCGGATCGACGCGCAGCACGTCGAGTACGTCGGCGGCGATGTCGTAGTCCAGCGCCGCGGCGGCGTCCGAAAGCAGCAGCGACGGCCCCCTCGGGCTGGGCCGGACGATCACGAAGAACTCGTCGTCCACGGCCAGCAACCCGAACGCCGCACCGGTCGACCGGAGTTTGCCCAGCTCGGTGATCGCGGCGTCCAGCTCCGTCAGTGCCGCGGAATCGAGCGCACTGCACCGCCACTGACCGTCCTCACGGACCACTGCCACCGCGAAACCCGTGACCGGCTCTTGCACCGCCATGCGCACACCGTATTCCGCCGCGAAGGGGAACGCACGCACGGTGCACCGGAATCGCTTCGGGTGCCACTATCGAGCCATGACCGGACCCACCGACCTGCCCACCCTCCCCGGCAACCGGCACGCCGGACTGCTCGACGCCGCGCGGGCACTCCAGGACCGCACCGTCGAGCTCCGCCGTGCGATCCACCGCCAGCCGGAGCTGGGACTGCGGTTGCCACACACGCAAGAAGCCATCCGGGCGGCGCTGGCCGACCTGCCGATCGAGCTGACCGAGGGCCGCGCCACGACGTCGTTGACCGGCGTGCTCCGTGGCGCCCGTCCCGGACCGGCCGTGCTGCTGCGCGCGGACATGGACGCGCTGCCGCTCGACGAGGACACCGGGCTGGATTTCGCGTCCGAAGTCGACGGTGCGATGCACGCCTGCGGGCACGACACCCACGTCGCCATGCTCGTCTCCGCCGCGCGGCTGCTGGCCGAACGAGTGGACGAACTGGCCGGGTCGGTGGTGTTCATGTTCCAGCCGGGTGAAGAGGGCCACCACGGCGCCCGGCACATGATCCACGAAGGCGTACTCGACGCGGCTGGTACGCGGGTATCACGAGCGTTCGGCCTGCACACGATGGCGACCATGCCGAGCGGCGTGCTGCGGGTGCGCAGCGGACCGATCATGGCGTCCGCGGACACGTTCCGGGTCGAGGTGATCGGCCGCGGCGGGCACGGCTCCGCGCCGTACGAGGCGATCGACCCGGTCCCCGCCGCGGCGGCGATGGTGGGTGCCCTGCAGACCATGGTGACCCGCCGGATCAACGTCTTCGATCCGGCAGTCGTCTCGGTCACCCACATCGCGGCGGGAACCACGACGAACATCATCCCCGAAACGGCCGTGCTCGAAGGGACGATCCGCACCCTGTCCGAGCCGACCCGGGCACTGGTCCGCGAGGAACTGCCCAAGGTCTGCGAGGCCGTCGCCACCGCACACGGCTGCCGGGCACTGGCCGAAGTCGACCCCGGCTACCCCCCGACGATCAACGATCCGTCGATCGCCGCCACGGTCCTGTCCCTGGGCGCCGACGTCCTCGGCCCCGAGTGCGTCGAGGAAATCCCCGACCCGATCATGGGAGCGGAGGACTTTTCGTATGTGCTGCAACGAATCCCCGGCGCATTCGCATTCCTTGGCGGCTGCCCGCCCGACCACCGCCCGGAAGACGCCCCGAGCAACCACTCGAACCGCGTCGTCTTCGACGAGTCCGCCCTGCCCGCAGGAGTGGCCATGCACACCGCATTCGCCCTGGACACCTTGCGGGGATGAATTGCGGGGATGAATTGCGGGGATGAACGACCCGCACAAGGCGGTCTGCGCATCGGGTAGGCGCCGCCTTGCGGGGCCACCCCCGCGGCACGGGACGGCTCGCGGGGGTGGCTCACGGGGGTGGCTCACGGTGGCCCGTGGGACGGTGCGGCTCGCGAGCCGCACCCCTCGCGAGCCGCACCCCTCGCAAGCCACTGCCCGAACGTCCCCCTCACACCACACCCTGCCGCGCGACCGTCCCGCTCGTACCGCTCCCGCCACGCGAACGTCCCGCTCACGCCGCGCCCGCCACGCGACGGTCCCCCTCACACCACACCCTGCCGCGCGACCGTCCCGCTCGTACCGCTCCCGCCACGCGAACGTCCCCCTCACATCACAGCCCGCCGCGAACATCCCGCTCGTACCGCAAGCCCGCCGCGCGACCGTCCCGCTAACACCGCGCCCCGCCGCGCGAACGTCCCCGCTCACGCCAGAGCCCACCGCGAACGTCCCCCACACACCACAGCCCGCCGCGAACATCCCGCTCGTACCGCAAGCCCGCCGCGCGACCGTCCCGCTAACACCGCGCCCCGTCGCGCGAACGTCCCGTTTGTGCCGCACCTCGCCAGGTGAGAGGCCCGCTCGGCACCCGTGCCGAGCCGACTGCGGTTGTGCGGCAATGGGGTGAATCGAGCGGGTAGCCGGGGCAATTACACAACAGCGTTGATTTACTGGCCGGCATGCAGACCGAAACCGAGCTCCTCGCCGAGCTGGCCGAGCAGGAGAGTCGTCTCGTCTTTGCGCGGTTCGACAACGAGACGGCCGTTGCGCTGGGCGTTCAGTTGCTCACCGCCGGCAGGGAGCGGGGGTTGCCGATCGCGATCTCCGTTCGCCGTGGCAGTCAGCGGCTCTTCCACGCCGCACTGCCGGGCACCTCCGCCGACAACGACGCGTGGCTCGATCGCAAGTGCCGCGTGGTCGATCGTTACGGCCACAGTTCGTTCTTCGTCGGCACCCAGTTCCGCTCGAAAGGCACCACCTTCGAGGCCTCGTCCCGCCTCGATCCGGACGAGTACGCCGCCCACGGCGGGGTCTTCCCGGTGATCGTCGCCGACGTCGGACCGGTCGGCACAGTCGGCGTATCCGGACTGCCACAGGCCGACGACCACGCATTTGTGGTCGAGCAGCTCACCAAGTTCCTGGCCTGACCCACCTGAGAACAGGACGTCCGACCCGATTTTCCGGACGACCGACCCAGCCACTCGTGCTACTCTCCGAGCCGGGCGAGACATCATATATCAGATCGGAAGCACTCGGTGGCATTCGAAAAGCAGCGGCGACGGCTGGCCGGTGTAGTGGCGATCCCGGTGACTCCCTTCACCGCGGACGGCGACGTGGAGGCCGACACCTACAGCCAGCTCGTCGACCGGCTGGTGACGAGCGGAGTCGAGGTCGTGACTCCCAACGGCAACACCGGCGAGTTCTACGCGCTCGACGAGCGCGAAACCCAGCAGTGCCTCGAAGCCGCTGCGAAGGCGGCGCGGGAGGCGAGCGTGCTCGCGGGCGTGGGCCACGACCTGCGTACGGCGGTGAAGGCGGCGAAGCACGCTCGTGACAACGGTGCCGACATGGTGATGATCCACCAGCCGGTGCACCCGTACGTCTCGCGCGCGGGTTGGGTCGAGTACCACCGCGCAATTGCCGCGGCAGTGCCAGAACTCGGCGTCGTCCTGTACGTGCGCAACCCCGACATCAGTGGCGAAGATCTGGCGCGGTTGGGCGAAGCGGCTCCGAACGTCATCGGCGTGAAGTATGCGGTGCCGGACCCCGCGCGGTTCGCGAGTGTCGCGCGCGACGCCGGGCATGAACGGTTCGTCTGGATCGCCGGTCTGGCCGAGCTGTCCGCACCGGGCTACTTCGCAGTCGGCGCAACCGGTTTCACGTCCGGACTGGTGAACGTCGCCCCGCAGCTCTCGCTCGAACTGTTCCGCCGGCTGCGCGACCGTGCTTTCGCCGACGCGATGGAGATCTGGGACCAGGTCCGTCCGTTCGAGCAGATGCGCGCTGCCGAGGGCAACGCCAACAACGTCAGCGTGGTCAAGGATGCGCTCTCGCAGCTCGGCCTGTGCCGCCCGAACGTACGGCCGCCAAGCAGGCTGCTGACGGCCGACGAACGGGACGAGCTGTTCACCGTACTGACGTCGTGGGGACTGCCCTGACCGCTCAGCTCAACACGGCCGGAAAGCCGAACACCGACAGCGACTCCGGGCCAAAGGTCGTCACCTCCGCAACCTTGCCTCCGTGGATCCGCAGTGTGTTGAGCGCGAAGGCTCGGAACTCACCGTCGATGCGTACGTAGGTGGCCAGCGCCGGCAGGCCGTTCGCGCGCGTCTCGCGGACACGGAAGTCCACCTTGTCGTCGCCGCGCAACGCCGGCGCCCAGCCCTCGAGCACGCTTGCGCGCCCCGCGTACCACATCGGTTCTGGCCCCATATGCCCACCAGCGCCGGGTGCGTGGCTGCAACGCACGTCTTCGCGCAACAGCTCGGACAGGGCGGCTTCATCGTGATCCACGAGCGCTGACACGTACTTCGCGACCACTGCGCGTTCTTCTTCGTTCCCAGAACCTGACGCCCACTCCGTACGCTGCGCAGGCAGATGCTCCTGAAGCTCAGCACGCGCGCGCAGCACGTTGCTGTTCACCGCCGCAGGCGTGGTGCCGAGCGCCGTAGCGGTCTCCCGAGCAGACCAGCCGAGTACATCGCGAAGCACCAACGCGGCACGCTGTCGCGGCGAAAGGTGCTGAATCGCCGCGAGGAACGCCAACTCGACCGTCTCGCGCGCGACGACAACAGCGTCCGGTTCGAGCAGACTGTCCGGCACTGGTCGCAGCCACGGCACCGCGACGTCCGGACGCGGCGCAAGGTCCGAATCATGCGTCACAGGCAGGTCGAGCGTGGGCAGTACACGCGGGTGCGCTTCGAGGTGGTCGAGGCACACGTTGGTGGCAATCCGGTACAGCCACGCGCGGAGGCTCGCGCGCCCCTCGTACGTCGACCGCCCGCGCCATGCCCGCAACAGCGTCTCCTGGACCAAGTCTTCTGCTTCGTCGAACGAGCCGAGCATCCGGTAGCAGTGCACCCGCAGCTCATGCCGGTACGGCTCGGTTTCGGTCGCGAAGTCCGTCATCTGTTCAACCATGTCCGATAAGACGGCCGACGGCAGGGAAACTCATCAAACCGCAGGTCAAGACCTCTGCGACTGACGTTACCCACGCGTCAAGAACTCGTCAGCGCAACCGGTCGGCCCACGGCTCGCTACGCGTGCTTATCCGCGTAACACTCGGCGTCGGCGGCGACACTCACGAAGCGGTCACCACAGGCACCGCAGGCCAGAAGTTCCACTTTTCGCTGCGAAGCGACGTAACGCCTGGCGATCCGGCGAGACCGATGAGGACCGGCTACGCCGCTGCTAGACCGGCTCGATCACCTGACCGTCGCGTGCGACCGAACCACGCGACAGCCTGCGACCGGCGAAGAAGTCCCGGCACGCTCGCTGCAGCGTGAACATCAGTGGAATTCCGATGAGGATCGAAACCACCCCGATGACCGCGACACCGCCGATGCCGAACAACGTGGTCGCCCCGGCGTCCGGCTTCGCGTACTCGATGACGGCGAGCACCAGCACGGCCACGAAGAACACCCCGCCGAGGAACGGCAACAACCCACGTAGCAGGAAGTTGCGCACGCTCAGGAACAGTGTCCGCCGGAACACCCACGTGCAGGCGAGTGCCGTCATCGCGTACTCGATCGCGATGGTGAGACCGACAGCGTCGACCGAGTCCGACAGCACGTTCTCACTCCACGCGGCCAGCAGTACGTAGAGCCCGAGCGAGACGAGCCCGAACGTCCAGGTCGACACAGACGGCGTCTGGTACTTCGGGTGCACGCGGGCGAACACCTTCGGCAGCGCGCCGTAGCTCGCCATCGAAAGCGTGGTGCGTGCGGCGGGCATGATCGTCGCCTGGCTCGTGGCGGCGCCGCTCGTAAGCACCGAAACGATCAGCAGCACGCCCATCACCTTGCCGACCCCGGACGTGCCGAACACCGCGCCACCGAGACCGGCCAGCACGTCTTCGGAGTTCGCCTCGTTGCCGAGACCGATTCCGTTCTCGCCGACTCCGGCGAACGCCAGCGCGGCCACCGTCACCAGCAGGTAGTTGAGAACCAGCAGTACCGTCGACAGAACCGCGGCACGACCGGGGGCGTGCCGCGGATCGGCCGACTCCTCGTTCACCGAAAGGGAGCTCTCCCATCCCCAGTAGATGAAAACCGCGAGCAGGACGGCCGACACCGCGGTGCCGATGCCGACGTCATTCGGCCACAGCCAGCTCCATTCCGGGGTACTGGCCTGCGGACCGGCGCTGCCCTCGTACACGCGGACGAGCGCGACGACGGAGAAGATCACCAGCACAGCCAGCTCGATGCCGAGAAGGATCCACTGCGTGCGGGCGGACACCTCGATGCCCCGGTAACACAGCCAGCACAGCACGAGCAGCCAGCCGCAGCCGATCGCGGTGGTCACGGCGCGGTTGTCGGCGAGGCCGGGCAGGCCGAACAGCAGCAGCGTGTACCGGCCGGTCAGCGCCGATTGGCTGCTCATCACCAGCAGCTGCGCCACCGTGACGACCCAGCCGGTCATCCAGCCGGCGCGGCTGCCGAACGCACGCGTCGCCCAGGTGAAGTTCGTGCCGCAGTCGGGTTCGGCGGCGTTGAGCTCCCGGAACGCGACCGCGACGAACAGCACCGGGATGAACGAGAACAGGATGAACGCGGCCGCCTTGAACCCGGCTCCGGCAAGCACCACGAATCCGAGCGTCGCGGCGATCGAGTAGGCGGGCGCGGTCGACGACATCCCGATCACGGTGGACGACACCGTGCCCAGCGCATGGGACCGCAGTCCCTTGGCCGGCACGGCGGCGAGCACGGCGGCTTCGGTCATGACCGGTCCTCCTCGGGCGTTCGGGGCTTTGGCAAGGCCGCCAGACGTTACCCGGTTCGCACGCCCCGGCGGCACCGGCTGTGCCCCGCCGCACATCCGCCGGGCCTGCCGGGTCCGCCACGCAGGAGTGCGCACATTTCGCCGGGCGTCGGGCGAATCCGGAAAAGGGCCTCCTGCTCCGCAGCTTCGGCCGCTACGCTGCGCGTCTAAGGAATCACATGCCGAAACACAGGGAGGGACGGCATGGGTGAAGAAACCGTCGAGGAGCCACGCACGCCAAGAGCGCTGGACGCCACCGACCGGACGCTGATCGCGCTGCTCCAGGACGACGGCCGCGCGTCGTTCACCAGGCTGGCGAAGTCGGTCGGCCTGTCCGAGGGCGCAGTCCGCCAGCGCGTACAGCGGCTGTTGCGTGACGAAATGATGCGCATTGTCGCAGTGACCGCACCGGAACACGTCGACCTGACCCGACGGGCCATGGTCGGCATCACGGTCGAGGGCGACCCCCGGGAAGCCGCCGAGCACCTGGCGAAAATCCCGGACGTGCACCAGGTGGTCCTCTGCTCGGGGCGGTTCGACCTGCTGGCGGAGCTCCTCTGCCGCGACGACGAGCACCTGCTGGCCGTGCTCGGCGACGAGGTGCGTGCGGTGCCGGGAATCGTCTCGACGGAGATGTTCGTGTATCTGAAACTCGCCAAGCAGGATTACGCCTGGGGGAAGCTCACGGCCTGACCGGTCGACCTGTCCCGCAGTGCGTTCCGCCCAGCGGCCATCCCTGGCCCGGTCCGGAACAGGGGTGGCCGCGGGTTCGCTGGCCCGGCATCAGCACGGTGGCTGTAACGCTGCCCGCGTGCATTGCACGGAATCGGCCGGCGCACCGGTCACCCCAGCAGGAACTCCCGCACCGCCAGCGGACGGTCGACGATCCGGACCTCACCGAGTTCGCCGTAGAAGCTCTGCTCCACCTTGTCCGCATATCCGGCCGCACCCAGCAGCCATCCGCCGCCCGGGTCGGCAAGGCCGATCGCGGGCGTCTTCGGGTTGCGCAGGAGCGGGCAACCGTCCACGTACAGCGTCGTGCGCCGTCCGTCGTTCACCACGGCGACGTGCCACCACTTCGCCAACGGGAGTTCGTGCCCCCAGTTGGTCGAGATGCCGTTCTGGTTGAGCGGGAACACCGCCCACTGCAGTTCGACACTGTCCGAAACGGACAGTGTCACGGCAGGCGATTCCGGGTCGTCACCGGTTTTCCCCGCACCCGCACCGGTGCCGGCGCGGCTGAAGATGCCACACCAGCCGTGGTCGCCGTTCCGGAAGTCCGCAGGCAGCCGGAAGAACGCCTCCACCGTGTAGCCACGCCGGAAAGTCGCGCGGTTCATCGGCGCACCGGCCACGGTCGTCAAGTACGCACCGCACCCGGGGTTCTTGCCGCCGGCGAACCGCAGACTCGCCCGAGACGGCTGGCGGGGCGCGAATTCCTTGGCATAGGTCAACGCGGCCGGCGTGCTGCCCGGCAACGTCACCCGTCGCAGCTCGTTGCCGTTCCCGGTGAGGTCCCTGATGACGGCGTCGTCCGGCACCGCGGAATCGGCCTGACCGCCTTCGAACCGCCAGTACGCGACGGTGCCCGGCACCAGCTGCGACCGCACCGGACGCGGCGGCGGTACCGGCACCGGCGCGAACCCGGAAAACCGCCGGTCGAAGTCGATGTCGAGGCTGAAGTAGTCGACGTCGGTGCTGCGTTCGACCTCGATGCGCTGCAGCTCGGTGAGCTCGTTGCGTCCTTCGAGCCACGGCGAGAGCGTGCGGACGTCGAGCACGCCGCGTGCGAGGTCGAACTGATACAGCCGGATCATCGCGCTGCCGCCGTAATAGCGGTCCTGGTAGTTGGTGAGGTGCAGGTGCACGTCGTGCCCGGCGGCGTTGCGTTCGACCAGCCGTCCTGGCGGCCAGTAATGCCCATTGAGCGTGAGGAAGATCTGATCGCTGTCGTTGACCAGCTCTGCCCAGACCTGCTTCCCGAAGTCGGACCGGAGGGCCTGGCCGTGCTCGTCGGTGTTGACCAGCTCGTGGATGGTCAGGATGGCGGGTGCGTGCGGGTGCTGCGCGAGAACCTGCTTCGCCCACGCGAACCCGCTCGCCGAGGGACGCCAGTCCATGGCGAGCACCAGCCACTCGCGGCCGGCGGCGCGGAACACGTGGTAGGTGTTGTAGCCGTCCTTCGACGCACCGCGGAACGTCGGCGAATTCCGTTGCCGCTGCGGCCCGAACGCGTCGAGATAAGCACTCCGGCCACGCTGGTCGTCGGTGGCGCCGTCGATGTCGTGGTTCCCGGCGAGCGTGCTGTACGGGAAGCGATGCCGATCGAGCGTCTGGAACGACCGGCTGATGCCGGCGAACTCGTCCGGCTGCCCGTTCTGCGTGAGATCGCCGAGGTGGGCCAGGAAGACAACGTTGTCATCCTGCGCGTGCGCGAGGACGTAGGCCAACGAAGCGTCCACCGGTGCGGCGTCGCCCCGGTCCTCGTCGAAGAGGTACTGGGTGTCCGGCATGACCGCGAAGGTGAACCGGGGATTTTCTTCGTCCGGCCGACCGGCCGGTGGTCCGGCTGCCGCGGCAGCGAGCCCGTCGAGCCCGGGTACCGCGGACACCGCCGCCCCCGCGCTGAGCAATCCGGCGCCACGCAGGAAGTTCCGCCGTGAGGAGTCTGTCACCCGCAGAAAATTACGTGCCCGCGCCGACGGTCACGGCAACAACGGCCGACGCCACGGTGAACAGCTGCCCCGGCTCTGGTACCCGGGCTAGCGGTCGCTCGTACGCGGAACGCGCTGACGGTCGCGGCGGTCGTCCGGCAGCACGGCGGGCAGCACGAACCACAGGACCCCGAACGCGAGCACGGCCAAGCCGCCGACCAACCCCATCGCGATCGGCCCGAAGACGACCTTCGCGATGAGCGCCACGACAACCACAATGGCCCCGGCCAGGCACCCGAACCCCACGAGCACCACGCGATTGCCGACCCGCAGGATCTCCTCCCTGCGCCCGGCCCGAAACAGCAGCCGATGCCACGCCGCGGGCGCGATCAACAAGGCCGTCGCCGCAACGGAAAGCAGGACGGCGGCCAGGTGCAGTGCCTTCTCGAACCCACTGGCCTCGTGAAACCGGTCCGTGAAGACCACCGAGAGCAGAAACCCGAACAGAATCTGCACCCCGGCCTGCGCAACGCGCAACTCCTGCAGCAACTCACCCACGTTCCGCTGCAGCTTCGCACCATGACTCTCCCCAGTGCGTTCGTCGTCGTCCGCGGGTCTCTCGACACCCTTGGGGTTCGCGGGGTTGTTGGTGTTCACGGGATTCGCGGGGTTGTCAGAGTCGCTGGCCGCCTCGGGATTCGCGGCGGCGTTGCTGCCCGCGGTACTCGCGCCAGCGTTGGTGCTCACCGGGCGGTTGGCACCCTCCGGATTCGCGGCGGCGTTGCTGCCCACAGGACCGCGGGCGCCTCCGGGATTCGCGGCGGCATTGCTGCCCACAGGACCGCGGGCGCCTCCGGGATTCGCGGCGGCATTGCTGCCCACAGGACCGCGGGCGCCTCCGGGATTCGCGGCGGCATTGCTGCCCACAGGACCGCGGGCGCCTCCGGGATTCGCG
>NZ_BAAAZN010000010.1:147733-203308 GCF_039536925.1 Amycolatopsis ultiminotia | reverse complement strand
CGGCGGCATTGCTGCCCGCGGTACCCGCGGTGGCGTTGGTATTCGCGATATCTGCGGTCGTGTCGGTGTTTGCGGCGTTGGTATCCCTGACGTTCCCAGCGTCTCCGGCGTCCCGTGCACCGCCGCCGGGCACCTCGGCACGGCCCGAATCGCCGGACATAGCAAGCTCCCACCGTGCGCGCCAAAGCCCCGCCACCGCGACCCGACGCCGCGACACCCCCGGAATACCCAGCGACACACCCGCGGAAAACAAGCACCGCCCGGGGCCCACCTGCCCACCGCAACCCCACCGAGGAACAGGTACCCGCCCCACAGCACCCGACGACCCGACCGATGCCCACGGCCCGATGCCACTCCACCGACCGACCGCCGCCCGACCGGTCGGCCCGCTGCCGTCCCGCCGACCTGATACCGCAGCCTGCCCACCGGCCCGATACCCGACCCGGCACCCGGCCGACCCGGCACCCGGCAGCCCGCCGACCGGCTCCACCAGCGCATGAACTCGCCAGACCAGGGTCGTCGATTCAGCCGCGTGAAACGGGCCCGCCAGCCGTCAGACCGGCGCACGGAAAGCACACCACCACGTGCGGGCGCAACCCATCAGCTCATCCAGCCCGCAATACGGACAAACACAACACTTTCGGGTGGTGAACATCGCGCGCCGTACAGCCGCTGACTAGAGAAGGGGCATGCGTATCCTCCCGACATTCCTCGCAGTTGCCTGCGTGACCGGCCTCGTCGGCGCTGCGGCGGCGCCTGCCAGTGCCAGTCCGCGTCCGTTCTCGCCGGCTTCTGCCCTTCCGGGCGCGTCCCCCCACAGCACCACGTCCGCCGACCGCGCGGTCGGCTTCACCGCTGCCCACGGCACGTTCACCGCCTACGCGCCCGGCGCCAAGGCGGTGACCTACCAGCCCGACCTGGTGCCCGCCGGCGCCAGGGCAAGCGTGCTCGGCTTGTCCGCCGAGCACCTCGGCACCAGGACAGTGCTGCTGATCAGCGGCCTGCTCCCGCAGCACGAATACGGTGCCCACGCCCACCAGAACTCCTGTGGCGCGACCGGCGACGACGCGGGCCCGCACTTCCAGCACGTGCCGGACCCGGTGAAACCCTCGGTGGACCCCGCCTACGCCAACCCGCAGAACGAGATCTGGCTCGACTTCACCACCGACCGTTCAGGTATCGGTCACGCAACCTCCACAGTGGACTGGGCTTTCGCCGCAGAGCGGGCGAAATCCGTGGTCATCCACGAAACCCACACGCACACCGACCCAGGGCACGCCGGCACCGCAGGCGGCAGGCTGGCCTGCCTGGACGTCGCTTTCTGAGCGGTGGCCCGGGATTCTTGCGGTCAGAAGCCCCAGGACTTCTCCGGCACGATCCGGATCCGAACCGAGAAATCGGCATCGAACGCCGCCGCGTCCGCGTACCCGACCCCCGGGTAGCTCGACTCGTACTTGTCCAGATAGCCCGGCGCCTCGGACGCATTGGCCTGATCGACCTGCGCCCGGCCGTTGACCACCTGGATGCTGCCGCCGCCATCGTCGCTGTTGAGGTTGAAACTCACCTCCGGGTTTGCCTCGATGTGCCGGAGCTTCGCGGTGCCGGGCTGGCTGAACACCAGAATGTCGGCACCGTCGAAGACGAACCACACCGGGCGCGGCGCGGGACGTCCCTTCGGAGTGACGGTGGTCAGCCAGCCGATCCGCTCGTCGGCGCGCGCGATCAGCTTCGGGTCGGACGTGTAACTCATAGCCGTGGCCCTCCTCGGTTCGTTGTGATCCAGGTAACCACCCGACACCGACAGTTTCTTCCCGACCACCCAGGCGCACCGGAGGCCGACGCCGATACTTACTGGTCGGGCGAACTCGAGTGGGGTGAGTTCAACTTCGACATCAATCCCCCGAACTACACCGACGGTGCGAACCTTCAGCACCTCGGCGACGGCTGCCTCCACGTCAACGGCGCGTTGGCCACGGGAAAGCGGAGCAGAGAGCCCGGTAAGGACGCGGGAACAAGGGACGCGCCGGAGGACAGAAGCAGGCCGGGTTGGAATGATCGACACCACCGACGACAATGGTGAGCATGACCGCCACCCTGAGCAAGCCCGCACTGAAGATCGGCCCGTACCAGGTCGATCCACCGGTCGTGCTCGCTCCGATGGCCGGGATCACCAACGTCGCCTTCCGGCAGCTCTGCCAGGAGTACGGCGCCGGCATCTACGTCTGCGAAATGATCACCGCCCGCGCCGTCGTCGAACGGCACCCCGGGACGATGCACATGATGACCTTCGGGACGAACGAAAAGCCCCGGTCGATGCAGCTCTACGGGGTCGACCCGAAGACGATGCGCGAAGCCGTCAAGATCATCACCGGAGAAGGCCTCGCCGACCACATCGATTCGAACTTCGGCTGTCCGGTCGCGAAGGTGACGCGGAAGGGCGGCGGGGCGGCGTTGCCGTTCAAGCGGCGGCTGTTCGCGGACATCGTGCGCGGGTCGGCGAAGGCCGCGGACGAGGCGGGGGTCCCGTTCACCGTGAAGTTCCGCATCGGTATCGACGACGACCACCGCACCTTCCTCGACGCCGGCCGGATCGCCGAGGCCGAGGGCGCCGCCGCGGTCAGCCTGCACGCGCGCACCGCCGCGCAGCGCTACTCCGGCCAGGCGGACTGGTCGAAGATCGCCGCGCTGAAAGAGGCGGTCACCGGCATCCCGGTGCTCGGCAACGGAGACATCTTCTCCTCCGCGGACGCGCTGCGGATGGTCGCCGAGACCGGATGTGACGGCGTGGTCGTCGGACGGGGCTGCCTCGGCCGTCCGTGGCTGTTCGGCGAGCTGGAGGCGGCGTTCCAGGGCCGGGAGATCCCGGCGGGGCCCAACCTCGGCGAGGTCGCACGCGTGCTGCGCCGGCACACCGAGCTGCTGGTCGAACACGATGGTCACGACAAGGCCATGCGCGACATCCGCAAGCACATGGCCTGGTACTTCATGGGTTTCCCGGTCGGCTCCGAACTGCGCCGCGAATTCGCCATGGTGTCGAGCCTCGACCAGCTCGACGACCTGATCGGCAGGCTCGACCACGACGCCCCGTTCCCGGAAACGGCGACCGGCCCGCGCGGTCGCCAAGGTTCGCCGGGCAAGGTGACCCTGCCGCACGGCTGGCTCGACGACCCGGACGACGACTGCGTCCCGGAAGCCGAGGACATGCACTCGGGCGGCTGACCCGCAGGTCACCGAAAGACCGCCCCGGCACCGGAGTTCAAGCGGTACGCCCTTGCCGCAGCCTGGCCGGATCGGCTTCCGGTACGGCTGCCCGCCCGCCCACCTCCCAACCCTCACGGTCAGCCGTGGCGGAGTCCTCCCCGCCCCCACGACCAAGCCGTGGCGGAGTCCTCCCCGCCCCCGCGGCCAACCATGGCGACACCCTCCCGCCCTCACGACCAAGCCGTGGCGACACCCTTCCCTCCCGCACAGTCAGCCGTGGCGGAACCCTCCCGACCCAGCGCGGCCCGTCCACGCGGCTCGCAGGCCTGGCGGTCGGTGCGGCCCGTCCACGGGACTCGCAGGCCTGCGGTCAGTGCGGCCCGTCCACGCGGCCCGCAGGCCCGGCGGTCAGTGCGGCCCTGCCGCCGTCCGACCGCATCGAACGGGACGGTCGACTCCGTGATACCGCCTGTACGCCTCGACCAGAGCTGTCACGTTCACCGCCACCAGCGACCGGATCGGCAGGTCGCGGGTGCTCAGCGCCATCGCGTGCGCCTTCTCCAAGGCCTCGTCCGCGCTGATCCGGTGAACCGTTTCCAGGTAGGGCCGGTACGTTCCCGATCCCCGCATGGTCGACCGGGAACGTGATCTCGCCGTGCAGCCCCCGTTCGGCGTCGTCGAGCAGCTCTCGCGCCCGGCCCAGGTCGCCGGGCCACCCGCGGAAAACCGTCTCCCCGGCGTCGACCCGGTCCAGCATCTCCGGCGAGTTCGCGCGCAGCACCCGCCCGCGGGACCGAGCCGATCATCACGGTGGCCAGGTCGGTTTGCCGCGCCGCAGGTGTAGGTCGATCCAGCGTGATTGCCGCGCGCCTCGGCGTCAAAGCTGAGCAAACCGAACTCACCGCCGCGCGACCCGGCCTCTCTCCGGTCGTCCAGCGCTCCGTCGAGGTCGCCGTCGTACTGCCGCAGCTGGACGCGTCGGCAGCAGATTGGCCGAGTCCCAACGTCGCCGAACCACCGAACCAGACCAACGCCACTTCCCCATCGGCGCGAACCTCGGCGACTCCACCCGCGCTCCCGGCGAAATCGGCCCAGTACATGCTGGCCACCCCGGAAATCCACACGTCGTCACCACCGGCCAAGCGCCGGACGGCCCCAAACGCGACCCGCTCCTCCCGCAGGAACACCGACACACGCCGCAGGACACACACCGTGAACACAGCGACCCAACTCCGTCTGCTTACGTGATCGCTGCCAGTTGCCCCGTCACCCCGTCACCCCGTCACCCCGTCGCCCTGTCGCCCGTCGCCCCGTCGCCCGTCGCCTCGTCGCCCCGGTGCCTCTGTTGTCCGTGTTGCCCTCTTGCCCTCGTTGCCAGTTCCGAGAGCCGGACCGGCCGCTTCCGCCCTGCGCGCAGGGTCACCCAGAAACAATGGTGAGCCGTTCTTACCTATCTGACCTGGGGATAAGAGGCTCTATCCCCAGGTATCCCCAGGTGTGTGGAGGTTGTCCACACACCCTGTGGACAACCTCCACACACCTGGGGACAACTCAGGGTGTGCGCAGGCGGCTGGGGATATCTCCCTGCCCTACGACGAGGAATCAACCGAACCAAGATCGCGAGAGGAGCGCCGTGCCACGTCGCGGCCTACGGTGCTGCTCGTGATCGAGCGGATCGTGCAGGGGCTCAGGCTCGTCGAGGACGCCGGGCTGCTTCGGGCGCGCGGCGTGCACTACGGCACGGCGCGACGGTTCGCACCTGCCGAACCCGCGTGGCCGCGGGACGAAATCCTTGATGGCACACGGCGCGGACCGAAATGCCCACAGCTGTCGTCACGGCTGGACGTTGTCAACGGCCCGGTCGCCGACGATCTGGAGTCCAATGAGGACTGTCTGGTGCTCAGCGTCGTCGCGCCGGCCGACGCAGATGGGCTACCGGTGATGGTCTGGATCCATGGCGGGGCATATCTGAGCGGCAGTGGCGAGGCGGCCAAGTACGACACGGACTCCCTGGCACGCGAAGGCCGCGTCGTGGTTGTCAACGTCAGCTACCGGTTGGGGATATTCGGCTACCTGACCCCCGACGGGATCGATGTGGACAACCTGGGCTTGCGTGATCAGATCCTGGCTCTGCAGTGGGTCCGGGACAACATCGTGGCGTTCGGCGGTGATCCCGGCAGGGTCACCGTCTTCGGACAGTCCGCGGGCGGCGATTCGGTGCTGTCCCTCATGCTGAGCGCGGATGCCGACGGACTGTTCCAGCGCGCCATCATGCAGAGCGCCCCACTCGGTTTGCGCGACGGCCGCGAAACGATGACGGCTGCACAACGACGAGTGGTCACCGAGTCGCTCGGGTCGGCACCGCGCGCTGCGAGCGTCGAGAAAATGTTGTCGGCGCAGGCCGCCGTCGTCGCCGCTTCAGCCTCGTTCGGAGCAGTCGGTGGGCTCCCGTTCGCGCCGATCCTGGGGTGCGCGCCGTTGCCCGACGCAGCTGAAGTCCCGGCACGGATCGCCGCGATTGCACCGAAAATCGAGATCTTGATCGGCCACACCAAGGATGACGCAGCACCGTTCGTGGCACGACAAACGGCCGCCGAGCCCATCGGCCGGTTCGGCGTGGCCGGGAAGATCATTCTTCGGACCGTCACTGCAATCGCGACGAGGAAGGTCTTCGGCAACGGAGCACGGAAGCTGGCTGCGGATTGGACTGCGCACGGCGGGCGGGCCGCCACATATCGGTTCGACTGGGTGCCCGAGGACGCACCGTTCGGCGCCGGTCACTGCATCGAATTGCCGCACTTGTTCGGGACACCTGCCGACTGGGCGGACGCGCCTGTGCTCGGCCCATCACGCGTCATCGACACCGAGTTGGCGACTCGGATGCGGAGCTGCTGGGCCGGTTTCGCACACGACGGTGTCGCGGCGCTGGGGTCCCGGTCGCTGCGCTTTGACACCGGCTGACGGCGGCTGTGGACAACGAGCAGGTCCCGCCACCCCCTGTGGATGACGGGACCGTGGTGGAAAAGCCCAGTTCAGGAATCGAGTTCCTTCGTGGCACCGCCAACAGCGATTTTGCGCGGCTGCGCCTTTTCGGCCACCGGGATGCGCAGAGTGAGCACACCGTCGTCGTAGTCCGCGGCAATGCGGCTGGTGTCGAGCGTGTCACCGAGGAACAGCTGCCGCGAGAACTTGCCACGCGTGCGCTCGGAAACCTGCACCTGGGCGTCATCGACCGGACCACCAGTGCGCTCGGCACGGACAGTGAGCACGTTGCGCTCGACGCTCACGTCGATCGAATCCCGGGCGACACCCGGTAGGTCGAACTGCACCACGTACTCATCGCCGGCGCGGTAGGCGTCCATCGGCATGGTTCGCGGAGTACCGCCCTGACCACTGAAGAACTGCTGCGTCAAGCGGTCGAACTGGGCGAACGGGTCGGTCCGGATCAACATGTCTGCCTCCTCTTTGGCGACAACCATGGCCAGTGTCAGCTGACCAAGCCTACAAAGTTGCCAACGAAAGACTCAACTTAATTGTTCCCATGTGACTCACACCATAACGCCGGGTCTGGGTCCGGCGAATGGCGACCGCTCGTGACGAGCCGATCCGCCTGCCCTCGGCTGCAGATGGCGTCACGACGACCGGGACACCCCATAGGGGACGATCGGGACACCCCATAGGTTGGGGACAATCCCGCGGGGTGACGCACTGTCACGTCGACAGTCGCCAACACCTCGAAATGCACAGTTACCTACAGGCTCGACACCGCCCCACAGATCTGTCGCAATCCGAAAGCACACGATCAGCCACAGGCACAACGTCGTCTGCACGCTCCGCGGACAAGAGCAGGCCTGCGCCGCCTTCCACAGGCCTGTCGCTACCCACAGGAGCGCCGCGCCGCCCGCTCCGCGTACAAGACCGCGCCGCCCGCTCCGCGTACAAGAATCCACAAGCGCCGCCTTCCACAAGCGCGCCGCCATCCACAGGAGCGCCGCCATCCACAGAGGCGTCACCAGTGGAAGTACATCGCGAGCTGGGAGTGCGACGTCTGTCTGCGCGTTGTCGCCGCTGGGCGCGGTGCCGCCAGGGCAGCGTGGTGCCAGGGGGCCCCGAGCTTCAGCCGGTGATCTCGCGGACGCTGTCGGCCAGCAGGCGGAGACAGCCGGGGGCGCCGGGGTTCAGCAGGAGGTCGACCCCGTCGTGCTGGTCGAGCAGGTGAAGCAGGTCGGACGACGACGCTGGGCGCCAGCCGGCGGCGCGCACTCGGCGGCGGTGAGCCGGAGCGCTGGTGACGAGCAAGCAGGGAATGTTGTCCGGCGAAGTGGAGACAAGGGGCATCTGGTCGGTGTCCACGGCGACCGAGAACGCGGACTCGCGGAAGACGGCCGCCAGCTGGTCGAAGTCTGCCTCGCCACGTGCGGTCAGGCGGAGCACCGCGTCGAGCGGATCCGTCGGCGATTCTTCACCCGACGGTTCGTAGGACGGATTCGCCTCGAACCGGCTGACGGATCCGTCCTCGCGCGCGAGCCAGCCACCGACCACGGCCTGCGGGGGCGGACTCGGCACCTCGGCACCATCGTCGGCCGACCCGGGCCGCCACGCTGGGTCGACAAGCAGCACCCACTGGTCATCGGCCACCGCCGGCACCTCCTCCGCTCGTTTCCGCCGACCGCGCCAACCGACCGGCCGACCTGGCTGTCCACAGTCCGCCGCCGCAGTCTTGGGTCGAACCTACCGACCACCTCGACCAACCCGACGGCGCGACGAACTCCACTCGGTCAACACGCCCTTCGGTCGAACCTACCGACAGCTCCAACCGCCCGCTGAGCACCAACCACGGACGCGCCGGAGCCCCTTGGGCCGAACCCACTGACCGCACCGGCCGCCGGACCACCTCCACGCGAAAACCATGGGTCGAACCCACTGACCACGCCGACGGCCGAACGGTATGCACACATCGTTGGGCCGGACCCAACGAACGTCCAGGTCGGCCAGCCGTCACCGGCCATTGGGTGCGGTCGTGACGATCCTCGGCACGAAGGTCGCAGCCGTCGGGGTCGCGAGTGCGCGAACCGCAGCCACAGGCGTTGGCGTCGTGGTCGCAGCTGCGCGAACCGCAGCCACTGGCGCGCTGGTCCTCGGCGCGCTGGTCCTCGGCATGGTGGTCACAGCCGTCGCGGGCGCCGCCAAACGAACCGCAGTCGTTGGTGTCGTGGGCGTTGATGTCGTTGTCCCGGGGGTGAAGGGCGGCGGTGTGGTGGTCGCGGCCACAACGGCCATCGGCGCGGCCGTCGCGCGCGTGAAGGGCGTTCGCGCGGTGGTCGCGGCCGCGAAGGTCGTCGGACCGGCGGTCGTGCGTGGGAAGACCGTCGGACCGGCGGTCACGCGCGGGAAGACCGTCGGACTGGCGGTCACGCGTGGGAAGGGCGTCGGCGTGGCGTTCACCGGCGGGAGTTGTCGGCGGGGGGTTACTGGGCATTGCCGCCGCCTCCGTCCGCCAGTTCGGTCAGCTCGGCCAGTTCGGCCACGTCGGCGGCGCGGCGGGTCGACTGGGCTCGTTCCTGCTCCTGGTATCGGCGGATGGCCTCCGCGGTGCGCCAACGGTCCAGCCATCCCAGGCCGACCAGGCTCAAGCGGCGCATGAACCACAGTGCCTCGCGGGTTTGTTCCACGCGCGGGGCGAAGCTGCGAGGGGCACTTGGCCAACCGTCCAGTGCGCCGTGTACCGCGGCGCGCAGCACGTCCGGCGGGAGGTCTTCCGCGGCCAGCGTCCCCGCCGCCACGGCCAGGTCGCGCGCGTACCCCTCAGCATCCGAATTGTCGGTGATCCTGGCGATCTCCTCGAGCAATAGCGAGCGGCCACCAGGCGCGCTCAGCACCGCGTCGAGGGCGCCGTGCCGGTCCAGCACTTCCACGGCATCCGCGATCCGGCTGACATCGGCACCTCGCGCCGTTGCCACAGCGAGGTCCAACAGTGCGCCAACCGCATCCGGATTGTCCTTGCCCAGCAACGTATCGGCCACGCCGTGCAACTGCAGCAGCGCGTACTCCCCGCCAAGTCCGGCGGCTACCGCGGTGTCCGAAGCGGACAGCGTCGGCGCCGATGGCGTCTCCGGCAGGGAGATCGTGGCGACGTCGGCATTTCCGGCGGCCAAGACCACCAGTTCGGCGGCGGCGACCGGAGTCGCCGGGTTCAAGACCGCCAGTTCGGCCTGGATCCGAGCGACGACTCGATCCCGAACCTCCGACGAGCCACTCACGGTCAGCACCGGAGCGGGCAGACCATCCGAGATCCGCTCCACAGTGGACTCCGCAATCCACCTCGCGACGTTCGATTCCGACTGTTCTCCATCCAGCTGAATCGGCGCGGGCACATCTTCCGAACCGGCAGTCGGACGAACTGGCCGGACAAGCACACCGTCACGCCAGGCTCCCTTGCCGGTGAGGCTCAACGATGCGCGCGCGGACGATGGCAGCTCGACCACGTGCCAGCGACCGGTCGACGGATCGAGACGACGGTCAATCACGTGCGAAACACCACTCGCAAGATGCTTCGACATCAGCTCCAGTGCCGCAGTCCAAACCAAGTCCGGGCGCTCGTGCTTCGAGACATCCGGGGCAACCGCCGTCAGGTCCATAGTGGATCCGCCCCGACGAAGGCCCGCGACCACGGCACCGAGCAACTTCACGGTGCCCTCCCGGTCGCCCAAGCGGACTCGGCCAGCAGGCGCCTTCGGGCGAGACCACCAGGTGTGCGACGCGGCACGCACCAACTCCGAGATCACCCGACGGTCCGACTCCACAGTGCGCTGGCCACCACTGATCAAGTAATCCGCCGACGGATGCTCGGTCGCAGACGGTTCGACCACAACGGCGTCGACCGGCAGGTCTGCGCCGTCAGTTCGCACCTGCCGGGTGAAGGCCTCAACCACGGTCTGGTCAGTCGTCAAGGTCAACGGCCCGTTGAAGTCGGTCGTGATCCGGCCCTGAACGGCGACATCCAGCGACACGTTGCCCAGGATGGTCCCCGGACCGTCCGGACCATCCACTTCGGACGATGAGTAGTGCACGCCGACAACACGATCGTCCGGCATCCACGGTTGCGGAGCGGCCGAACCAGACTCGCTGTCCAAACCAGGGAAAACGGTCGGATCCGGTGCACCCAGCGTCACCTCGAGCGGCGGCGCACCGGGCGGACGGAACGAAACCCCGACCCGGCCGGCACCGTCGGCCACCCGGATTTTCACCGGAACCCGGTCGAGGACGTCCGCGCCCAGCGAACGAGCGAGGTGCCCGGCCAGGGTCCTCGCCGTCTCCGCGGCTCGGACACGGCCATCAGGGCCGGTGCCGCTGACCTCGATCGGCGGCAGACCGCCATCTCGCTCACCAGCCTGACGCAGCGCATCGATCAGCTGTGCAGCAACCTTTTCCATCGGTGTAAGCGAATCCATCACCAATACGGCGTCCGGCGCCCGCAGGCTGGCAGCCCGTTGGACCTCGCCCAGGTTGTGGTGCACCCGGCTTTCGTCGATGTTCAACAGTGCGCGAGCATCCGGCGGGAGCTGGACCTCGTGCAATTCCCCGGTGTAACTGCGCTGATCGGTAACCGTACGCACCAGACCGGACAACTCGGGATCCGACGCGACGTAGGACAACGCCGCATGCCACACCAGATCCGGATCCGCGTGCCGACGCACTGCCGGTTCGACCGCGGTGAGGTGCAAATCGCCCTGCCGGTTGTATAGACCACGCACCAACGTCTGCACGACGCGTTGAGTCAGTTCCAGCGTCTCGAAACGATCCGACAGCGGCGCCTGCTCACCTGCCGGTGGGCGCAGCCAGCTTCCGTCGCTGTTCATCCGAATCTCGAACATACCAGGCAACTCCGCCGCCGCATTCAGTCCGATCCGCCGCGCTGTCTGGGTCAGTGCCACCGGCCCGGAGCGGTACATCACCGAGTTCCGGTGCACCCGGCCCAGCGGTGTGGCGAAAAACGCCTGCCCGAACGCGTTGACCCCGTCCGGCAACAGGTTTTCCTGCGTCAGTCCGTAATTCTCTCGCATCTGGTCCAAATAGGCCTTTGCGAACGGATGGCCCTTGGACATGGTGAACGCCGAGTTTGCAATGTCGCCGCCGACGCGGTGCACTGCGTACCCCTCGGCGGACTCGGCCGCGCGGACGACGTCGCCCAATCCGTGCACGACGTTGTCGCCGTCGGTGTAAAGGCCACCGAACCGATGCATCAGTTCCAGCCGAAGAATGTCGCTCGCTGCGGCGAAACCAGGCCCGGCTTGCTTCGCGACCTCGGAAAGGTAGTACTCCTGCAACTGCATCGGGTGCGCACTGGTGAACACTTCATTGACGTTGAGCAGCTGAATTCCGTGCTCCGCGGCCCAGTACACCATGTCCCGGACCTCGTGCAGCGGATCCGGACCGCCTTCGGGTGGCGTGCTGGTGAACACCAATTCGGTCTGCCAGCGCGGCACGTCCGTCCACAACACCGGAACGATTCCCTCGCCGAGCTGATCCGCGGCGGCACCGAAGTTCTTGCGGAACGTGTGCATGGTTCCGACGTCCCGAAGCGGACCGCCGAGCCAGATGGCGTGCATCAGCAGCGGCGTCGCCGTCACCTTCGCCAGCGGCTCGACGTCACCCGGCGCCCATCCGGCAAGTTTCTCGTCCGGACGTTCCATTTCGAGTGTCCACTCGCGATTGTCCGGCAACCGCGCGGGATCCACGTGCTCAGAGCTCAGCTGATAACCCTTGGCCAGATCCAGCAGGCTGAGCAGCTCAATGCCCTGCCCCGCGGTGATGCCGTGATAATCGTGACCACGCAGGAACTCCGGCGGCTCCGGCGGCCGGTAGAGCCCGAACCGGTCCGGACCGAGCAACGGTGCCGGCGCCGGCTCGTTCACCTCGGTCGCGTGCAGGTCGGCCACCAGCTCGGTGACCGAGCGGTAGCCGGGCTCCTCCGCGAGCACGTGCTCCGGTACGAGTTCGGCGCCACTGGAAATCGCCTGGTGTGCCCGCTCCCACAGGTCCTCCAGCGCGGAATCGGGGTCCGTGGTATCCAGACCGAGATCACCGGCAAGGTCCAGCAATTCGTCGCGGGTCGCCCGCGCCGGGAACGGCCGGGTGTTCGCCAGCCGGTCGAGTTCGTCCAATGTGCGCTGCTCGGCGGGACCCAGTTCGTCCACTCCGAACAGGCCGAGCGTGCGCTGTTCCTGCGCCTGCTGCAAACCACCGGGAATGCCGATCTCCGAACCGAGTTCGACGGTGAAGTCGTACCCGTGTGCGTCCCGCTGTTCCCGCAGGTACTCGACCATTCCTTCGGCTTCGGCCCGGGTCCAGTTCTTTTCACTGCGCCCGTACAGATCACCGTAGTTGACCACGATCCGCGAAACGTCCTGCCAGGACAGACCGCCGTGCAACTGCGCCTCGAAGTACCGGCCCACCGCGGCGTGCCCGTCGGTCTCGATTTGACTGCGCAGCTCCGGGTCGTACCGGAAACCGGTCACCCCGCCCAGTACCAGCCGGACGTTCTCCTCGTGCCCGTATGCCAGCAGCCCGTACAGGTGCTCGACATCGGTGAGACCCGCCACACCGAGATTACCCCGGCCGGCACTGTCACCAGGAGTGAACGTGGCCCGCTCGCGGACTTCCGGCTTCAGGTGCAGCACGCTCGCCCCGTAGCTGTACACCCCGCCGTGCTGCAGACCGGAATTCAACGCCGCGTACACCGGCATTTCCTCCGGTGCGGTGGGTGCGAAATCCGAAGTGTGATCGTCGCGGTCGGCCGGGTCGCCGCTGGTACGGCCGAGCACCGCTGCGTACCCCATCTGCTCCTCGACCCATCCGCGGCCGGACCGCAGTGCTGTGCCGGTGGTGTAGCCCGATTCCCAGAACGTCGGGAACCGACCGTTGCGTGTCAGGTGCTCGGCCCAAGTCAATGCCCGCTCACCCGGGGCCTTCGGCGCGCCCGCGGGCGTCCGTCCGAAGTCGACGTTGCGGGCCAAGTCCATTGTGCCCAGATGCAGGTGGGCCGCTTCGAGAATGCGATCGAGCAACGCCGGATCATCCGTCGGGTATCGCGTGCCCGACGTCCGGTTCAAGTCCGCCACCCGGCGCGCAGCCGCCTCCCGGTCCCGCTCGTGGTGTGCCGCTCCACGCTCGGCGGCCACCCGCAACGCGGTCCGTTGCGCCTCGGTCAGCCGCTGCCCGCCGAGCTGCCGGTCAAGGACGGCCGCGAGCACATCGGGGCGCTGATGCTGATCCAGCAACGACGTGATTTCCCCGTGCGGCCTACCGGCGCGGGCAGCGGCGACCACCTCGCCGGCCAATTCGAGCGTCCGGGCCCGGTCGCTCAGCGCAATCGGCCCTTCCGGGCTTTCGCCGCGTGCGTACTGCCAAGCCGAGTTCAACGCGCGGCTCAGCTCGTCGGCCACCACCTCGACGTCTGCGGCACGGCCGAGCGTTTCCCAATGCCCACCGCGTGCCACCCCGGTCAGCTCGGACCGCAGACCTGTGTCCAGCACCGAGTCGGTCGCCGCGTGCACCACGAACGGGCCACCGCGCTCTTCCATCGCCTGCTGGAAGTCGTGTGCGAGCCCGCCTGGGAGGCCGGCCGAATCATGCAGCAGGACAATCGACTCCGGCTTCGCCGACACGAACTCCGGGGAACCGGCGACGATCGCGGCCAGTGTCCGACCGTCGACCAGTACGACGTGGTTTTCCCCGTCCGTACCTTGAATCGTGACCTTCGCCTGCGCTCCCGCGGCCTCGCCGACAACCACCAAGGCACGCCCGGAGGCCAGCTCACCCGTCCACGGAGTCGGTGTCCGGTCGCTCTGGTCGAGCCAGGCACGGACCTTGTCCTGCTGGGACGGATCCACATAGGTCAGCGCTCGGGACGCTCCATCATGGCTGGTCAGCGAGGACGATATCGCCGCACCCGGACCGAATTCCGCGAACGTGCCCGGCGAGCCGTCGTTCTCGCCGCGCAGCCGAGTGTGGTCGAGTCCGACCAAAACGTCCAACCGAGACTCGAGGTGCGCCACGGGGAGCGCGGCGAGACGGCTGACGACCTCGGTCTTGAACTGCTCGGCCAAATCGGCCGGCACCGTGACCGGGGGCAACGGCGAACCGTCGAAATGGTGCTCGACCAGGGTTTCCGCGTAGTGCTTCGGGTCGGCTCGGGTCAGGGCCACTACGTCACGGGCCGGACCGGTGCTCCAGGCGGGATTGAGCCGAACCGGGCGGGACAGTTCCGTATCCGACCAAGTGCCCTTGCCCGTGACGGTGAACAGGCCCCGCGCCATCGGCGGCAGCTCCGGCCGTACCCATTGCCCGGTTTCCGGATTGCGTTCCGCCTCCACCACGGTCTGGACTGTCACGTCCGGCCGCGCGGCGAGCCGCGTGAGTGCGGCAGACCAGACGACGTCCGGCCGGTCATGTCGCGACACCAGTTCCTGCACGGCGTTCGGCCGCAGCACCCCAGTGCGCGCGACCTCGCCGGCCAGCGTCGACTCCACCCTGGACGTCAGCGCGAAGGTGCCTTGGCGGTCGGACAACGCGATCGGACCGGTGCCAGGATCCTGCCCAGGATCGCCGTGCTCCATTTCCCGAACGAGCCCGACGATCGCCTCGTCTCCAGGATTGCCACCGAAGGTTCGGAAATGGCCACCGTCGGTCACAGTCGTAAAACTCTGCGTCGCGCCGACCGCTTTGCCCAGGGTTGAGGAATCCCTGCCGAACAGCGCGGGCTTGGTCGGTGCGTGCACGGTCGTGGGTCCGCCGAGCTCGCTGAGCGCACGCTGGAAGTCGTGGGCAAGACCGCCGGGCCCGTCAGTCTGGCCGGCGCTGCAGGCAATGAGCGTCACTGAAGACTGCGGCCGGGCGAACGATCCGGATTTCGCGACGATTTTCGCGAACGCAGCACCGTTGACGCGCACCGTGCGGCCGCCCAACAGGGTCAGTTTCACCGACTCCGGTCGGCCGTGCGCGAAGACGAATAAGGAGTCCTTGTCCCACGGCGCAGCTGATTCGTCGGCCCATTCCCCGAACCGGCGGCCGTCCAGTTCAGGCTCGTTGCCCAGTCCGCGGGCCTGGCGCAGCAGCGGGTCGAATTTTCCAGGGGTCGCGCCGTTCGGGAGCGTGCTGACCTTGCCGGAATTGTCGGCCACCCAATCCCGTTCGATGCCACCGGTGTTTTCGTTCGCCGGCAGGAACGAGACGGCGCGAACCCGGCCCGAGCTGTCGGTGACCGCGTGGGTCTGGATCTCCGCCAGGTCGAAGTCGTACGACCGACCGGTCTCCGAGTCCCACCCGGAAACCGTCGATTCGTTCCTCTCGTCCGACAACCCACGATCGTCAAAGCGTCCGGACGCCTGGTTCGACGTGGCATCGTTCGCCTCGACGGTGCCTTCGCGGTGCGCCTCGGTACGGCGAGGGTCGAGCCGCGAGACCACCGGCGGACGCGGCCACAAGTGCGTGTTGATCCGCCAGTCCACTTCGGACTTTGCCTGCCACCACTTGCGGCGAGCCTCGTCCGACTTCTCCCGCGCGGCGCGGACCCGCTCGTTCGCATCATTCTGCAAAGCTGCGTGATCCGAGTGGTCATTGCGGTAGGAATCCAGCACGGTCAGGATCTGCGCGACGCGGTCCTGTGCGGCCTGCCGCTGCTGGACCAAATCGGACTGTCCTGCGCGGACATCCCGGGCATCTTGCTGCGCGCGCCAGGCATCCGCAACGAGATCGTTCTGTTCCACCGACCCCGGCTCGACAGCGGCAGCCAGCGCGAGGAGCTGCTCTTCTCGCTCGTTGAGCCGGTTGATCTCGGCATTGCCGTCGCGCAGGGCCTGGCCCGCTCGGCGGGCGTCGTTCTGCGCCTGGTCCAGCTCCTGTCGCAGCTGACGCACCGGATCGTTATCGACCGTGACGTTCAGCCCGCGTGCCCCTTCGGTCAGCGTGCGCACGCTGTCGTTCTCGGACAGCCAAGCATCGTCGGCGTCCTGCTGGGCCTTCTCCAGCTCTTCTTCAGCGCTACGCCACTCTTCCGCCGCCTTCTTGACCGCGTCCTGGGCGGTGGTCAGCGATTCCGGCAGCGGTTCACCGAGCGACTGTTCGAGGTCAGTGCCGCTCATCCGCGTCCGCGAAGACTGCGGGACCCGTACCTCGACCGCAGCAGTCCGGCCGCCGACGTTGGCGACCACCCGGTACTCGACGTCCAGCCCGACGAGGCCCGTCCGGCCCTTCGCCTTGCCTACCACGGAACGCTGTGCCTCGGTCGTACTCGATGTCGGATCCGGCCGGTTGACCGGGGTGCGGACGTCCAGACCACCCCAGGAGTGCATGTTCCGGCCCGGATCGGTGATTCCGCCTGCGCCCGCGTTGAGCTGCTGTTCGCCACTGACGGTCTGCTTGGCCTCGCCGGTGAACGTGGCTGCGGACTGATCCGAACGCTCCAGCTTCACCGAATCGCTCAAGCCGACCAGATCCGGCTGCACCATCCGGGCATATACCTTCACCGAGCCGTGCTCGTTACCCAGCAGCCCGGATTCATGAAGGTCCGGTGTCTCAAGCGCGGCGCCGAGCATGTCCGGCAGTTTCGCTTGCAGCGTCTCGTTGGTGATCGATGCGGAAAGGGTGTTGTTCGCGCCGGTGCTCGGGCCGGTGATCCCCTTGCCCGCGCCCGCCAGCCGCAACGCCCGCACTGCGGCCGCACGGACATCGGCGGCACCGCGCAACCCTTCGACAATCGACGACTTGGGCAAGGCGCCGAAGCCCTGCTGCTGCCAGGCCTCGATCCGGTCCGGTGTGGACTCCGTGGCATCCAGTTCGGTGGTCCGCGAGCCGTAGAGCTTCGTGTGGTACCGCTCGTCGCCGGAGATCCGCTGGTCGTCGGCCGAGGACCGCACGGTCACCGACGCCTCCTGCGAGGCGAGCGACCGGCTCTGCCCGCCCTGCGCGACCACCAGCTGGAACTGGATCTGGTGCCGGTACCGTGCCGCAGGCCCGCTCGAGGACGCGGTCACGGCCGAGGTCGTCGTCTTGTCCTCCACCGTCTGGTCGCTCTTGGCCCGAGTACCGGAAACGCCGGCGTAGCCACCGTCGTAACCGCTGATCTTCGGGTCGCTGTCGCGGAAGAGCCCGCGTCCGGCACCGCGGATCTGGCCGGTGTAGGACGAGCCGTGCCCGGAGTTCTTCTTGGTGGTCTGGGTCGAGTTGACGACATGATCGACTTCGCCGCCATCGTGCACGACGTCGAGGAACTCAGTACCGACGATCTTCGCCTGCAACAGCACCTGGTGGTTGTCGGTCGATACGATGCCCGGCTTTTGCAGCAGCAGCGGCACACCGCCATCCAGCGCACCATCCACAAGAGACGTCACTGCGTCCGGAGTGGACATGTCGAGCGCCCGCTGCAGGTTGTTCATCGAATCGTCCAGCACCGACTTCGGCAGCAGTTTGCCGCCGGTCTTGCCGAACTCGTCCCGCGCGTCCTGCACCAGCTTCGAGAGGTTGGGGGCGTCCTCCACCACTGCCGCACCCAGCGAACTGGACTTGCCGCCGACCAAGGACGGCCCGGAAAGTGTACCGGGCGCGGGATCGCGCGGCTGCACCTGTGGCAGCAATCCTTCGTCGCGGGCCTGCTGCTCGGTCATCGACACGAACATCGATCCGGGCAGCTTCACGTCCGCCCCGTTCCGCGAGATCGACCCGTTGAGCAGCCCTTCCTGGCGGCTCTCCGCAACCAGCCGCACGTTCGCGTCGTACTGCACCAGCACCGTGCGGCTCGTCCCGGACGCCCGGCTGGTGTGGTCGACGCTGGCGCTGATCTCGTTCGACGAACCGGATGTTCGCTGCCAAGGGCTCCACTTCGCGGTGCCGACAACCTGGCCCTGGCCGTGCGTGGTGTTGCCGTCCGGCCGTGCGGTGAAGCCGAGTTGCACACTCGCCTCGACCGCCTGCTTGCGGGACTGCTCGTAGCTCGCCTTCGAACCGCCGGCGTAGGTCCGCTCGCCACCGCCGCTCTCGGAGACCGCGATCAGCTTGGGGTTGCTCAGCGAGACACCCATGCCGAGGCCGCCGACGCGATCGGCCATCCGGCGCTCGTAACGGAATCCTCCGGCCGTTCCGCCTTGCTTCAGCAGCCGCGGCGTCGCAGCACGGAGGCTCTCCGGCGAGAACATCCGGTCCACTCGCGCTCTCGCCTCGCCGCCGGGCAACCCGAGTACCGAGTCGCCGCCGGCCGAACGCTGCAACTGCCGCAGCGCTTCGTCGCGCACCGCCTCAGTATTGGCGAATGCCTCCACGTGCAGGAAATTCGGCGACGTCTGTTCCTGCTGCTGGGTCAACAACTCGTCGACGCTCGGTGTCTCGTTCTGGGTCAACGCGACCACACCGGGCTTGCCCGGGGTGAAGTCCGCGGGATCCTTCTTCAGCGCTGCACCGTCGTTCACCCACAGATCGACCTTGCCGGAGATCCGCGGCAGCGCGGGATCGCCGGTCTTGGCCACTGTGGACACCTTCGGCGTCACCCGCAACGGAGAGCCGGGCGTCAGCCGTCGTACCCAGGGCCGGTTGCGGGTGTAGCTGGTGATCTCGACCTCGAACTCGACGTCGTGGTCGAACACCTGCGCATTGTCACTGCCGCCCATGGTCGTCGTGGTGGTGACCGTCGGACCACCGGCGTTCTTCCACGTCCGGTTGTCCGAGTACTGCAGCGGGGTCACGGTCGGACTGATGCCCAGGTTCGCCAGCCCCGCCACAACAGGCAGCGTGACCCGGCCCTCGACCCCAGTCGACCAGCCCTTCTCGGTGGTGGTGCTGCTGGTCAGCGACGGGCTCGTCTCATTGCTGTTCTTGACCAGCCGCCCGTCCGCCTGGCCCAAGTGCGTTCCGGACGACAGCTTCGCCTTGACCGTGACATTGATGTACTCGTCGGTGAACAGCCCGCGCCGCTTCAACTGGGCCGACACGCCCGGTCCGAGCAGACTGTCCATTTTGCCCCGAAGCGATGCGGGGGAGAACGTGGCGGTGATCTTGCGCAGATTCGACAGTCGAGTGCCGACGTCTTGGCTGGAACCCTGTTTGTCGCTCTGGAACTTGTCCCAGCGCGGCAGGAACTTCTCAAGGCCAGGCTGACTGCGCAGCGCGTTCTCGATCTGAGGTTGCACCTGCGCCGCCGGTGAGAACGACCCGGCCCGGACGTTGCCTGCCGCCGCGGCCGACGCAAGGTACGGCGGTTCGAAACGCCTTCCGACGTCCTTGAATTTCGGCTTGGTGTCCTTCGGAACCGGAAGACCCTGCGCCTTCGCCTCAGGCAGTCCCATTCGGACGTACGAAGTGGCCTGTACGGTCGTCTTCTCGCCGTTGGAGGCGGTGACGTCGAGGTCAGCAGTTACCTTGTACAGGCCGATGTCGCCCTTTGCGTTCACCGTCGACTTGTTGGTGACGCTGGTGCCGCTTGTGGACTGCTGGGTGACCTTGCCGGAGACGCTGCCGCTCACCCCGGCCACTCCGCTCAGGGCACCGGGCGCCGTCGACCCACCACCGAAGATCGCGTTCACGTCGCCGCCGGACTTCGACGACGCGGCGGTGCTTCCACCGCTCACCGAGGAGTCGTTGAAGCGCAGCTCGCTGTCGCCGGGGATGACTCCGACGAATTCGACATTCGTCGGCCTCGCCTGCAGCTGCACCGCGTCGCGATGCGATCCGTGCGGGCTGAGCAAATCGTTCGACACCACCGGGCTGCCCTGCATTGCGGTGCCGAGGACGCTGCGGATCCCGCGGCCGCTCAGGAAGTTCTGCAGCGTCGTACGACCGGGCGCGCCGAACTTGGTCACCGACGGATGCAGGTTCTTGCTGACCTGATCGAACAACGCGTTCTCGTCCAGGTCCACCGCTTCTGGGGCGAGAAACTCGATCTGCTGCGCCCAGTCTGGCTTGGGGTCGGCGGTGCCATCCAGCTCTGCCTGCTTCAGGTTGCTCAGGTCGGTGGACAGCATCAGTCCAACTTGGCCATCCACAGTGGACCCATTGATGCCACCGGTCTCGGTGCTGACGGTGATGTGGTAGGTAACCGGCACGTCCGCCCGTTGGACGTCCCCAGCCGAACGGATCACGCGCTGCTCGGTGCCGGTCGTGGTCCCGGTGTGCTCCGTGGACGGACCGGCGAGCTGCACCGTGCCACCGAGTGACGCGTACGGGCCGGCCGGGAACATTCCGAAGTACGAGGTGCCGAGCGCCCTCGCTGTGGTGTCCGTCTTCGGGGTCGCGTGAGTGGTCTTGACCTCGTTCTTCACATCGCCGATCGTCGGCTGGTCCAGCTTCGTGATCTGGTCGGATCCGATCCCGTCGAGCCCGAGTTCGGCCCGGACCTTGACCTCGTACCATTTCTCGCCGACCCGCACCATCGACTTGCGGCCCTGACCGAGGAACGCTTCGAAGCCCGGCCCGCTCAGGCTTGCGGTGATCGCGTCGACGCCTTCCAGTTTCGGCGGGTTCTCCCGACCCGGTCCCAACTGGCGGACAAGTCGTTCGATGACCTTGCCCACGTCCTCGGCGCCACGGACGTCGACCGGCACGATCGAGCCGAGCGCCTTCCCGTCGCGAGCGAATTCGGGCAGCCGCTCGGTCAGCGCCCGATCGTCCGGCTGCTCCTTTGTGGACGTCTCCTCGTCGGCGACGAGCACCGCGTCGTTCCCGTGCGGTGTCCAGTCCGCGACCAGCCGGTCGAAGAATTCCGCACGGCGCGGAGCCTCGGCCCGCAACCTGTCCGGGTCGAGGAAGTAGAACTTGGCCGTCTCGGCCATGTCCTCGTTCGGGTTCGTCGTGCCATAACGCGTGATCGGGCTTTCGCCCTCGACCGAGGGGAACCCGTCGCGGGTCCACGATCCGGTGTGCTCGTTGAACTTCGCCTGGAGTTCGCCCTGTTGTTTCTTGAGCTCCTTGACAATGCGAGGCGCTCGGACTCGCGCAAGCTCATCTCCCTGCCGCGCAAAGACCTCCGGGTGTGCTGCTTCCAGCTGCGCCACGAAGTCCGCGCGTTTCGGGGCGCGCCGCGCAAGACCCTCCGCATTAAGCAGGTGCGACCTGACCGCGGCGGTGAAATCATCGTGCGCGGTGCGGGCAAGCCGGTCATCCGGTGGCTCGGCGTCCGGATTCCGTTTCGGCGTACCGTCTTCGTTCCAGCTGCCGACGTGCTTGGTGAAGTCGTCGAGTGCGTACTTCAGCAGGCCGTGGGACAGCTCATGGGTGAGCGTGCCTTCGAGTTCCCGGCGGCCGCCGCCGAAGTCCTTGCTGAACCCGGCAAGGGCGTACAGGTTCACGGTTTTGTGCGACCCGATGTACTCACCACCCATGCCAGGTGAGAGAGCACCACGCTCGATGCCGAATCTCGCCGCACCGATGTGCTGCACTTCCTGCTCGACACCGGCGCGGTTGGAATTCTGCCGACGGTCACCGATGATCGGCGCGTAGTGTTTCAACGCGTCGTCGATCGCGGCCTTTTCGTCTGCGGTGAATTCGCGAGGCTTGACCTTGTCGAGAGTTTCCTGCTTCGCTCTGGGGTTGCTTTCCCGCACCGCTTGCACACCACGGTGCGCTTCGACATTCACGCCGGTTCGGGGGTTCGGGGCTGGGCTGGTGTCGGGGGTTCGGCTGGTGTCCGATGCCTCGTTGGTATTTGGGGTGTGCTGGTCCGGTTGTGGGGACGGCTTGGGGGGTGCGGCGGCCGGGCTGTGCCGGTTGGGGGTCGGCTGGCTGGTAGTGGCCTGGTTGGGGGCGGGCCGGTTGCCGCTCAGGTTGTCGATGAGGGCTTGCCGGGTGGCGAGGGTGATATCGGCGAGTTTCTTACCGTCCTCGGGGTTCTGCCGCATTCCCTGGAGGAGAGCATTGCGGTCGTCCGGGGACAGGTTCGCCGCAACCTCACTGATTCGGTTCGGTCGGCTGGGGGTGGGTCCGGTGGGGTTGATGCCGTGGAATGCTGCTTTCGCGGCGATCTTGGACAGGTTCGGGTCCAGGCTCGTGTAGTTGCCCAGGTAATGACCGACCTGATCCGACCAGGTCGTCTGGTTCGCATGACTCTGCGTCAACGCAGTGACATTGTTCGGATCCGTACCGACCTTACTCGCAATCCGCGACCCATCAGTCTGCACCGCCAAACCGGAATCAAACTTCACAATCGCATTCGGATGACCCCCATACTGCCAACCCGGATTCCGCTGCGCCACCACCGAATCAACCAGCCGCTGCGTGTTCGACCGGGATTCCGGGCCGATGTCCGGCCTCGGGTCGGTGGCCGGGGTCGGGTCGGTGTCGTCCGAGTGGTGGTCGGTCTGCGGGTGCGGGGTTGCGGAACTGTCCTGGCGCGGTTGCGGGGTCGGGTTATCGGTGAGGTGGTGGTCGCGGATGTTCGCGGTGTTGGAGACGTTCTCGAGTTGTGCGAGGTTGTTCGCGTTGAGCGACGAGTCCTGCCACGCGTCCGGACCCATCACACCGGTCTGGTCCTGGCGGTTGAACAGCATCTCGTTGTTCTTGTAGCCATCGCCCAGACCCACGAAGTGCATCACTTCGTGCGCGACACCGAAACTCGAATCGTGCACATCCCAGTTGAGCTGGTTCGTGGCCGGCGAATTCGGGTCGACCGCGGAGTTGTGCACGTTGACCGGAATCCGGCGGGTCGGGTCGGATTGCCAGCTGTCGTCGTTCGGGTCGACGTCGTCGGCGACGCGCGCGTCGACCCGGACGTGCACCTGGTCCCCACCCGGGAACCGGTGTTGCTGGTTGACCCAGGAATCCAGGTGGTTCTGCGCGTTCTCGACGAGCTGGTTCCGCTCGTCGACCGAGACCGACCCCGACGACGAGGTCAGATCAATCGGCACGGTGAATTCGCGAACCCAATTCCCGGGCGAAACCTCGAAACGGCGCACATCGTACCTGATGTTGGTCATCGCGCCGGTGAGCTGACCACCTCGCAGCCCACTGCGATTTCCGGTGAATTGCTCGGCAATTGCCTTGGCCGGGTCGAACCGCTCTGAGGTGAACCGCGTGGGCGGAGCGTTGTCACGGTGGTTGCCCCAGTCGCGTGGACCGGGCAGGCTCTTCGACTGGTTCGGCTGAGGGGCTTGGTTCGGCTGGTTCGACTGGTTCGACCGACTCGGCTCGGGATTCGCGGCTGGGCCCGGTTGATGGTTCCGCGGTGCAGCCGGAGGCGTGTGCGTGGCCGGAGACCCGTTGCCGCTCAGGTTGTCGATGAGGGCTTGCCGGGTGGCGAGGGTGATATCGGCAAGTTTCTTACCGTCCTCGGGGTTGCTGTTCAAGCCTGCGCTGAGCGCCTTGGTCTCATTGCGCGACAGATTCCCGATCAAGTCGGTGAACTTGTTCGGTCGGTTGGGGGTGGGTCCGGTGGGGTTGATGCCGTGGAACGCTGCTTTCGCGGCGATCTTGGACAGGTTCGGGTCCAGGCTCGTGTAGTTGCCCAGGTAATGACCGACCTGATCCGACCAGGTCGTCTCGTTCGCATGACTCTGCGTCAACGCAGTGACATTATTCGGATCCGTACCGACCTTACTCGCAATCCGCGACCCATCAGTCTGCACCGCCAAACCGGAATCAAACTTCACAATCGCATTCGGATGACCCCCATACTGCCAACCCGGATTCCGCTGCGCCACCACCGAATCAACCAGCCCCCGCCCCTCCCTCGCCCCATACTCAAACCTCCCCGTATTCGGATTCCGCGTCCCGAACGTCGCATCATTCTCCAGCCTGCCACCATCCAACCGGACAAACGTATTCGGCTCCGGAAAATACACCGACCGCGAATCCACCCCAGCCATCGCCTGCCGCACATCAAGATCCAACTGCGCCGCCCGATTCGCCACATCACCATCACCCGGACGAACCCGATAACCACCACTGATCAACTCCGGAGGCCCCTCCGGATTACCCGCCACCACCTGATTCACCGCATCAAACAACGGACCACGACCAGTACCCAACGAATGCACATCCGCATCACCAACATGCAAATACACCTCATTACCACCACCCGCATCACGAACCCGACCCACCACCTCCTCCGTCACCGGATTCCGCACAATCGTCTCCCGAATACCACCATACGGAATCGTCTTCTGATCCACCACATCCGAACTCGGATGCTTCCACGTAAACCCCACCACCGCCACCGGGAAACGATTATCCCAACCCGCCCTGAACTGCTCCACCTTCCGACTGATCACCGACTCAGAACCCGGCGTCCCATTCAACCCAATAACCAAACCAAACCGACCATCCCCAGAACGACCCGAAAACCCACCCGAATACTTCGCAGCAAGCAAATCCAAATCATCATCCACCGTCGCCGCAACCGTCGCCACCACACCAACACCATCCACATTACCCTCATGACGAGAACCCACATCCCCCAACACACCCGTCTCACTCACCACAGTAAACCTAAAACTCCCCAACACCTGCCGAAAATCACCCTTCCCACCCGTCACCAACGGAACCCGCCCAACATTCGGACCGGGTCCGGTGTTGGTGTTCGGTTTGGGAGCCGGCTTCTTGGGGGCCGCGACCGGAGTGTGGAGATTGCGGCGCGGAGTCCTGGCGGGCTTGGGGGTCTGGGGTGCGGGGGTGGGGTTGGCGCTGGTGCTCGGCTTGGGCGCGGGGGTGGGATTCGGGTTGGTGCTTGGCTTGGGCGCCGGGGTGGGGTCGGACTTCGGGTTCGGGTCGGATTTGGTTGTCGGGCCGGATTTGGGCGTCGGGTTGGGCTTGGACGTCGGGTTGGACTTGGACGTCGGGTTGGACTTTGGTGTCGGGTTGGACTTTGCTGCGGCGTCGGATTTCGGGGCGGGTGTTGGGTTGGGGCTGGACTTCGGGGCAGGTGCAGGGTTGGGGTTGGAGTTCGGGGTGGGCGACGTGGTGTTCTTGGAATTGGAGTTGTTTTCGGTGTTCGGCGTCGGGGTGGGCTTGGTGTTGATCGACGTTTCGGGTGCTGGCGTGGGTTTGGTGTCGATCTTCGGGGACGGGCCGGGGGGTGGCTTCGGGCTTTCGGACGTCGGGTTCGGTTGCGGGGAGGTGTCGGATTTCGGGCCGGTGGTGCCGGTCGGCGTGGGCGAGGGGTTCGGCTGGCTCGATGGGGGTGCCGGCGTGACGTTCGACGGTGCCGGCCCGGGGGTCGGCGAACCGTTTGTGTGAGACGACGTGGGTGTGCGGTCCGGCCCGTTGACGCTCGTCGCGGGGTTTGTGGACGCGTTCGGTGAGGGGCTGGGGCTCGACTTCACCCCGTCGACGCTGCCCGCCACCGGCGGCGGAACGGGCCTGGACTGGGCCTCGGTGCCCGGGTTCGTGGTACTGGAGGTACTCGGGTTCGGGCTGGGGCTGGTGTTTGTGGTCGGGCTTGTGTTTGTGGTCGGGCTTGTGTTCGTGGTCGAGCCGGTGTTTGTGGTCGGGTTCGGGTTGGGGCCGGTGTTGGTGTTCGGGCTGGTGCTGGGGGTCGGGTTGGGGTTCGTCGTCGGGGTGGGGCCGGTATTGGTTCCGGGGTTCGTGGTGGGGCCGGTGTTCGGGGTCGGCGAGCTGGTCTGGCCGGTGCTCGGGTTCGGGGCGGGCTGCGCGTTCTGGTTCGTGGAGGTACTCGGGTTCGGGCTGGGGCTGGTGTTCGGGGTCGGGGAGGCGGTCGGGCCGGTGTTCGAGTGGGGGCTCGTGCTGGTTGCGGGGTTGGGGTTTCCGCCGGTGTCCTGGTTTGGGGTGGTCGACGTGTTCGGGGTCGGGCCCGGCTGAGTGCTTGGGTTCGGGTCGACCGACGCGTTCGGGGTGGGGTCGAGGTGAGTGCTCGGGTTCGGGCTGGTCGATGTGCTCGGGGCCGGGCTCGGCTGGGGGCTCGGGGTGGGGTCCGCGTGCGGGGTGGGGGCGGTGTTCGTGCCTTGGTTGCCGGTGAAGCCGGGCAGGCCGCCGCCGTGGTGGGGGGTTGTTGCGGGGGATGGGGTGGTGGGGTGGTTGCCGCCGGTGGTGGGCGTGGGCGTGGCTGAGTTTCCCTGGTCGCCGCCGACCGGGGACGGGGTCGGGCCGCCGGTGTTGACCGAGTTCGGATTCGGTGTGCCCGGCGTTGCCGGGGGTGGCGCAGGGTTGCCGGTGTTGACCGAGCCCGCCGTCGACGGCGGCGGGGTTGAGCTGTGGTTGCTCCCGTTTCCGGCGGGATTCGTGCCGACACCGGGGTTGGCGTTGGGGTTGCCGGCTGGGTTGGCGCTGGGGCCTGGGTTGGAAGTGCCGCCTGGGCTCGGGTTCCCACCGGGGTTTCCACCAGGGTTGGTGCTCGCACTGGGGTTCGGGTTCACACCAGGGTTGGGGTTGCTGCCCGGGTTGGGGCCCGGGTTCGCGTTGGGGCCCGGGTTGGAAGTGCCGCCTGGGTTGGCGCTGGAGCCTGGGTCGGAAGTGCCGCCTGGGCTCGGGCTCCCGCCAGGGGTGGGGGTTCCTCCTGGGTTCGCGCCGGGGCCTGGGTTGGATGTGTCACCGGGATTCGGGGTTGCCCCGGGGTTGGGGGTTCCGTTGGGACTGGTGTTGATGTTGTTGCCGGTGTTGTCGCCGACGGGGGTGGGGTTGCTGCCGGGGGTGACGTTGGTGTTGGTTCCGCCTGGTGAGTCTGGGTTGGTGGTGACGTTGGTGCCGCCGCTGTTCGTACCTGGGTTGGTGGTGGAGCCGGGGCTCGTGTTGGGGTTCGGGGTGGAGTTGTTCCCGGTGTCGGCAGGGTTGTTGGCGGGGTTGCCGGTGTGGCTTGAGCTATTGCCGGGGTTGCCGGTGGTGTTTCCGGGGTCGCCGGTGGTGTTTCCGGCATTGCCTGGCGTGTTTCCGGGGGTGTTGGTGGTGTCGGGGTTTGGGGTGCCGGAGCCGGTGTTGCCGCTTGAGTTGTGGGGTGCGGTGGGTTCGTTGCCGGTGCTGTGGTTGGAGTTGTTCGTGCCGGGGTTGGTGCCGTTGGAGTTTCCGGTTGGGTCGGTGCCGCCGGTGTTGTGGTTGCTGCCGCCGGTGGGGTTGTTGGCGGTGCCGCCGGTGTTGTGGTTGGTGCCTGGCAGGTTGGCGTTGCTGCCGGGATTGCCGGTGGGGTTGGTGCCGTCGGAACCGTTCGAGCCACCGGTCGGGTTGGAACCGCCCGCCGAGTTCGAGCCACCGGTCGAGTCCGAGCCACCGGTCGGATCCGGACCACCCGCCGAGTTCGAGCCACCGGTCGAGTTCGGACCACCCGCCGAGTTCGAGCCACCCGTCGAGTTCGAGCCACCGGTCGGATCCGGACCGCCCGTCGAGTTCGAGCCGTCGGGGCCGCCGGAGCGGTCTGAGCCGTCGGTACTGTTCGGGTCGCCGGAGCTGCCGGTGCCGTTCGGGCCGCCGGTGCCGTTGGGGTTCGCGTTCGGGGCGGTTACCGGGGCGGTGTTGATGTTCGTGTCGGCGCCGCCGGGGTCGTTGGGGCCCTTGGTGGTGCTGCCGTTGTCTCCGCCGGTCAGGTGGTTGTGCAGGCTTTCGCCGGCGTGGCCTGCTCCGTGGGTGGCGGCGCCGCTCAGGCCGCCGTTCAGGGCGCCCCAGCCCAGGCTGTCCAGGTCGGCGCCGAAGAGACCGGCGGCGGACAGGCCGGCGACCACTTCGGCCCCGGCTTCCACGCCTGCTGCGCCGAACACGTTGTTGCCGTACTTGCCCAGTCCGCTGTGCGCACCTGCGGCGAACGCTCCGGCGATCCCGCCGATGGCGGCGTTCTGGCCGATCTGCCCCCAGTCGAATCCGTCCCGGTTGCCCTGCGCGATCTGGATGAATTCCGCGAGCATTTCCTCCGCGGCCTCTTCCGCGGCCTCCTGCGCGGCTTCCCTTGCGACGCGCGAGAGCAGGCTCAGCAACCGCGACATCAGCGACCGCTCGATCTGCATCACGGCCGTGCGCCCGGCTGCCCAGATCGCCGGTACCAACGGTGCGGTGAACGGGTTCGACATCGCCCAGATCAGGTCCGCCGCGGTGACCGCAATGGAGATCAGGATGCCGTACTTGGCGTTTTCCACGTTCAGCGCGTATTCGCGAAGCGCGGACGCCTGCTGCTGCGCCTGCGCGGCGTAGCCGGAGCCCATGGTGCTCAGCTTGTTTGCGAAGGACGCGAAGTTCGTCGCCACGTCGCCGCCGACGTTCGAGACCACCTGCTGAGAAAGCTGGCTGAAACCCTGGTCCGCCGCGGCGATCTGCTGCGCGACCTGATCCCATTCCGCGGCCAGCGCGCGAGCCTGGTCCTCGTCGCCCTGCGGCCAGGCATCACCCGCGATGATGTAGAAGACCCAGTTCAAACTGGGATCGACCATCATGCTCATCGCGGGTACACCTCCTTCGGTTCCAGGACAACGGGATCAGGACTTCGGGCTCGGCCGTGCCGACCGATCCGACGGGCGGGCTCGGCTCAGGAATACCCGGCGACCCTATTCGTCCTTGTGCACGGCCTGGTTCAACTCGGTGAAGCTCTGGAACAGCGAGTTCGACGCGTCGTAGGCACCCTGGTCGGCATCCCGGAACGACGTGGCCATGTCGCCGATCGAGTCACGAGTGGCCTCGACCGCCTCGGCCCACGCCCGGATGCCGTTGTAGATGTCGGTGGCCGACTTCTGGTGGGTCTGCGAGAACTCCTTGCCGTTCTTGTCGTTCCCGGCCGCGGCCTGGATCCGGCTGGGATTGGCCAGGCCCTGCAGGCGCTGCGCGAGGGTGCGCAGTTCGGCGCCCTTGCCGTCGAATCCGTCGCGGCCGCTGTCAAGTCCGTCCGCGTCGACGAAAAACTGGTCCGTCACAGCAGGTTCCCTTCGTCGAATCCTGGCACCCGGGCCGAGAACAGGGCGTTCACGTCCACTTTTCCGCTCATCAGATCCTGTGCGGAGATCCCCGGCGGCAGCATCGGGGCCATCGCCTCGGCCGCCGCGGCCATGGACTTCTCCCTGGCCGCGGCCACCGTCTGCACGATCACCGAGGCCAGCTCCGCCGGCGCCATTCGCCGGTACGCGCCGGTCGGGAACGAGAGTTCGGTCAGCTCACCGGTGCGACCCACGGTCGCGCTCACCTCACGACGCGCGGAGGTGGCGGTGCTGGTGACCGTCTCGACCTGATGCCGGGTGTCGTCGAACTGATCGAGCTGCCGCTGGTAGGCGGCGAGCGCGTCCTCGAGCATCTTCTCGTGCTGCGAACCCATCGGTTACCTCCCTGGATCAGCCGACCGAGGCCAGCCCCGGCCCGAGGGCCAGCGCTCCGGTGTCGGGCGGACGGATGCCCCGCAGATCGGCGGCGGCCAGTGTGCGGGACGCGGCGGCGGCCGAGAGCGTCCTGGCGAGTTCGTGTGCGGCGTGCACGGTGTGCTCGGACGCCGCGGACAGCTCGTGGGCCAGCGCGTCACGAACGTCGTCGGGTACTTCGTGGCCACGCCGGACCAGCAGCCGTACCGCGATTTCCGCCAGTTCGTCCACTGTGTACTCACCGAGCTGCCAGCCGTACGGGAACAGCTCCCGCAGGGTGGGCAACTGCTTGAGCAGCTGGGCGACCCGATCGGCTTCGCCGGTGAGCACCACCACCGGATCGGCCGGACGGCGCGCGATCATCTCGCCAAGCGCCTCCAGCGCCTCGACCCCCGGGGTGTGCGGGGAGGTGTCCCAGTCTCCGTCGAGGTCGATCACCAATGTGCCACCGGACGCGTCGCCCATCGCGGCGCGCACCAGGTGTTCGGCCTGACCCGGCCAGCGCGGCGACAGCTCGTCGGCGAGACCGAGGTGCACCAGCTGCCCGACCGGGACCATCCCGAACTCCGACAGGAGCTGCGCGTACAGCTTCGCGTACTCGGTCCGTCCGGTGCCGCGTTTCCCGCTGACCACGAGGTTCGCCTGGTATCCGAGCGGTTGCCGTTCGTGGGTGAGCCCGCCGAGCCGCAGCAGCAGCCGCTCCGCGTTCTCGCGCACCGAAGCCTGGCCGACGAGCCCGCCGAGCCGCTTCCAGCCCGCACTCGTCCCGATCGCGGCGGCCGGATCGGCGGTGACCGACACCGTCGACTGCGCCGCCGAGGGCAGCTGGCTCAGCTCGGCACGCAGGTCGTCGGCGGTGAGCCGGTTCAGCTCGGAGTCCTTCGACGGTGGGTGCAGTGCCAGCCGGGACGCTTGGTTGTTCACCATCGCCTCGAACAGTTTGCGGGCCACGCGGCCGTTGCCGAACGTCGAGTTCTTCGGCACGCGTTCGAAGTAGTCCCGCAAGGTGGTCAGCGCGTCGTCGGTCAGCTCGTAGTAGTGCTTGCGGGTCAAGCCGGTGGTGATGGTGACCAGCTCGTCCACGCTGTAGTTCGGGAACTCGATGGTGCGGGTGAACCGCGAAGCGAGACCGGGGTTCGAATCGAGGAACTGCACCATCTGCTCGGAGTAGCCCGCGACGATCACCACGAGCGAATCGCGCTGGTCTTCCATGATCTTCATCAGCGCGTCGATGGCTTCCTGACCGAAGTCGGGGCCGGATCCACCGGTACCCGACGCGAGGGTGTACGCCTCGTCGATGAACAGCACCCCGCCGATGGCCTTCTCCACGACCTCGGTGGTCTTGATCGCGGTGGACCCGATGTACTGGCCGACCAGGTCCTGGCGCGCCACCTCGATCATGTGCCCCTTGGACAGGATGCCCAGCTCCGCGAGCACTGTGCCGTAGAGCCGCGCGACCGTCGTCTTACCGGTACCGGGCGGGCCGGCGAACACCAGGTGCCTGCTCATCGGCGGCATCGGCAGTCCCATCCGCTCGCGCATCTGGGACATCTTGATCAGGTTGATCAGGCCGGTGACTTCCTTCTTCACCCCGGCGAGCCCGACCAGCGCTTCCAGATCGCCCAGCGGCCCTTCGAGCACCTCACCGGCCGCCTCGCTCACGGTCTGGTCCGGTGCCGGCTCCGCGTCCGGGAAATCACCGAGCGGGCCCGCGTTCAGCGGCTCGTCCGAGGACCGTGCGGAGTCGGTGATCAGGTTCTGCACGTCCGCCTGCTCGGCACCGCCCACGAGCTCACCCGCGGCGTCGTTGACCACGCAGTCACGGATGCTGACCGGCTCGGTGGTTTCGACGTGGAAACCGTCCTGCCCGGCACTGAGGATTTCGCATTCGGTGAACGACGCTCGCGCGGCGACGGTTGCCCCGTTGCCCCGCGCACTGCGCACCCGGCACCGCGACGCGGTGAGCACCGCACCCTCGGCGACGGTGATGCCGTCAGTGCTCGACTCGGCGATTTCACAGTCCTGCAACGAGGTTTCCGCCGTGCCCGCCACGTGCAGGCCACCGCCGCGCACCAATACCGACTTCGCCGACGACGATGCGCTGGACGCGAACGACACGGCCTGCTCGGCGCTCGAGGTGACCCGGATATCGGTCACCGTGAGCCGCGAGTCCTCGGTGACCCGCAATCCGCTCTCCCGGCCGGTGTCAAGAGCGGCGTCCGCCAGGTCCAGAGTGGACTGTCCGGAGAGGACGATCCCGGCGCCGCTTTCGGTGGACAGCCGGAGCCCGCCGACGCGCACCGCGGACTCGGCGGAGACCATCATCGCCGTCTGCGACGAGCCGCGCACGGTCGCCCGTTCGAACCGCGGCCGGGCCTGGCCGTCGACGAGGATCGTGATCGGCGATCCCTCGAACGTGCAGTCCACGAATTGCGGCGCCGCGGTTCCGGTGGCTTGCAGAGCGTTTCCCCCGGCACCGGCGAACACGCAGTCACGCAGCAGCGGTGCGGCCGATGCGGCCACGTGCGCCGCCTGCATCGGGGCCGACCGGAACTGCGACGACGCCACCGAAACCCGGCCCTGGCTCGTCACGTACAGGTCCACGTTCGCACTGTCGCGCACGGTCAGTCCGGTGATCGTGGCACGGCCTTGCTGCTCCACGACCATCGCCGGCTTCTGCGCACCGGCGATCTCGCACTGCTCGATGACCGCGACCGCTTCACCGTTGACGCAGATGCCGTTGCCCGCCGCGTCGCGCACCACGCACCGGCGCAACACCACGGAACCGACCTCGGCCACCACGACCCCGGACGAGGCGGCCTCGACAACCTCAGTGTCCTCAATGGTCGATTGCGACGGCGAAGCGAGCACGACACCGGCACCCGCGGTGCTGGTCACCGTGCAACCCCGCAGTGCGAGCGAACCCTGCAGCCTGGCCAGCAGCGTCGCCCACGAAGTCCCCGACACGCGGCACCCGTCCAGCGCCGCCTCGCCGCGGACCACGTCGACGGTCACCAGCTGGTCGTCGGCCCCGGTCAGGGTGAACCCGCTCAGCTGCACCGCTTCGGCGTTCGCGACGAGCACACTGCCCGTGTTCGCCACGATTTCGACCGTGCCCGCTCCCTGCTCGGCCACGAGCGAAACCATCTGGTTCACCACGAGGTTCTCCTCGTAGCGACCGGGATGCACGCTGATCGTCGCTCCCGCCTGCGCCTGTGCCAGCGCCGCGCCGATCGTCGGGTACGCGCCCGGCCGGTCACCGGCGACCACGAGCAGCTGTCGGTTCATCGTCTCCGCCTCTCCACCCTCACACCAGGCCGGGGAGCGCACCGAAACGCTCCGCGGCCTGCTCGTCCACCACAGTCCTGGCCAGATCCTCGCCCGCTTCCGCCCAGGTTTCGAGCGTGCGCCGCAGTGACGTCATGGCCAGTTCGTCGAGCGACACCCGGTCGGTCGCCACCCGGCCGTGCTCGTCGATCTCGCTCGCGGTCAGCTCCCGCAACAGCACCACGCCACGGGCGGCACCGTCCGGCTTGCGTGCTTCCAGCACCTTGAAACTCGTGCCCGGTACGAACAGCACCCGGTTCGCCACGCCGGCATCGACCGGTTCCAGCAGCTTCGTGCGGCGGCCGGTGATGGACCACACCAGCACGTCCGTCTCATCCGCCACCACGGACGCCGGCTGGGTCAGGGTGTTCAGGAAACCCCATTCGGTCAGCACCTTCTGCGCTTCCAGCAGCGGCCACGCCGAGGACGGCAGCGCAGCGGCGAAAGTCGACGGCCCGCGATGCGAGGGCAACCGGCTCAACCCGGCCACCACGCAACGCGCGATCGGCACGTGCGGCCCGTTCACTCCGCGGCGAAGACCGCCGTCGATGGCCGCACCCTTGACCGACAGGTACAACTGCACGGCCACCGCGTCGGTCAGCACCTCCTCCGACGACGTCGAGAGCACCCCTTGGAAACCCGGGTGCTCGGACAGGATCCGCGCCGCCGTGTTGGACATCAGGCCGTACTCGGCGCCGAGCGACTTGCGCAGCCACTCGCGTTCCTTGTTCACCCCGCGTTTCGGTAGCAGAGCGGTCGCCTCCGCACTGGGGGTCGGCTGGAAGAGCAGCGCTGCCGAGGCCTTCACCACCGGGGTTTTCGCCTCGGGCTGCGGAGCCGCGGCGGGCTCCGGTGCCGCACCGGCATCCGGTGCCGCGGGTGCGGTGCGGGTCGGAGGAGGACCGACGGCTTCGGCTGGACCGGTCGCCGTGGACGCACCGGCGGAGGTGGCCGGACCGGCGGCTGCCGGCGGACCGGCAACCGTGGGCGGGCCGGCCGGGGTCGCCGGACCGGCGACCGTGGGCGGGCGCGCGGAGGTGATGGTGATCGGGACGTTGACCGAGGTCGGGGCAGGTGGCACGGCGAGGCCCGGGTCCAGCCGCTGGGTGAGCGTCGACTCCGGTCCGGTGCCGGTGGCCGGTTTCGGACCATCGGAGTGACCGGCCACCGGTGCCGGACCGCCGGGGCGGCCGGTGGCCGGTGCCGGACCGCCGGGATGGCCGGTAGTCGACGTCGGACCGCCACGGTGGCCAGTTACCGCTGCCGGACCGTCGAGGTGGGCAGTGGTCGGTGCCGAGCCGCCGGGGTGGTCAGTGGTCGGTGCTGGACCGCCAAGGTGGCCGATGGTCGGTGCCGGACTTCCAGGGTGGCCGGTAGCCGACGTCGGGCTGCCGGGGTGGCCGGTAGCCGACGTCGGGCTGCCGGGGTGGCCGGCGACCGGTGCCGGACCGGGATGGCCGGTGGTCGATGTCGGGCCGCCGGGGACCTCGGGCGGAGCGACGGGGCCGGGACCGGCAGCCGGGGGTGTGCCGCCGGGAGTGTCAGCCGGACGAGCGGTGCCGGGCGGCCCGGCCGGGCCGGGGTGACCGGCGCTGGCCGCGCCGGGTGCTTCCGCAGCAGTAGCCGCCGACGCGCCGGGCGCTTCCGCGGCAGTGGCAACCGCACTGGGCACCTCCGCCGGAGTGGTGACCGCGCCGGGGGCCTCCGCCGGAGTCGCGACCGCGCCGGGGATCTCGGCCGGGGTGGCGATGCCCAGTGCGGCCGGTGCGGCGGGCTGGTAGCCGGGCACCGGGGTCGCCGGGCGGTAGGGCTCCGCCGGGGTGCCGCCGTCGGACGGTCCGGTCAGTACTGCGGCGGCCTCGCCGGGTGCGGACGGAGCAGCCCCGCCCGAGGCGGCACCGGGCGCAGCGGGGGCCGGCTCGATCTCGGCCAGTGCCCTGGTCGTGATCTGCGGACGGGCCCGCTCGGCAAGCAGTGCGGCGGCGGGCAGCACCCGGCTCATCCGGCGGGTGTACTCGTCCAGGCGGCCGAGCAGGTCCTCGGCCAGCATCCGCATCCGCGGTGCCGAGGCCTGGTCCGGAGCGTCGAAGGTGAGGTTGTGCACCGCGGCGTCGAGGGTCACGCCGCGGACCGCGGCGGTGTCCGGACCGTCCTGTGGCGGGCGCACCAGCAGACCCGACTGCACGACCTCGATCACCGCGTCCGGTGCGTACCAGTAGACCGCGGGGGCGAGCTCGTCGAGACCGTCGATCGGGGCGTGGTGTGCCAGCAGTTCCGGCAGCGGCGTCGCGGCTGCGGCCGACTCGCGTGGCTGGTAGCCGAGCTCATCGGCGAACGGGCGCCAGCCGAGCCTGCCGTCGAACAGCACGGTCTGCAGGGTCGGGGTGTGCGGCGAGCCGACCGGCAGGCCGGAGTAGAAGGCGACCGGCTTGCCGAGCAGGTCGGCCAGCGCCTGTCCGACCGTGCTTCCCGCCGGCAACGACATCGGGCCGTACTGCACGAACCGGGCCTTGGCCCGCACGTTCTCCGGCAGCCGCACCCACAGCCGGGCCGCGTCGTCGAGGGTCAGCGGCGGGCAGCCGGGGCAGCCGAGCACGATCGTCATGGTGTCGTGCTGCGCGGGCATGCCCGCGATCAGCGCACGGCGGTGCTGCCGCTGCGGGCCGTCGAAGCCGACCGGGCGGATCCACAACCCGCCTGGCAACGGCTCGGCGACCCCGCGCGAGCTCGTGGAGGTCAGCTCGGCGGTGATCCCGGAATCCCATGCCGGGCGGGGAAACCGCTTCGCCTCCCAGGCCGGCGGGCGGCCGGGCTGGAAGCGCACCCAGCCGCTGCCGCGTCCGGAGTGGACGAACAGCGCACCACCGGCACTCGGGATCACCGAACCGTCCGGCGCAAGCACCGTGCGGTTGATCCGCTCGGCCAGCCACTGCCCGGCAAGCGCGGTCGTCTCCCGCGAGCGGCCGCCGATCACCAACCGCACTCCACGGCGGCGCCGTGGCAACGCCTTTGCCACCGATTCCCACATCGAGATCGGCGAATCCACCGGCAGATCCACGACCACCAGATCGTGTTCGGCATCGGCCGCGACGCCAAGCGCAAGTGCCTGTGCCTCGCCGGTCATCCCTTCCGCTAGGTGCACCACCAGCGCATTGCCCACCGTCTTCTTGTCCAGGGCAGGCGAATCCGCACTGCCGCGGCGAACCAGTGAGAGCTCCATGGTCACCTTCGTCCTTCCTGCCAGCTCGCTAGGGTCTTTCCGCTGCTCACACCGTGTGGCCGGGGGACGGGGCCGGACCAGCCGGCGCCGAGCCCATGCGGTGTGCGAGCAGCCCGTACACGAAGAACCCGATCGCGATCAGCACGCTCAGCACCAGTCCGATCAACAGCCCGTTCCAGGCCCGCTTCGCCGGTACGTCCAGGTGACTCGCATCGCCGAGCACCAGCGCCGAGGTCATCCGCCCGATCAGGAACGAATACGCCTCGACGTGGTCCTTCTGTGTTTGCACCATGTCCGGATCACCTCCCTTTCCCTCACGCGGTCAGCCCGGAGGCCCATGAGTAGACCCCGAACAGTTCCAGCAGGATCGGGATCACCGCCACCGCGCTCAACGTCTCCAGCCAGTTCGCCAAATGCCCCCAGATCGGCAGCAACCGCCGCGGCGGCGGCCGCAACATCGCCAGCAGGAGCAGGAAGAACACCAATGCGAGGCCGGCAACGCAGGCGCCGCGCCACTGTGTTGGCAGCGGCTGGATCAGCGAGATCCCCAGCAGCACGAACCCGATCGAACCGGACACCGCGAGTGGCACCCGCTGCCAGACACCGAGCATCGCCCGCGAGCGCATCAGCACCGCCGAGGCCACCAGCCCGGCCAAAATCGCGGGGAACAGTCCACCGTCGACGAGGAACGGAAAACAGCCGGTGAAGATCACCGTCGCGGCAAGGCACGCGATGGTGAGGTAGCCGTCGGCGTACCCGGTCTGGTGCACCATCTGCTCCGCGGACGCAGGCTCGATGTCGTACTGCAGTTCATCGGCCGACCGTGGCAGCTGCGGACCACGGATGCGGGCGAACCGGATGCCGACCCGCGGCGCGAACACCATGAATCCAATGAGGACGGCCGAGACCAGCGCGGCCGTCTGCACCGCGGAGAACCCGGCGCCGAGGTGCAGCCACATGGCGAGCGCACCGCCCACGCCGACCGCAACCACCGTGCCGAAGGGCACGAACGGGATCGACGGCGACCATGCGGCCCGCCCGCCGATCACCAGGCCACCGGCGAGCGCGAAGGTCAGGCAGCCGGTCAGGAACGGCGCGCCCTGCAGGTCGAACACCGCCTCGACACCGGCCGGCGCGATCGCGCCGGCCAGGAAGGCGAATCCGCAGCCACCGAGGCCGAGCAGGGTCAGCAGCGTCCGGTCGTCGGAGCGCACGCCGACGGACACGACCGCCGCCAGCAGCCCGAGTGCCACCACACCGCTGCCGATCGCGGACAACCCGGTCGAGCCCGGGTAGACCAGCACCTGCGCCAGCACCACCAAGGCGAAGATGGCGAACCCGAGGAACAGGCCGCGGTTGAATTCCGGACGCCACCGCCCCGGCTGGCGGCTGACCGCGGTGGCCATACCGTCGGCGATGTCGTCGAAGTCCAGTTCCGGCAACGGGTCCTGACGGGGGCGCAGGTGGAATTCCTCGCCCTCCTTCCAGTCGAGCGACTCCGGGGTGCCCGCCGCGTCCAGCGGTTCTTCACCGAGCCGCTGCAGGACCCACGAGTCACCGAGGTCCGCACGGCCACCGGTGTGCTGCAGCAGCACCGGCAGCAGACTGGTCAACGGCACCGACATCGGCACCGCGAGGTCCGCCCTGCCTTGTGGCCCGTAGACCGTGATCCGGCACAGTTCGCCGGTCAGCGTGCTCATCGCGCGCCCCTCTCCGTCATCGCGAACCACCCGCCAGCTGGGACAGGCCTTCGTCGGGCCGGTCCGCGTCCAGCGGAACGAACCCGGTCTGCACGAGTTTCACGCCACGGCGGGTGACCAGCTGCGCGCGGCCGGCGGGCAGCTTGCGCGGGGTCGCCTCGCCGAGGAACTTGCCCTCCTCCTTGGGATAGGAGAACACCAGGCCGGGGCTGCCGAGTTCCCAGATCCGGCGGATCACCGCGTCACTGAGCGCCCGCATCGCACCCGAGGTGCTGCGCCCGATGATCAGGTGGAACCCGATGTAGGAACCCTGTGACAGCAACGACAACAACGGCTCCAGCGGCGTCCCCATACCGGTGGTCAGCAGCTGGTAGTCGTCGATCACGAAGAACAGCCGTGGCCCGGTCCACCAGTCGCGGCGCTTGAGCCGGTCCGCGGTGATGCTCTGGTCCGGCACCCGCGGGGTGAGCGACACGCTCGCCTGCTGGGCCAGTTCCTGCAACGCCTCGGTGGTGGTCGCGTACCCGACGCGGTATTCCTCCGGCACCTCACCGTCCAGCATCCGGCTCGGGTCGGCCAGCACGATCTTCGCCTCGGCCGGCTGGTACCGCGCGAGCACCGAGCGCAACACCAGCCGCAGCAGGTTGGTCTTGCCGGTCTCGTTGTCGCCGAACGTCAGCAGGTGCGGGGTGGCCGCGAAGTCGTGCCACACCGGCAGCAACCGCTGCTCGTCCTGTCCGAGTGCGACCCGCAGGTCCCCGTCCGGCGGCGGCAGCTGCGTCATCGGCAGCGTCGCGGGCAGCAGCCGTACCGCAGGCGCCGGGGCACCCGGCCAGAACAGGTGCACCTCCTCGGCGACCGCCTTCGTGGCCGCGGCCAGGTCGGCGGTGTTGCCGCTGCCGTCCATCCGCGGCAGGCCGGCGAGGAAGTGCAGGCCGTCCGGGGTCAGGCCGCGACCCGGCTGGTTCGGTACCGTCTTCGCCTTGCGCGAGCCGATTTCCGACTCCATCGGATCACCGAGGCGCAGCTCGAACCGGGTCTGCAGCAGATCCCGCAGGTACGGGCGGATCTCCGACCAGCGCGTGGCACCGATCACCACGTGCACGCCGAACGAGAGCCCGCGCGAGGCCAGTTCGCCGATCTTCTGTTCCAGGTCGCCGTAATCGTTCTTCAGGCTGTACCAGCCGTCCACCACCAGGAACACGTCGCCGAACGAGTCCTCGATCCGGCCGGCCCTGCGCAGCCCGCGGTAGGCGTCCATCGATTCGATGCCGTGCTCGGAGAACACCGTCTCGCGGTGCTCCATGACCTGCGAGATCTCCTCGATCGTGCGGACAACCCGGTCCCGTTCGAGCCGTGTGGCGACCGAGCCGACGTGCGGCAGGCCGTTGATCGACATGATCCCGCCACCGCCGAAGTCCAGTCCGTAGAACTGCACCTCCTGCGGCGTGTGCGTCATCGCGAGCGCCAGCACCAGCGTGCGCAGCACGGTCGACTTGCCGGTCTTCGGGCCGCCCACCACGGCCACGTGTCCTGCCGCGGACGACAGGTCGGCCATCAGCAGCTCCCGCACCTGCTCGAACGGCCGGTCGATCATGCCCATCGGCACCCGCAGCCTGCCCCAGTGCGCCGGGTCCTGCACGGACATCCCGCGCACCGGATCCGGCAGCACGCTCGGCAGCAGCGAATCCAGGCTCGGCGATTCGGCCAGCGGCGGCAGCCACACCTGGCGTGCCGCCGGGCCGGATCCGGTCAACCGGTCGACGAACACGTCCGCCAGCGTCGTCCCGCCGGGGGCGGCCGCCTCGAGCGCCTCCACATCGGACTTCTTCTCCTCGGTCTCCGGCTCGTCGTCCCGCACGATCAATCGGCTCGGCCGGGCCTGGGTGAAGAACGGGACGACCTCACGGCTGGCCCGCGCCGCCTCCACCGCGGAGTTCTCCCCGCCGCCTGCGGGCACCGGACCGGACACGTAGGCGGCCTTGAACCGCACCAGGTTCGTCGTGTCGATCTTCAGGTACCCGTTGCCCGGCTCCGGCGGCAGCTCGTAGGCGCTGCCGGCACCGATCACGCTGCGGGACTCCATCGAGGAGAACGTCCGCAGCGCGATCCGGTACGACAGGTGACCTTCCACCCGGTGGATGCGGCCCTCGTCCAGCCGCTGCGAGGCGAGCAGCAGGTGCACGCCGAGGCTGCGGCCCAGCCGTCCGACCGAGACGAACAGCTCCATGAACTCCGGCTTCGCGCTCAACAGCTCGGAGAACTCGTCCACCACCAGGAACAGCGTCGGCATCGGCGCCAGCTGCTCACCGGCGGCGCGAGCCTTCTCGTATTCGTACAACGACGGGTAACCACTCGCGCGCAGCTGCTCCTGACGGCGCACCATCTCACCGTTGAGCGAGTCCTGCATGCGGTCGACCAACGGCAGTTCGTCGGCGAGGTTCGTGATCATCGCCGAGGTGTGCGGCAACCGGTCCATGCCGAGGAAGGTCGCCCCGCCCTTGAAGTCCACCAGCACGAAGTTCAGGATTTCCGACGAGTGCGTGGCGGCCAGCCCGAGCACCAGCGTGCGCAGCAGCTCCGATTTGCCCGAGCCGGTCGCGCCGATCAGCATGCCGTGCGGACCCATCCCGCCCTGCGCCGACTCCTTCAGGTCCAGCTCGACGATCTCGCCGTCCTCGGTCACCCCGATCGGCACCGACATGCGCGCGCGCTGCACCGCTCGCGGCCGCCACTGCGCCGCGATGTCGAAGGTGTGCACGTCCCTGATGCCCAGCAACGCGGTGAGCCCGAAGTCGCTCTCCAACGGCTGATCGGCGATCTCCAGCGTGCCGCTCGTGCGCTTGGGCGCCAGCAGCCGCGCCAGCCCCTCGGCCTGTGTCACCGACAGCTCGTCCCTGGTCGCCGAACCCACCCCGGTGCCGGCCGGGAACTCGATCAGACCGTCCTTTGTGGTCAGTCGAAGCACCTTCGGGCCACCCGGCAGCGCACCGGTCACGTCGAGCAGCACCACATTGCGCAGTCCCGCGCCGAGCAGCCGCGAAGACTCCGGGATCGTCGCAAGGTGCGCCAGGATCACCACGAACGGTTCGGTCGTGGCGGGCCCCACCGACTTGTCGTGGTCGTCGCGGTCGGCCACGTCCGGGCCGAGGATGTCCATCAGCTCGTCGTGGTCGGCGGCCAGCAGCCGCAGCGGACCGGCCGCATCCCGCAGGGTCGGGTGGTTGTTGTGCGGCAACCACTTCACCCAGTCCCACTGCGACTGCGCCGTTTCCGTGGTCAGCACCGCCAGCCGCAGCTCGTCCGGCGAGTGGAAGGTCACCAGCTGGGCGAGGATCGCCCGCACCAGTGCGACCGCCGCGTCCTGGTCACCGTCGAACTCCACGCTCGTGAAGCTGCGCAGTCCGACCGCGGTCGGGATCCCGGACAACGTCCGGTAGGCCTCGGTGAACCGGCGCAGCGAGATCGCCGACAGCGGTTCCAGGTCCTCGATCGGTTTGGTCACCGGAGGCATCAGCTCCAGCGCCGACTGCTGGGTGCCGAGCCCGATCCGCACCCTGGCGAAATCCTCGTGGCTGACCCGGCGTTCCCACAACCGCGAACCCATCGCGAGCGACCACAGTGAATCCGGCGACGGATTGTTCCAGGCCACCGCCCGCCGCTGGTCCTCCGCGGTCGAGCGGGCCCGTTCCCGCACCTGGGTGATGTAGCGCAGATAGTCCCGTCGCTCGGCCTTCATCTTGCGCTTGCGCTCGCCGGAAGCGCGCGAAAGCTGTCCGAGGCTCATCGCGACCATGGACACGCCCATGCCGCCGCCGATGACGTAGGTGAACGGTGAACTGCCCGCAACCCCGGAGAACGCCAGCACCATCACCAGCGACCCGATGGCCATCGGCAGCATCATCAACAGCGAGTTGAAGTCGCGCGCGGCCGGTTCCGCCATCACCGGCGGTTCTTGCAGCTCTTCCTGGCCTTGGGGCATCTCGGGGCCCACCGCACGCGGGCCCCGCTTCACCGTCTCCGTACTCATCGGCGCACCACCCTCACTCGAGCACCCCCGAGGAGCTGCGGTTCACCGAGCTGCGCCAGGCCGAATCGTCCTGCCGCAGCAGATCGGCCATGGTGCGCTCCTCTTCTTCGGCTTCCTCGCCGTCCTCGTCCCCGGCGGCCGAACTGTCCGCTTCGGACGGTCCGGGGTCGGGTTCCGGTCCGTCGCCGCACATCGGCAGGTCGTCGGAGATGAGCGGGCCCTGACCGGCGCGCAGCCGGTGGTAGGTCGCCATGACCTGGGCCTCCTCCGGACCGGCCGGTTCGGGCTGCTCGGCCCGCCACGGTTCGGCACTGCGCTCGACGTAATCGGTGCTGATCTCCTCGGTCCGGTCCGCACCCTGCGCAGGCGTGCCGATCGGCAACAGACCGGGCAGGAACTCGGCGGTGCCGACGTCCCACGCGGAGGTGTCCTCCGCGTCGATCGGCTGCACCACGGCAATGCGCACGATGTCGTCTGCGTCGCCGCCGTGCGGAGTCACCGGCGGCGCGGCGTGCTCCTCCCGCTGCGTCTGCCCGGCTGTGCCCCATCCGGTGTTCGCAGGGACCTGGTCCGCCACCGGCTCGCCGGGTTCGCCCACCCACGCTTGCGGATCGGCGGTCAGCGGGCCGGCGCCGGGCCGGGTGGGCTCGCCGTCCACCGGCGAGGTACCGACCGGGACCGACGGAAGCACGCCTTGTTCCACCGGAGCATCCTCGGCGGGCGGCATGGCCCACGAAGCGGCTGCACTGCGCGGGGTCTCCTCGAACGCACTCGGATCACCGACACCGTCCGGCGCCTGCACCGCCCACGGCTCATTCACATTGCCCAACAGACCAGCAGAATCCGGCCGCTCCGCACCCGGCTGATTCATCCCACCGGCACCACCCATACCACCCGGCGGCACCATCGGCGGCGCGCCCTGGCCAGGCGTCTGCTGGTCCTGCGGACCGTTGCCGATGGCCCCGGGGAGCTCGACCGGCGTGTCGGCCTGGTTGTCCGCCGGAGCTGCCCAGGCAGCCGACTCGCTCCGTGGGGTCTCCCCGAACGCACTCGGATCACCGACACCGTCCGGCGCCTGCACCGCCCACGGCTCATTCACATTGCCCAACAGACCAGCAGAATCCGGCCGCTCCGCACCCGGCTGATTCATCCCACCGGCACCACCCATACCACCCGGCGGCACCATAGGCGGCGCGGTCTGGCCCGGACCCTGCTGCTGTTGCTGCTGACCGTTCTGGTTGCCACCAATCGGATCCGGCAACTTCGGCAAATCACTCCCACCGAGGCCCTTGAACCCATCACCCGGCGACTCGCTGCCACCGACACCGCCCGGCCCATCACCCGGCGACTTGGTGCCGCCAATGTCGCCCGGTGGTGGTGCCCAGCCTGCCGATTGCAACGGCGGCGTCGCGCCGTGCGAACTCGGATCGCCGATGCCGTCCGGCGCCTGCACTTCCCACGGCTCATTGACGTTGCCCAACAGACCAGCAGAATCCGGCCGCTCCGCACCCGGCTGATTCATCCCACCGGCACCACCCATACCACCCGGCGGCACCATAGGCGGCGCGCCCTGGCCCGGACCCTGCTGCTGTTGCTGCTCACCGTTCTGGTTGCCACCAATCGGATCCGGCAACTTCGGCAAATCACTCCCACCGAGGCCCTTGAACCCATCACCCGGCGACTCGCTGCCACCGACACCGCCCGGCCCATCACCAAGGGAGTCGCTGCCGCCGGCGCCACCGACGTCGCCCGGCGGCGGAGCCCACTCCGCGGAATCGAGTGGCGGCGTTTCACCGTGCGAATTCGGGTCGCCGATACCGTTCGGGATCTTGTCCAGCCACGGCTCCTTGACATTGCCGAGCAGGCCCGACGAGTCCGGCCGCTCCGCACCCGGCTGATTCATCCCACCGGCACCACCCATACCACCCGGCGGCATCATCGGCGGCGAACCCGCACCCGGACCCTGCTGCTGTTGCTGCTGACCGTTCTGGTTGCCACCAATCGGATCCGGCAACTTCGGCAGGTCGCTCTCACCGAGGCCCTTGATCGGACCCGGACCGCCGAGATCGTTGCCGCTGCCGTCCCCGAGACCATCGGCGCCGCCCGGCGGCGACGGGATCTGCGGCGATTTCAAGCTGCTGCCGCCCGGGTTGTTGCCTGCTCCAGGTGGCGTTTCACCGTGTGAATTCGGGTCGCCGATACCGTTCGGGATCTTGTCCAGCCACGGCTCCTTCACGTTGCCGAGCAGACCCGACGAATCCGGCCGCTCCGCACCCGGCTGATTCATCCCGCCGGCACCACCCATACCACCCGGCGGCATCATCGGCGGCGCGCTCGCACCCGGACCCTGGTCCGCGGGCGGCTGCTGCAGCCCAGGCGGCAGCTGCGCCGGGTTGAGTGCGTTGTTGGTCAGGCCACCACCGGGGCCGGAACCCCCTGGCGGTGACGGGATCTGCGGCGACTGCAGGTTGCCCGCATTGTTGCCGCCGAGGTTGTTGCCGCCGAGGTTGTTGCCGGTGCCGCCGGGAGGCGACGGGAGCTTCGGCGAGGTGAGGTTGTTGCCGCCGGTGGCATCCCCTGGCGGCGGGGTCTTGATGTTGTTGTTGCCAATCCCATTGGGACCACCGCCGGTGCTGCCCGGCGGCGGGGCAATCGGCGGCGGCGAGATCGGCGGCGGCGTGCCGTTGCCAGTACCGCCCTGATCACCCGGAGGCGGCGGAATCTCCGCATTATTCACCGGCGGCGGCGTGCCATTACCAGTACCACCCTGATCACCCGGAGGCGGCGGAATCTCCGCATTATTCACCGGCGGCGGCGTGCCATTACCAGTACCACCCTGATCACCCGGAGGCGGCGGAATCTCCGCATTATTCACCGGCGGCGGCGTGCCATTACCAGTACCACCCTGATCACCCGGAGGCGGCGGAATCTCCGCATTATTCACCGGCGGCGGCGTACCGTTACCAGTACCACCCTGATCACCCGGAGGCGGCGGAATCTCCGCATTATTCACCGGCGGCGGCGTGCCATCACCACCCGGGCCGTTGTTCCCACCCGGCGGCGGAGTGGTGACCGGCGGAGGCGTGACCGGCGGCGGGGTCGGTGGCGGGGTGACCGGCGGCGGGGGCGGTGGCGGATCGGTGACCGGGGGCGGATCCGGCAGGTCAGGGCCGTCGCCACCGCCGGTGCCACCGTCACCGGGGCCGGGTGTGGGCGGCGGGGTCGTCTTGCCTTCGTTGACGTGGACGGTGTTGTACTTCTGCGAGAGCTGGCCGGCGACCTTGCGCATGTCGTTGGTCATCATCTCGACCGCGTCCGGGTACTGCGAAATGTAGGCACGCCCGTCATCGAGCTGCTTGCCCCGCGCGATGACCTGCGCGGCGTAGTAGCGGTCGATGTAGCGAATCGTGTCCTGCGCCCACTGGAGGTAAGCCGCGGCGTTCACCAGGTTGTTCGGCACGTTGTTCGCGCCGCCGCCGTCCCCGATCCGGTCTGCCAGATCGGAGAACTTGTTGGCGAACGTGGTCATCATGGTCTTGAAGTTTCCCGCGGAGGTGCCTTTCCACGGGCCGTCGTCACCGGCGAGGGCGGCGGTCTGATCCTTGATCGACTGGGCGATCATGGTGAGGTTCTGTTCGACCTCCTGGAACACCCCGGCAGCGGACTGCAGTGATTGCCAGTTGACGTTGCCGTAGGCCTTGTCCAGGCTGTCCTGGCCGGGTTCCATGGAACCCCCGCCCAGTACCGCGGCTTCGATCTGCTTCCACGACAATCCATCGAAATCCTTCGACGGGTCACCAGTGCTGTTCTGGTTGCCGGTCTGGGTCGTGTCCGGCCAGACCCCGGTGTCGTCCGAGGTGTATCCGTGGGAGTTGTCGTCAGCCATCTTTCCTCGATCGCTTCGAGCCGGGACAAACCGCCGCCCGTATGCCTTACTTCGTCTGCCCCACGCCGGTGATCTCGCCGTTGACCTTGTTGAAGTACTCGTTGTACTTGTCCGCGGTCATCTTGTTCAATTCATCGGCGTTGTCGTAGGACTTCGCGGCCTGCGTCACCGCCTCCGAAACGTCGCCGAGGGCCTTGACCAGGTCGTGGATCGAGCTCCTGGTGCTGTCCCGCAGTGCGTTCGAACCGAGAATCGGCGTGAAGATCTTGTTCTGCGCGGTCAGGAAGAACCCGGGCTTGAGCAGCACCTCGTCGAGCTTGCCGGGCAAATCCTTCAGCGGACCCTCGGCAAGGGTCTGCATGTTCTTCGCGAACGTGCGCATCGCCTCGGTGTTGACCGCGGTGACGCCCTTTCCCGGATGGTCGGCACCACCCGGAACCGGCGGCGGGTCGCCCACGTCACCCGGCGGGATCCACTGGTTGTCGACATCCGGCGGGGTCTGGTCACCGGGGCTCTGGAAGTCACCGCTGTCTGTTGCCGCATTGTTGTTGTTCGTTGTGCCGAGCGATGCTCCGGTATCGGGCACGGTTGCTCACCGTCCTTTCAGGTCCGCTTCTGTGGTGCGGCGAGAACACCGCACCACAGAAGACCGACGTCAGTTCGAACCGAACCGGTTGGCGTTGTTCTTCTCGGTGCTTGAGGTGCCCTCGTTGATGTTGCCGAGCGTCTGCGCCGCCGCGTCGAGACCCTGCGGCAGGGTGAGTGCCTGCTGGTGGCAGTAGTTGTAGGTCTCGTGGAACATGTCCGCGGCAACACCGGTCCAGTTCTCACGCTGACCGTCGATAACGGACTTCATCTGGTCCAGCAGTTCGGTGATCTGGTTCGACTGCTGCTTCGCCTGGCCGACGGTGTCCTGCATCGTCGAAAAGTTGATCTGGAACTGACCCAGAGCCATGGGGTTGTCCTTTCGTGGGAAACGGGGCGGGGATCAGAAGCCGTTGAGACCGCCGCCACCGATGACGGCGGCGTTGGTGCGGGCGGCCGAGGTGTTGTCCGAGTCGCGGTTGTCGTACTCGGCTGCCGACTGCTGCACGTTCTGCGACAGCTGGTCCAGCTTCTGCACGATCCGCCGGACCGTCTGGTCGAACTGACCCATGGCCTCGTTGAACACCACGGCCGAGTCGGACTGCCAGGTGCCGAACAGCGCCTGCATCGTGCTGTCGACCTTCTGGTTCACCCCCGTGATGTTCTGCCCGGTGTCGCTGATCGTCTGCGCACCCTTGCGCATGACGTTGGTATCGACGCGTGCGCCGTCCTGCGAAGCCATGCTTTCTCCTCTGGTCGTGTTCTCCGTTTTGCCGTCTCGGCCCGGCCGAGCCGGCAGGTGTCCCCGCACGTGACCTTCGCTTCGGCCGGTACGAAGGGCAGGGGCGACTACCGCTTAAGGTAAGTGCCTGGTCCACGCGTTGTCGCTGCGTTGTTCCCTTCTGAACACCGGCCTGCGGCCAGTGGGGCAACCGGTCAGAAAACCGGACAAATGGGTGTGTCCGCTGGACAATGGCGCTACTGCCGCCCGCGTACCCGGCCGGTTGCCCCTTTGTTCGCGAAGTCCTGCCCGACCGGCCATCGCCGGGATTGTCGGTTCCGCGCCCTAGACTGCGACAGGTGATCGACCAGTTGAGCATCCCGACCGAGGCCGGTTCCTTCGACGCGATCGCCGCAGGCCCCGAGGATGGCAGGCCGGTGCTGCTCCTGCACGGCTTTCCCGAGGCCGCCGTGGAGTGGGAGCACCAGGTGGCCACGCTCGGCGTGCTCGGCTACCGCGCGGTGGCGCCAGATCAGCGCGGCTACTCACCCGGCGTGCGCCCGCAGCAGCCTGCCGAGTACGGCATCACGTCACTGGTTTCGGATGTGCTCGCAATCGCTGATGCGCTGGGCTGGACCCGGTTCGATTTGGTTGGCCACGACTGGGGTGGCGCGGTCGCATGGTGGACCGCCGACGAGTACCCGCAGCGGCTGCGCAGCCTCACCGTGGTGTCCACCCCGCATCCGGGCGCGCTCGCGGAGGCCTTGCGCACCGACGAGGACCAGCACCTGCGTTCGGGATACCTGACGGAATGGCGGCAAACGCCGGCCACCGAACGCCGCATGCTGGCCGACAACGCAAAAGCTTTGCGCGACATTTTCGACCGGCGAATCCCACCGAGCAAAATCGACGAATACGTGCAACGACTGACCGAACCGGGTGCACTGACCGCCGCACTGAATTGGTACCGAGCAGGCCGCCAAGGCGGGAAAATCGGCCGGATTTCGGTGCCTTCTCTCTACATTTGGTCCACAGAGGACGTCGCATTCGGCTCCACCGCGGCCTTCGCCACCGCACAATGGTGCACCGGACCGTACCGCTTCGAAATGCTGGAGGACGTATCGCACTGGGCGGTGGAGGAAACCCCGGAGGCGATCACGTCACTGATCGTGGAACACCTCGGCGGCCAGTGATTACCCGGCACGCATTGTCGCGGACGGGTTGTCGCGGGCGGGTTACCCGGCACGCATTGTCGCGGACGGGTTGTCGCGGGCGGGTTACCCGGCACGCATTGTCGCGGACGGGTTGTCGCGGGCGGGTTACCCGGCACGCATTGTCGCGGACGGGTTGTCGCGGGCGAGTTTGTGGTGGACCTGCTGCCGCGGTATCCATTGAGGACAGTCGAAGGTCGCGACGATCCGGGATGGCAGTGTCCACTGCGGACTTTGCCGGACCGACATCGGCGCGGGCGCCGGGTGGCGCTCTGCGTACTGAACCACGCCGTCAAGGCGCATGGGACCCCAGCGGTCAAGACCGATGCTTTCGCGGAGTCCGCGCGCGCCGGCACACCCGGGTCCTGCACCGCTCGCCAGGGTGTGCGCTCGGCTGTCCGGCGCAATCCACTCAAACCGGCGAAACCCGCGGCGGCCACCCGGCTCGCGGTACCGGGCGGTGCGCGCGTGGTGTTCAGTGTCGGGCGTGGAAACCAGCACAGAAGCCGAAACCGAGCGCGTCGTCTTCGTGTCCGAGGACGGCGTGCCCACCGGGGAGACCGGGCCGAAGCTCGCCAGTCATCACGGCGAGACGAAACTGCACCTCGCGTTCTCCTGTTACGTCCTGCGCCGGTCGGACCGGGCGTTGCTGATCACGCAACGTGCGCAGCACAAGAAGGTGTGGCCGGGCGTCTGGACCAACAGCGTCTGCGGCCACCCTTCCCCCGGCGAAGCGCTCGAGGACGCGGTCCGCAGGCGGGCGGCGTACGAGCTCGGGCTGCCGCAGTTGGACGACCTCGAATGCGTGCTGCCGAAGTACCGCTACCGGACCCCGCCGTTTCAGGGGATCGTGGAGAACGAGTTCTGCCCGGTGTTCGCGGCGTGGAGCGAGCGCGAGCCGGAGCCGAACCCCGAGGAGGTCGGCGACTGGCAGTGGATTCCCTGGGCCGATTACACACAGTTGCTCGAAGATCCGGTGACAGACGTGAGTTACTGGGCCCGTGATCAGTTCGCCCAGCTCAAGGATCGGAAACCGTTTTCCGGGCTCTGATCGGGAAACTGCGTTGCGTGACAACGGCGGAACCCCATCGTCCACTTGAGCGAAATTCGCCTTCGCACGTACCGATGCCTCAAGCCACCGCTCCTATCAGACGACAACGTTGAGGTGGCGGAGGTGGGTGTGTCGGCGGAGAACGAGCTCACGACGGGGACCCCCGCGCCGGATCTGCTGGCGCTGCACGAGTCCATCGCAGACCTGTTCGCCACGCAGGGCGACTGGCGCCGTGCCTACCGGCACCTGCGGTCCGCACTCGACATCGCCAGAGCCGGCAGCCTGCGTGATCCGCTCACCTCGAGTTACAACCGGCGCTATCTCGACCAGCGGTTACCCGGGTTCCCGGCCACCGGGAAATTGGCGGTCGCGCTCGTCGACCTGGATCGGTTCAAGTCGGTGAACGATACGTACGGTCACCTCCTCGGCGACCGGGTCCTCTGCCGCGTCGCCGACCTCCTCCAAGAGGGGCTGCCGCCGGATGCGTTCTGCGCCCGTTACGGTGGCGAGGAGTTCGCCCTCGTCCTGCCCGGCGTCAACCACCGGAACGCAGTGTGGATCGCCGACGCCGCCCGTGCACGGATCGCCCGTCACCCCTGGTCAGAACTCCAGCCGGGGCTGCAGGTGACAATCAGCGTCGGCCTGGCGCACGGCGTCGGCTCCGGTTCGCGGCAGCTGCACCGGGCCGACGACCTCCTGTACGCCGCCAAACGCGCGGGGCGCAACAAGATCGCCTATCAGGACCGCGAATCGTCCCAGGTCATTACGCACTCTGAGTAACGCGGACCGGGAATTACTTCATTCACGAAACCCGATCTTCACCTGTTCGTCCGCTTCAGCGCTCCGGGGATAGACGCAAGGTGAAGAATTTCCCGGGAGGGTGTCGTCACGAACGGCGGGTATCCGTACGATAACGAAAAGCTCCCCCGGTACGACGTGTCCTGGGAGACCTGGTCACCCGCGACCGGGTTCGAAGGCGAGCCGCCCTGATCGGCGCCCTTACGTGCGAGAGGAGACCGAGTGCCTGACGAGCGCGCCACCCCCGGCACCGGTCGCCACTCCGATTCCGCACCCCGCTCCGGACGCCGCCGCTCGATGGACACCCACGGCGGCATCAGCGTGTCCGACGTCGTCGCACGTCACACCGGGGAACGCCCCACCTTCGGCAGCGAGTCCGGCAACCGCCGCGCGGAACCGAGCACCCGACGGCCGAGCCCATCCGCCGACGGGACCCGGGCCAGGCCGGCCGGCCGAACCGCCGAGCCGAGCCCGCCGGCTCGCAGCTCGCAGCTCGCCGAACCCGGTGCGCATGCCGCGGAACCCCACGGTCACGCAGGCGAAGCCGGCCCCGGACAGTCCGATTCGGGCGCGCACGCCGTCGACTCGGGAGCACGCCGAGCGACCAACGGCGGCGCCCGCCACGTGGCCCCCGACGTAGCCGCGGACGAGGAAGACCTCGCGGAGGACGAACCGCCCAGTCACCAGCGGGACCCGCGCATTCCCCGGCACGCCGAGCCACCGCACTCCCGCCGGGCCCACCCCGAACCACCGCCCGCCGCATTCCCGGCGGGCGGCTCGATACCCAGGCCAGACGCCACCCCACCCGGGGCCGACGCCCCGGCCAACCGATACGGCAGCCCGCCACCCGGCCACACCGACACCACCCCAGGCGCCCCAGACCCCGCCGACGCCACCCCAGGCCAGCGAGGCCCCGGCACCCCCACGCGAGGGCGACGAGGTCCCAGCGACCTCACACCCGGCCACGCCGTCCCCAGCGACCTCACACCCGGCCACGCCGTCCCAAGCGACACCACACCCGGCCACCCAGGACCCGCCGACGGCACATCTGACCACCCGGACCCCAGCGACGGCACGACCGGCCGGCCGGACCCCGCTGACGCCATGCCGGTCCGGCCGGGACCCAGTGCCCCTGCACCCGGCCGACACGGCCCCATCGAGGTCACGCCCGACCGGCCAAGCCCTGCCAATGCCACGCCCAACCGGCCAGGCCCCACCGACGCCACGCCCGGCCGGCCAAGCCCCACCAACACCCCGCCAAACCCGCCAGGCCCCACCAACACCCCGCCCAACCGGCCAGGCCCCACCAACACCCCGCCAAACCCGCCAGGCCCCACCGACACCCCGCCCAACCGGCCAGATCTCGCGGAGACTCCGCCCAACCGGCACGGCCATGCCGACGGCGCGCCCGGCCGGGCGGAGGCTGACGGCACCGCATTCGGTCGGCCGGGTCCCGCCGGCCCGATGCCGGGGCGGTCGGGAGCCGGTGCCCCCGGTCGGCCGGTGGACGGTGCGGGTCGACGTGCTCCAGCGGCTGCCCGGCCCGAGCACAACGGCGCCGAAGCCGGGCGGTACGGCGTGGCTGACGCCGGATCCGATCGGCCCGGTCCCGACGGCCCGGCAGACAGTCGGCCCGGTCGGCAAGGGTCGATCGGCCCGGAGGACACCGCGGTACACCGGACCGACGAGGCGATCGCCGAACGGAACGGTGTTCCCGGAAGGCCCGGCCCCGGCACAGCTCTGCCACCACGCGGCCGTCGACGGGCCGGCGCCGAACTGCCTCCCGAACCTCGCCGCCCCGTCGACGGGGCACTCCCGCAACGAGCACAACGACCTGCCGATGGCCCACCGCTCCCGGGACCACCCCACGACCCGCAACGACCAGGCCCCCAGCGCCTCGAGGACGAACCACGGCGACCGGGACCGCAACACCCCGAAGACGGGCCATCGACTCGCGGGCCAGACGAGTCATCGGGTTACGAGTCCCAGCGCCCGGGGGACGGGTCTTCGAATCAGGGGCCGCCGTACCCCGAAGACGAACCGCCGGCTCGCCGGCCGCAACGGCCCGGAGATGCGCCGTCGGGTCGCGGGCCCCGGCGGCCGGGGGACGAATCGCCGCGGCCCGGGTCCCAGTGGCCCGGAGACGGAGGAGTGCCGGCGCGGGCGGTCGGGGGGCCGGGCCGTGGCGCGGTGCCGCCGGGGCCGCGCCGGGGCGGCGGTGGAGAGATCGTCACCGACGGGCCGGGGGGCTGGCAGCGGGAGCCTGCGGTCGTTCCGGACGGGGTGCTTGAGCCTGGGGTTCCGGACGGGGCACGGCCGCCGGGGCCGCGTGTTCCGCCGGTGGGACGGCGGAACACGGGAGCACGCAGGCGACGTCCGGCGGTGCCTGGTGGCGGCCGTCCGGACGGTGCGAACTCGGGCCCCGGACAGTTCGGCCCGGACGCGGACCCCGGAAGGTTCGGCGCGACCGGTGCGGAGCCGGGTCGCAACGGGGCGGCGAACGGGGTGCCCAACCGGCCCGGCGCCGTTTCGGAGGTGGAGCGCACCCAGATCTCGGCCGCGTTGGCGCCCAACGACGGACCGCCCAGCGACGGACTGCCCAACGGCAGACGAGCCAATGGCTGGCGGGGCCGGCCGGGGCCGGGTGGCGCACCGGGGAACGAACGTGCCCCGGTCGAGGGAACGGCCGAAGCCGAGCGCACTGCGTTCGACGGCGAACGCGTCCCGGCGGACGCCGCGTTCAGCAGCGAGCCGGACACCGCCAAACGCAACGGCGAGCGGGGCAAGCCAAGGCGCAACGGTGAGCGCACCAACCTCAACGACGAACCGGTCGCCGAGCACGCCAACTCCGAGCCCGACAGCGCACCGGCCAACGCCGAACGCACCCAGCTCACCTCGGCAGCCAACGGCAACCGCCGGAACCCGGTGCCCGACGGTGAACGCGGCCGTGGCGGGAAGCTCGAGCGTGCCCGGCTCGCGGCCAACGGCATGCGGGATCGCGTGCGCGGGGCGGCGGTCGCGGCCAAGCCGAACGGCGAGCGCACCCCCGCGCCGGGCGATGAGGCGACCGAACTGGCCGGCCGCACCGACGGCCCCGAGCACACCCGGCTGACCCCCCGCCCGGATGGCGAACGCACCCAGCTCACTGCCCAGCGGGACCCCGAACGCACCCGCCGCACCGGCGAGCCGGACCCCGAGCGCACCCAGCTGACTCCCGACCCGGAACGCACCAAGCTCACCGCCAAACCGGACGCCGGGCGGACCCAGCTCACCGCCGCGCTCAACGGGGTTGGGCTGGGCAAACGGCGGGCGCCTCGACGGCCCGCGACGGGGCGGCGCGAGCAGGATCGTCTCATCATGACCGATGAGATGGAGGCGATCGACGAAGCAACGCAGTACCGGCGCAAGATCGACCACAGTCTCGCCCGTTTCTCCGCGGCGCACGACGATGCCGCGGCGGAGGAGGCCAAGCGGCGCGAGCGGCTGGAACGGTTCACCTCCCGCCCGGTCGCACTGCTGGAGCAGACGCGTACCGCGCTGCAGCGGGTCGTCTCCCCGGTCACCGGGGAGAAAGCGCCGGTCGAGAAGCCGCAGCAGACCCGGTTGCAGGAGAAGAAGCAGCGGCACACCGAGCGCAGCGTCCGGATCGGCCGGATCACCTTGATCGTGTTCGCCGTGCTGGTCTTCCTCGGCACCGGGGTCGCATGGGGAGCGGTCAACTGGTTCGACGCCAAGTTCACCGAGGTCTCCGCGCTCGACGAGAACTCGGCCGACATCCAGAACGCCGACGCGCAGGCCAACGACGAGAACTTCCTGATGGTCGGCTCGGACAGCCGCGACGGGGTGGCCGCGGAGGAAGGCGCCGGCACCGCGGACTCCACCCCGGGTGCGCGTTCGGACACGATCATGGTCGCGCACGTGCCCGCCGACCGTAAGCGCGTCGTGGTCGTTTCCTTCCCACGGGACCTGGAAATCGACCGGCCGGCCTGCAACCGCTGGGATCCGGCGAAGTCCGCGACCACCGACGAGGTCTCGCCGGAGCAGAAGATCGCCAAGCTCAACACCGCGTTCGGGGTCGGCGGACCGCAGTGCGTCACCAAGGTGATCCAGAAGATCACCGGGCTGCGGATCAACCATTTCGTCGGCATCGACTTCAACGGCTTCAAGGAAATGGTCGACGCGGTGCACGGCGTGACCGTCCACAATGAACAGCCGATCGACGACACCACGCTCGGCAAGGTGCTGATGGAAACCGGCGACGTGACCATCTCCGGCGACCAGGCGCTGAGCTACGTGCGGGCCCGGCACGTGAAGGGCGATCCCACCTCCGACTACGGCCGGATCAAACGGCAGCAGGAATTCATCGGCGCACTGCTGAAAAAGGTGATGTCCTCGGACGTGGTGCTCGATCCGGGCAAGCTGTCCGGCTTCATCACCGCGTTCGCCAAGGCCACCTTCGGCGACAACCTCGGCGTGCAGCAGATGATGACGCTCGCCCAGTCGATGCGCGGCCTCGATCCGAGCAAGATCAACTTCATGACCGTGCCGACCGTCGGGTTGCCCAACAAACGCGGTAACGAGGTACTGGTCGAGTCGAATGCGAAGAGCCTGTTCGACGCCCTGCGCGACAACACTCCGCTGCCCGGCGACAAATCGGTTCCCGGGCCGTCCACGAACGCCTCCCAGACGGGTTCCTCGCAGACGTCGCAGGCATCCGATCCGGCACGCTGACCGGCCGGATTCGTTAGGCCGGGTTCACGTGCGGTTCACCCGGCGATGCGGTTTTCGCACTGCGCACACCGTAGACTGAGGGCATGCGTGAGGCCTACCATGTCGAGCTCGATCAGCTTGCCCAGAACCTGTCCACGATGTCGGCTCAGGTGGCCGACGCGATGGAGCGGGCGACCACGGCACTGCTCGAGGTGGATCTCGGCCTCGCCGAGCAGGTGATCAGCGACGACGCGAAGGTCGACGACGCACGCGCCGAATGCGAGGAACAGGCCTACGCACTGCTGGCACTGCAGGCCCCGGTCGCCACCGACCTGCGTGCCGTGCTCGCCGCCATCCACGCGGCGGAAAGCCTGGAGCGCATGGGCGATCTCGCACTGCACGTGGCCAAGGCCGCCCGCCGCCGTCACCCGGAACCGGTGCTGCCGGAGTCGGTGAAGCCGTACTTCGCCGAGATGGGCCAGGCCGCGGTGAAGCTGGCGCGCCAGGCCGAACAGGTCATCCAGACCAGGGACGTGTCCGCGGCAAAGGACCTCGAAGCCGACGACGACCAGGTCGACGACATCCACCGGCATCTGTTCACCGTGCTGATGGACCGCGATTGGGCATACGGTGTCGCCGCCGCGGTCGACATCACCCTGCTCGGCCGCTTCTACGAGCGCTACGCCGACCACGCGGTGTCCGTGGCGAAGCGGATGATCTTCGTGGTCACCGGCCGGATGCCGGGCTACGGCTCGGACGAGGACCTCACCGTCTGAACCACCTGCCGCCGCCCGCCCGCCGCCGGAATCACGTGCGGCGGGCTTTTTCGTGCCCGGAAAGGGAAACGGGCGCCCCGCCGGGAACCGGGGGCGCCTCTGTGGAC
>NZ_BAAAZN010000010.1:117029-147725 GCF_039536925.1 Amycolatopsis ultiminotia | reverse complement strand
CCGCCCCGGCGGGAACCGGGGCGGCCGTCTGTGCACAGTGGATCAGCCGAAGCGGCCGGAGATGTAGTCCTCGGTCGCCTTCTCGTCCGGGTTGGAGAAGATCTTCTCCGTGTCGTTCAGCTCGATCAGCCTGCCCGGCTGACCGACCCCGGCCAGGTTGAAGAACGCCGTCTGGTCCGAAACCCGTGCCGCCTGCTGCATGTTGTGGGTCACGATGACGATTGTGTACTCCTTTTTCAGCTCCCCGATGAGGTCCTCGATCGCCAGCGTCGAGATCGGGTCGAGCGCGGAGCACGGTTCGTCCATCAGCAATACGTCCGGCTGCACCGCGATCGCACGGGCAATGCACAACCGCTGTTGCTGGCCACCGGAAAGGCCGCCGCCGGGCTTGTTCAGCCGGTCCTTGACCTCGTTCCACAGGTTCGCGCCGCGCAATGCACGCTCGGCCACCTCGTCCAGCTGCTTGCGGCTGCTGTTCCCGCCCAGCCGCAGCCCGGCCACCACGTTGTCCTTGATGGACATCGTGGGAAACGGGTTGGGCCGCTGGAACACCATGCCGATGGTCCGGCGCACCTGCACCGGGTCCACTGAGGACGCGTAGATGTCCTCACCGTCCAGCAGCACCTGACCGTCCACCCTGGCGCCGGGGATGACCTCGTGCATCCGGTTCAGCGTGCGCAGCACGGTCGACTTGCCACATCCGGACGGCCCGATGAACGCGGTCACGTTCCGCGGCGGGACGTCCAGCGTGACGGTGTCCACGGCGTGGAACTTGCCGTAGTAGATGTCCAGGTCCTTGACGTCGATTCGCTTGGCCATGACTCACTTCTTCTTCGGGGCGACGAGGCGGGAAAAGACCGTGGCGAGCAGGTTGATCACGGCGATGATGAGCACCAGCGTCAACGCGGCGCCCCAGATCCGGTCGAAACCGACGCTGCCGGGGTCCATCGAGTTGGTGGCGCGCTCGTTGTTCATCACCAGCGGAAGCGCGGCCTGCTCACCGTCGAAGATGTTCCAGTTCACGTAGGCGGAGTAACCGACGAGCACCAGCAACGGCGCGGTCTCGCCCATCACCCGGGCGAGCGCCATCATGATGCCGCCGATGATGCCGGACAGCGCGGTGGGCAGCACGATCTTCATGATCGTCTTCCACTTGGGCACCCCCAGCGCGTAGGACGCCTCGCGCAGGTCGTCCGGCACGATCCGCAGCATCTCCTCCGACGAGCGGACCACCACCGGGATCATCAGCAGCACCAGTGCCAGCGACACCGCGAATCCGCTGCGCGGCAGGCCGAGCGTGGTGATCCACAGCGCGTAGATGAACAGTGCGGCCACAATGGACGGAACGCCGGAGAGGATGTCCACCATGAACGTGGTGGCCTTGGCCAGCTTGCCGCGGCCGTACTCGACGAGGTAGATCGCCACCAGCATGCCGACCGGCACCGCGATCACCGCGCACACCAAGCCCTGCAACAGGGTGCCGATGACCGCGTGCAGCACCCCGCCGCCGACCTCGTCCGGCAGCACCGAACCGAAGTCCTCGCTCCACCAGTTGCTGTACGGGATGCGCTTCACCCCGTTGACGACCACCGTGTAGAGCACCCACACCAGCGGCACCACGGCGATCAGGAACGACAGCCACACGAGCACCGTCGCGACGCCGTTCTTGACCTTGCGGCGCAGGCTCACCTGCTGGAAGGCGGGTGTGGCCGCGGGCCGTTCGAGCGTGGTCGACATGGCTCAGTCCCCCTTCTTCGCGATGATGGCCCGTGCGGCGAAGTTGACCAGGAACGTCAGCACGAACAGCACCAGCCCCGCCGCGATGTACGCGCCCGCCGAGGTCGGGTTGTTGAACTCGCTGTAGTTCGCGGCGATCTTCGACGCGAAGGTCGCGCCGCCGTCGAACACGCTCCAGTCGAAGTTGCGTCCCTGCGGGATCAGCAGGATCACCGCCAGCGCAATGGTTTCCCCGAGCGCGCGGCCGAGCCCGAGCATCGACGCGCCGACGTAGCCCGCCTTGCCGAACGGCAGCACCGTGGTGCGGATGACCTCCCAGCGCGTGGCGCCGAGCGCCAGTGCACCTTCGATGTGCGCGGTCGGCGTCCGCTCGAACACCTCGCGCGAAAGCGAGGTGATGATCGGCAGGATCATCACGGCGAGCACGATGCCCGCGGTGAAGATCGTGCCGCGCACGTTCGGCTGGACGTTGCCGGGCGCGAACAGCGGGAACCACGAGAAGGTGTCGTTCACCCACTGCGAGAACGGTTCGATCGCCGGAGCGAAGACCAGGATGCCCCACAGGCCGAAGATGATCGAAGGCACCGCGGCGAGCAGGTCGACGATGTAGGCGAACGGCCTTGCCAGCTTCGCGGGCGCGTACTGGGTGAGAAACAGCGCGATGCCGAGCGAGATCGGCATCGCGATGATCAGCGCCACCACCGACGTCGCGACGGTGACCTCGGCGAGGTCGGCGATGCCGAAGGCCATGTTGTCCGGGTCGTTCGTGGACCACCCGTGGTTGAACAGGAAGTTCACCTTGTCGGACTGCAGCGCCGGAATGGCCTGGATGACCAGGAACAGCCCGATCAGGCCGATCAGCGCCACGATGGCGATACCGGCCCCGGTGGTCAGGTTCTGGAAGATGCGGTCACCGGCCCGCACCTTCTTCGGCTTCGTGCTCTCGGGCGGCACCGACGGCGCCGGCGAGGCTGGGTTGTCCGAAATCGGATCCTCCGGGAACGCTTGAGCGGACGACGAACGCCCACCGGTGTCGCCGGTGGGCGTTCGCGTCCAGGGTGGTTCGCTCATCGGCTGTCCTGGCTCTGTCTACCCGAAATCAGCTCAGGAAATCGCCTTGACCGCGGTCAGCACCTTGTCCTGCAGGCTCTGCGGGATCGGCACGTAGCCCTTGTCCGACAGCGGCTGCTGTCCGTCGGTCGCCGAGACGGTGAGGAACGCCTTGACCGCCTTCGCGACGTCCGGGTTCGAGTACTTCGAGCAGACGATCTCGTAGGTCGTCAGCAGCAGCGGGTAGGCACCCGGGGTGTTGCTGGCGTAGATCCCGTTCAGGTCGAGCGCGAGGTCGTTGCTGCCCTCGTTCAGGAACTTGGCCGAGTCGAGCGACTTCGCCACGTTCTCCGCGGACAGCGCGACGCCGCCGGAACCGCTGTCGATCAGCGCCGGGGTGACGCCGTCCTTGGCGAACGCGCCCTCGACGTAGGTGATCGAGCCGTCGGCACCCTTGACCGTGCTGGCAACACCGTTCGAGCCCTGCGCGCCGTTGCCGACCCCGCCGGCGAACTTCTTGCCCGCGCCCTGGGTCCACACGTCCTTCGCAGCCGCGCCAAGGTACTTCTGGAAGTTGTCCGTGGTGCCGGACTCGTCGGAGCGGGAGACGACCTGGATCGGCTTGTCCGGCAGGTTCAGGCTCTCGTTGCCCTTGACCGCCTTGATCGCCGGGTCGTTCCAGTTCTTGATGCCGCCGTTGAAGATCTTCGCAATCACGGTCGGGGTCAGCGTCAGCTTGTCGACCCCGGACAGGTGGTAGCCGACCGCGACCGGGCCGACCACCAGCGGGATGTTCCAGGCGGGGGAGGCGCAGCGCTTGGTGGCCGCCGCGAGGTCGGCGTCGGTGACCGGCGAGTCCGAGCCACCGAAGTCGACCTGGTTGCCGTTGAACTGCTTGACGCCGGCACCCGAACCGCTCGCGGTGTAGTTGACCTGCTGGCCGTCGCACTTCTTGCCGTACTGCAGCTTGAAGATTTCGACGGCGTTGTTCTGCGCGGTCGAACCCTCGCCGGACAGCGGGCTCTTGCCACCGCAGTCGACCTGCGCGGTGCCGGTTGCGGCGGGGGCGGCCGAGTTCGAGCCGGAATCACTGTTCGACGCCGCGGGGTCGGAGCCACAAGCGGCGAGTACCAGAGCGGCACTCACCACCACGCCCACGGCACCAAGGGGCCGCATGATCTTCACTGCATTTCCTCCACTCGGAGACTTGCCTGTTGGAATCCGGGCCGGATCGGCGGCGTTCAGCCGCACCGGATCCGGACATTAGGCAGCCCCGGTGGACGGTCACCCTTGGTCAGATGAACGAGAGGTGAACAAGATACGGGGTGTGAGCAGCGCGACTCCCCCGAACGGGTGTCGTGGCCGGGCCGTGATCAGTCAGTGCGCAGAAAGTAACACGACGCAGGGGGATTTCGCGACCGTGACTACCGACCGTACTGAACGTCGGTTTCGAAACGGGTAAACCCGAGTTTCTCGTACACCGCCAGCGCGGGCGCGTTGTCGCCCTCGACGTAAAGGATCACTTGCGGTAGTCCTCGCGCCCGCAGGTATCGGAGCCCGGCGAGCGTCAGTGCTTTGCCAAGCCCGCCACCCTGCGTAGCCGGATCGACCCCGACGACGTAGACCTCCCCGACCGGGTCACCGCCGAACCGCCCGGGGACGGCGTCGTGCACCTTGGTCCAGTGGAAGCCGACGACCTGCTGCCGGTCGTCCTCGGCGAGAAAGAAACCGGCCGGGTCGAACCACGCCTGCCGTTCCTCGGCCCGCAGCTCGTCGACGGTGAGCGCACCCTGCTCCGGATGCCAGTCGAAGGCCCGCGCGTTGACCGCGATGACCGCTTCCTCGTCCTGACCGGGCACGAACGTGCGCAGCCGCAACCCTTCGCGCAACGCCGGTTCAGCCCAATCCGCGTGCTCCGCGGCAACCCGCAGGACCAGCAGCTCCCGGCTCCGGCCGAGCCCCAGCTTCGCGGCGATGGCGGCCGCGCCGGGGTGATCGCCGTGTGCCCACACGCGGAATCCTTCGGCGGCGCGTTCGGTGAGCGCGCGCGCCAGCGCGATGCCAACGCCGTGCCGGCGGTGCGCCGGATGCACCACGAGTTCGGCGACCTGATGGCCGTGCGAATCGCCCTCGACGTCCAGGTGCAGGTATCCGGCCGGATTCCCGTCGCGGCGCGCGAGCAGGTGCAGCCCACCCGAGAACTCGCGCGGCAACGGACCCGTGGCATCGACCTCGGGACGGCCGTCCTCGGCCTCGGCGGCCCGCAGCACCTCGCGGACGTCGGCGACAACGGGTTCCGCGGTCCAGTCGCTCAGTTTGCTCACCCGGCCGACCCTACCGACGCGGCAGGTGGTCAGCGGTTGGACAACTCCGGCGTCTCGACCACCGGAACGTCCATCGCCGGAGCGGACTTCACGCCCTTGGCCGGGCGCTCGAACTTGTAGCCGACGTTGCGCACGGTGCCGATCATCTGCTCGTGCTCCGGGCCGAGCTTCGCGCGCAACCGCCGGACGTGCACGTCGACCGTGCGGGTGCCACCGAAGAAGTCGTAGCCCCAGACCTCCTGCAGCAACTGTGCACGGGTGAAGACCCGGCCCGCGTGCTGCGCGAGGTACTTCAGCAGCTCGAACTCCTTGTAGGTCAGCTCGAGCGTGCGACGGCGCAGCTTGGCGGTGTAGGTCGCTTCGTCGATCACCAGATCGCCGACCCGCAGTTCGGCGTCGGCCTGACCGGAACCGCCGTCACGGGTCGTGACGAGCCGCAGGCGCGCGTCGACCTCGGCCGGGCCCGCGGTGGGCAGCAGGATGTCGTCGGTACGCCATTCCGCGCTGACCGCGACCAGCCCGCCTTCGCCGACCACGGCGATGATCGGGGTGCCCGCCTCGTCCTCCCCGGCGCCCTTGAGCAGCCGGCAGAGGCTCTTCGCCGAGGCGAGGTCACTGCGTGCGTCGAGCACGATCACGTCCCGGTGACCGGCGTCGAGCAGTGCGGTCACCTCCGGAGCACGCACGCGTACGGTGTGCGGGAGCAGATCCAGGGCAGGCAACACCGAAGTGGCGTCGGCATCCGCGGTCAGTACCAGGAGGTCGAGGCTCATCAGCCGCACCGCCTTCACAGGGTCGTCGCCTCAACAGTGGCGTCGGTCGGTGCTGAGTGAGAATAGCGGGTGAACGGGCCGACACCTAGCTCGTGCTGGATCGATCACACCTGGGCGAAGCGGCCCGCCGACGAACAGGAGAACGGACGCGATGGTGAGCAGCAGGCCCGCGGGACGGGGCGACCGACCGCAGACCCGGCCGGAAACCGGACGTCGCGGACGTCGCGTGCGGCGCTGGGTCATCGCGCTCGGCGTACTGGTGATCCTGCTGGTCGGCGCCGATTTCGGAGCGGCGGCCTTCGCCGAGCACACGATCTCCCAGAAAGCCCGCACCCAGCTCGGCCTCAGCGACGACCCGTCGGTGAACATCCACGGGTTCCCGTTCCTCACCCAGGCCATCTCGGGTGACTACCGTCACATCACCGTGTCCGCGGAGGGAGTGCCGGTCGGCACCGAACTGCGCGATCTGCGGGTGGGCGCCGAACTCGAGGACGTCACCGCGCCGCTGTCCGACCTCACGTCGGGCAACACCAAGGCGGTGAAGATCGGCAAGCTCACCGGCGCGGTCACCATCAAGGCCTCCGACATCGCACGGGTTTCGCCACTGGACAAGATCCAGAACCTGCGGATCGACCAGTCCACCGAGGCGTACGTGAAGTACGGCGACACCGAAGAGGGCAAGCAGCCCGACCCGACGCCGACCGACGCGGCAGGCGAGCCGACCGACGGCACCACCGCGGGTCTGCGCATCTCCGGTGACGTGCAGGTGGCCGGGCAGAAGGTGGAGATCTTCTGCTTCGCGATCATCGAGCTCAAGGGCAAGACCATCTCGATCGTGCCGCATCGGCTGCAGTTCGGGAATGACCAGTCGACCACGACCGTTCCGGATGCAGTGCAGAAGGCGTTGCTGCCGAACTTCCGCGCCGAAATCGACACGAGCACGCTGCCGCTCTCGGTGACCCCGACCGCGGTCCGCGTGGACAGCGGCTCGGTGACGATCAAGGGCGAGGCAACCGGGCTGAGCTTCGCCGACCTTTCGATCACGAACACACCGAAGGGGTGAGTACCCGGTGACCGGAGCTTGGGTGCTGCTGGCCACGCTGGCCGTCGCCGTACTGGCCGGCGCCCTGCTCAAAGCCCGCGACGGCCGGATCCGCCTGGCCAAACCAGCCACCCGGTCAACCCCGGCGAGCACCGCGACAACGGAACCGGCCGCAGCCGGGTCGGCCACTGCGGAAACGGCCACTGCGGGGTCGGCGGCGGGTGCGGCCACGGCCGGGTCGAGCACCGACGGCCCCGTCACCACCGCCCGCCGCTCCACGAGCGGCCAGCCAGCCACCGCCGACTCCGCCGCAGCCAGCTCGGCCACCGGCCGGACGGCCACGGCCAGGTCGAGCACCGGCGACTCCACCAGCGGCTCGTCGGCCACCGCCAACCCCACCCCGGCCGGCTCCGCCACCGGCGAGGCGACCATGGCTGGGTCGAGCGTCGACGGTTCCGCCAGCGGCTCGCCGGCCACCAACGACTCCGCCACCCACGGCTCGTCTGCCACCAACGTGACCACCACCCACGGCTCGTCGGCCACCAGCGACTCCACCACCCGCGACTCCGCCACCGGCAGCTCCACCGCGGCCGGTTCCGTTGCGGCGGCTGCTGCTCGGTTGCCTGCTGCGGTTGCCGGTGTCCTCGAGCCGGGGGCGGTCACGTTGGTGCAGATCTCCACGACGTTCTGTGCGCCGTGCCGGCACACCCGAGCGCTCCTCTCCGCGCTCGCGGACAAGACAACCGGGCTGCACCACGTCGACCTCGACGTGACCGACCGGCCGGAGGTCGCCAAGGCGCTGTCCGTCCTGCGCACGCCCACTACGCTGGCGCTCACCCCGGACGGGCGGGAAATCCTCCGGGTCAGTGGCCTGCCGAAGGGCCCGGAGCTGCTGGAAGCCCTGCGTCCGCACCTCGCGGCGACCGCCTGACCCCGGATGTTTCCCAGCATCCGGAATTCGTCCCACGGTATGAACAAAGTTCCCACCCTGAGGGAGCACTGGGTACCCTGGCCGCTGTGGACAAGCTGCCCATCACCCTCTTGACGCAGCGCCGCGCAGTGGACCTGTGCCGCGTGCGCAGCAGCTTGTGTCCGCAGTTCACCGGCCGGCGCTGAAGCACGTCTCGCGCCTCGCCTCGCGTTACCGCTTTCGGGTGCTCCCGCACGTCTCTTCCCCGCGCATCAGCAGGAGGAACCATGTCCGCCGGACCGGCCGTCGACCCGCGTGGCCCCAGGTTCGCCGCGATTGTGACCACGGTGGTGCTCGCCGTGGTGCTCGTGACGCAGTGGTGGCCGCTGCTCGCGGCGCAGACCGTGGTGTTCGCGATCGGTGCGTTCATCGGGCTCAAACCTGCGCCGTACTCGGTGCTGTACCGGCGGCTCGTCGCACCTCGGCTGAGTCCGACGACTGAACGCGAGGACGCCGCCCCGCTGCGGTTCGCGCAGACCGTCGGGTTCGTGTTCGCGTTGATCGGCACGATCGGCTTCATCGCGGGCATCGCGCCGCTCGGCATCGTGGCGACCGCGTTCGCGTTGTTCGCCGCCTTCCTCAACGCGGCGTTCAACTTCTGCCTCGGCTGCGAGATGTACCTGCTGATCAAGCGTTTCAGCCCGGCACGGGCCTCGTAGGAAAACCACCCCCAGAAAGAGAGTTCGCTCCATGAGCCGTGAAGACGTCCTGGTCACCACCCAGTGGGCCGAGGAGAACCTGGACACCCCCGGTGTCGTGTTCGCCGAGGTCGACGAGGACACCACCGCCTACGACGCCGGGCACATCCGCGGTGCGGTGAAGCTCGACTGGCGCAACGACCTGCAGGACAAGGTGCGCCGCGACTTCGTCAGCAAGGAGGGCTTCGAGAAGCTGCTGTCGGAGAAGGGCATCTCGAACGACGACCGGGTGATCCTCTACGGCGGCAACAACAACTGGTTCGCCGCCTACGCGTACTGGTACTTCAAGCTCTACGGCCACCAGAACGTGCAGCTGCTCGACGGCGGCCGCAAGAAGTGGGAGCTCGACGGCCGCGAGCTCAACGCGGACGAGGTCAAGCGCGACGCCACCACGTACCAGGCGAAGGACCCGGACACCTCGATCCGCGCCTTCCGCGACGAGGTCGTACAGGCCATCGGTGCGAAGAACTACGTGGACGTGCGCTCGCCGGACGAGTTCGCGGGCAAGCTGCTCGCCCCGGCGCACCTGCCGCAGGAGGTCGCGCAGGTGCCCGGCCACATCCCGGGCGCGCTGAACGTGCCGTGGGCCAAGGTGGCCAACGAGGACGGCACCTTCAAGTCCGAGGACGAGATCAAGGAGCTCTACGCCGAGGCGGGCATCGACGAGTCGAAGGCCACCATCGCGTACTGCCGGATCGGGGAGCGCTCGTCGATCGCGTGGTTCGCGCTGCACGAGCTGCTCGGCTACTCCGACGTGAAGAACTACGACGGTTCGTGGACCGAGTACGGCTCGCTGGTCGGCGTTCCGGTCGAGCTGGGAGCGAAGTGATGGCGGCGGACGACGGCTGTGGCGCCCCGGTGCAGGAGGCGACCCCGGCGGACTTCGACACCAACGGTCAGGTCGTGCTGGCCGGCAAGGTGACCGGCACCGGCGGGCCGGTGGGTGGCGCGTTCGTCCGCCTGCTCGACGGCGGCGGCGACTTCGCCGGCGAAGTGGTCTCCTCGGACGATGGCGACTTCCGCTTCTACGCGGCAGCCGGCTCGTGGACGGTGCGCGCGTTGCACCGCACCGGCAACGGCGAGGCCTCCGTCACCGCGGACGGCCCCGGCCTGCACCAGCTGGCGATTTCGGTCGCCTGACGCACTTCGGGAAGGGCCTCTTCGGGTGGTTGTCTGCCACCGGAAGGGGCCCTTCGCCACGTCACCGGGGCGGTCCGTGGTGACTGTGCTCACCGCGGCGACCCTGCGCAGGGCCGGACGCAGGGTGGCGGACTATCCTGCTGGCTGTGGAGACCCTGTTTACGATCCTGCTGATCCTGGCGGCCGTCGCCATCGTGTGGTTCGCGGTCTACGTCGTCTACCGGCTGTACGCCGACCAGCGCTGAGCAGCGATGACCACCAGTGGCGACGAGGCCATCGCAGCGGCCGAGGAACGCGCGGCGAGCACGCGCGAGCGCAACCTGCCGTTGTGGGACGACCTCCCGATCCCGAACGACACTGCCAACCTGCGGGAAGGCCAGAACCTCAACGACGCCTGCCTCGCACTGCTGCCGCTCGTCGGGGTGTGGCGCGGTGAGGGCGAAATCGACTACCCGACCATCGACGGGCCGATCAAGTTCGCACAGCAGCTCACCGTGGCCCACGACGGCCGCCCGTTCCTGTTCCACGAGGCGCGCTCGTGGCTGCTGAACGAAGACGGCAGCGTGCTGCGCCCGGCCGCCCGCGAAACGGGGTTCTGGCGGCCGCAGGAGGACGACACGCTGGAGCTGCTGCTCACGCACAGCTCCGGGATCCTCGAGCTGTTCTACGGCAAACCGCGCAACCAGACGTCCTGGGAACTCGGTACCGACGCGGTCATCCGCACCTCGACAGCCAAGGACGTCACCGGAGCCCAGCGGCTTTACGGGCTGATCAACGGCGACCTCGGCTACGTCGAGGAGCGCGCGATGGCGGGCCAGGAAATGCAGCCGCACGCCTCCGCGCTGTTGCGCCGCGTGGTGGGCTGAGGCCAGGAACGCACCCGTGCGCTGGCGGCCGTACGGCGAGCAGGCCGCCCTGCTCGACTGCGCCTCACTCGAGCAGATGAGTGCTGCGCGGGCTGCGCTCGCGGACGCGGCGGTCGAGGGTGTCGTGGAACTCGTGCCCGGCGCGCGCACCCTGCTGGTGGTCGAGGAACCCGGTTCGCGCGCCCTCGAAACCGCGCGCACGGTGCTGGCCGAGGCCGAGCTTTCCCGGCCACCGCCGGAAATCCCGCGGGAAGTCACCCTCGACGTGCACTACGACGGTGCGGACCTGGCCCTCGTGGCCAGTGCCGCGGGGCTTGCCGAGGACGAGGTCGTCGAGCTCCACACCGGCGCCGCCTACACCGTCGCGTTCACCGGCTTCGCGCCCGGTTTCGGTTACCTGACCGGGCTTCCCGCCCAGCTGCAGCAGCCGCGGCTGGACTCCCCGCGCACCCGGGTGCCTGCCGGTTCGGTGGCCATCGCGGGCGAGTACGCCGGTGTCTACCCACGGCCGTCCCCTGGCGGCTGGCGGTTGCTCGGGCACACCGACGCGACGCTGTTCGACGCCGGCGCCGAACGTCCCGCGCTGTTCGAGCCCGGCGTTCGAGTGCGGTTCCGGAGCGTGTGATGCGGGCGCTGGAGATCGTCGAGACCGGGGCGCTCACGCTCGTGCAGGACCTCGGCCGTCCCGGTTACGCGCACCTCGGGGTGCCACCGTCGGGTGCACTCGACACCGCAGCGTTGCGGCTGGCGAACCGGCTCGTCGGCAACGCGGAGGACGCCGCCGGGATCGAGACGGTGCTGGGTGGCCTGGCGGTGCGGGCGACGGAGTCGTGCACGGCCGCAGTGACCGGCCCGCCGGTCCCGGTCACCGTGGACGGCCGCGCAGTCGGCTCGCACGCTCCGGTGCCGGTGCGTGCGGGACAGCGGCTCGCGATCGGTACCCCGGCGACCGGACTGCGCTGCTATCTCGCGGTTTCCGGCGGCCTCGCGGTGGAACCGGTGCTGGGCAGCCGTTCCCGGGACGTGCTCTCCGGACTGGGGCCGGAACCGCTCGAACCGGGGATGAGCGTCCCGCTCGGTCCGCCGACCGGCGTGCCTGCCGGCGCCGACGTGCTGCCCCCGTCCCCGGCGCCGGCCGAACTCGTCGTGCCGGTGCTGCTGGGCCCGCGGGACGACTGGTTCACCGACGCCGCGGCCGGGCTCAGTGTGTGGTGGACGATCACCGCCGAGTCCAACCGCGTCGGGCTCCGGCTCGACGGACCGCCGCTGCGCCGGGCCCGGACCGCCGAACTGCCCAGCGAAGCCGTCCTGACCGGGGCGATCCAGGTGCCGCCGGACGGCAGGCCGATCCTGTTCCTCGCCGATCACCCCACCACCGGCGGCTATCCGGTCGCGGCGACGGTGAGACGGACCTCACTCAGCGCACTCGCGCAGGCCCGCCCCGGAACCTCGATCCGGTTCCGGCTGTCCTCCCGCGCCGGTAACGGGTGACCGGCACCGGAAGCACGGGTATCCCGCAGCGGCGCGGTTCAGTACTCGGATTCGTAGGCCGCGAGCAGTTCCTGGTGCACCGCCGTCGAATCGGGCAGCAGCACGCCGTCGAGGGTGTGCACGCGGGTGACCAGGCGGACCGAGGAAGCGAGGAAAACCCCGTCGCCCCCGGCGAGATCGGCCGGGACGAGTGGTTCCACCTTCACGTTCCAGCCTGCCTTTTCCGCGCCGCGGAACAGTGCGTACTGCGTGGTGCCGGGCAGGATGCCGATGGTCGACGGTGGTGTGTAGAGCGTCCGGTCCTTGGCCAGCACCACGGTGGAGGTCGGGCCTTCCAGCACCGATCCGTCGGTGGCAGTGAAAATCACGTCCTGCGCACCGCGGCGCGCCGCCTCCCGCAGCGCGGCCATGTTGACCGCGTACGAAATCGACTTCGCGCCCAGCAGCAGCCACGGCGCGCGCTCGGCGACGTCCGGTCCGAGGCCACGCTCCAACGTCACCACGGACACACCGTCCGCACGGGCCCGCCGCACCTTTTCCTCGACCTCTACGCCCAGCGCGAACGCGGTCGGCACACCGTCCGGGTCACCGTCGACGCCGCGGGTGTACACGAGTTTCAACGCGATTTCCCGGCCGCCCTGCCAGGCTTCGATCACGGCGAGCGCGGCACGTTCGAAGCCGGCGAGGTCCGGTTCCGGAAGGTCCAGCATCGCCGCGGAGCGGGCGAGCCGGTCGAGGTGCGGACGCAGTTCCCGTGGTTTCTTGTCCGCCACGAGAATCGTCTCGAACACCCCGTCTCCGCGCAGCAGCCCGAGGTCGTCCACCCGCAGGTGGGCGGCACCGGGGTCGGCCAGTGATCCGTCGAGGAAAGCGAGGACGCGCATGGACCTCACGGTACTCACCCGGTGAAACGCTCGACGCCGAGGAAGCCGCGGTGCGTGACGGCGGAGATAGGCTGAGGACATGCCGTATCGCTCGCCGTTGCTCGAAGCTCCCCGCGTGGTCGCCCCGCCCGAAGGACATCCGGAGGCCGGGGTGCCTTGGCACTGGGGAGATCCGTTCGCCGAGCAGCGCACCGCCTCCCGTGGCGTGGTCGTGATCGACCGCTCGCACCGCGAAGTCCTTGCGGTCAGTGGACAAGAGCGGCTTTCCTGGCTGCACCTGGTGATCTCGCAGCACGTGACCGAACTGGCCGAGAACACCGGCACGGAAGCACTCGTCCTCGACAGCCAGGGCCACATCGACGCGCACTTCGTGCTCGCGCACACCGACGGCACGGTCTTCCTCGACAGCGACCCCGGTGCGGTCGCCACGAGCGCGTTGCCGAAGGGTGGCAAGCAAACCCTGCTCGAATACCTGGAAGCAATGAAGTTCTGGGCCAAGGTGGACATCCGGGACGCCACCGGGGAACTGGCGCTGCTGACCGTGCTCGGCCCGGACACCGGCAAGGTCCTCGACGTCGAGCTGGACCAGGCACCGTACTCCGTGACAGCGCTGCCCGACGGCGGCTTCGCCCGCCGGATGCCGTGGCCGACGCGCGACGCGGTGGATCTGGCCGTACCGCGTGCGCAGCTCACCCAGTGGTGGCAGCGGCTCACCGACGCGGGCGCGCGCCCGGCCGGGATGTGGACGTTCGACGCGTTGCGCGTGGAGTCCCGGCATCCACGCCTCGGCGTGGACACCGACGAGCGCACCATCCCGCACGAGGTCGGCTGGATCGGCGCCGCCGCGCACGTCGCCAAGGGCTGTTACCGCGGGCAGGAAACGGTGGCGAAGGTGCACAACGTCGGCCGCCCGCCGCGGTACCTCGCACTGCTGCACCTCGACGGTTCGCCGGAGATCACCCCGGAGACCGGCGACCCGGTCAAGCTCGGTGAGCGCGTGGTCGGGCGGGTCGGCAGCGTGGTGCAGCACCACGAGCTGGGACCGATCGCACTCGCGCTGGTCAAACGCTCCGTGCCGGCTGCCGCCGAGTTGCTCGCCGGCGGCGGGGACGAGCAGGAGCGGGTCGTGCAGGCCGTCGTCGACCCGGATTCGGTGCCCGGCGAGCACGCCGCACCCGGCCGGGAAGCCGCCCAGCGGCTCCGCGGGTGACTCGACGGTAGCGTCACCGGGAAATGTGGAGCAGGATGTGCCCGTGATCGAAGTTCGTCCCGGCGGGCGGCGGCGGATCGACCGCGTCCTCGGCCCGGGATACCTCACCGGCCTCGGCGACCTGTCCCTGCCGGTGCTGCGCGAACGGCGGGACGAGGCCGCGCAGGAGGAAACCGACCTGTCCTACCTGCGCCGGCTCCTGCACGCGCGGATCGACATCGTGCGCGCCGAGCAGGAGCGGCGCACGTCCGGCGGCGAGAGCAGCATCGTCGACCGGCTCGCCTCGATCCTCGCCGACAACGCACTCGGCCCGGCCGCCGGTTCCGGCAGGCACCAGCAGCTCGAACCGTCCCGTGCGGGTGAACACCGCAGGCACGCGGAGGCGCTGATCGGCAACACCGACCTCACCGACGTCGGCGCGCTTTCGGACGAGAAGCTGTCCACGGCGCTGGAGACCTACGCAGCCGAGGAGGCGTCGGTGTCCGACGCCCGGCGCCGGGTCCAGGGCGTGATGGACACGCTCAACGCGGAGGTCGCCGCGCGCTACCACAGCGGCGCGGCCACCGTGGACCAGCTGCTGGACTCGGAACTGGGACGCGCCGGCGAATGACCGGTGCGCCGGTCCTGGTCGAGGTCGTCCGCTCCGGCTTCGTGGAGAGCGTGCACCGGGGCGCGGTCGTGGTCACCGCGCCGGACGGCAGCGTCCGGCTCTCCGCCGGCGACGTTACCGAGCCGATGTTCCCCCGGTCGGCGAACAAGCCACTGCAAGCCGTCGGGATGCTTCGCGCCGGGCTCGCCAGCGAAGCCGCGGACCTGGCGCTGACCTGCGGTTCGCACTCGGGCGAGTCCGGCCACGTCGAACGCGTGGCGGCAATGCTGGCGGCCGCGCACCTCGGCCCGTCCGCGCTGGCCTGCCCACCCGCCTTCCCGCTGCACGAGCCGAGCATGCGCGCGGCCGTCGAACCGCTGCGGGTCACCATGAACTGCTCCGGCAAACACGCCGGCATGCTCGCCACCTGCGTCGCGGCCGGCTGGCCGACCGACGGGTACGAGGACCCGGCGCACCCGCTGCAGCAGCTGATCGCGGAAACGGTCGAGGAGCTGACCGGGGAACCGATCGCGGCCACCGGCGTCGACGGCTGCGGCGCACCGCTGTTCGCGTTCTCGCTGACCGGCCTTGCCCGTTCGTTCGGCAGGCTCGTCCAAGCCGGACCGGGTTCCGCACAGCGACGGGTGGCCGACGCGATGCGGGCACATCCGTGGCTCGTCGCGGGCACCGACCGCGAGGACACCCTGCTCATGGAGGGGGTGCCCGGTCTGCTGTCGAAGGTCGGCGCCGAGGGGGTGCTGGCGATGGCGCTGGCCGACGGCACCGCGGTCGCGCTCAAGATGGCCGACGGCGCCAAACGCGGGTGCGCCCCGCTCGCACTCGCCGTGCTGGAACACCTCGGCGCCGACGTGTCCGAACTCGGCGACCTCGCCCGCCCGCCGGTGCTGGGCGGCGGGCAGGAGGTCGGTCACCTGCGCGTCAGTTGGCGTGCTCCCTAGCCGCCACGTCGCCCCAGAACTCACGCAGTTCGGAGAACAGTTCGGCCAGCTCTTCGACGTTGCCGCTGCGCAGCGCGTCGAGGATGTCGTGGACCTCCTCCGCGGTGGTGTCCGCGTCCAGGATCGGGTCGGCGAACAGCTGCACGAGGCCGCCGTAGTCCAGTTCGACGATCGACCCGGGATCGAAGTTGTCCAGCCACTCCCGGGTCTGCGCGAGCACCTGACCCGGGCCCGACTCGCCGAACGCGGCCTCGACCAGCTCGCTCGCCTCGGCCGCCCGGCGCACCGCCTCGGCCATCGGGGTGCGCCACGACGCCTCGCGCACCGGATCGTCCGGACCGGAGCCGAGCACGAGCTTCCGTTCGTTCGGGTCGATCAGGGTGAACCAGGGCAGCGGCACGGTCCAGGTGGTGGTGAGGGTGTGCGCGGCAGCGGTGGTGAGGTCGCTCATCGCGGCCTTCGTCCTCGCCCGCACGCGATCGGCGGTGACCCCGCCTGCTTCGAGCACCACGTCCTTGACCGCAGGCGGCGCGTCGGCGAGGAAGGTGGCGAGCGCTGCGGCCGAGCGGGCGCGCAGCTCCAGCGGGCAGACGAACGGCCCGTCCACCGGGTGCCCGGCAGGCACCTCGGCCGGGTCGAGCACCAGCACGTCGGTGGACAGGCTCGGTGCGGCCCTGCCGTCGGCGAGCTCCGCGGGCAGCAACCGGGCCGGATTTGCCGCCTGTGACTTGAGCCACATGCACTGCTCGCGCCCGCCGATCGCGGCTCGCCGCGCGGTTGCCGCGGAAACGGCCTCGGCCAGCCGTTCTCCTGGCGGGTCGGCCAGGGCGACGAGGGGTTCGTACACCCTCAAATAGGCCACGAAGGGTCGGAGCACCCGAGCATCGTGGCACGCCGACCAGCACCGATCGGCACCGACCGGCCGGTAACCGGTGTTCGGCGAACACTGTCGCGACGGGCACACCGTGCCACGTCGCATCGAACCCCCGGGACACGGTACGGTGTGAGCAGGAAAGAACTGTCGAGACGATGCGGGGCCGCCGATTCCCCCGGCCGCCCCGCCCCTGTGCGAGGGGGTCGAGCCATGGGGCGCGGCCGGGCTAAGGCCAAGCAGACGAAGGTGGCGCGCGAGCTCAAGTACAGCTCCCACGACACCGATTTCGATGCTTTGCAGCGCGAGCTGTCGAGTAGTTCCTCGGACAACCACGAGGACGACAACCGGTACGAGGACCCGTACGACGACGGGTACGACGAATACCGTCGTTGACGCACGCACGATGCGCGAGGGTGGGTTCGGGCCACGGCCCGAGGACACCCTCGCGTCTCGTGTGCTGCCCATTTTCTCCGGTTGCCACGACTGACGAAGGAGTGAGCCGATGGCTGAGGTAGCGCGGGTGGGTGTGGTCGGAGCCGGGCTGATGGGTTCCGGCATCGCCGAGGTGCACGCCAGGGCAGGTGTGGACGTCGTGGTCACCGAGGTGAACCAGCCCGCGCTCGAGGCAGGCCAGGCCCGGATCGAGAAGTCCCTGCAGCGCGGGGTCCGCAACGGCAAGCTGTCCACCGAGGACGCCGAAGCCGCGCTCGGCAGGCTGCGCTTCACCACCGAACTGGCCGAATTCGCCGACCGGGACCTCGTCATCGAGGCCGTGGTCGAACAGGAGCAGGCCAAGGTCGACATCTTCCGGGAGCTGGACAAGGTCGTCGAGAGCGAGGACGCGCTGTTCGCGTCCAACACCTCGTCCATCCCGATCATGAAGCTGGGCATGGCCACCCGTCGTCCGCAGCAGGTGGTCGGCATCCACTTCTTCAACCCGGTACCGGTGCTGCCACTGGTCGAGCTGGTTCCGTCGCTGCTCACCAGCGAGGACACCGCACGCCGCGCCGAGGAACACGCCACCAACGCGCTCGGCAAGACGGTGATCCGCTCACAGGACCGGGCGGGCTTCATCGTGAACTCGCTGCTGGTGCCGTATCTGCTCTCGGCGGTCCGGATGATCGAATCCGGCTTCGCCTCCGCCGAGGACATCGACCGGGGCATGGAGCTGGGCACTGCGCACCCGATGGGCCCGCTGCGGCTGTCCGACCTGATCGGCCTCGACACCATCAAGGCCATCGCGGACTCGATGTACGCGGAGTTCAAGGAGCCGCTGTACTCCTCGCCGCCACTGCTGCTGCGCATGGTCGACGCGGGCCTGCTCGGCAAGAAGACCGGCCGCGGCTTCTACTCCTACGGCTGACCGAACGCGGCTCGCCGGGACGCCCGGCGCAGCACGGTCAGCACCGCCGGTCCCAGCACGAGGATCGCGACCAGGTTCGTCAACGCACGTCCGGTGTCCCAGCCGAGGGTGGACGTGAGCACGGTGAACACCAGGAACCGGTGCAGGTTCTCGCCGAGCGGGGCACCGGCCACGAAATCCAGCGCCGTCGAACCGGCCAGGAACGGCCAGGTGAACAGGCTCATCGCCAGCCCGTAGAAGTACGCGGCCAGCACGCCGTACGCGGCCAGCAGCGCGATCTCCCACCGGCCGCGCACCCGGCCCGGCAGCAGCCCCGCGCCGAGCCCGACCAGCGACGAGGCCAGCATCTGGAACGGCAGCCACGGCCCGACGCCCCCGGTGAGCAGTGCGGAGGCGAACAGCGACATCGAACCGAGCACGAAACCGAAGCCGGCGCCGAAGACCCGCCCGGCCAGTACGAGCAGGAAAAACACCAGCTCGATCCCGCCGGTACCGGCACCGAGCGGGCGCAGTGCGGCACCCACCGCGGACAGCACGCCGAGCAGCGCGAGTGCCTTCGCGTCGAGGCCACCGCTGGACAGCTCCGCGAGCATGATCAGGATCAGCACCGGCAGCGTGAGCAGGAAGACGAACGGTGCGTCGGTGGCGTGTGCCGACGTACCCACTCCGCCGTGGGAAAGCAGGGGCCAGCAGAACATCGCGAGCCCGGCGACCACCGCGACGGTGAGCACCAGTGCACTGCGACGGCGGAGGCGGACGGCGGGGCGGAGGAAGTCGGTCACGACAGTTCCTTCGCGACCTCGTCCACGGTGAGCCACGGCTCGGGCGCCAGTATCTTCGCCACCTGCGGGGCGAACGCGGGTGAGGCGACCACCACGTCGGCGGTCGGGCCGTCGGCCACCACCTCCCCCTCGGCGAGCACCACGACCCGGTCCGCCACGGAGGCGACGAACTCGACGTCGTGCGTCGCCAGCAGGATCGCGTGCCCCTCGCCGGCGAGCGCCGACAGCTCGGCGGCGAACTGCCGTTTCGCCGGGTAGTCCAGACCGCGGGTCGGCTCGTCGAGCAGCAGCACGGGCGGCGCCGCGGCCAGCTGCACCGCCAGCACCAGCGCGAGCCGCTGCCCCTCGGACAGGTCACGCGGGTTCGCCTCGTCGTCCACCCCCGGCACGAGCCGGTCGAGCAGCTTCCGTGCGACGCCATCGGCCGCGTCGGACTCCAGGTCGGCCTGCCGGCATTCGGCGGCAACCGAGTCGAGGTACAGCAGGTCGGCCGGGCTCTGCGGGACGAGCCCGACGCGGGTCCGCGCGGCCCGCGGCCGGAGCGACTTCGGATCCGAGCCGAGCACGTCGACGGTACCCGCCGACCGTGGTCCGCTGCCCTGCAAGGCCCACAGCAGCGACGATTTACCCGAACCGTTGCGACCCATCAGCGCGACCACCGCACCCCGGAGCAGCCGCAGGTCGACGCCGCGCACCGCGGGCACGCCGCGGTAGCCCACCCGCACCCCGCTGGCCGCGAGGACCTGTTCCCCGACCAATCGTGGCGAACGGTCGGGTTGCCGTCCGGCGAGCCGCTCCCGCAGCGGACGGGCGACCCGGCGGGCGTCGCGGACCGACAGCGGCAACGGCGACCAGCCCGCGAGCCGGCCCAGTTCCACGATCGGCGGCGCCACGTCGGTGCCGGTGAACACCTCCGCCGGCGGACCGGACACCACCGTGCCGTCGCCGGGCAGGTACAGCAGCCGGTCGGCGTACTGGGCCACGCGCTCCATCCGGTGCTCGGCGACGACCACGGTGGTCCCCAGGTCGTGCACCAGCCGGGTGATCGCGGCCAGTACTTCCTCGGCCGCGGTGGGGTCGAGCGCCGACGTCGGTTCGTCGAGCACCAGCACGCTCGGATGCGCGGTGAGCACCGAGCCGATCGCCACCCGCTGCTGCTGCCCGCCGGACAACGTCCGCAATGGACGGTCGCGCAGCTCGGCGATGCCGAGCAGGTCGAGGGTTTCCTCGACCCGCCTGCGCATCACGTCCGGCGGCACGGCCAGCTGCTCCATCGCGTAGGCCAGTTCCTCCTCCACGGTGTCGGTGACGAACCCGGCCGGCGGGTCCTGTCCGACCACGCCGACGACCTCGGCCAGCTCGCGCGGCGGATGCTCCGCGGTGTCGAGCCCGGCCACCCGCACCCGGCCGGTGAGCCGTCCGCCGGTGAAGTGCGGGACGAGCCCGTTCATCGCGCCGAGCAGAGTCGACTTGCCGACCCCGGTGCGCCCGGCGACCAGGCACAGCTCGCCCTCCTCGACCTCGAAGCCGACATCGGTGAGCACCGGCCGGTGCGCCCCTTCGTAAGTGACGCCAACGTGCGAGAACTCGATCATCGGGCGACCTCCGAGACGAGCGCCGGACGCGGCGCGAGCCAGGCAGGCAGCACGCAGAGCAACACCGCCACCGCCGGCAGTACCGGCAGCTCGGGCCAGGTCGGCGGGGACGCCGGGGTCGCCAGCGTGACCGGATCGGCCACCAGCACGAGCACGCACCCGGCCACCCCGCACAATGCGACCAGCGTTTCCGGCAGCCGCCACGGATCGGGCCGGTAGGTCGTCCGGCGCACCTGCCTGCCGCCGAGCACGAATCCGGCGCCTGCCACGACCAGCCCGGCCAGCAGCATCGGCACCCCGAGCCAGGACGCCGAACCGTCCAGCACGCCGTACACCCCCACCGAAACCCCGACCAGCCCGGCGAGCACGCAGACCGCGATCAGCACCCGGACCCGCCGTCCGAGGTAACCGCGGCGGCCGTAGCCTCGCGAATCCATCGCCGCCGCCAGCTGCAGCGACCGGTCCATGGCGTCGGCAAGCACCGGCACGAAGATCCCCTTCACGAACCGCAGGCCGCGAGTCCGTCCGGCACGCAGCCGTCGAGCCCGCCGCACCCGCTGCACGCTCTCCACCAGCTGCGGTGCGACCGACAGCGCGACGGTGACCGCAGTGCCCACCTCGTACAACGCGCCCGGCACCGCCTTCAGCAAGCGTTTCGGGTTCGCCAGCGCGTTCGCGGCACCGACGCAGAGCACGATCGTGGCCAGCCGCAGGCCGTCGTAGCAGCCGCCGAGCAGTTCCTCGGCGGAGGTGGGACCGAGCAGTTCGATCCCGGCGGCCGCGGCGGGCAGCGGAATGGTGGGCAGGGTGAACAGCACGTGCCCACCGTCCTCGCCGCCGATCAGGATCCGGAACAGCACCCGGGACACCAGGATCACCGCGGCGACGAGTGCATACATCCGGAAGGCCAGCGCCCACGGCGCGTCGCCGCGGCGGGCCACCACCACGAGCCCGGCCACCGCGATCACCAGTAGCAGCAGGAGCGGGTTGGTGGTCCGGCTCGCGACGACTGCGAGCGCGAGCGCCCACACCCACCACGCGCCGGGATGCAGCGCACGGGGACTAGGCCGTGCCACGCCGGCGCCGGACCGCGGTGACCACCCCGGCCGCAGCGATCAGCACGACCACCACGATGCCGATCACCAGCCCCCACGGAAACCCGCTGTCCGAAGTAGCCGTTTGTGCCGCGGCGGGCGCGGGCGCGGGCGCGTTCGCCTTGCGCACCGGAGCCGTGCGCGGTGGCGGGTAGTCGGTGTAGGACTTGTCGATCGCGAAGGACCAACCCTCGAAACTGCCCGCAGGCGGCTGCCAGCTCTGCACACCGACCTGGCTGGCGGCCCACTTCCCGCCGTTCGTGGCGGTCCAGAAGCTCCAGGTGGCGTTTTCCGGCGGCATGTCGGTGCAGGACTGGTCGGCCGGTTTGCGCTCGATCCGGCAGATCAGCGACAGGCCGTACTTGCCGGTACCGGCCAGCTCGAGCCCGGCGTTCTGCAGGGCGGTGACCCCGTTTTCCTGCGGCCCCGGCGCGCAGCGGATGAGCGGATCGCCGCCGAGGCCCTGGAAGTCGACGACCACGGTGACCCCGTTGCCGTCCGGGCAGTACCCCTGGCTGCCCTTACCGGGCACGGTGGCCGAAGCCGTGCCTGCCCCGCTCAGCCCGGTGCCGATCAGAAGTGCGCACCCGGCGAGGACTCGCCCCCAGTGGCGCACGTGCAGGAACCGCATGTCTGATGAACCTCGCATCGATCGGACCACGACGGGCGATCCGGCTCACGGCCCGGAAGGGCCGCTCACGGTTGCGGGCCAGCGCCGGATTCGCACCGGCTTCCCCCGTTCGTGGCGTAGAACCTGTTGACGTTAACCCACCGCAGGTACCCATCGGAAGCGACGGCGGCCACACCTACACTTCCGGAGGTGGGACTCGGACAGCTGCGCGTCGGCCTCGTCGGAACCGGACCGTGGGCGACCACGGTGCATGCTCCCGGGCTGGCAGAGCACCCCGGCACCGTGCTCAGTGCGGTGTGGAGCCGCCGCCACGAAGCCGCCACGGCACTCGCTCAGGCCTACGACGCCGTCCCCGCCACCGACCTCGACGAGCTGTTCGAGCAGGTCGACGCGCTCGCCTTCGCGGTACCGCCCGCCGTGCAGGCGGAGATCGCGACCCGCGCCGCGGAGGCGGGCAAGCACCTGATCCTGGAGAAGCCGATCGCCGCCGACCTGGCCGGCGCACAGCGGCTGGCCGACGCGGTGACCGCCGCCGGGGTCGCCTCGCTCGTGATGCTCACCCTGCGGTTCGCCCAGCAGACCCGCGACTGGCTGGACGGCGTCACGCAGGCAGGCGGCTGGCGTGGTGGCGGCGCGCGGTGGCTGTCCGGCGCGCTGCTCAGCGGCCGGTACGCGACGTCGGCCTGGCGGCTGTCCGCCGAGGGTGGCGCGCTCGCGGACGTCGGACCGCATGCGTTCGACCTGCTCGACGCCGCACTCGGCCCGATCACCGAAGTCCTTGCGGCGCACCGTGCTGAAGACGACCTCTGGCAGGTGCTGCTCGCCCACAAGGGCGGCGCGAGCAGCACCGCGACGCTCACGCTGCGGTTGCCGGTGCAGCCGACAGTCGTGGAGGTCGCGGTGTACGGCGACCACGGCTACCGGACGTTGGGCCGCGCGGGTACTGCCGGCGACTCATACACCGCACTGCTGGATGATTTCGCGGCGATGGTCTCGAGTGGAATCACCACGCACCCGTGTGATGTGCACCGGGGTCTGCACCTGACCCGGATCATCGATCAAGCACGCGCGCTGGCCGGCTGACAAACCCGCATTCTCCCCTGTGGAGCAAGGGTTTTCCGCTCCACTATGGACTGCGCAAGCACGGAACTCCGTTTCGCGCCACCGGAAAAGTTCACCGCATAGTGCGGGGTCTGGACATGCCGGGGGGATCTTGTGCTGCGATGGTGATCTTGGGGGCGGGGAAGAAGCAGTTTCGGTGAGGGGTTCGAGAAGGGAAGCGCATGGGAGCCCTGCTGCGCGCCTTCTGGGGGATCATTCCGGCCACCGCGATCGCGCTGCCTTACGCGTTGCTCTGCTGGCCACTGCTCGCACTCCGGCGGCGCCGAAGAAGTGGCGCCAGCCTTGCCCACGCTTCCGCGACCGCAGGCGTCGACGTGCTGATCACGACGGTCGGCGGGCTGGTGCTGCTGCTGGTGACGATGCCGGTCGGCACGGCCGGCGGCAGCACACTCGACCTGGTTCCCGGCGCCGACCTCGGCACCGCGCTCTCCGGCGACGGTTCTCCCTGGCAAGTGATCGGCAACCTGCTCCTGCTGTGCCCGCTGGGTGCGCTGCTGCCACTGCGGGCGCGGCGGCTGCGCTCGGTCGGCCGGATCGCGCTGCTCGCACTCGCCGGTTCGGTGCTGGTGGAGGCGATCCAGCTGGTACTGCACAACGGCCGCGTCACCTCGACCGACGACGTCCTGCTCAACACCCTCGGCGCGGTACTCGGCGCAGCACTGACCCGCCCCGGCTGGCAACGCTTCGACCTGCCGGTACCGCCGATCCCGCAACAGGTGCGGCGAACCGTCTGCGAGGCCCCGGTCCAGCTGCACACCACCCGCTCGGCGCCCAGCCACCGCTACGCCAGGCTCAGCCACCCGGAACGCCGGTGAAACCCCTTGCGCCAGACCGGAGACGGCGATCGCAGACAAGGCGCATTCGCAGCCCGTACTCACCATCGCCGCCATCGTGCTCTGGCAACCTGCCGGAGGGGCGCCTAGTCGTCGAAGCGCCCGCCGCGGCCGCGTTTCACTTCGCCGCGGCGCTTCTTCGCCGCCAGCCTGCGTTCCTTCGAACCACGGGAGGGTTTGGTGGGACGCCGTTTCGGAGGGGGTGCGGCGGCGGCCTTCAGCAGCTGATCGACGAGGCGTTCGCGGGCGGCGTCGCGGTTCATCAGCTGCGAGCGGTGTTCGCTGGCGGCGATGGTGAGCACCCCGTCGACCAGTCGGTTTCCGAGGCGCGCGCAGATCCGGTCCTTGAGCGCGGGCGGGATCACCTCGGACGCGGCGATGTCGTAGGACAGCTCGACCCGCGAATCCGTGGTGTTCACGCCCTGTCCGCCCGGTCCGGACGACCGGGAGAACCGCTCCCTCAGCTCGACGCCCGGGATCACGAACCGGGAGCCGACTGGCACGTCCTCAGCCACGTCGTCCAGTGTCGCAGGGTGCGGCAACCGGTTTCAGAACCGCGGGTGGTCGCCGGCGAGTTCGGCGCGCGGTCCGTCCGGATCCTCGGCAGGCTGCACCTCGCCGAGCACCCACGCCGGCACGTGCCGCGCGGTGAGCACGGCCAGCGCCCGGTCCACGTCCTCCGCGGCCACGATCGCGACCATGCCGACGCCCATGTTGAACGTCTTCTCCAGCTCGGACCGCTCGACCTTGCCGCGCTGGCCGATCAGCGCGAACACCGCCGCCGGCGTCCAGGAGCCGCGCTCGAGGCGGGCGAGCAGTCCACGCGGCATCACGCGGGCGAGGTTGGCTTCGAGCCCACCGCCGGTGACGTGCGCGAAGGTGCGCACCTCGGTCTCCGCGATCAGCGCGAGGCAGTCCTTCGCGTAGATCTTCGTGGGCTCCAGCAGCTCCTCGCCGAGCGTGCGGCCGAACTCCTCGACGTGCCCGTCGAGCGGCATCCGCGCGATGTCCAGCAGCACGTGCCTCGCCAGCGAGTAGCCGTTCGAGTGCAGTCCGGACGAGCCCATGGCCAGCACGACGTCGCCGGGGCGGACCTTCTCCGGGGTCAGCAGCTCGGACGCCTCGACCACGCCGACACCGGTGGCCGACAGGTCGTAGTCGTACTCACCCATCATGCCCGGATGCTCGGCCGTCTCGCCGCCGAGCAGCGCGCAACCTGCCTGCACACACCCCTCGGCGATGCCGCCGACCAGCGCCGCGATCTTCTCCGGCAGCACCTTGCCGACCGCGATGTAGTCCTGCAGGAACAGCGGCTCCGCGCCGGTCACCACGAGGTCGTCCACGACCATCGCGACCAGGTCGATACCGACCGTGTCGTGCTTGTCCAGCGCTTGCGCGACCGCGATCTTGGTGCCGACCCCGTCGGTGGACGAGGCGAGCACCGGCTCCTTCCACTTGTCCAGTTTGAGCGAGAAGAGCCCGGCAAAACCGCCGACCCCGCCGCGCACCTCCGGACGGCTTGCCCGCTCGGCGTGCGGCTTGAGCAGCTCGACAGCCTGATCACCGGCGTCGATGCTGACCCCGGCAGCTGCGTACGTGGCGCTCGTGGACTCGCTCACGGCGACGGACTCCCTACTGGACATCTGGCTAGGGACGCCGGACGGCGTCCTCGGCACCGTACCCGGCCGAGCTGACCGGAGTCGCCGCGCCATTGACCGCGTCCATGCTTTCCAGCAGGTGCTTGCCGATGAGCGCGTCGTCGGGCAGCGCGATCGGGTACTCGCCGGAGAAACAGGCGGTGCACAGCCGGGACCGCGGCTGTTCGGACGCCGCGACCAGGCCGTCCAGTGAGATGTAGCCCAGCGAATCGGAGCCGATGGACCGGCGGATGCCGTCGAGGTCGACGCCGTTGGCCACCAGTTCGGCGCGCGAGGCGAAGTCGATGCCGTAGAAGCAGGGCCACCGCACCGGCGGCGAGGCGATCCGGACGTGCACCTCCAGCGCGCCCGCCTCGCGCAGCATGCGGACCAGCGCGCGCTGGGTGTTGCCCCGCACGATCGAATCGTCGACCACGACGAGGCGCTTGCCGCGGATCACGTCGCGCAGCGGGTTCAGCTTGAGCCGGATGCCCAGCTGCCGGATGGTCTGCGACGGCTGGATGAACGTGCGGCCCACATAGGCGTTCTTGACCAGGCCGGTGCCGTACGGGATGCCGGAACCCTGTGCGTAGCCGATCGCGGCCGGCGTGCCGGACTCCGGAACGGGCATCACGAGATCGGCCTCGGCCGGGTGCTCACCGGCCAGCCTGCGGCCGATCTCCACGCGCGTGGCGTGCACGCTGCGCCCGGCGATGGTGGTGTCCGGGCGAGCGAGGTAGACGTACTCGAAGACGCAGCCCTTGGGCTCGGGGTTGGCGAAGCGCGAGGAACGCAGCCCCTCGGCGTCGATGGCGATCAGCTCACCCGGTTCGACCTCGCGCACGAAGGACGCCCCGCAGATGTCGAGCGCGGCCGTTTCGCTGGCGACGACCCAGCCGCGCTCCAGCCTGCCCAGCACGAGCGGGTGCACACCGTGCGGGTCGCGGGCGGCGTAGAGCGTGCTCTCGTCGGCGAAGACGAGGCAGAAGGCGCCCTTGAGGGTCGGCAACAGCTCCATCGCGGCGGCCTCGATGCCCTTGTCCGCGGCGTTGGCCGCGAGCAGCCCGCAGACCAGGTCGGAGTCGCTGGAGGACCCGGTGAGCCCGGCGTGCGGTTTGAGCCCGGCCGCGGTCGTGAGATCGCGCAGCTCGGCGGTGTTGACGAGATTTCCGTTGTGCGCAAAGGAAAGCCCGCTGCCGGTTGCGGTGGTGCGGAAGATCGGCTGTGCGTTCTCCCAGATCGTGGAGCCGGTGGTGGAGTACCGGCAGTGCCCGACCGCGATGTGCCCTTGCAGCGATTGCAGGACTTGCTCGTCGAACACCTGGCTGACCAGCCCGAGGTCCTTGAAGACGACGATCTGGGAGCCGTCGGAGACGGAGATGCCTGCCGCCTCCTGCCCACGGTGCTGCAGGGCGTAGAGACCGTAGTAGGAGAGCTTGGCGACTTCTTCCCCAGGAGCCCAGACGCCGAAGACGCCACACTCCTCACGGGGTTCCGGTTCGGGCTGCTCAGGACTGACGGAAGGGTCAGAAACCACCGAGATGCTCCCAGGAAGACGCGGGCGGGCCACCCCAAGTGTAAGCGCTGGACCCCGAAACCAACCGGTCCACAACGTGGTTCTGCCCACTCCACCCGGTTTGCAGGAGAGCAGTGCTCTGTTTTTGGATCAGGTCTTCCCCGCCGACCGATTCGTGTGTCGGGTTTCGGGATGGAGTTGCCGTGGGAACCGGGCCGGGCCGAGGCCGGGTTGGTGTGGGACCGGGGCCGGGGCCGGGCCGCCGAGGCCGGGTTGGCGTGGGACCAGGGCCGAGGCGGGTTGGCGTTGATTTGGGGCGGGGCTGGCGCCGGCTTGAGCGAGATTGGCGCCGACTTGGGCCAGAGTCGGTGCCTGCTTAAGGCGGGGTTGGCGCGGGTTGGCGCTGTCTTGACGCGGGGTTGGCGCCGGACTAAGGCGGGGTTGGCGCCCTGATTGGCCTGGGATTGAGCCGCGCCGGACGCCTGACTGGGCGCGAATTGGAGGTCCGCCGCAGCGGCTTGCACCGTGAAGACCCCCGCGGCGATCGCGGTGTCCGGAGCCGGCCTGCCAGACCCCGCACCCACCCGGTCCTGGATCACCACTTCCCCTGAGCAACCGAGGTGACCGGATTCGCACAGCCCGGCCCCGCACCCACCTGACCCCAGATCCCCAGATCCCCAGATCCCCTGAGCAGCCGGGAAAGCGAGCTGACTTGGGTTGAGCCGGCTCGGGTTGAGCTCGGCCAGGCTTGCTTGGGCCCGGGTTGACTGGGTTGAACTCAGCCGGTTGGGCTCGGGTTGGGTTGGACTCGGTTGGGCTCGGGTTGGGTTGAGCTCAGCCAGGTTGGGTTGGGCCCGGGTTGGCTGGGTTGAGCTCAGCCGGGTTGAGCTCGGGTTGAGCTCAACCAGGTTGACTTGGGCCCGGGTTGGCTGGGTTGAGCTCAGCCGGGTTGAGCTCGGGTTGAGCTCAACCAGGTTGACTTGGGCCCGGGTTGGCTGGGTTGAGCTCGACCGGGTTGGCGTGGGCTGGGTTTTGACGTGGATTGAGCTGGCTTGCGGCTGTCTGGCTTGCGGCTGGCTGGCTGGCTGGCTGGCTGGCTGGCTGGCTGGCTGGCTGGGCCGACTCAACCCGAGGTGGGTTGGTCGCAGCAACAGTTGGGTTGGCTACAGCAACTTGGACGGGCCCAAGCTGACACCACCTGAACAACCCGGGTCAGCTCGAGTCAGAGTGAGCCCGAACCGATGCCTCCGGACCGAAGCGCCCGGCCGACATAGTCGACATAGCTTTGTACGTCTTGTACGCAGAGCGCGCCTCCGGCCCAGCGGCACCCGGGTTGAGCCGTTCAGGCAGCTGCCGCCTTACCTCGTCTTCGCGCACACCGAGCGTCGCAGCCATTGAGCCCAGAACCCAGCGTCGCGACTGGGCCGTTCGTGCCGATCTCCGTGTCGCGCCAGCACAGCTGCGCGACACAACAGGGCCGCTCGCAGCAGAACCCCACTCCACGACGGGACCGTTCGGCCCCTCAGCCACGTACAACCCAGCCCGCCACCACGATTCCCAGGCGCGAACGGGCCGCTCACACCAAATCCCCGCAGGACAGCGGGGCAGATCGACACCCACAACCCGCCCGCCAGCACCACTCCCCGTCGCGAACGGGCCCCTCACACCAAAACCCAGCAGGACAGCCGGGCAGACCGACACCCCTACAACACCCACCCGCCACCACGGTTCCTCGTCGCGACCGGGCCGCTCACACCGAAACGCCGCCACCGCAGGGCAGGTCAGCATCCACAGTCAACCCGCGAACAGCATTCCTGTCGCGAACGGGCCACTCGCACCAAAATCCCTGGGCCACGGCGGGACAGGTCGACGCCCTCAACCCGCCACAACGAACCCTGCCAGTGCGGTATCTCGGGTACGACCGGGACGTTCGCGGCGGGCCGTTGCACGGGCGGGCGGCTCGACACTGGTCTTGTGTCGGGCCGCCCGCTCGTGAGGGGTCAGTTGTTCCGGGTCAGCGTGCGGCTAGCCATTTCGACCGGCCGCCGCGGCCGGGGACCCAGCAGCCTTGCGCGGGCGCGACGGCAGCCGCGGGCTTCTCGGGGAGGGCGAGCAGCTCGGCCAGCACCGTCGGCGCCGCGCCGCGCGAACGCCACAGCCACGTTTCGGGCGCGAAGATGTTCTGCTCATCGGACGGGAGGCGCGTCGCCTCGACGTCATCTTCCGCGTTGAGGCGGACGACATCCACCACGCCGTCGTGGACCCGAACTCCGACTACGGCTTGCACTTCACCGCATTCGTCGGTCGGGTGGACGAACTGGTATCCGCGGGCGATCAGTTCCTTCAGCCCGCGCTCGATGCCGCAACCGACCTCGGCGACCTCAGCCGAGGACATCGTCGAATTCGCCGTCCTTGGCACCGGCGAGGAAGGCGGCCATCTCCGCGTGCGTGTAGACCAGCGCCGGACCCGCCGGGAAACGCGAGTTCCGCATCGCGATCTCGCCCGAACCCAGCGGCGCGACCTCGACGCAGTTTCCCACGGCGCCGCTATAACTCGCCTTGCGCCACTGGACGCCGGTCAGACGGTCAGCCGGGATGCCGTTCTCGAACCGCTCAGCCATGGTGCCCACCTTCCGAGACGAAAAGAAGCTCAGGAATATGCATGTGCATCTGCCTGTGACTGGGACGCTAGCACGCGCGCATGCAGCGGTAAATGCACGTGCAGAAGTTTTTGCAAATTTCTCACTGCGTAACGGTCGAGTTGGTAGAAGCTCCCGGTCGGGTGGCTGGACTACTACCCGAACGAGCTAGCTATCACTTTATGTGACGGGCACTATAGTGCCTATCACGGAGAGAGAAGTTGCTCCGACGGTTGGTCACATCGAGTGATTGACCACTACCCATGGTAACAGTCAGTACTGCCTTGAATGCCGGGAAGTCGGCTGCCCAAACAATCCGGCCACTGCCGACAGAATGCGCGAGCCCCGCCACCAGCAGTCGGACGGTGAGAGAAGTCAGGCGATCCGGATAACCAGACATTCGGGATTGGCCGGAAACCCGGGCCGCCGAGGAGGTCGCAACAGTCCAGGTGGCGACCCGCCCGGCGGACCGGAGAACGCACGACAGCCCGGCCGGCAACACCGTTCAGGAAAGCAACGCAGCCAGTCTGGGTCGCAACAGCCAAACGAGGCAGCCGGACCACGGCGACGAGGCAGAGCCGCGCCAAACCACGGTGGCCAGGCGGAATCGCACGAGCCAAGGAGCGACCGCGACTGTGCGACAACAACGGTCGACAAAGCAACATCCGGACGGCCGCGGCACAGACAGTGCAACAAAACCAGCACAGCCGAGCCAACGGCCACCCCGCCAAGCAGCTGTGTGGCCACACGGCCACACGGCCACACGGCCACACGGCCACACGGCCACACGGCCACACGGCCACACGGCCACACGGCCACACGGCCACACGGCCACACGGCCACACGGCCACACGGCCACACGGCCACACGGCCACAC
>NZ_BAAAZN010000010.1:116224-116930 GCF_039536925.1 Amycolatopsis ultiminotia | reverse complement strand
CGGCCAAGCGGCCAAGCGGCCAAGACGACGCCATCACAGCAACGCCGGCAGGGCGACTGCGGCACAGTTGCGGCACGGTCACGGCGACAGATCGTCGGAGTGACAGGCGGTCGGGGCCGGTCACGACGGGCTGGCAGTGGTCAGAAGCCGTTTCCGAACCGGGCGCGAACCTCTTGTACGTGGAGCGTGCGGCTTGGCGAAAGTGCTCCCGGTGGGAGGCACACGAGGTTCGACGGGGCGAAGCCGAAACAGGAAGACGTACCGAACCCGATGCGGGAGTCGGAAGACCCGGAGCATCGGACGGCCCAGGAAACCCGAACCGGCGGGCCCCAGGGAACCCGATCAGGAAACCCCAGAAAGGCCGCCGAAGGCGAAACCTCGCGCAACGGCCGACTCACCCGGGGCGAAACCTCACCCAGCAACCAAACTCACCCAAGACACAGCCTCGCCCAAGGCGCAGCCTGCCAAGGGTGAACCGACCAAGGACGAACCTGCTCGAGGCGGAGACCGTCGGAGGCGGTACTCACCCAGCGCGAACCCGCCGAAGACGGCCCGGCAACGCGAACCCGCGAGAGAGCCGAGAGAGCCGAGAGAGCCGAGAGAGCCGAGAGAGCCGAGAGAGCCGAGAGAGCCGAGAGAGCCGAGAGAGCCGAGAGAGCCGAGAGAGCCGAGAGAGCCGAGAGAGCCGAGAGAGCCGAGAGAGCCG
>NZ_BAAAZN010000010.1:0-116126 GCF_039536925.1 Amycolatopsis ultiminotia | reverse complement strand
CGAGAGAAAGGTATACCCCACTGGGAACGAACCGACCCAAGACGAGCCCACCGGCAACAAACGACCCAAGGCGAGCCCCGCCGGCAACGAACCGGCCCAAGGTGAGCCCTCCGAGAACGAACGGCCCAACGCGAGCCGACCGGCAACGAACCGGCCCAAGGTGAACCCTCCGAGAACGAACGGCCCAACGCGAGCCGACCGGCAACGAACCGACCGAAGGCGAAACCTCGCGCAGCGAACCGGCCCAAGGTGAACCCCACCGAAGGCAGGAGCACGCTCCGCGTACAAGACCCGCGCCGGTCGAACGCCCGCCGGAGGCGCGCAAGGCAAGGGCCCGGCGCGGGGGCAAACCGGTCAGGGCGGTTGAACCCGGCGGGGGCGGGGTCACTGGGCGACGGGGGTCAGATCTCCTGGCGTCGCTTGGCGATTCGGGCTCGGCTGCGTTCTGGGGTTTCTGCGTCGACGGCCAGCAGGTCCAGTGCTCGGCTGTACTTCTCGATCTCGTCGCGCTTGTCGATGTAGTGGGCACCGGTCAGGTACTCGACGTAGACGATGTTCGGGAGTTCCGCTTCGGCGAAGCGCAGCAGGGCGAACGCGTGTTCCGCGGACAGGCCGCTTCGGCAGTACGGCAGGACCTGCACCGAAACGTGCGGCAGCGTGGTCACTTCGAGCAGGTATTCCAGCTGCTGCTTGAACACCTTCGGCCCGCCGATCTGCCGGTACAGCACCGATTCGTCGAGCACTGCCCAGATCCGGGGTGCGTCCGGGCGGGCCAGCATCTTCTGCCGCCGCATCCGAAGGGCAACCAGCTGGTCCACCCGCTCGTCGGCCATTTCCGGGCGGCCGTGGCTGAAGATCGCCCTGGCGTACGGCTCGATCTGCAACAGGCCGGACACGAACAGCGGTTCCCAGATCTGGATCCGGGACGCGGCTTCCTCCAGGCCGACGAGGTCGGTGAACCAGGTCGGCACGGTGTCCCCGAACTTGCGCCACCAGCCGGCCTCGTTGGACTGCTTGACCAGATCGAGGAACGCCTGGCGCTCGTCCGCGTCGGCCACGCCGTACATCGTGAGCAGGTCGGTGACGTCACGTTCCTTGAAACCGACGCGGCCGAGCTCGAGCCGCGAGATCTTCGACTCCGAGCCCCGGATGTTGTACCCGGCCTGCTGCCTGGTGATGCCGGCTTCCTCACGCAGCTTGCGCAGCTGCGAACCGAGGATCATCCGGCGCGCGGTCGGGCCGAGACTCTGCTCGCCGCCGGACGCGTTCACCGCGTTCATGACCGGGCCCTTTCCTACGCCGCTCGTCGGTCTGCACAACCGAATTCCGACCACCCAAAGTACACGCAGGGCGCCGACCGGTATGGCACGGCACGGGGCCGCGTCGGCGAGTCTACGGAGTGGGGAGCCGCTTGAACACTGTTCTCGGCAATTGACTGCCGGAAAACTACAACCGCACCACCGGCAGCCAGTGCGCGAGGTCGGCCCGGCTGCCCGACGCGGTCACCCGCGCCGCGCCGATCGCGTCCGGCCAGCTCACCAGACCGGTGGCCAGTTCCAGCCAGGTCCGCGGGTCCGTCTCGACGACGTTCGGGGGCGTGCCACGGGTGTGCCGCGGTCCCTCGACGCACTGCACCGCGGCGAACGGCGGCACCCGCACCTCGACGCTGTGGCCGGGTGCGTCACCGGCGAGCGCGCGCAGGCTCAACCGCACCGCGGCGGCCAGCTCGCGACGGGCCGGATCCGGGCCTCCACCTCGCAACCAGTCCGAAACGGCCAGCACCGCAGCTCGTAACTCAGCGGGATCGACCGAACGCGAAGAGGCCATGCGTCAACAGTAGAGTGACGGCGGACAAACAGGCACCCGGCACCGAGGGACGGCAATGGCGCAGCGGGACGAGGCTGATCGGATTTCCCGGACCCCGGCAGGGCGGCGTGCGCGGCGGAACGCGTATCCACGCCGCGGGCCGCAGGGCAAGCCGGAGATCACCACCGAGATGCGGGAAAACGCCAAGGCCAACCCCAACAGCTGGCTGTATGTCATCGACGAGGCGTTCGACGCCCGCGGCCCGGTGCCGTCGTGGGCGGTGGTCGGTGCCTACCCGGTCAACGGTGCGGGCGACGTCGTCGAGGACTTCCACCCCAACGACCGCTACCGTCCCTCGCCCAAGGCGCTCGGATTCCCCGAACCGCGCAACGATCTCGAGCGGCTGCTGCAGCTCGTGCGCACCGAACACCGGCCGGCCGAAGATCTGCCGCGCGCCATCCTGGACGCCACGTTGTTCGTCTACGCGCTGTCCCCGGTACAGCGCACGGTCATCGGCTTCCACAACACCGACGGCCGGGTGCTGGTGCCCGCCTACACGGCCAAAGCACTGGTCCCGGGTGAATGGCCGCATGCCCGCGCGGTGCTGGGCCGCGACGTGGTCGGCCTGCTCGCCGGGCACCCGGTGGCGATCAACCCGCACGAGGCGATCACCGCCGTCGTCCCGGCCGAGCACCTGCTGCGCGCACTGGCCGACGAACGTCGCTGAGCTGTCACCCACAGGACTATCCACAGGGCTTTGACCTGGATAAATCACCCGCGCGAGTGATCACCGAGTCGCCGGAACCGCAACCTGCGGGCAGGGTGACGGCGGTAGGAGTACACGCGTCCGGTTGGAGTTCAGGGTGAAGTCTCGTCGACCGCTGCGGCGCTGGAGCGCGGCCCTCTTCGCCGGAGTCACCGGCGTATCGTTGTGCATCCCTTCCGCGGCGTCCGCCGCCCCCAGCTACGCGGGCGCCGAGGACAACTACGCGGGTTCGCAGATCGCCAAGAACGAGGGCGTCGCGGGCAGCCCGAACATCGAGTACACCGCTGCAGCCCAGGTGCTGGGCCACGACGTGAGCGGGCACCAGGGCGCGGTGGACTGGCCGGCCGCGGCGCGCGCAGGCGCGAAGTTCGTCTACGTCAAGGCGACCGAGGGAACCGGGTTCACCAGTCCGCAGTTCACGCAGCAGTACGACGGTTCCTACGGCGCCGGACTCGTACGTGGTTCGTACCACTTCGCGCGACCGGATGTGTCCGACGGTGCGGCACAAGCCAACTACTTCATCGCGCACGGCGGCGGCTGGTCCAAGGACGGCAAAACGCTGCCCGGTGCACTCGACGCGGAGTACAACCCTTACGGCGAAACGTGTTACGGCAAGGACGCGGCAGGCATGGTCGCGTGGATCAAGGCGTTCTCCGACACCTACCGCGCACGCACCGGACGGCTGCCCACCATCTACACCTCCACGAGCTGGTGGAAACGCTGCACCGGCAACAGCGCCGCGTTCGGCGCCAACCCGTTGTGGCTCGCGCGCTACAACAACCAGGTCGGCGAGCTGCCCGCGGGCTGGCGGCAGCAGACGATCTGGCAGTTCGCGAACTCCGGCGCGCTGCCCGGTGACCAGAACTGGCTCAACGGCCCGGCGGCTTCGCTGCGCGCGCTGGCAATCGGGTGAACATTTGTGGCCGGGTCACGAATTGCTGAGTTCCGGCCCAGGAAATTCACCCGCACGCCCGTTCATTTTCACGGAACTTGGTGACAAACGTCGATGCGTACTCAACAATCTCCCCCGGGTGGCTACCTGCACATAGCCGCCCTCAGCGAGGGTATCTGTGAAGGGATTCGACGATGTCCACTTCCCGAAGAGCACGGCGTTGCACGCTGTTCTCCGTACTGACCATTCCGGCTGTGGCGCTCCTGCTCGGCGCTTCGGCTCAGGCCTCGGCCGCACCTGCCGCGTCCGAGGTCGCCGCGATCAACGCGGACATCCAGGCGCACAACCACACCTTGGGCTCGCAGATCCGCCGGGTCGAGGGTGACCAGTCCACTCCGCAGACGCGGAGCGCGGCACAACAGCCGCAGGCTGCGGCCGCCGCGCCGAACGAGGTGCTGGCCACCGTCGCCGGCATGGACGTGGCCAGCTACCAGGGCAACGTCGACTGGGCGAACTGGTGGAACCAGGGCAAGCGATTCGTCTGGACCAAGGCGACGGAGAGCACGAGCTACACCAACCCGTACTTCGCCCAGCAGTACAACGGCTCCTACAACCAGGGCTTCATCCGGGGCGCGTACCACTTCGCCACCCCGGACACCGCGAGCGGCGCGGCACAGGCGAACTACTTCGTCGCGCACGGCGGTGGCTGGTCGAAGGACGGCAAGACGCTGCCCGGCGCACTGGACATGGAGTACAACCCCTACGGCGCGACCTGCTACGGGCTCAGCAAGGCGGCGATGGCGGCGTGGATCAAGGACTTCCACGACACCTACCACGCCAAGACCGGCCGCTGGCCGGTCATCTACACGTCGACGAGCTGGTGGAACCAGTGCGTGAGCGCGGACTTCTCCAGCACCGCCCCGCTCTGGGTGGCGCGCTACGCCTCGTCGGTGGGCGAACTGCCGTACAACTGGGGCGTCTACACGGTGTGGCAGTACACCTCGAGCCCGCTGGACCAGGACACCTTCAACGGTGCCATCGATCGGCTACAGGCGCTCGCGAACGGCTGACCGCCGCACCGAGGTGACCAAGGCTCCCGGTCGCCCGCCTCTTGCCGGGCGGGACGACCGGGAGCCGCTTTTGTGCCGAAGCTCCCCGGCTTGCAGAATGCAGCCCTGGGGCGGGACGGAACCGCCGGCGCAAGCGGGGCGTCAGACCGCGGCGCGAATCGGTGCAGCAGGAAGGCGGAACCGGAAATGACCTACCCACCGCAGCCAGGGCAGGGCGGGGACCCCTACGGACAGGGCTGGCAGCAACCCGGCTCCGGCGGGGTGCCCCAGCAGCCGGGCGGCGCGCCCGGCTGGGATCCGAACGCCCAACAGCCGCAGCCGGGGTGGGACCCGAACCAGCCGCAGCCCGCCTGGGACCCCAACGCCCAGCAGCAGCCGCCCGCCTGGGACCCGAACGCCCAGCAGCAGCCGCAGCCGGGGTGGGACCCGAACGCCCAGCAGTACCCGGGGGCGCAGCAGTACCCCGGCACCCAGCAGTACCCGGCCACCCAGCAGTACGGACAGCCGTACGGACAGCAGCAGTACCCGGGCGGGCAGCAGGGCTGGGACCCGAACCAGCCCTACGGCCAGGGTGGCCCACAGCCGCCGAAGGGCAACAAGACCGGACTGTGGATCAGCATCGCGGTCGCGGTCGTCGTGGTGGTCGCACTGGGTATCACCGGTTTCGTCGCGCCGGGGTTCTTCCTGAGCAAGGACGACAAGGGCAGCGACACCGCGCAGCCGCAGGCCCCGGCGCCCGCACCGTCGTCGCAGCAGCAGGCACCGCCGGAGGAATCGTCCCCGTCCACCGAGGACAGTGACGATCCCGACTCCGGCGGCACCTCCTCCGCCGACGCGAAGGGCGCGATCGACGACTTCCTCGCGAAGATCAGCGCCAAGGACGCCGCCGGCGCCACCGCGATGACCTGCCAGGGCACCGAGTCCTTCTCCTCGGACAGCATCAAGGAAGCCACCGACGGCGACCCGCAGCTGAAGGTGACCGGTTACGAGGGCAGCTCCACGGTGACCGCCGAGCTCGAGGGCACGCTGTCGGGCAAGGACGCCAACGGCTCGGTGATCGCGAGCCAGACCGGCGGCAGCTGGTGCATCGGGTTCTTCTTCGTGCTGGCCTTCTGATCGAGTGCGTTCCCCGCTGCTCTGGACGTTCGCCGCGTCCGTGCTGCTGCTGTGCGGGGTCGGTGGCTGGTTGCTGGCCGACCCCGCAACCAGCCACAGTGACTCGCTCAAGACCGGCGGGCTGGCAGGCGGCGCAGTCGTCGCGCTGTATGCGTTGTGGCTCAACGATCGGCGACGCCGGGTCGAGGAAGCCCGGCAGGAGATCGAGCAGCGACGGCACGACCTTGACCGCGAGCGGATTTCCGACGAACTGTCCGCCAAGTCGGTGGAGCTGCTCGGGCACGAGGCCGACCAGGTGCGGGTCGGTGCGATGCACGCGCTGGCCGGGCTCGCCCGGAGCAACGGCTGATCGCGGACCTGCTCCCGGACAGTTCCGAAGCCAGTGCAGCGGACTACCGCCTGGACCTCAGCGATGCGTTTCTGGAGTCCTTCTTCCTGATCGGACGCCGAATCGGCAACCTCCGGCTCGACGACGGCTGTCTCCACCAGGCCGTGCTCGTCGACGACTGCGTTATCACCGGGGTGGCCGCCTTCAGTACCGCCCGGACCAGTGCCGACTGCGCAGACTGTCGTTCACCGATGTGGTGTTCGGGAGCGCACTCGACCTCCGCCAGGCATCCTTCCAAGGCTCGGCCGAACTCCGGTTCGCCCGGATGCCGACCAAGGTTCAGCTGCAGGACACCACGGTCCGGCTCACCGACGACGAGGTGCAGCTGTCCGAAGACTGGCAGCTGCACCCCCTCGCGTCTCCGGACCGGACCAAATCCGCGCGGATCGTGCCGCGCGGCTGAGGTCAGTCGAACAGCGCCGGCAGGGTGGTCTCCCAGGCCGCGCGGAGCTCGTCGACGGTGAACTCGGTCAGGCCCTGCAGCTCGAGCGTGCCGGACTCGGGGTCGACCACCCCGGTCTTGCGCCACGGCAGGCCGCGGGCCGAGCACATCTCGGTGAACCGCAGTTCCTCGGTACGCGGGACGGCGACCAGTACCCGGCCTGCGGACTCCGAGAACAACTGCACGAACGGATCCTGATCGCGGTCGAGGAACACCCTGGCCCCGCACTGTCCGATCAGGACGGTCTCGGTGAGGGCCTGCGCCAGTCCGCCGTCGGCCAGGTCGTGCGCGGCGGAGATCATGCCGTCGCGCGAGCCTGCCACCAGGATTTCGGCCAGCAGCTTCTCCCGGGCCAGGTCCACGCGCGGCGGCACGCCGCCGAGATGTCCGTGCAGTTCACGGGCCCAGGCCGAACCGTCGAGCTCGTCGTGGGTCTCGCCGAGCAGCAGCAGCGTCTCGCCCGCCTCCGCGCCGATGCCGGTGGGGATCCGGCGGGTCACGTCGTCGATCACGCCGAGCACGGCGATCACCGGGGTCGGCAGGATGGCCGTGTCACCGGTCTGGTTGAAGAAGCTCACGTTGCCGCCGGTGACCGGGATGCCCAGCTCCACACAGCCGTCCGCGAGACCGTGCACGGCCTGCTCGAACTGCCACATCACCCCGGGGTCGGTCGGCGCACCGAAGTTGAGGCAGTCGGACACCGCGACCGGGGTCGCACCGCCGGTGGCCACGTTGCGGTAGGCCTCGGCCAGCGCCAGCTGCGCGCCGCGGTACGGGTCGAGGTAGACGAACTTCGCGTTGCAGTCGGTGGCCACCGACACGCCGCGGCCGCTGCTCTCGTCGATCCGGACCATCCCCGAGTCGGACGGCTGGGACAGCACCGAGTTCCCGCGCACGTACCGGTCGTACTGCGAGGTGACCCATTCCTTCGACGCCTGGTTCGGCGCCGCGATCAGCTTGAGGAAGTCCGCGCGCAGTTCCTCGGGCGTGGCCGGCCGGGGCAGGTCCGCGGAGGTGTCGGCGATCAGCGCGTCCTGGAAGGAGGGCCGCGCGATCGGCCGGTCGTACACCGGACCCTGGTGCGCCACGGTGTGCGCCGGGACGTCGACCACGACCTCGTCGTGCCAGGTGATCACCAGATGCTCGCCGTCGGTCACCTCACCGATGTCGGTGGCGATGACGTCCCACTTCGCGCAGACGGCCATGAACGCGTCGACGTGCTCCGGCGAGACGACCGCGCACATCCGCTCCTGCGATTCACTGGAGAGCACCTCGGCCGGCGTCATTCCGGTGGCACGCAACGGAACGCGGTCGAGGTAGACGTGCATCCCGCCGTCCCCGGCGGCGGCCAGCTCGGACGTCGCGCAGGACAGCCCGGCCCCGCCGAGGTCCTGGATCCCGACGACCAGGTTCTCCCTGAACAGGTCGAGGCAGCACTCGATGAGCACCTTTTCGGTGAACGGGTCGCCCACCTGCACGCTCGGCAGCTTGCGCCGGCCGGCCGCGGTCTCGTCACCGGAGAACGTGTCGCTGGCGAGCACCGAAACGCCGCCGATGCCGTCGAGACCGGTGCGCGCGCCGAACAGGATGATCTTGTTGCCGGCTCCGGAAGCGAACGCCAGATGCAGGTCCTCGGTCCGCATCGCGCCCACGCACAGCGCGTTGACCAGCGGGTTGCCCGCGTACGACGGATCGAACACCAGCTCGCCGCCGACGTTCGGCAGGCCGAGGCAGTTGCCGTAACCGCCGACCCCGGCGACCACGCCGGGCAGCACGCGCTTGGTGTCCTCGGCATCGGCCGGGCCGAAGCGCAGTGCGTCCTGCACCGCGAGCGGGCGGGCGCCCATCGCCATGATGTCGCGCACGATACCGCCGACGCCGGTCGCCGCACCCTGGTAGGGCTCCACATAGGACGGATGGTTGTGGCTCTCCACCTTGAAGGTGACCGCCCAGCCGTCGCCGATGTCGATCACGCCCGCGTTCTCGCCGATGCCGGCGAGCATCTTCGCCTTCATCTCGTCGGTGGCCGTCTCGCCGAAGTACCGCAGGTGCTTCTTCGACGATTTGTACGAGCAGTGCTCGCTCCACATCACCGAATACATCGCCAGTTCGGCGTCGGTGGGGCGGCGGCCGAGGATCTCGCGGATCCGGGCGTACTCGTCTTCGGCGAGCCCGAGTTCGACGTACGGCTGAGCCGTGTCGGGGCTCGCCGCAGCCGCCGCGGTGGTGTCAACGGTGCTGGTCACGGTGTCCACATCAGGGTTCGCCACGGCCTCAAGACTACGTGCCGCCCGCCGCCGCCCCGCGGGTGGCATCCCCTGCTCACCCGCCGTTCGCCGGGGATAAATCAGTCGCGCCGGACGTCCCGGGCGGCTTACCGTCGGTGATCGTGCTCTCCGCCACGTATCCCTTCCCGGATCTCCGGTTGCCCGCCCGCCCGAGCGCCGGACGCTACCTGCTGGCGGTCCTGCGTTCGCGGCCGTGGCTCGTGCTGACCGCCGCGGTCACCGGCGCCTGCTGGTCGCTGCCGACCGCCCTGCTGCCGCTGGTGATCGGCCGCGGGGTCGACGCGATCGCGGCGAACGACACCGGTGCGCTCTGGCGCTGGGCACTCGCCGCCGGCGGGCTCGGACTGCTGCAGGCGGGGTTCGGCACGTGGCTGCACTTCACCTCCTACGGGCTGTGGCTGCACGGCGCGGGCACCACACAGCGGATGGTCACCAACCACACCACCCGGCTTGGCGCGCGGCTGCGCGAGGCCACCACCACCGGCAACGTCGTCGCGGTCACCTCATCGGACATCAACTGGATCGGCAACACCTTCGAGGTGATCGGCCGCACGGTGGGCTCGATCGTGGCGTTCGTGGTGATCGGCGTGGCGATGCTCGGCACGTCGCCGCTGCTCGGGGTGGTCGCGCTGGTCGGCGTGCCACTCGCGGTGCTCGGAATCGGTCCGCTGCTGGCGCCGCTGCAGAAGCGCAAGGGGGTGCAGCGCGAAAACCTGAGCGAGGTCAACGCGCTGGGCGCGGACATCGTGTCCGGTCTGCGGATCCTGCGCGGCGTCGGCGGCGAACGCCGGTTCCTGCGCCGGTTCCGCGCAGCCAGCCAGGTGGTGCGGCGATCGGGCGTCGAGGTCGGGCGGAGCGAGGCCTGGCTCGCCGCAGCGGAAATCCTGCTGCCGGGCCTGGTCACCGTGGCGATCACCTGGCTCGGCGCGCGGCTCGCCCTCGATGGCACCATCGGCGTCGGCGAACTGGTGGCGTTCTACGGGGTTTCGGCGTTTCTCGTGGTGCCGGTGAGCACCGCCACCGAGGCGGTCGGCGCGCTGAGCTCCGGCACGGTCGCCGCACGGAAGGTGTGTGGCCTGCTCTCGCTGCAGCCCGGTCTGACCGATCCGGCGCAGCCGCGGCCGCTGCCGGACGGGCCGCTGGAGGTGCTCGACACCCGCAGCGGCATCCGGGTCGCGCCCGGTCGGCTGACTGTGGTCGACCTGGGTGGTGAAGCGGAGGCGATCGCCGAACGGATGGCTCGCTTCGCCGATCCGGACGAGGGCGAGCAGGTGCTGGTCGGCGGGGTACCGGCGGATCAGGTGGCGGTGGCCGAGCTGCGTTCACGGGTGGTGTACGCGCACAACCAGGACCTGTGGTTCTCCGGGGTGCTGCGGGATCAGCTGACGCCGGCCCGGCCGAGCGAGGTGGACGTCTTCGCGGCGCTGCACGCGGCGGACGCCGAGGACATCACCGAGGCCATGCCGAACGGGGTCGACGAGCTGATCGGCGAACGCGGCCGGGAGGTCTCCGGTGGCCAGCGGCAGCGGCTGAGCCTGGCACGGGCGCTGGCGACGGACGCCGACGTGCTGCTGCTCGACGAGCCGACTTCGGCGGTCGACGCGCACACCGAGGCCCGGATCACCGGGCGCGTCGCGCAGCTGCGCCGTGGCCGGACCACAGTGGTGTTCAGCCAGAGTCCACTGTGGAGGAACGTGGCGGACGAGATCGTGCACGGGAAGGCGGTGACGGTGTGACCACGCGGCTGCCGCTCGCGTCGAGGCGCGAGGTGCGGCGCTGGGCACTGCGCACCGCGGCCGAGCACCGGCGCGAGTTCGCCGTGATGCTCGGGCTGTTCTGCCTGGCCACGCTGATCGGGCTGGCCGGACCGCAGCTGCTCGGCCGGCTCGTGGACGGGGTGGTCGAGGACGGCAGCACCACCCGCGTCGACCTGCTGGCGGTGACCTTCGTCGTGGCGCTGGTGCTGCAGGCGTTGGCGAAGAAGGCAGCGCGGTTCCGTGGCCGGGTGTTCGGCGAACGCGTGCTGGCGCAGACCAGGGAACGGTTCGTCACCAACGCACTGGACCTGCCGCTCGGCGCGGTCGAGGCGGCCGGTACCGGCGATCTGCTCAGCCGCGCGACCAGCGACATCAGCAGGCTCGATCACGCGGTGCGGTTCGCCGCGCCGGAAATCCTGATCGCCGTGGTCACGGTGGTGCTGACCGCGGTCGCAATGATCGTCACGGCGCCACTGCTCGCACTCGCGTTGCTGGTCGCGCTGCCGCTGCTGGTCCCGGTGAACATCTGGTACCAGCGGCGGATCCCCAGCAGGTTGGCATGGATGCTGGACCGCTGGGGCGACGTCCAGTCGACCACGCACGAAACGGTCGAGGGCGCGCGGACCACCGAGGCGCTCGGACTCACCGAACGCCGCATCCGCACCGGCCGGAAGGCACTCGACCAAGCGATCCTCGGCGAACGCCGGATGCGGGCGCTGCAGCAGCGCTGGCTGCCTGCGCTGGAGATCAGCTACGTGCTGCCGATCGCGGCGATGCTGCTGCTCGGAGTGTTCGCCTACGCCAGGGGCTGGGCCGGCCTCGGCACTATCACCACGATGCTCGCGTACGCGCAGGCCATGACCGCACCGCTGAACGAGGCACTGTTCTGGCTGGAGGACCTGCAGGTGGCGATGGCCGCCGCGCGCCGGATCCTCGGCGTGCACCCGGCGGAATCGGCCGTGAAGCTCACCGAGGTGCCGCGCGGGCGCGACATCGAAGTGCGCGACGTCCGCTTCGCCTACACCGCCGACCGCGAAGTTCTGCACGGTGTCGATCTGCGGGTGCCGCGCGGGGAACGGCTGGCGATCGTCGGTCCGTCCGGTGCAGGCAAGTCGACGTTGGGCAGGCTGCTGGCCGGGATCTCGGCACCCACGTCGGGGTCGATCCGGGTCGGCGGCACCGAGGTGTCGTCGCTGGCCGACGACGTGCTGCGCGGTGAGGTCCTGCTGCTCACCCAGGAACACCACACGTTCTCCGGCACGCTGCGGGAGAACCTGTCGCTGCCCGCCCGCCGGGCAGGCGGCGACTGGACCGACGAGGAACTGCTGGCCGCGCTGGCGTCCGCCGGTGCCGCGAAGTGGGCGGCCGGACTGCCCGACGGCCTGGACACCAAGCTCGGCTCCGGCGCGTACGCGGTCCCAGCCGGGCTGGCCCAGCAACTCGCGCTGGCCCGCGTCGTACTTGCCGACCCGCACACGCTCGTGCTGGACGAAGCGACGTCGCTGCTGGACACCGGTTCGGCACGAGACCTGGAACGATCGCTCAACGCGGTACTGGCAGGCCGCACGGTGATCGCGATCGCGCATCGCCTGCACACCGCGGCCGCGGCCGACCGGGTCGCGGTGGTCGAAGACGGCCGGATCACCGAGCTGGGGTCGCACGAGCAACTGCTGGCCGCGCAAGGCCCGTACGCCCGCTTGGTGGCCGCGGCGACCTGATCCGGCGGGAATGCCGTCACCCGGACCGGTGTTGCCCCCTGGCAGAAGTCGATCTTTCTCGAGGGGTGACGCTGGATGGCGGTCATGACGGTGGACGAGCGTGCGGCGTTCCTCGCCGAGGCGCGGGTCGGGGTGCTGGCGGTGGGCCGCGAAGGCTCGGCGCCACTGGCCGTGCCGATTTGGTACGACTACTCACCTGGCGGCGAGGTGCTGCTCTGGACCGACCGTGAATCCGTGAAGTACCGGGCGATCCAGGCCGCCGGACAGCTCAGCGTCTCGGTGCAGCAGGAGTCGCAGCCCTACCGCTACGTGACGGTGTCCGGTCCGGTCACCGCTACCGAACTGCCGACCGAGCAGCAGGCACTTCGGATTGCCGCACGCTACCTGCCGGCGCCCGGCGCAGCCGCCTTCGTGGCGGACACGCTGAGCGAGACCTCGGTGCTGGTGCGGGTACGACCGGAGAAGTGGCTTTCCGCCGACCAAGGGAAGTGAGCCCCGCCGATCAGACCTTCAGCAGTGCGTCGACCGCGCTGTAGAACAGGCCGAGGCCGTCGTCGGAGGGGCCGGTGAGGGCGTCGATCGCGTGCTCCGGATGCGGCATCAGGCCGACCACGCGACCGTTCTCGCTGGTGATCCCTGCGATATCGGCCCGTGAGCCGTTCGGGTTGCCGCCGACGTAGCGGAACACCACGCGGCCCTCCGCCTCCAGCATGTCCACAGTGGATTGATCGGCCATGTAGCAGCCGTCGTTGTTCTTGAGCGGGACGAGGATTTCCGCGCCCGGCTCATAACGGGTGGTCCAGGCGGTGGTGTGGTTGTCGATGCGCAGCCACTGGTCCCGGCACACGAAGTGCAGCCCGACGTTGCGGATCATCGCACCGGGCAGCAGACCGGCCTCGCACAGGATCTGGAAGCCGTTGCAGATGCCGAGCACCGGCATGCCCTGGTGCGCGGACTCGATCACCGACGTCATCACCGGCGCGTAGCGGGCGATCACGCCTGCCCGCAGGTAGTCGCCGTAGGAGAAGCCGCCCGGCACGACCACCGCGTCCACACCGTGCAGGTCCTCGTCGGCGTGCCAGAGCGCGACCGCCTCGGCGCCGGCGTAGCGGACTGCGCGTGCCGCGTCCCCGTCGTCGAGCGTGCCGGGGAAGGTGATCACCCCGATCCGCGCGCTCACGCGTCCACCCGCCGGACCGTCCACTGCTCGATCACCGGGTTGGCCAGGAAGCCCTCGGCGATCCTGGCGAGGGTCTCGTCGTCAACGGCGTCGTCGACCTCGAGTTCGAAGTGCCGCCCCTGGCGCACCTCGGCGACCCCGGTGAAGCCGAGCCGCGGCAACGCGCGTGCGACGGCCTGTCCCTGCGGATCGAGGATTTCGGGTTTGGGCATGACGTCGACAACGACTCGGGCCACGGCAGGCTGCTCCTTGTTCACGCAGGTCGTGGGGCTACTACCGGACCGAGCCTACTTGACCGGGCGGACTGGCCGGGCCGCCCGGTCCGGAGGAAGCTGTCCGGAGGGCTTCTCCCGGCCCGCATACTGCGCCAGAATGCGTAATTGACAGTACGCCAATACGACCTGCTGGAGGCACCGTGGCCGAGCAGTCCTTCGACTACGTCATCGTCGGGGCCGGGAGCGCCGGGTGCGTGCTCGCGGCGCGGCTGAGCGAGGACCCGGCCGCTCGGGTGCTGCTGCTCGAGGCGGGCGGCGAGGACACCGCGGACGAGATCCACATCCCGGCCGCGTTTGCGTCACTGTTCAAGACCCGCTGGGACTGGAACTACGAGACCGTCGAGCAGAAGCACACCGGCAAGTCCGCGTACTGGCCGCGGGGCCGCGTGCTGGGCGGCTGCTCGTCGATCAACGCAATGATCTACATCCGCGGCAACCGCGCCGATTACGACGGCTGGCGTGACTCGCACGGCGCCACCGGCTGGGGCTGGGACGACGTGCTGCCCTACTTCAAGCGCGCCGAGGGCAACCAGCGCTTCGGCGGGCCGCTGCACGGCACGGACGGACCACTGCACGTCGAAGACCGGCGGTTCACCCACGAACTGTCGAGCGCATGGGTGGACAGCGCGGTCTCCTGGGGGCTCAAGCGCAACGAGGACTTCAACGGCGAAACCCAGGAAGGCGCCGGCCAGTACCAGGTGACCTGCAAACGCGGCCGCCGCTGGTCCACCGCGGACGCCTACCTGCGCCCGGCGCTGTCCCGGCCGAACCTCACCGTGCGCACGCACGCGCAGGCGACCCGGATCGTGTTCGAGGGCACCCGTGCGGTCGGCGTGTCCTATGTGGACAAAGGTGGCGAGACGACGGTGCGGGCCGCGCAGGAGGTGCTGCTCTCCGGCGGCGCGATTAACTCACCACAGCTGCTGCTGCTCTCCGGCGTCGGCCCGGCCGAGCACCTGCGGGAACTGGGCATCGAGGTGATCACCGCACTGCCCGGCGTCGGCGGCAACCTGCACGACCACCCCGCCGCGGGGATCATCTGGTCCACCAAGGGCACCACGGACCTGGTGGACGCGGCGACCCCGGCCGGACTGGTCCGCTACCAGCTGACCCGGCGTGGCCCGCTCGCCTCGAACGTCGGCGAGGCAGGCGCGTTCTACCCGACCCGCGACGGACTGACAGCCCCGGACATGCAGGTCCACGTGGCGCCCACGCTCTTCTACGACAACGGCCTGCGCGAGCCGACCGTCTCCGGCTTCACCTCCGCGGCCACCCTGGTCGACGTGGCCAGCCGCGGCCGCCTCCGGCTGAAGTCGGCGAACCCGTTGTGGAAACCGGAGATCGACCCGGCCTACTACGCCGAGCCGATCGACCTGGAGACGATGCGCTCGGCACTGCGGTCACTGATCGAAATCGGCAGCTCGGGCCCGCTGGCGCGGTTGCTCGACCGCCCGCACCTGCCGGTCACGCACGACCTGTCCGACGAGGCGCTGAACGAGCACATCCGGGAGAACACCCAGACGCTCTACCACCCGGTCGGCACCTGTGCGATGGGTTCCGGGGAGCACGCGGTGGTGGATCCGGACCTGAGGGTGCGCGGCATCGACGGGCTGCGGGTGGTGGACGCGTCGGTGATGCCGGTGGTGCCCCGTGGGAACACGAACGCACCGACGATCATGGTCGCGGAGAAGGCGGCCGACCTGATCCGCGGCCGCGGCTGAGCGGCCGCGCCGATACTCGTTTCGGGTCCAGTGATCCCGCGGGCGGACGCCGTCGCGGTGGCAGCCGCGGACCGGTAGCCGTTCAGTGACCGGGCACCGGGTCGTCGGGCCGTCGGGTCACCGGTGCGTCGGTGCGTCGGTGCGTCGGTGCGTCGGTGCGTCGGTGCGTCGGTGCGTCGGGCCACCGGTACGTCGGTGCGTCGGGCCGTCGGGTCACCGGTGCGTCGGTGCGTCGGGCCGTCGGGTCACCGGGGCGTCGGGGCGTCGGGTCACCAGATCACCGGGGCACCGGTCGTCGGGCCGTCGACGAGGCATTCGTCACCGGACTGGGCGCAGGGCTTCCCGCGTCAGGTCGGCCAGTGTCGGGTAACCGTCGACGGCCATGATCAAGTCGGCTTCGGCGAGGAGGGTGCGCAGCACGTGCACCACCCCGTCCGCGCCTGCCAGCGAGAGGCCCCACGCGTACGGCCGTCCGACGCCCACCGCGGTGGCGCCCAGCGCGAGTGCCTTGATCACGTCGGAGCCGGAGCGCACCCCCGAATCGAACAGCACCGGGACACCGTTCGCCGCGTCGACCACGTCGGCAAGGCAGTCCAGCGCGGGCAGACCGCCGTTGGCCTGGCGGCCACCGTGGTTGGAGCAGTAGATCCCGTCCACGCCGCCGTCGATGGCACGGCGGGCGTCCTGCGGGTGCTGGATGCCCTTGACCAGCAGCGGCAGTTTCGTGAGCGACCGCAGCCACGGCAGGTCGTCCCAGGTCAGCGGGTTGCCGAAGATCTGGGCCCAGGTGCCGACGGTGGCCATCGGGTCGGCCGCCGGGTCCTGGCGCAGCAGCTTCCGGAAGACCGGATCGCTGGTGTAGTTCGCCAGGCAATGCCCCCGCAGCTGGGGGAAGTTGGCGGTCGACAGGTCCCGCGGCCGCCAGCCGGTGACCCAGGTGTCGAGTGTGACCACGATCCCGCGGAAGCCGGCCGCCTCCGCCCTGGCGACCAGCGATTCGGCCAGCTGCCGGTCGGTGGGCGTGTAGAGCTGGAAGAATCCGGGCGTGTCACCGAGTTCGGGGACGACCTGCTCCAGCGGATCGGCGCTGAGGGTGGAGGCGACCATCGGCACGCCGGTGCGCGCGGCGGCCCGTGCGGTGGCGAGATCACCGTGGCCGTCCTGCGCGCACAGCCCGATCACCCCGATCGGCGCGAGGAACAGCGGGGCGGGCAACCGCATCCCGAACAGATCCACCGACAGGTCGCGTTCCTTGGCACCGACGAACATCCGCGGCATCAGACCATGGCGCTCGAACGCCTCGACGTTTCCGCGCTGGGTCCGTTCGTCGCCGGCACCACCGGCCACATAGGACAGTACCGACGGCGGTAACGCCTGTGCGGCACGCGCTTCCAGCTCCGCGTACGCCATCGGAAGGGATGGCACCCGGCCGGTCAGGCCACCGAGGTAGATCTCGTTCTGGAAGTCACCGAAACTGGGCACCGAGGTTCCTCCGGCTCAGCGCTTGCCGTGCAGGACGGTCATCAGCTTCGCGACCAGCGCGTCAGTCGATTCCTTGCGGGTGAAGGAGGTGAGCGTGATCGGCGCGGTGAACCGCTGCCGGGCGACCGCCTTGGAGCGGGCGAACTCGCGCAGCCCCTCCGGGCCGTGGATCCGGCCGAATCCGGAATCACCCACGCCGCCGAAGGGCAGCGAAGCGATCCCGGCGAACGAGAGCGGCGCGTTGATCGAGGTCATGCCCGCGCGCAGCCGCGAAGCCAGTTCGACGCCGCGTGCCTTGGAGAACACCGTGGAGCCAAGGCCGTACTTCGTCGCGTTCGCCTTCTCGACCGCCTCGTCCATGTCGCGGACCTTGGCGATGGTGACCGTCGGCCCGAAGGTCTCCTCACGGACCGCCTCGGCGTCCTCCGGCACATCGACCAGCACGGTCGGCTGCGCGTAGCGGTCGTCGACGCTGTCCGCCCCGCCGACCAGTGCGCGGCCGCCGCGTTCGAGTGCGTCGGTGATGTGCCTGCGGATCACGCCGAGCTGCGAGGGCATGGTGACCGGGCCGTACTGCGCCTCTTCGTCGGAGCCGGCGCGGACGTTCTTCGCCCTCTCCACGACCTTCGCCACGAACTCGTCGTACGCGCGTTCGTGCACGTACACCCGCTCGACGCCGATGCAGGTCTGCCCGGAGTTCGAGAACGCGCCCCAGACCGTGGCGTCGGCCGCCGCCTCGAGGTCGGCGTCCGCGTCGACCAGCACCGGGTCCTTTCCGCCTGCTTCGATCACGACCGGGGTGAGGGTGGCCGCCGCGGCCGCCATGATCTTCTTCCCGGTGGCGGTGGAGCCGGTGAACGCGATCTTGTCCACCCCGGAGCCGACGAGCGCGCCGCCGGTCTCGCCGAAACCGGTGATCAGCTGCAGCACCGGCTGCTCGGGCACGACCTCGGCAAAGGCGTCGACCAGCCATTTGCCGACCCCGGGGGTGTACTCGCTCGGCTTGAACACCACGGCGTTGCCCGCCGCGAGCGCGTAGGTGATCGAGCCGAGCGGCGTGTACACCGGGTAGTTCCACGGGCCGATCACGCCGATCACGCCGAGCGGGCGGTACTCGACGGTCGCCGCCTGGTTGGCCATCAGCAGCCCCGGCGAACGACGTTGCCTGCCCAGCACCTTGCGCGCGTGCTTCGCCGCCCACGAGATGTGCTCGATCGCCAGTACGCTCTCCAGCTGGGCGTCCGCGACCGGCTTACCGGTCTCCTCGCGCACGATCTGGCACAGCTGCGGCAGCCGCCGGGTGAGCACGCCCTTCCAGCGCTGCAGCCGCTCCGCACGCCCGGCGAAGCCGAGCCCGTCCCACCACTGTGCGGCACCTCGCGCGCGCTCGACGGCGGCGCGGACGTCTTCGGCCGCGTGCACCGGGTACGTGCCGACGACCTCGTCGGTCGCCGGGCTGAGCGAGTCGAACGTCTCACCGACCGGGGTCGGCTTCGGCTGGACGGCGGTCATCGGCGTCTCCCCATCTCCGGTTCACCCCCAGGCTACGAGGTTGCTGGCAACCTGCCAACAGTTGTCTCCCTGGCTTGCCGGTCAGCATCGCATCGGGGCGGCCCGGTGCGGAAGACCACCGCAGGCGGGCACCGAGCGTGACCAGTGCACCCGTGGCGGCACTCGCGCCGACGGGCATAGGGTGAAAGTGACCAGGTGAGAAGGAGAGGTCCTGATGCAGTTCGTCCACTTCGGACACGCTTGTGTGCTACTCGAAACCGGCTCCGAGCGGATCCTGATCGACCCGGGCGTGTTCTCGACCGACTTCGAGCGGGAACGCGAGCTGTCCGCGGTGCTGATCACCCACCAGCACTTCGACCATCTGGACGCCGAACGGCTGCCCGCGCTGCTCGCCGCGAACCCGGACGCGAAGCTGATCATCGACCCCGGTTCGGCCGAGACGGTGGAAAAGCTGGGGCTGGCGCACGAGATCGCCCGCCCCGGTGAGGCGTTCGAGGTCGGCTCCACCTCGGTGCACGTGGTCGGCGGTGACCACGCGGTGATCCATCAGGACATCCCGCGGATCCCGAACATCGGCTACGTGCTCGACCACGGCGCCTTCTACCACCCGGGTGACTCGTTCTTCGTGCCCGAGCAGAAGATCGACGTGCTCGGCCTGCCGACCGGCGCCCCGTGGCTCAAGGCGGGCGAAGCCGTGGACTTCCTGCGCGCGGTGGCACCCCGGCGTTCGGTCCCGGTGCACGAGGCCGTGCTGGCCAACCCGGCAATGCACTACGGATTGTTCCAGAACCTCGCCCCGGAAGGCACCGAGGTCCAGGTACTCGAGCGCGGGGTGCTGACGCAGGTCTGAACCGGTCGCCGCTGCCGACGGGAGCCCGGCCAGTTTCCGGCGACGGCGGTCCGGCGAGACTCAGGCGACGGCGGTCCGGCGAAGCGAGCCGTACGTGCTGCCGAACGCGCGGTTCTCCAGCGCCACGTCGACCGCGTCGAACAACGCCTGGCGCAGGCCGGGACGGGCCAGGTCGGCGGCGGCGATGTCCAGCCGGACCAGGCCGCCCCGGCGAGCAGCTCGTGCGGCGGCCAGTACCAGCGCGAAACAGCGGACCGTTTCGGTTCGGTGGGACTGGCTGGTGAACTCCTGCACGCGGGCCCGGCGGATCTCGCCGGTGACCAGGTTGCGGACGGCGGCCAGGTCGGCGCACAGGCTGAAGCCGTGTTCGCGCAGGGCCTGCAGAGTGCCGGGTGAGGCGAGCCAGCGCGGTGGGGCGAAGCCGTCGGCCGTGACGCCGGTCGCGTCCAGTGCGGCCTTCGCCGCGATCAGCCGCAGCCGGGCCTCGTGTGCGGGCAGCGCGGCGAATTCCGCCTTGCGGCCCAGCTGCACCGCGCGGTGCGTCGGCAGCACGCGGTGGTCGTAACCGTGCAGCAGCACGGAATCGCCCGCTTCGACGCGCTCGCGGACCCAAGCCGTGACCGGACTGTCCTCGGTGCGGGCCACGTACAGGAGCGACAGCGGGACACGACGGCGTTCGAGTTCGGTCGCCAGATCCGCGCAGCGGTGCAGCGTGCGCGAGGTGACCCCGGACAGCGAGACCAGCAGACGAGCATCCACGACTCCATTGCGCCGGAGCCCGGTGGCGGTAAGGAGACGACGTCGTGAACTGCGCGTGAGAGTTACCCGGCGACCGGACGGCGACCGTGCCAGACCAGCAGCGAGGCGCACCGGCCGCGGCAAACGTTTCCGGCACCACCCCCGTAGCCCGCGGGAAAGGAAGGTCCAGCCGACCTGGTCCGCGGCAAGACACCTGCTTCGAGGTCGAACGCAGCGACGACGCTTACGAACGGACCCGGCGGCGCCTGCTCGAGGACGCGCAGATACGCGGGATCGCCGCCAGGTTGAACGGCAAGATGGTCGGTGCCGCGCACTACTTGTTCCACGCCAGTGTCTGGTACTCCGGGCGATGCTATCTGGCGGACTTGTTCGTGGACGAGGAAGTCCGCCGCCAGGGGATTGCGACGGCAATGACCAAGTGGGTGGCGCAAGACGCGAAGGCGCAGGGTTTCCCGAGCCGCTACTGGAACACGCTGGAAGACGCACCAGCTCGTGCGTTGTACGACCGGGTGGGCAAGCTCCGGAAGGGGTTCATCCTCTACGGCTACCGACGTGACGCAACCCAGCGCTCCGCCTAGCGGCGAGGAAGCGGAGCCGATCGCAACCCGGACCAACGCCGATCATCGGCACGATCCCGTTTGCGCAGCAAGCCACCTCCGCACCGATACCGACCTCGCCACTTGGCGTCTCGGTGTCTTGGCATCGGAAGAAGTGCCCCTGGCCGCAAAGCCACGCAACAGGTGTGCGATTGCCTTTGCCGCATTCGTGTCGCCAGGAAAAGTCGACGGCGCAATCGCACGAACCATCGATCCGCCAGCGCTGCAGTAGGGGAATGCCCAGTCCCCGGACAGCGCACTGTGGGAACTTCGTGGCGAGCCAACGCCCGGCCAAGCGGACGCACTCGCGGCCTCAGCGTCCACCTGCCGTTCGAGGACTACAACGAGCAGCCTCACCGGCCCCCTTCATGACCCGCGCTGATGCGGAAGCCAGCTGCCCGCCGACCCCGCCAGTCCCGTCAACCGCCACCGCCACCGCCCCACCAACACCTCCAGCCACGTCCAACCCCACCAAACCCGCCAACCACCACAGCCTCCACCCGCCAACACCCCAGCCGCGTCCAACCCCACCAACCACGCGGCTGCGTCCAACTCCGCCGACCACCACCTACCGACCGCGCTGCCTGCCGGGCATCGTGGTCGGCCGGGGTGATGCGGCCGGGAGGGGGTTCACTCCCAGACGATCGCCTGGCCTTGGCCCTGTGCTCGGCCGGCCTCGGCGGCTGGGGTGCGGGTGGCCGGGTCCAGGACGTTGGTGCCGATGGCTTCCTGTGCGGCGGCGTCCGGGCGGATGATCGCGACCTTCCTGCCTGCGGCCCGGAAGTCGTCCACCACCTCGGAAAGCGGTCGTTCGGTGGGGAAGGACTCCGCCTCTCCCATCGGGACCACGATCAGCACCCGGTCGAAACCCTCGGCGTAGTCCGCATTTTCGCCGGAACGGACACCGCCGTCGACGTATCGGTGTGGTCCGATGGTGACCGGTGGCCAGACTCCCGGCACGGCGCAGCTCGCGGCCACCGCATCCACCAGCGGCACCCCGGAAGCGCGGTCGAACACCCGGGGCTCCCCGGTTTCCGCGTCCACCGCCACGATTTTCAGCGCCGACGACGGCCACTCGTGGGACGGCAGCCGTGCGGCGATCACCGCGCGGCGCCTGGCTTCCGGCACCGTCTGCGCCGCCAGCGCGTACCGGCCGATCGCCCGCCGCAGGCCGAGCGGATCGGCTGCCTGCTCGAAGACCGCACCGAACTCGGCTCCGATCTTCTCCAGGTCCAGTTCCGCGGTGATCTCCTCGGTCTGCAACGACGGATCGGCCTGCCGGGCGTACAGCTGCGCCAGGCTCTGCCCGCTGCCCAGCTGCGCCGCCACCGTGGCCCCTGCCGATGTGCCCACGACGAGATCCGCCGCGGTCACGTGCGCACCGGCCGCCGCGAGCCCGGTGAGCAATCCCGTGGTCCACGCGATCCCGGCGACTCCGCCACCACCCAGTACCAGCGCCTCACTCATACTTCCCCTCTCGTCACCTTTCCCATGCTGCCACCCGGCACCGACAGTTCCCGGAGCACGGACTCCAGCAACGCACTCGCCGACCACCTCGGCAGGGCCAGACCCAGCAACGTCTCCGCCACCTCGCGATAGCGCGCCACCCGCGCCGGGCTCGAACTGCTCGCGCTCTCACTCAGCAGCCGCTCGTGGACGATCGAAGGCAGGCTCGCGAAATCGAAGATCGTGAACGCCCTGCCGAGCCCCGGCTGGTACTCCTGCTCCGCAGGCACCACGCGCACGTCGGCCTCTTCACCCTCCAGCAGCGCCGACAGGTGGCGCACCTGCTCCGCCATCACCTCCGCGCCGCCGATCCTCCTGCGCAGCGCCGTTTCCCCCACCACCAGCACACACCGCCCGCGTACCTCGCGCCACTCCGGCCGCTCTTCCTCGGCTGCTCGCGGCGTCGGGCACACCGCTCGCGCGTACCCGCTCGTCTGCAGCAACGGCGGCACCAACTCCGGCCCCCACGCGAACACTCGCCGCGCCGTGCGCTCCCACTCCCGGTACGCCGCTTCGCCGCCGGTGGCTATCCAGTCCTGCTCGCGCGCTCCGCGCGCCATCTCCACTATCCGCCTGCGGTCTTCACCGATCACCCTGCAGTGCGCCAGCACCGCCCCCACGTCCTCCGGTTTCGGCAACCGCAGTCCGCGCTCCCAGTTCGTCACGAACCCAGGCGTCATTCCCAGCAGGCGGGCGAGCTCTCGCACACCCAGTCTTCGTCTTTTCCGCGCCGCGCGGAGCTCCAGGCCCAACGCCCTCGCGCGCGGTGTTGCGTACGGTGTGGACATGGTTGCAGTCTGTCATGGGCTGCCGACAGTTTTCGGGGTTTCCCCCCGGGCCTACCCCCACTCCTCCAACGACAACCCCGTCATCCTCTCGTACGCCTCCACGTACCTTGCCCTCGTCGCCTCCACCACCGCTTCCGGCAACCTCGGCGGCTTCTCCTCCGACTTCCGGTCCCATCCCGACTCCGGTCCGGTCAGCCAGTCGCGTACGTACTGCTTGTCGAACGACGGCTGCGCTCGGCCCTGCTCATACTGCTGCGCCGGCCAGTACCGCGACGAGTCCGGCGTCAGCACCTCGTCCGCGAGCACCAGCGCCCCCGTCTCGTCGATACCGAACTCCAGCTTCGTGTCCGCCAGCAGGATCCCGCGCTCCGCCGCCAGCTCCGCACCACGGCGGTACACCGCCAGTGTCGCCTCGCGGACCTCCTCCGCGCGCTTCGCGCCGATCCTCGCCGCCACTACTTCGAAAGACACGTTTTCGTCGTGCTCACCAAGCTCGGCCTTCGTCGCCGGCGTGAAGATCGGCGAAGGCAGCTTCTCCGATTCCACGATCCCCTCGGGCAGCTGTACGCCGCATACTGCGCCTGTACGCCGGTAGTCCGCGTAGCCAGAGCCCGTGAGATATCCGCGTGCCACTGCCTCCACCGGCAGCATGTCGAGCCGGCGTACGAGCAGCGCGCGGCCACGGACCTCCTCCGGGATGCGCGGGTCGTCGTACGCGACAAGGTGGTTCGGGATCAGATCCGACAGCTGCTCGAACCAGTACACGCTCATCGCCGTGAGCACGCGGCCCTTGTCCGGGATAGGCGTGTCCAGTACGAAGTCGTAAGCGGAGATGCGGTCCGAAACGACCATCAGCAGGTGGTCGTCTCCGACCGCGTACAGCTCCCGGACCTTGCCGGCGGCGATCTTCGGATAATCGGCGAGCGTCGTCACCGCTGCACCCTAACCCGCGAACCCCTGTACCGAGGATGATGCTGGTCATGGCCTACCGCTGGATCTCGTTCACCACCGACTACGGGCTGCAGGACGGCTTCGTGGCCGCCTGTCACGGGGTCATCGCACGGCTGGCACCCGAAGCACGCGTGCTCGACGTGACCCACCTCGTGCCACCACAGCAGGTACGGCAAGGCGCCGCAGTGCTCGCGCAGACTGCGGCGTACCTCCCCGAAGCTGTGCACCTCGCGGTCGTCGACCCGGGTGTCGGCACCACACGCCGCGGGGTGGTCGTCGTCGCCGCGCACGGGTTGCTCGTGGGGCCGGACAACGGGCTGCTGGTGCCGGCCGCCGAAGCGCTGGGTGGCGTGGTCGAGGCGTACCTGATCGACGGACCCGAGCCGACGTCCGCGACCTTCCACGGCCGGGACGTGTTCGCGCCCGCCGCAGCTCGGCTCGCGCTCGGCGCCACACCGGCGTCGTTCGGTCCCGCCGTGGCTGACCTGGTTCGACTACCCGATCCGCTGGTCGCGGCGTTTCCCGGCAAGCTCGTGTCGGACGTGCTGACCGTCGACCACTTCGGCAACGTGCAACTCGCGGCGACTCCCGCGGATCTGGAGCTGACCGGGCTGACCGGCACGGTCGGCGTGCACAGCGCACACGTCGCGGTGAACGCCGAAATCGGCCGGACCTTCGCCGACGTGCCGCCGGGCGCGTACCTCGTCTACCCCGATTCGGCGGGCAGGCTCGCGGTCGCGGTGAACGGCGGCGGCGCGGCCACCGTGCTCCGGCTCAGCGCGGCCGACGAATGCACCATCACCACGTCGCCGACGGCCAGCTGACCCGGCCGGGTCACCGCCGCCTTCATCCCGAACAGGACGCCGCCACCGGAGTCCCTGCGGTACGTCGCGAGGGTGCGGATCGGCTCCGGACCACGGCGGGCGCCGGTTCGCTGGTCGACCATCGGCACCGCGCAGCGCACGCACAGCTTGGCGTAGGCCAGCTCCACCCCGCCGGCCCGCAGGATGCGCACCACGTCCTCGGTGTGCGGCTCGGCCCACCCGCGCACCACCACGTTCGGCCGGAACCGGTCCATCGGCACCGGTTCCCCTCCGGCTGCCACGATCCGCTCGTTCAGGGCGTCCAAAGAGGACTCCGACGCGACGAGCACGGCGTGCCCGTCGGCGAACGCCGCGGTACCCGGAGTTTCCCCGCTCGTGACGCGTTCGTGCTCGGGAGCGACCCCGAGCAACGCCGACGGCCTGCCCAGCACCGTGGAGAACCACTCGGCAGCCGCCGCGCCCTGGTGGACTCCCTCACCACGCCAGTTGAACGTCGACGCCGGATGCCGTGGCCCGTCCACGCGGACCTCGAGCACCAGGTCCTCCACGCCGGGCCCGGACAACGCGAGCCGGGTCCCCCCGTCGAGCACCCGCGGGCGCACCGCGGCCAGCGCCGGGAATCGCCGCTGGCTGCGAAAGTCACCGTCCGGTGCGGCAACGAGGAACCCGCGGTCGTTGACCAGCCCCGCCGGCCCCACCTCGGCAACCGCCGACGACGTGCCGGCGCAGCCCTTGACCGGGTAGCAGGTCAGCTGCGCGATGGTCGCCATACCTCGAGGCTAACCCGATACCGCCGCGCCCGGTTACCGGATTACCCGCACCTCAGAGCACCTGGGACAGGAACTGCTGCAGCCGCGGGCTCTCCGGCTCGTCGAAGATCCGGTCCGGGGTGCCGTGCTCGACGATCTTGCCCGCATCCATGAACGCCACCTCGTCGGCGACACTGCGCGCGAAGCCCATCTCGTGGGTCACCACCAGCAGCGTCAGGCCGCGGGAGGCGAGGCCTGCCATCAGATCGAGGATGCCCTTGACCAGCTCCGGGTCGAGTGCGCTGGTGGCCTCGTCGAACAGCATCACCTCGGGCTCCATGGCCAGCGCCCGTGCGATCGCCACCCGCTGCTGCTGGCCACCGGAGAGCGCGGAGGGCCGGTACGGTGCCTTGTCCGCGAGCCCCACCTCGGCCAGCCGCTCCCGCGCCACCTCCGCGGCGTCCTCTTTGGACAGCCGCCGGACGCTGCGCAACGGCAGCACGATGTTGTCCAGCACGCTCCGGTGCCCGAACAGGTTGAAGTGCTGGAACACCATGCCCACGCGCCGGCGCACGCCGTCCGGATCGGCGGTGATCACGCTCTCGCCGTCCAGCAGCAGGTCGCCGCGATCGGGCTCCTGCAAGCGGTTCACGCAGCGCAACAAGGTCGACTTGCCCGAACCGGACGGGCCGATCACGCAGGTGGTGCCCCCGCTCGGCACCTTGAGATCCACCCCGCGCAGCACCTCGAGGGTGCCGAAGCTGACGTGGATGTCGCGCAGTTCCACCGAAGAGGAGCGCACCGCCGCCGTCGTCACTGACCCATCACCCCACCGGCCGAGAGTTCGTTGCTCTGTCCCAGACCTGGCCGCACCTTGCCGCCGGTCTGCAAGCGCTTGTCGATGAAGTTGACCAGATGCGTGAGCGGGATCGTGATCACCAGGTACACGACCCCGGCGGCGACCAGTGGCGACTGGTTGCCGGTGTTGGCCGCGAGGTCCTGGCCGATCCGGAACAGCTCGCGCTGCGAGGTGATGAACCCGAGGAAGTACACCAGGGTGGAGTCCTTCACCAGTGCGATGAACTGATTCACCAGCGCGGGCAGCACCCGGCGCACCCCCTGCGGGATGACCACCAGCAGCATCGCCTTGGTGTAGCTCATGCCGAGCGCCCTGCTGGCCTCCAACTGTCCTTTGTCGACGCTCTGGATGCCGGAACGGAAGATCTCCCCGATGTAGGCAGAGGCGATCAGGCTGAGCGCCAGGATGCCGAGCGGGTACGGGTTCGTGCCGATCAGCCCGCGGGCGAGCGTGAACAGGCCCTGTCCGATCACCAGGATGGTGAGGATCGCGGGCAGGCCGCGGAAGATGTCCGTGTACACCCGCGCGGGCCAGCGCAGCCAGCGCTTCGCAGACAACCCCATGACCGCCAGCACCATGCCGAGCACGGTGCCGATCAACGCCGAGGAAACCGACAGGATCAGCGTGTTGCCGAGTCCGGTCTTGAGCAGATCGGGGAAGACCTGCCAGATGTAGTCCCAATTGAGGAACGTGTCGAAGAACTGATCCATCGGCGTTACTTGGTCTTGAAATCGGCCGGTACCGGCAGACCGGGCTCGAACTGCTGGTGCACCTTCTGCCAGGTGCCGTCCGCGACGACCTTCTTGATGCCGTCGTTCAGCTTGGCCAGCAGATCGGTGTTGCCCTTCCGCACCGCGAACCCGTGCGGAATGGTCGTGGTGACCACCTTCGTGACCGTCAGCCCGGGGTTCTTCTTCGCGTAGTCCTCGGCGGAGACCTGGTCGAACACCGCACCCGCGACCCCGCCGGAGTTCAGCGCGCTGACCACGGCCGCGTCGTTCGGGAAGCGCACCGCCTGCGCACTCGGCGCGTTCGCGCCGAGCCAGGTGTCCGACACGGTGCCCTGGACCACGCCGATCCGCTTTCCGCCCAGCGAGTTCTCATCACTGATGCCGGCCGCGGACTTCGCCTCGATACCGAGCGACTGGTAGTTGTACGGATCGCTGAACGCCACGGTCTTCTTGCGCTCGTCGGTCTGCGCGACACCGCCGCTGCCGACGTCGAACGAACCGCTGGCGACCTGGCCGAGCAGTGCGGAGAAATCGCTCGAGGCGAACTCGAGCTTCAGCCCCTCCTTGTCCGCGATCGCACGGAGCAGCTCGTTGTCGAACCCGGTGTACTGGCCGTTCTCCTGATAGGCGTTGGGCCGGGAGTCGCTCAGCGTGCCGACCCGCAGCGTGTCGGCGTCCGCTCCGCCGCACGCGGTCAGTCCGGCTACCAGCGCCGCCGCAACGGCGGTGACCATCAGCTTCTTCATGTCACTCCTCGGCTTCCGGGAACTGCCGGTGAAGCTTATGCCAAGTACCGCACTCGCTCACGAGTTCTTCACCGGCAATCCGGCGCCGCCCTTGTCGAGTTCCTTCGCGATCGGCGCAGCCCGGTAGAACTGCGCGTGCAGCTTGGCCGCGGTGCCGTCCGCGATCGCCTTGGCCAGGCCGTCGTTGATCTTGTTCAACAGATCGGTGTTCGACTTCGCCACCGCGAAGGCGGACGGGGTGTCCTTGTCCAGCACGGTGTACCCGAATTCCAGCGGAACCGACGGGTTCTGGTCGAAATACTTCTGGCCGATGTCCTTCGGCACCACCCAGCCGTCCAGCCCACCGCTGCGCAGCTGGGCGAATCCGGCGTTGTAGTCGGGGAACCGCACGACCTCGGCACCGGCGAGCTTCCCGGCGAACTCGTCCTGCACGGAGCCCTGCACCACACCGAGCCGTTTGCCGCCGAACGAGTTCGCGCCGGGCAGCGCGGCCCCCTTCTTGCTGACGACAGTGGTGTAGCTGGTGTCGTAGCCGTTGGAGAAGTTCACCGTCTTCTTGCGTGCGCTGGTCGCGGAGATCGTCGAGCTGCCGATGTCCAGCTGCCCGCCGGCGACCTTCCCGAGCAGGGTGGAGAACTCGGTGCTGACGAAGTCCACCTGGAAACCCTCGCGCTGGGCGATGTCCCGCAGCAGTTCGTTGTCATAGCCGGTGAAACGGCCGTTGTCGAGGTAGATGCTCGGTGGCGCGTCGGTGAGGGTGCCGACGCGCAGGGTCTGGCCGGAGGTGTCCGACGAACCGCACGCGGTGAGGCCCGCGGCGGTGATGGCGACGATCGCGGTGCCGATGACGGTGCTGAGGATCCTTCTCATCGCTTCTTCCTGGTGCGCGCGACAGAAACGCCAGGCCGCGAGGTGCAGCCTGGCGCTTGCGGGGTTCGGCGTCCGAGCGTAGGGATTTCGCCCGTTCGAGTAAGTTCGTCTCAGCTGGTGGACGGCGTGCGGACGGTCACAGGATCGGCTGCGGCGTGTAGGCCGAGGCCTCCGGGAACCGCTTGAGCACGTCCTCGACCCGGCGGGCGACCTCCTCGACCTGGCGTGGCGCCACGCCGGTGAACGAGATCCGATCGGCGAGCAGTTCGTCCAGTTCGGCGCGATCGAGCGGGAGCCGTTCGTCGGCGGCGAGGCGTTCGAGCAGGTCGTTCTCCGCACCGCGCTCCCGCATCGCGAGGGCGACCCCGACGGCGTTCTCCTTGATCGCCTCGTGCGCGGTCTCCCGGCCGACGCCGCGGCGCACCGCCGCCATGAGCACCTTGGTGGTCGCGAGGAACGGCAGGTAGCGGTCGAGTTCCCGGTCCACCACGGCGGGGAACGCGCCGAATTCGCCCAGCACCGTGAGGAAGGTCTCCAGCAGGCCGTCGAGCGCGAAGAACGCATCCGGCAGCGCCACCCGGCGGACCACGGAATCGGACACGTCGCCCTCGTTCCACTGGTCGCCGGCCAGCTCGCCGATCATCGAGAGGTACCCGCGCAGCACCACGGCGAGGCCGTTCACGCGCTCGCACGAGCGCGTGTTCATCTTGTGCGGCATCGCCGACGAGCCGACCTGGCCGGGCTTGAACCCCTCGGTGACCAGCTCGTGCCCGGCCATCAGCCGGATGGTCTTCGCCAGGCTGGACGGCGCCGCGGCGAGCTGGACCACAGTGGACAGCACGTCGAAGTCGAGCGAACGCGGGTAGACCTGTCCGACGCTCACGAAGTGGTTGCGGAAACCGAGGTGCTCGGCGACGCTCGACTCCAGCCGGTCCAGAGTGGACTCGTCGCCGAGCAGGTCGAGCATGTCCTGTGCGGTGCCGACCGGGCCCTTGATCCCGCGCAGCGGGTAGCGCCCGATCAGGTCGTCGAGCCGGGCGAAGGCGACCAGCAGCTCGTCCGCGGCGGTGGCGAAACGCTTGCCGAGCGTGGTCGCCTGCGCGGCGACGTTGTGCGAGCGACCGGCCAGCACCAGATCGGAATGCTCCACGCCGAGCGCGGCCAGCCGCGCCAGCACCGCCGCGACCCGGCTGCGGACCAGCTCGAGCGACCGCAGCTGCTGCAACTGTTCGACGTTCTCGGTGAGGTCCCGCGACGTCATGCCCTTGTGCACGTGCTCGTGCCCGGCGAGCGCGTTGAACTCCTCGATCCGGGCCTTCACGTCGTGCCGCGTCACGCGTTCACGGGCGGCGATGGATTCGAGGTCGACCTGGTCGACGACCCGCTCGTAGTCTTCGAGCACCCCTTCGGGCACCTCGACGCCGAGCTCGCTCTGCGCGCGCAGCACGGCGAGCCACAGCCGGCGCTCCAGCACCACCTTGCGCTCGGGTGACCACAGCCGCACCAGCTCGGGTGAGGCGTACCGGGCGGCGAGCACGTTCGGAATACCAGGCTTGTCCGTCACGTGACCACGATACCCACGCAGGTCAGCCACGGTGTGTGGGACCATCGGGGCGATGGGTATGGGGATGGTGCTCGGCGATCGCTCCCGCGCTTCGACGCGGGAGGCCTGATCGCGCGCTCCCGCGCGAAGCGTTGCCGACCGACAGGCACCTTCGTCGTACTGGGAGTCTCGCATGTCCACCATCACGTGGACCGAAAACGAAGCATTCTGCACCGCGCGCTGGCATTCGGAAAATGCGTCCGCTGCCCCTGCGCATCTCGTGGTGGCCGACGACCGGATCACCGCAAACGCCGCACACCGCCTGGCCCGGTCCGGAACCGGGTTGCTGTGGCGCGGTGATTTCCACAACGGCAGGCAATTGCTGCGGGCGATGGCGCGCCGGATGCGCCCGTCCGCCGGCGAGCGCGCCGCGGGGACCGAAAGACCCGGCCGAGGCGCGCGGGCCGAGCTGCTCGGCAAACTGGTGGTCCTGCTGGAACCCGACCATGCACTGCACCTGCGCCGTGCACCCGACGTGCGAGCAGCCTGCGACCACGCCTACGGCCCGGCGACGGGGCCGACCGTCGTCTCGCTGCCCGAACTGCTCGGCGTGCTCGGTGCCTACCAATGGCACCTCACCGGCATCGAAATCCCGGCGCTGCACGCGCGGATCCACCCGGACTACGGCGTCTTCGCCCCGACCCGCGGCGATTACGTGGACCTCGTCGCGAGAGCACCGTTGCCCGCGGGGGCCGCGCTGGCGTTCGACCTCGGCACGGGCACCGGGGTGCTCGCGGCAGTGCTGGCCCGCCAGGGCGTCCGGGTGGTGGCCACCGACGTCAACCCGCGGGCGGTGCGATGCGCACTGGCGAACCTGACCCGGCTCGGCCTTGCCGATCGGGTGCGGACGGTGGAGACCGGCCGATGGCCGGACGGCCGCGCCGACCTGGTCGTCTGCAATCCGCCGTGGCTGCCGGGGCGGCCGGCCTCCGCCGTGGAGCTGGGGGTCTACGACGCCGGATCCGGGATGCTCCACCAGTTCCTCGACGGGCTGGCCGAGCACCTCACGCCGGGCGGCGAGGGCTGGCTCGTGCTGTCCGATCTGGCCGAACGCCGCGGACTTCGCACCCGCGGCGAACTGCTCGCCCGGATCGGCGCCGCCGGGCTCCGGGTGGCCGGACGGGATGATCTCGAGCCGCGGCCAGGACGCGGGGCGGACCAGGTCACCTCGTTGTGGCGACTGTGCCGGTGACGGTCATCGGCGGTCCGCCGCAGCCGGCCGGTGCGCGGTCACCATTCGGTGAGCCCGCCGTCGTCGAGCCGCCACACCGGGGAACGCCAGCGGTGCCCGGTCTCGTCGGCCCGGCGCACCGCCTCCTCGTCCACCTCGATGCCGAGCCCCGGCCCGGTCGGTCGGGCGGCGTAGCCGTCGGTGAACCGGAACAACGCGGAGTCGGCGAGGTAGGCCACCGGCTCGTGGCCGTCGTGGTAGTGCATGCCGAGGCTTTGTTCCTGGATCAGGAAGTTCGGCGTCGCGAACGCCACCTGCATGGCCGCGGCCAGTGCGATCGGGCCGAGCGGACAGTGCGGGGCGAGGCTCGCGCCGTAGATCTCGGCGAGCGAAGCGATCCGCCGCAGCTCGGAGATTCCGCCCGCGTGCGAAGGATCCGGCTGCACCACCGCGACGCCCGCGTCGAGCACCGGTTTGAACTCCCACCGCGAGTACAGCCGTTCCCCGGTCGCGATCGGCACCGTCGAGGCCCCGACCACCGACGCCAGCACTTCCGCAGGCAGCTCGGGCAGGATCGGCTCCTCGACGAACATCGGCTGGACCTCCTCGAGCATCCGCACCAGCCGCCGCGCCAGCGCGGGCGCGACCCGGCCGTGGAAGTCGATCGCGAGGTCGCGGTCCGGGCCGAGGGCTTCCCGCGCCGCACGTGCCCTGGCGAGCGCGGCGTTCGCTTCCGCGGGCGAGGCGATCGGCGCGAGCGGACCTGCGACGTTCATCTTCACCGCGGTGAATCCCGCCGCCACCTGCGCGGACACCGCGTCGAAGATGCCCGACGGCCGGTCACCGCCGACCCACGAGTACACCCGGACGCGATCGCGCACCGGGCCGCCGAGCAGTTCGTGCACCGGCACCCCGCGTACCTTCCCCGCGATGTCCCACAGCGCGTGGTCGATTCCGGCCATCGCGCTGGAAAGCACCGGACCGCCGCGGTAGAACCCGCCCCGGCGCAGCACCTGCCAGTGGTCCTCGATCCGCAGCGGGTCCTCGCCGACGACCAGTTCGGCCAGTTCGTGCACGGCCGCACGCACGGTGCCCGCCCTGCCCTCGACCACCGGCTCACCCCAGCCGGAAACCCCCTCGTCCGTGCTGATCTTGAGGAACAGCCAACGGGGCTGGACGAGGAACGTTTCGATCCCGGTGATCTTCACCTGGCTCCATCTCCTAAGCGGAATCCTTGGCGGCCGACCATCCGCCGTCGACGGTCAGATCGGCACCCGTGACGAACGAGGCCGCGGGTGAGAGCAGGAATGCGAGGACAGCAGCGACCTCACCGGGTTCGCCGAGCCGCCCGGCAGGCGTGGCGCGGGCGCTGCGGGCGCGATCCTCGTCGCTGAGCCGATCCCACGCCCTGGTGCGCACCGGCCCCGGCAGCACGGCGTTCACCCGCACCTCGGGGGCATATTCGATGGCCAGCTGCCGGGCGAGCGAGACCAGCGCCCCCTTGCCGGCCGCGTACGCCGGGTGGCCGGGCAGCCCGAACCGCGCGTGCACCGAGGAGACGAGCACGACTGAACCACTCCTGGCCCGCAGCGACGGCAAGCAGGTCCGCACGGCCAGGTAGGACGCGGTGAGGTTCACGTCGAGCTGGCGCTGCCACTGCGAACGGTCCATCTCGTGCAACGGCCCGGTGGCGGGCAGGTAGGCGTTGCTCACCAGCGCGTCGACCTCACCGGCCACTTCCAGCACCCGCTGCCAGGTCTCGTCGGCGGCGACATCGCCCTGCACGCCGCCGTCGACCGGGGCGAGATCCACCCCGACGACGCGGTAACCGTCGGCTTCGAGCCGCCGTGCCGTCGCGGCACCGATCCCGGCCGCCGCGCCGGTCACGACGGCGGTCTTTCCGGTGGACATCGCACCTCCTGCAGCCGGCGACGTGGTCCGGCTGGCAGCATGGCGGGGGGCCGGAGGTCGCGTCAATAATAAATACTAAATTAAGATTTCATCCGTCACCCTGGCGGACGTGCCAGGGTGCCGACGAGGAGGTGCATCGATGCGATACCGCTGGCAGATCACCCACGAGGCGCTGCGACAGGGCGTCGTGGGCATCGTGCGGACCGCGGACACGGCTTCGGCGGTGGCAGCCGCGCGCTTGGTGCTCGACGCGGGGCTCAGCTCGGTGGAAGTGCCGCTCACGAACCCGGGGGCACTGGCCGCGGTCGAGGAGCTGACCACGGCGTATCCGGACGCGACGATCGGTGCCGGCACAGTGCTCGACGAGTCGTCGGCGACGGCGGCAATCCGGGCCGGCGCGCAGTTTCTCGTCTCGCCGTCGCTGCATCCCGAGGTGATCCGTACCGCGCACCGCTACGGCGCGGCGGCATTCCCCGGTGCCGGGTCGGTCACCGAAATCGTGCGAGCACTGGAGGAAGGCGCCGACGCGATCAAGGTCTTCCCGGCCTCCGTATTGGGGCCGCAATGGGTGAAGGATGTCCGCGCGGCGCTGCCGCAGGCCCCTCTCGTGCCGACCGGCGGGATCGCCGCCGTCGACGTGCCGGAGTGGCGGAAAGCGGGTGCGGCGGCGTGCGGAATCGGCTCGGCACTCACTCGCGGTACAGCCGCCGAGATCGAGGCCCGGGTGGCGGCAATGGTGCGAGCGGACGCATGAACGCGGTACTGGTCGGCTGCTACACCAGGGAAATGGGCGGCAACGGCACCGGGATTTCGGTCTTCCGGCGAACGCCCTCGGGTGAACTGACGCACGAGTCGACGCTGCCGATGACCTCCCCGTCGTGGCTGGTGAAACATCCGGCGCTGCCGATGGTCTACGCCGCCAACGAGACGGAAACCGGTGCAGTCACGTCGGTTTCCGTCGCGGACGGGACACTGACCGCACTCGACGTCGAGCTCACCGGCGGGGCGCACCCGTGCCACCTCGCGGTGTCGCCAGACGGTCGATTTCTGTTCTGCGCCAACTACACCGGCGGCAGCCTCGCGGTATTCGCGCTCCGCGCCGACGGGCGGATCGACGGCCGCACCGACCTCGTGCAGCACACCGGCAGCGGCCCGAACGCGGAGCGTCAGGACGTCGCGCACGTGCACATGGCGGTGCCGTCGCCGGACGGTTCCGTGGTGAGCGCAGTAGATCTGGGTACCGACGAAATCCGCAGTTACGCGATCTCCAGCGAGGGCAGGCTTTCACCACTCGCCGTGTCGTCGCTGCCGCCGGGAACCGGGCCGCGGCAGCTCGTGCGCGTCCCGGGTAGCGCAGAAGCCCATGTGGCAGGCGAGCTTTCCGGTGAGCTGCTGACTGTGCGCGAGACTTCCGTCGGCGAGTTCGAGTTCGTCTGCTCGACCCCGGCCACCGCTGCCGGCGGCGAAGCACTGGTGGCGCACCTGGAGGTCCTGGATTCGGGCACGTACTTGGCCAACCGCGGTCCGGACTGCGTCACCTCGTTCGAGGGAGCCCGCGCAACCGCCGACCAGCCGTGCGGTGCACATCCCCGGCACTTCGCGGTGATCGACGGGATCTGTTACGTCGCAGCACAGCTGGCCGACGCGCTCACCGCCTTCCCGCTGAAAGACCACGGCCACGCCGAAATCCACCGTTTCGAGACCGGATCACCCAGCTTCATCCTGCCGCTGTGACGACTGCGGTGAACGCAGCGGCCGACCGAGGGGACGCACCTTGACCGAACACCGGCCCCGCGGTCTGCACGGACAGACCGTGGAGACACTGGCCGCCCGGATCCTGTCCGGCGAATGGGGCGAGGGCACCGTACTCGATCTGCCCGGCCTGCGCGAGGAGCTGGACATCAGCCTGACCGCACTTCGTGAAGCACTGAAAGTGCTTGCTGCCAAGGGAATGATCGACGCGCGGCAGAAGCGCGGCACGTTCGTGCAGCCCCGCGAGCACTGGCACCTGCTCGACGCCGACGTGATGCGCTGGCAGACCGCGGCGAGCGGCAATCCGGGCCTGCTCGACGAACTGACCGAAGTGCGCACCGTGGTCGAACCCGCAGCGGCCCGGCTGGCCGCGGAGCGGGCGAACGACGACGACGTCACCGCGCTACAGGCTGCGCTCGATCAGATGGCCGAGGCCGGTTCCGACGCGGAAGCCAGCGTCGAGGCCGACCTGGCGTTCCACCGCGCGCTGATGGCCGCCACCCACAACAACTTCCTGCGGCAGGTCGAGCGTGTCCTCGCGATCGGACTGGCCGAACGCGACAAGCTCGTGCACCGCAACCGCAGCACCGACGACCCGGTGCCGAGCCACCGCAAGGTGCTGGACGCCGTCGTGGCCAACAACCCGGCCGCGGCGGAATCCGCAATGCTCGCCCTGGTCGCGAAGTCCCACGACGACCTAGACCGGGTCACCCGGACCCGCTCCTGAACCCACCGGCTCACTGCGCACGCATCAGCACCGCTGCGGGCGTAGCAGACCGCGGTGGTGCGCCGACCGTAGCGGGACCGGTCCCGGACGACGCTCGGATCACCGCGTCGGCCTGCTGGTGCTCAGTCGCCGGACAGTGCCGCCTTCAGCATCCGTGCTGCGGCAGACCGGGGGGCCGGGTCGATCCCGATCAGCGCGTTCACCACCGCGCCGTCCACCAATGCGACGAGTTTCTCCAGCTCGGCCTCGGTCACCGCGGTGCCCGAGCGGGCGAAGATCTCCGTCAGCAGCTCGTTCAGCTGCGCGGACAAGGTGCGCATGAGCGGTCGCAGGTAGGGCCGTCGGCCGGTGGCGACCAGTCGTTCGTAGCGCAGCAGCACGGCTTCCGCGTCCGCCTCCTGGTCCCCGCTCGGCGTACCCAGCAGCAGGTCCAGCACCAGCTCCACGGTCGCCTGCACACCCCGGTTGCGGGTCGCCAGCTCGTCCAGCCTGCGTCGTCCGTTCTCGAGTTCGGCCTGTGAATGGTGCTCGACCGCGGCGGTGACGAGGTCCTCGAGCGAATCGAAGTAGTAGGTGGTGGACGCGAGCGGCAGCCCGGCCCGCTCGGCGACCGCGCGGTGCCGGACGGCGTCGAACCCACCCTCGGCCAGCAGCTGTCCGGCGGCTTCGACGAGCGCCGCCCGCCGTCGCTCGCCCTTGGGAGTGGTCGCTGCCGCGGTCATGACCGGTCATTCTGCCAGCCACGACGTGCGCGACCGTGCCGAACCAACCCGTGCCGAACCAACCCGTGCCGAACCCGCCGACAGAACCGCGCGGCCAGAACCCGCCGTCCGGGCCCCGGGCCAGAACCACGACCGGCAACCCGCCGTCCGGGCCCGAAGTCAGAACCGCGCGGCCAGCTCGGTCGCGAACCGGTCCAGCTCGGCGGCGTAGGGAGCCGGATGACCGGCCGTCCCCGGCACGCTGACGAGTACGAGAGTCCCCCCGCCGGCGGTTGCGTGGCGCACGGTGAGCGCACCGGCCGGCTGGGCTGGCGCCGTGACCGGCTTGCCCGCCGCGAACACCGCGACCGAGATCGCGCCGTCACGAAGCGGGAACCCCGCACCGCGGGCCCCGGTAGTGCAGACGCTGCCGGGGGAGGCGTTCGCCGCGGTCAAGTGTCCTGGGAGCTCGCCAGCGAGGGCGGTGGCGAGCTCCCAGTCCACCTGTGCGCACCCGTGGGTGCCTTCGACCCGAGGGCCGGTCCTCCCGTCCCCGCTGTCTCCCTGCCGAGACGGCTGGGGCGGGAAGTTGGGGGTACCCCCGCTATCAGTACCCAGAGGACGTGCGGCTGACGCGCTGGGTTGCGCCGGAGCCCCGGCGGAATTCAAGACCGAGGACGAATCGGACTTTCCGCCGACACCGCTCACGATTCCCCAGGTCCCGAACCCGGCCAGCACGAGCACCACGGCACCCGCACCCGCGACGAACCGGTTGCGCCTGCGCAGCGTCTCCCGCCGCGAACGCCGGACCACGTCCGCCACGTCGAAGGTGGGTGGCGGCACTTCACCGGGGGCACCGGAGAACAACTTCCCGACGTCCTGCTCATCCATCGGTCTCCACCTCCCGGTCCAGTACCTGGCGCAGATTCGCCAGTCCGCGCGCCGTCTGGCTCTTCACGTTGCCCTCGCTGCAGCCGAGCGCGTTCGCCGCGGCGCTCACGTCGAGACCGTCGAAGTACCGCAGCACCAGCACCGCCCGCTGCCTCGGCGGGACCTGCTTCAACGCGGCGAGCAGGTCTTCCCTGGTCGCGACGCGCTCGGCCAGGCCGGGCCCGTCCGGCACCGGTTCCGGCAGCACGTCGGTCTGCCGCTCCCGGCGCCACGGCCGGCGCGATTCGTCGATCACCGCGCGCACGAGCGTCTTGCGCAGGTAGGCGTCCGTCGCCGCGCGATCCCTGATCTTCTTCCACCTCCGGTGCAGCGCGACGAACGCGGTCTGTGCCAGGTCGTCGGCCTTGTGCCAGTCACCGCAGAGCAGGTACGCGGTCCTGCGGACAGCATCGCGTTTCGCGGCGAAGTACTCCGCGAACTCCTGTTCGTCGCGCTGGTCCACGCGCTCTGCAGCTCCACTCGTGCCATGTCCGGTGGGAGGACGGATCCGGGGGCGTCCACGGTTGCACGGCCACCCGGATCCGTTCCACCCGGGCACGTTGAACACCACGCCATCGGTGTGATGTGATCGGAACGTGACCAGCACTGGCCGGCCCATCGATTTCCGTTCCGACACTGTCACCCGTCCGGACGACGTGATGCGCCGGGCGATGGCCGAAGCCGAGGTCGACGACAACGTCATCGGCACCGACCCGACCATCGCGGAGCTGGAACGGCGGGCCGCGCGGACGCTCGGCATGCCCGCCGCGCTGTGGACCCCGAGCGGGACCATGGCGAACCTGATCGCGCTCAGCGTGCATCTGCAGCGCGGCGACCGGTTCCTCGCCATGCGCGGTGCGCACGTGCTCACCAACGAACTGGGCTCGGCCGCGTGGCTGGCAGGCGGAATGCCGGACCTGCTCGAACACGACGCAGGCCCCGGCCGGTGCACTCCGGAGACGCTGGCCGCCGCGATCGGCCACACCGGGCCGTACTACACGATGCGCACCACGCTGTTGTGCCTGGAGAACACGCACAACGCGGCCGGCGGAGCGGTTACCCCGCCGGACGAACACGCGCAATTGCTGTCCGTGGCGAAACAGGCCGGGCTCACGGTCCACCTCGACGGCGCACGGATCTGGCACGCCGCGGTGGCCCTGCAGGTTCCGCCTGCCGCGCTGACCGTAGGGGTGGACAGCGTGTCGGCGTGCTTCAGCAAAGGCCTGGGCGCGCCGGTCGGCTCGGTTGTCGCCGGCAGCGAGGAGTTCGTGGAGCAGGGCCGCCGGATGCGGCAGATGCTCGGCGGCGGAGTGCGCCAGGGCGGGGTGCTCGCCGCGGCCTGTCTGGTCGCACTCGGCCGGATCGACGAACTCGCCAGGACACACGAGTTCGCACAACGGCTCGCCGCCGGACTCGCCGAGCACGGCTGGCGTGTGGCCACACCGGACACCAACATCGTGCTCGCCGACGTACCGGACCTGACCACGGCGCTGGGCTGGTTGCAATCGCTCGGGATCGCGACCGTGCCGATGGCGGGCAAGGTGCGGTTCACGACGCACCGCGACCTGTCCGCCGCGGACATCGAAGAGGCGTTGCGCCGCATCAAGACCGGTGCCTGAACCCAGGGGACGCAGATGACGAACTGGATCGTGTTCGACTACGGCGAGGTGCTGTGCACCCGCACCACCTCGGTGCCGAAACTGGCCGCCACGATGGGCGTTCCGGCCGGGGTGTTCGAGCCGGCGTACTGGGAGCTGCGCGACGCCTACGACCGGGGTTCGACCGACCTGGAGTACTGGACGTCGATCGGTGAGCGGGTGGGGGCACCGGTCGACGAGGCGATGTCGGCCGAGCTCACCGCACTCGACATCGAGGGCTGGGCGCACCTCGTCCCGTCGTCGCTCGAGCTGCTGGAATCACTGGCCGAAGCGGGCGCCGCGCTCGCCCTGCTGTCCAACGCCTCGGTGGCGTTCGGCGCATGGGTGCGCACGCAGGAATGGGCGAAACTCTTCCGTCACACGATGTTCTCCGGCGACGTGCGCTGCGCGAAGCCGGACGCGGAGATCTACCACCTGCTGCTGGACCAGCTCGGCGCCGAACCGGGGGACTGCCTGTTCTTCGACGACCGGGAGTCCAATGTGGAAGGTGCGCGGGCGGTGGGTATGCACGCGCACCGGTGGGACGGCACCGAAGCCGCCCGAGCCGCACTGGGCTGAGCGTCCGGGCCGTCGACCGGTGGACGCCACTCGCCCGACTGGACGAAGGGATCGCGACCGCATGCACCCGCTCACCCTCGGCGCGCCGATTTCCGTGCACCCGCAAGTGGATCCGCTCGACGATCTGCAGTGGGCCGACCGGCATCCGCAGATCGAAGGCGCGTGGCTGATCGATCATCTGCAGGGCTGGTTCCCGCGCGGGGCGCCCGGCGGCGTGCTCGACGATCCGCACCAGCTGCTCGATCCGCTCTCCCTGCTCGCGGCGGGCGCGGTGCGCACCGAGCGGGTCACGCTCGGCGTCGCGGTGACCGACCCGCTCCGGCGCAGCAGTGTCGCGCTCGCACAGGGCGCGAGCACGATCAGCTGGCTTGGCCACCGGCCGATGCGGCTCGGTCTCGGGGTCGGAGATCCCGGCCAGCTACGGCCGTTCGGCCTGCACCCCGGGCGTGAACGCACCGGACGCCTCACGTACCTGCGCCCGGCGCTGCGTCAGCTCGACGACCTGCGCACCACCGGCGGACTCGGCATCACCGCCGTGGCCGGCTACGAGTTGTACGTCGCCGCGCACGGGCCGCGGATGCTGGAGCTGACCGCCGCGCACGGCGACGGTTGGCTGCCGACCACTTTGTCCCCCAGGGTTTACCGGGAAAAACTCGATTACCTGCGCGCGCACGCGGAAAGCATCGGGCGCGACCCCGCCGCAATCCGGCCCACCCTGTTCGCCTGGTCCGCGCTCGCCCCGACCGGCAGGGAAAGCCGCGCACTGCTGGCCCACCCTTCGGTCCGCGCGGTCGCGCTCTACCGAGGCCCGGCGGGCTTCTCCGCACACGGCGCGACCTATCCGCTCGACCACGGCTACATCCCGCAGGACATCCCTGCCGAAAAGGCAACCGACCTGCTGACGTCGATCCCCGACGCGGTGGTCGCCGACGCCGTACTGCACGGTTCCCCGGAAGAAGTCCGCGAGCAACTGCAGGAGTACCGCGAAGCCGGATGCGAACACGTGATCCTCAACGACATCGGCCGATTCACCGACCCCGAAGGCACGGCCAGATTCCGCGAAGCGATGCTGAGCCTCGCGCGGTCGTGACCGTGCCACCGGAGCAGCCTGGACGTCCCGGCCGACGTTCCGCTACGCGGAGCGTGCCGGACTAGCTGTTGATCCGCTTCGAGCTCTTCTTGCCGGAAATCGCTCCGTAAGCCGCGGTGCCGAGGAACACCGCACCGCCGATGATCGCGATCCACAGCACCGCCTTGAACACGAACCCGAGGACCGAGCCAAGCACCATAAAGGCGATCCAGGCGACGATGAGTCCTCCGACGATCTTCCAGAACATGGCCCCTCCGATGCGATTGCCGCGCCACCTCGGCCCGGTGCCCTCCAGCCTGCCACCTACGCGCCGGAAACGCGCCGTCCAAGGACAACGTTCAGGGGGATCTCCGGGTTCCCCCTGAGCCCCCTGCCCCGATCGGCACACCCGCACCGCCAGCGGCCAAACCTAGTCTGACCTGCGGTTTTCCCGCCGGTTGAAGCCAAGTGCGCGCGGACGCGCGACGGCATGGGCCGGTCCGTTCGGAGTTCCTGGTGACCTCGGGGCGGACCGGTCGGACCCAGCCGTGTTCTGCCTGGTTTGCTCTGGCGAGCGGGCTGATCTCGTTGGCCGATCGGGCGCACGCCTGCTGCTCGACTGGGCTTCGCTGACCTGCTCGAACACTGATCTGAACACGATCAGTAGCGGCCGGATCCCGAGTACGACCAGCCCCAGTATCCGCGATGCCAAGCACGTGCTGCGCTGGCTGAACGCGCCGCACACCTACTTCGTTCGGTTGTACGTCGCGGTTCGGGACGGCCGGGGGAGACGCCGCCGCAACGAGCACCCGCCTGGCTGGGCCGACACCGATCAGGGACGCGTCCTGTTGAGTGTGGACAGTGCCGGCTGGATCAGCCTCGCCGGCGCCGCGCCATCGGACATCGCGAACAAGGTGCAACGCCTGGCGCACGACCTGCGCAACGGCAGCTGAGGGACCGCCCGCCGAAGGATGAGCTGGGCCGCGCCATCGGCAAACTGTCGGTGGCGGGGCTCAGCGTCGTAGGCAAGGGCGGCAGATAACGGGCGCACGGCAAAGGATCTCCGAGCCCCTGAGCCTCAAGCCAGCCAATCGCCCAGTCTGCGCACGCCCTCGTCGATGTGCTCGGCTGCGCCGGCGAAGGAGAATCGCACGAACTGTCCGCCGGCTACCGGGTCGAAGTCGATGCCTGGGGCGATGGCGACGCCGGTGTCTGCGAGTAGCCGTTGGCACCAGCTGAGGCTGTCCGTGGTGTGCGCGGATACGTCGGCGTAGGCGTAGAACGCGCCGTCGGCGGGGGCTAGCTTGTCGATCCCGATGCTCTTCAGGCCGCTGAACAGCCGGTCGCGGTTGCTGCGGTAGTGCGCCACGTGCGCGTCGGCCTCGGCGTAGGACTCACTCGTGAACGCTGCGACCGCCGCGTACTGCGAGAGTGCCGGTGGGCAGATGGTGAAGTTGCCGGTCAGCACGTCGACCGCGCGGTGCAGCCGCTGCGGCACCAGCATCCAGCCGAGCCGCCACCCGGTCATCGCGAAGTACTTGGAGAACGAGCCGAGCACGAGCGCCTCGCTGCCGTACTGCCAGGCGCAGTCGAGCGGGTCGCCGTAGGAGATGCCGTGGTAGATCTCGTCGCTGATGAGCTGCACGCCGTGCGAGACGCACCATCCGGAGATCGCGGCCAGTTCCCCCGGCGGCAGCACGGTGCCGGTCGGGTTGGCCGGGCTGGCCACGATCAGCCCGTCGAGCGGGCCGAGCCGATCGAGCAGGTCGACGGTGGGCTGGAAGTTCGTCTCCACCGTGGTCGCGAACTCGACGACCTCGCAGCCGAGTGCAGTCAGCAGGTTCCGGTACGCGGGGTAGCCGGGGCGCGCCATCGCCACCCGCGCACCGGGGTCGAACGCGCTGAGGAACGACAGCAGGAACCCGCCGGACGAACCGGTGGTGAGCACGACGTCGCCGGCAGCCACGTCCAGGTCGTAGCTGCGCCGGTAGTGCCCGGCGACGGCCTCGCGCAGCTCGGGGATGCCGAGCTGCTCGGTGTAGCCGAGGTTGTGCCGGTCCAGCGCTTCCTTTGCCGCCTGCCGCACCGCCGCCGGGGCCGGCACGGACGGCTGCCCGGCCACGAGCGAGACGACGTCGCCGTGACTGCGCTGCCGGGCCTGTGCCGCGGAAAGCACATCCATCACGTGGAAAGGGGGCACGCCCGCCCGCAGCGCCGGGCTGCCGAAGGCACCGATGTCGACCATGCCGTCAGGCTAAGGCCTGCCGCCGGTCGCCGAGCCGCCCGGCCGTCTCACGCGTTCTCGTCGAACGGGATCCCGTCCGGCTTGGCCTTGCCGAGGTTGCCCGCGAACTGGTCGTCCTTGATCCCCATGGTCGCGGACCCGAAATCGGCCGAGGTGAGCTTGTCGCGGATGCCTTCGGGGTAACCGTCCCAGCCGACCAGTGTCGGGTACTGCCAGCTGCCCTTGTGGTTTTCCGGCGGCTCGTCGTTGTCGGTGGCGGAGCGGAAGCAGTGCGTGGAGACGCCGTCCTTGTGGTAGACGACCTTCGCGTGCGTACCGTCGAACAGCATGTCCGAGGCGGGGTGCACGGCGAACCCGCCGTGCTGCGAGGTCGCGACGTAGCGGACCTGGTCGCCCTCGATCCACACCACGATGTGTTCCCAGTCGTGCCGGTGGCCCGCGCTGCCGGGGCCGAGCGCGGCCTGGTCCTTCTCGAAGTAGAGCGTGTACATCGCAGCGCACCAGCCGTTGTTGCACTTGGTGCGGGAGTAGGAGTTGGTGTTGTCGAGGTCGGATTCGTCCCGGCAGCTGCCGTTCACGTCCCCGCCGAGCGCCAGCCCCGGCGCGATCGTCCCGTCCGGCCCGATCGCCGGAGTCGGATAACAGCCGTCCTTGTCGTAGTCGAAGGCAGGCTGGAAGTTCTTCTCCAGATCGGTGGCATTGGCGGGCAGGGCCGCCGGCGGATCCGCCAGTGCGGCGGCAGGGAATCCCAAGGAGAGCGCGAACGCCGCACTCGCCACCACCGCAACCCTGCGCAGCCGGGTCTTCGTCGGCACAGTGCCCTCCTTGACTGACCGGATACTGATTTCGGCGGAAATTTTCCACCGCTCACGAACCGGGAACAAGAGAAGAAGAGGCACGAACGCCGCACCGTACGGGCACGGTGCGGCGTTCATCCGGCTCAACCACGCCGAATCCGTCCGGCCCGGCGGTGCGGCCGTCCGGCTCGGCGGTGCGGCACAGCGGTGCAAAACCGGACCGGCCCAACCACGCCGAATCCGTCCGGCCCGGCGGTGCGGCCGTCCGGCCCGGCGGTGCGGCCGTCCGGCCCGGCGGTGCGGCACAGCGGTACAAAACCGGACCGGCTCAACCGCGGCGAGTCCATCCAGCTCGGCGGGGCCGGAGTCCCGCCGGCTCAACTGCGGCGAATCCGTCCGGCACAGCGGTGCCGAATCGGACCGGCGCTACCGCGGCGAATCAGTACCCGCGGTACGCGCCGCCCTGCGACATCGCCTGGATGCCTGGCACGTTGCCGATCGAGCCGTACCGGTCGATCGAGTACCGGACGCCGGCGATGATGTTGTCGACCGGGTTGTAGATGTTGTCGTGTCCTGGCAGCTTGTGCCCTTGGAACGTGGAGTCGATGCACTGCATCAGGCCCTTGGACGGGTGTCCTGCGGCCGCGTTCGAATCCCAGTTGTTGATCGCGTTCGGGTTGCCGCCGGATTCGTGCTGGATGATCGCCCAGATGTTCTTGACGTCCGCGTCGGTCACGTTTACGCCCGCGGCCTGCAGTTCCTTGATCGCTTCCTGGATCCACTGCTGCACGTTTCCCGGTGGCGGCGACGAGGGCGGGCCGCCACTCGAACCGAGGCCGCCACCTCCACCGCCGCCTCCGCCGCTGCCGCCACCGCCGTGTCCGGTGTGGATACCGCCGGTGCCCTGCGGGGTGGTGCCGCCCGAACCGGGCGTCTTCACCTTGTCGTACCCGCCGTCGATCTGCTTTTTCATCAGCGTCTGCGAGCGGCCGATCATCCCGTTGGCCTGGTCGAGCAGGCCCTGCACCTGACCGTCCCAGTCGCTGGTGATCTTGTTGATGTCGGTCTTCGCCTCGGCCTTGATCTGATCGGCGCTCTTGTCCGGGCCCGGTTTGTTCTGTGCGGCGAGGGTCTTCGCGGCGTTGGTGGCCGCGTCCATGTCGGTCTGCGCCTTCTGGTTGCGCGCGTTGACCGCGGCCTCCGCACCGTGCAGCTTGTCGTTGGTGACCTTCGACTTGATGTCGCCGAGGTCTTTCGCCAACGCGGACAGGTCGTTCGCGACGTCGCCGAGGTGTGCCTCGACCTTCGCGCCGGCATTGCGCACCGAGCGCACGTAGTCGAAGAAGGAGTCGGCCGCCTGACCGGACCACACACCCCCGTCGAGTGCCTTGGTCGTGTTGTCCAGTGCCGTCGAATGGTCGGCCGCGTCGGTGGAGGCGCCGCGGAACTGGTCGGCCGCCTTGTTGATGGCGTCGACGTTCAGCTTGGCGACCTTGTCGACTTTCTCGGTGAACGCCTGCCAGTTGTCCGGCGTGCCTGCTCCGTTCGCAGTCAATGGCACGTGAGTACTCCCCCTCTGTCCCGGCTCGGTCGAATCAGGTCGTCACTTGTCTTCGTGGACGGTCAGGTCGCTCTTGGCCACCTGGTCCGTTTCGACGATCAGCCCGGCCGCCTTCCGCATCGCGAGCGCGAGTGCGTCCATGTGCTGGCCGGCAGCGTCGAACTGGCTGTGGACGCCGTTCTTCAGCTCGCCGACCGCTCCGTGCGCATCCTGCGCGCCGTCCATTCCGCCGAACGGGCTCTCGCGCTCGTCGTCCATCCCGGTGACTTTGTCCTTGGACTTGCGGAACTCGTCCCTCAGCTTCTCCACCTGACGCGCCGCGATGGACATCGAATCAGCGTCGTAGACAGGCACTTCGCGGTCATCCCCTTCACGAAAACATTCTTGCCGACCAGTCGGACGCCGGTCTGACCAGGTCGGTTCCCATATCAACTCTAAGACCTCGATCGGGTGGTGGTGGCAAACTCCGGCAAGTTCCACCCCGGAGTGCCATCCGGAATCACGGAAAGTCCGAGAAGTCCGATTTCATGATCGCCACGGGCTCACAACGCCGCCTGCAACTCGCGGACCCGTCCGATCAGGACCGGATTGTCGGCCGGGCTCACGGTGGCCCAGGCGCGACCACCGGGGTCCTCGGTGAGCTGGAAGAGGTACCGGCCGGCATCGGTGTCGTAGAAGGCGGCCACCTGGGGCGAACGGCGCACCGTACCGTCCCGCAGCACCCGTTCGGCGCAGAACTGGCCACGAGCTTCCTGACCCACCAGCATGCCGGCCAGCTCCTGTGCTTCCCACAGGTCGAGGCCACGATCTGCCAGCTCGGTGACCAGCGCCTTCGGCTCACCCCGTGCGGCGGAATCGGCGGCAACCAGTGCGTCGTGCGGTACCGAGATCGACTGTCCGACACCGGCGGCCAGATCCCCGGCCACCGGCACCGCGGCCTCGGCCAGCGCACCCTCGTCGGCGGGGATCAGCCACACCTCGTCGTGGTCGATCACGCCGAGCACCGCCTGGCTGCCCCGGCTCACCGCACGGCCGCGGATCTCCCGCTCGGCCCACACCCACACGTCCACCGCGTAGTGCGGCCGGGCGAGCAGGTGCAGCTGGTCGAGCAGGGCGCCCGAGGGACGGCCACCGCGGGCGAGCCGCCGTTGCGCGAGCGACTGCCAAGCGGACTCCACCAGCGACGTGCGTTCGGAATGTGTGCTGCCGGGCGACGGAACGGCCAGGGTGGCCGGGCGGCGGCCGAGCTCCAGCGATTCCCACAGCACGTCGAATTCGAGCGCGGACAGCACCAGGCTCACGGTCAGCGCACTTCCCCCGTGCCGTCGCCGATCACGTCACCGGTGACCATGCGCCGGTCGGTGAACAGGTCCTTGTCGTCGACGCCGAACCGGCGCACGTGCTCGTCGTCGTCCTCCCCCTGTGTCGCGGCCGGGGAGAGGAACTTCGCGTTGCCGCCTTCCGATTTGGGCGCGATCTGCTCGGTCTTGCGCAGCGCGATCGCCTCCTCCTCGGGCAGCTCGTCCACCGGCAGCGGACGCACCGGGCCGTTCTCCGGCGAACCGCCGAAGCCACGGCCCTGCCGTTCGCGGTCCCCGGCCAGCGCGCCACCGGCGACACCCGCACCGATCGCCGCGGCACCCGCGCCGACGTCTCCTGGCGACGCCCCACCACGCGGCACCGCGGGCGGAGCAGTCTCCGCACCGGGTACGAACGGCGTTTGCGGAGCGCTGCCGACCAACCGGCCCCGGTTCAGCGTCTGGTCGTGCCCGGCGCCGGGCCCGGACGCACCGCCGCCACGGCCGGTCACGCCGTCCGCCCCGGTGGCGCCGCGCGGCGCGTCCGGGAGCAGGCTCCCGTGCCGTCCGCCGTCTGGACCTCCCGGCACGGCCGACGGCGCGGAGCCACGCGGTGCACCGGAACCACCGGGCGACGAAGGACCGCCGGGGGCGGTGGTTCCGCCGGAAGCGGCGGACCCGCCAGCAGAACCCGGACCACCGGAGCCACCTGCCGAACCCGGCCCGCCGGAGCCGCCGGACGCCCCAGGACCACCGGCCGGTCCAGGACCACCGGCCGGTCGTTGGCCACCGGGCAGCCGCGAACCCGCGGAACCGCCGGACGTCCCCGGTCCGCCGGAAGCCCCCGGTCCGCCGGAAGTCCCTGGCCTGCCGGAAGTTCCCGGTCCGCCGGGGGCATCCGGCGGGTACCGACCCGAGCTGCCGGCGCCACGTCCCGGCGCGGTTTCCCCACCCGCGGGCGGTCGCGCCGGCGGGGTGATCACGTTTGCGGCAGGCACCACCCGGTTGGCCGGTGCGGAGCCCTCGTGCGCCGGCGGATCCACCACCCCACGGCCGGCCTGCTGCGCCGGAGGCGGTTCGACGTGCTGCGACCGCATCGACGTCGACGAGGGCTTGACGCCTCCGTCCGGCGTCACCTCGACCGCCGAGCCCGCGCGGTCCACGACGCCGGGCTGTCCGTCCGGCTGGGTCGTGGTCAGCGACTCCGGACGACTCAGTTCCTCACTGGTCAGCAGGTTTTCGCCGCTCTGCTGGGCGTAGGCGTTCAACGCCTCGAGCGCCTGGGCACGCGCGTTCTGCGCGGCCGCCACCTGCGCCGAGTGATCGGTCTCGAACCCGATCAGGCTCAGCACCGAATCACCGAGGGTGTAGCCGCCCGCGCCTTTGCGCACGGTCTCGGCGTCGGGCAGCTTGTACTTGGTGCGGTTGAACGCTTCGCCTTGGGTGAAGAGCATTTCCGCGGCGTGCGAGACCTTCCGCGTCGCGTCCTGAGAGAAGCCGGCCTGTTCGGTGAACACCTGCCCGGCCTGGCCGCCCGCCTCGCTCTGCCATTCGACGCCGAGCTTCGACAGCTGCGCGCGCAGGGTGCGGTCGGTGTCGGCGAGCGCGGTCGAGACGGCCTTCAGCGCCTCGACCGCTGTGCCGATGCTGCCGATTCCGTCGCCGCTGCCGAACTTCTCGATCTCCTCGGAGATGGCAGTGTCGGTCCAGCCGTCGAAGCGATGGTCGCGGATCCTTCCCGCGAGGTCCGAGATCTCCACGCGCCCTCCCTAACTCGGTGCCTTGAGGCCCTGTACCGCCAGCCCGGCGGCCTGGGTGGCGAGTTCGCACAGCTGGGGCTGGCTGAATCCGCCGGAGGTGATCGCAAACGCTTGCGCGGCCAACGTCTCGCCGTTCGCCGCGCCGACCAGCACCTCGCAGTCCGACGGGGTGCCGGACGCGCGGTAGTTCGTGAGTGCCGGATAGCCCTCGACGCTCACCGGTGCGGTGGTCATGCTGTTCTTCCGCCGCGCGCCGGTAAGCCACTCCTGCAGGTCGGCGTCGACGACCCGCAGGTGGAAAGCGTGAAACGGCTCGGTGGTGTTCGCATCGAGCACGCAGGTGGGGCCGTCCTGCGGATCCGCGGCCTTCCGCGGCACGCTGGTCACCTTCAGCTCATCGAGCTGGGCTTGGCCGATCAGCGCACACGGATCGACGCCGGCGATCGGCAGCTCGGCCGGCCGAGCGGGCAGTTGTGCGGCTTTCGCCTGCTGCGAAGCCGAGCTGACCGCCGTCTGCACCGGATACGCGGTGCCCGGGTCGGCGGACGAGCAACCGGCCACGCCGAGCACCGCCACCAAGGCGAGGAGAGGCTTAGTGGATACCGTGCGCACCGCGGTCCCCGAACGCCGCGGCCTTGTCCTCGTCGCTGGCCTGGTAGGTCTTGGCCGCGTCGCGCAGCTGTGCCACGAGCCGGTGCAGGTTGGCGACGTACTCCCGCACCTGTGCGACGTAGGACTGGTCTCCCTCGGCCACAACCAGGTTCCACGCGGCCACGGCGTTCACGCTCACCGCATCCGCCGACGGTGTGTCGATGCGCAGCTCGCCCAGCCGCGTGAGCAGCTTGTCCTCGAGCGCGGTGACCTGCTCCTCCACGACCCTGGCCACGTCGAGCAGCTTCGCCGGCTCCACCACCAGATCGGCGACGCCCGGCGCAGCAGGGACCGAGGACGCCAGATCGGTCGGCGGAGTGCTGACTGGCATGCGCTACCCCTCACGTCATACGGAAAGTGACCGTGCAAACCCGCTTCGAGGCTACCAACGCCGCCCCTGCGCCGAGACGGGTTTCGCCCAGACCGTTCAGGCGGGTGCGACGACCTCTCCGTTGGCAGCACGCAGCGCGATGTCGGTGCGGTGGTGCGAACCGGCGAGGTGCACGCGCTCGACCGTCTCGTACGCGTGCTTACGGGCGGCCTTGAGCGACTTGCCGGTGCCGACCACCGACAGCACCCGGCCACCTGCCGAGACCACGGCGCCGTCCTCGCGCCGCCGGGTGCCTGCGTGCAGCACGCCTTCGAGCTCACCGCCGGTGATCACCTCACCGGTGCGAGGTTTGCCCGGGTAGCCGTCGGCGGCGATCACCACGGTCACCGCGGCTCCGCCGGACCACTCCAGCGGCGGCAGCTCGGCCAGCGTTCCGGTTGCGGTCGCGTGCAGCACCGGGGCCAGCGGCGTGTTCAGCAGCGCGAGCACGACCTGGGTTTCCGGATCGCCGAAGCGGCAGTTGAACTCGATCACCTGCGGACCGTCCGAGGTGAGCGCGAGCCCGGCGTACAGCAGACCGGAGAACGGGCAGCCACGCCGGTCGAGTTCGTCCACCACCGGCTGCACGACCTGCGCGACGATGTCGTCGACCAGATCGTCGGCAGCCCACGGCAGCGGGGCGTAGGCCCCCATCCCCCCGGTGTTCGGGCCCTTGTCCTCGTCGCCGACGCGCTTGAAGTCCTGCGCGGGCAGCATCGGCACCACGGTGCGGCCGTCCACGAAGCAGAACAGCGAGGCCTCCGGTCCATCCAAAAAGGACTCAAGGAGTACCGGGTGGCCGCCGTCGAGCAGCATCAGCGCATGCTTGCGGGCCACCTCGACGTCCTCGGTCACCACCACGCCCTTGCCTGCGGCGAGCCCGTCGTCCTTCACCACCCAGGTCGGGCCGAAGCGCTGGAGCGCGGCGTCGAGACGGGCAGGCGTATCGACGACCTCACTACGCGCGGTGGGCACCCCCGCGGCGGCCATCACGTCTTTCGCGAACGCCTTGGAGCCCTCGATCCGCGCTGCCGCGGCACCCGGACCGAAGCAGGCGATTCCCGCCTCCCGCACGGCATCCGCAACGCCCGCGACGAGCGGGACTTCGGGGCCGACCACCACGAGATCGGCCTGCCACTGCTTGGCCAGCGCGGCGACCGCGCCCGGCTCGGCCGGCTCGACGCCGAGCTGCTCGGCGAGCGCGGCCGTGCCGGCGTTACCCGGCGCGCAGGCGAGCGCCGTGACAGCGGGGTCACCGGACACCGCGAGGACGAGTGCATGCTCACGGGCGCCGGAGCCGATTACCAGTACGCGCACGCCGGACAGCGTAACCGTGCGTGCACCGGCAGGGCAGATCGCCGTCCCGCCAAGTCCGCCCCGAACCGGAATCCACGCACCGTTTACCGGGTTGTCAGCCTCCGGCCCGGCAGGCGAAGTCCGCCCGACGCTTGCGGCCGTGAGGGTGGCGCGGTAATCGTGGCGCCGTCGGGTGCCCCGGTAGAAAGAGGTCTTCCATGAAGCGCAAACGAGTCGGCGTACTCGTCCTGTCCGGCCTTGCCCTGTTCGGGGCCGCGGGGCTGGCGATCGGTCCGGCCGCCGCCGGTGAGCAGGCCGCCCCGGATGCGGTTGCGCACGACCGCGGGCACGATGACCCGGTGATCGTCGGGCATCGGGGCGCACCCGGCTACCGTCCGGAGCACACCCTCGCGTCCTACGAACTGGCCTGGCGCCTCGGGGTGGACTCCGTGGACGTCGACCTGGTGCCGACCAAGGACGGGCAGCTGGTGGCCCGGCACGAACCGGAGATCGGCGGCACGACCGACGTCGCGGACCATCCGGAATTCGCCTCGCGCAAGACCACCAAGGTCATCGACGGCACGAAGACGACCGGCTGGTTCACCGAGGACTTCACCCTCGCCGAGCTCAAGACGCTGCGCGCGAAGGAGCGGATCCCGGAGAACCGGCCGAACAACCAGCTCTACGACGGCCGGTTCGCGATCGTCACCTACCAGGAGGTGCTGGACTTCGCCAACCGGCTCGGCAGGCAACTGCACCGCACACTCGGCACCTACCCGGAAGTCAAGCACTCCACCTATTTCTCCTCGATCGGCAATCCCGTCGAACCGAAGCTGGTGTCCGTGCTGAACCGCAACGGACTGAACCGGCCGGACGCACCGGTGGTCATCCAGTCGTTCGAGGTGTCCAACCTGCAGGCGTTGCACCGGCAGGTGCGAGTGCCGCTGCTTCAGCTGACCGAGGCGACCGGCGCTCCTGCGGACTTCGTGGCGAAGGGCGACAAGCGCACGTACGCCGACGTCGTTTCGCCGTCGGGGCTGCGTGAAGTCGCGAAGTACGCGAAGTACCTCGGGCCGGACAAGTCGCAGGTGATCCCGCTCGACACACAGGGCAATCTGGCGGCGCCGACCGCACTGGTCGACGACGCACACCAGGCCGGACTGAAGGTGCAGCCCTACACCTTCCGCAACGAAAACCCGTTCCTGCCCACGAATCTGCGCTCGTCGGACAGCCCGACCGCGTTCGGCGACGTCTTCAGCGAGGAGGCGGCGTTCTTGAAGGCAGGTGTCGACGGGTTCTTCGCCGACCAGCCGGACACGGCGCTGGAGTCGCTGCACGACTTCCTCGGCCACTGATCCTTCGCACTGCCCGGCCCGCCGCCGACCGAGGGGTCGGCGGCGGGCCGTTCTCGTCGACTGCACGCGGCGGCGAAACCTTGACACTCGTGAACGGGGCGGGCTAGCTTCTGCGGACTCAATGGTCTGTCCGCATACCTTTCAGGTGGGTGCCCGATGGATGTCTCCGACCAGCAGACCGCCGGACCCGACCATCCGGACGAGGACAGCGCACGCCTGCACGCGCTCGGCTACGCGCAGGAACTCAAGCGCACGATGTCGGCGTTCTCGAACTTCGCGGTGTCGTTCACGATCATCTCGATCCTGTCCGGCTGCCTCACGCTTTACGGCTTCGGCATGACGACCGGCGGGCCGGCGGCGATGATCTGGGGCTGGCCGCTCGTCGGGCTGTTCGTGGTGCTCGTCGGACTGGGCATGGCGGAGGTGTGCTCGAGCTACCCGACCGCGGGCGGGCTGTACTACTGGGCGGCAAAACTCGCCACGCGCAACGGACCGGCGTGGTCGTGGTTCACCGGCTGGTTCAACCTGATCGGGCAGATCGCGGTCACCGCAGGCATCGACTTCGGGGCGGCGTTGTTCCTCAACGCATTCCTCGATCTGCAATGGGGATTCAGCGCCACACCGGGGCACACCATCCTGCTGCTGGCGATCATCCTCGTGGTGCACGGAGTGCTGAACACCTTCGGCGTGCGCGTGGTCGCGCTGCTCAACAGCGTGAGCGTGTGGTGGCACCTGCTCGGAGTGCTGGTGATCGTGGGCATTCTCGTGTTCGTGCCTGCGAAGCACCAGGACGCGTCGTTCGTGTTCGGCAGCTTCGTCAACCAGACGGGCTGGGGCTCGGCGCCGTACGTGTTCGCGCTCGGGTTGCTGCTGTCGCAGTACACGCTCACCGGGTACGACGCGTCGGCACACATGACGGAGGAGACGAAGAACGCCTCGAAAGCGGGGCCACGCGGGATCATCACGTCGATCCTGGTGTCGCTGGCCGCCGGATGGGTGCTGCTGATCGGGCTGACCTTCGCGATCCAGGACTACGGCGGTGCGGTCAACTCGGCCACCGGCGTACCGCCCGCGCAGATCTTCATCGACGCGACCGGCGCCGTGACCGGGAAGTTCCTGCTGCTCATCTGTATCGGCGCACAGCTGTTCTGCGGGATGGCCTCGGTGACCGCGAACTCGCGGATGATTTACGCCTTCGCCCGCGACGGCGCGATCCCCGGCGCCAATTTCTGGCACCGCATCAACAAGCGCACCCAAACCCCGACCAACGCGGTATGGCTGGCCGCCGGCGGGGCACTGGTATTGGCACTGCCGTACCTGTGGAGCGAGACGGCGTACGCCGCGGTCACGTCGATTGCGACTGTCGGCCTGTACGTGGCGTACGTGATCCCTGTGTTCCTCCGCGTCCGCCGCGGTGACAGCTTCGAGAAGGGCCCTTGGAACCTGGGCCGCTGGGGTAAGCCGATCGGCATCATCGCCACGGCGTGGGTAGTGGTGATCTTCGTGTTGTTCATGCTGCCCCAAGCCGCCCCGGTCACGGTCGACACGTTCAACTACACACCCGTCGCCTTCCTGGTGGTACTGGGCGGCGCGGCACTGTGGTGGGCGGTGTCGGCACGGAAGTGGTTCACCGGCCCGAAGGTGCAGGGCTCCGCCGAAGAACTCGCCGCGGTGGAAAGGGAATTGAAGGACCTGGGCTGACCGCTCCGGTCCGCAGAACCCCAGCCGGCGTCTTGAGGCGTCCCGGGGGCGCAGCTGACGTTCGTTGCAGCCTGGTCGTGCGGGCTGGAGGTGCTCGAGCCGGCGCACCGGCATGCCGACCGGTGGCAGGTCGTGGACCTGGTCCTGGCCCTTCCGGAACCGGGGCGGCGGCCACCCGCCCCGGCGGCTCGACCACCGGGGGCCGGCTCGAAAACGACTGCCGCCTTCCGACACGACGGGCTGAAACGGGCGAGCCACGGCGATCATGGGCCAAGATGCGGACATGGAGACCTTGACGCTGATAGGTGTGCTGGCCGGCTCGCTCGGGCTGACTGCGCTGGCTCGCCGGTTCAACCTGTCCGCGCCGTTGGTGATCGTGGTGGTCGCGCTGGGGGTGGCGGTGCTGCCCGGCGTACCGCGCATCGAGCTGGAGCCCGAGCTGATCCTGACCCTGGTGCTGCCGCCGCTGCTCTACTCGACCTCGCTGGAAAGTTCGGTGACGCACTTCCGGGCGAACCTGCGCTCGATCGTCTCGCTCGGCGTGCTGCTGGTCGTGGTCACCGCGTTCGTGGTCGCCTTCGTGGTGCACCTGCTGTTGCCGGACCTGCCGTGGGCTTCGGCGCTGGTGCTGGGTGCGGTGGTCTCCCCGCCGGACGCGGTCACCGCGGTCGCGATCGGGCGCAGGCTCGGCCTGCCACGCGGGATCATGACCGTGCTGACCGGCGAGAGCCTGGTCAACGACGCGGCCGCGCTGACCCTGTACAAGGTCGCGCTCGCCGCCGTCGCGGGGACCGCCGGATCGCTCGGCCACGGCTTCGCCGTGTTCGCCGTGGCGACCGTGCTCGGCATCGCGGTCGGACTGCTGATCGGAGCGGTCGTGGGCTTCCTCCGCTCGCGGCTCGACGATCCGATGATGGAGTCCGCGTTCGGCATCGTGGTCCCGTTCGCCGCGTACGTCCTTGCCGAGCACCTGCACCCGTTCGGCGCCGAATTCAGCGGATCGGGCGTGCTGGCCGTGGTCGCCGCCGGGCTGTATCTCGGATACCGGTCACTGGACGCGTCACCGCCGACACGCATGCAGGACCGTTCGGTGTGGGCGTCGATCGACGTGATCCTGGAAGCGCTGGTGTTCGCGCTGGTGGGTCTCCAGCTGCCGTTCGTGCTCGACGGCGCGGAGAACGCCGCAAGAGACAACGGAACCCTTGCGGTGGTCGCGGTGATGGTGCTGCTGGTCACGATGTTCGTGCGGATCCCCGCGGTGTTCCTGTCCGCCTACCTGCCCCGTTCGTTGCAGCTGATCGGGCAGACGAAACGAGATCCGACGTCGTGGCGATCGCTGGCGGTGGTGTCCTGGACCGGTATGCGCGGGGTGGTCACCATCGCCGCCGCGTCCGGCGTGCCCGCCGACACGCCGGGCCGGGCCGAGATCCAGCTGTTCGCCTTCGCGGTCGCGGTGGGCACGGTGCTGATCCAGGGACTCACGCTGCCGCCGTTGATCCGGCTGCTCAAGGTGCAGGACCCGGACGAGGAGACCAGGGACCAGGCCGAGGAGCTGGCCGCCCGGCAGATCGCGCAGAAGGCGGCGCACGAGCGGCTGCGGGAGATCTCCGGCGATTATCTGTCCAAATTGGATATACCGGAAGACAAGGCACACATGCTGGAAGCCCGGCTGGAACGCCTGGTGGACACCCGGTACCAATTCGCACAGGCGGCGATCACGCTGTCCGGCGAGGAACGCCGGTCGAGCCCGCACGCCCAGTTCGCCAGGGCACGGCGCGAACTGCTCATCACACAGCGGGCAGCGATGATCGAGGAGAACCGCGCCGGCAGGCTGGACGACGACGTACTGCAGAAGGTGCTGCGCGAACTGGACCTGGAGGAGATGTCGGTGACCACGGCACTGCGCAACCGGCTGGGGTGACCGGGAAACCGCTCGACGACACCGCCCGGCCGAGACCACCCGCACCACAGCAGACCGGACACACCGCAGCGGCACGCCGAACCGCCGGACACTCAGCGGCACTCCGGGGCGCCGGGGGCACACAGCGGCACTACGGGCCGTCGGGCGCCGGACACGCAGCAGCAACCCCAAGCTGCAGCGCGCCGGGCAGGATGCGGGGACGTGCTGCCGGTCGAGGCCGGACCGTCCCGAAAGTCCTTTCCGGGTTTTGTTCGGCGCGGCTCCCACTCGCCGGGAGCCGCTGCGCTCGGCCGGTCGGGGCACGCACGCTGGGCATCCGACGACCCCAGGAGGACCGATGTCTCTGACCGACGTCATCGACGGCACCCGCACCGCCGCGCAGGCCGACCCGCGCAATGCGGCCGTGTCGTTCGGCGTGGACCACTCCCTGGCCACCGGCACCACGACCGTGGTGGACGTGCGCGTGCGCGACCACGCGTTCACCGTCGACGAGCCGCCCGCGCTCGGCGGCACCGACCGCGCGGCCAATCCGGTCGAGTACGCGCTGGCCTCGCTCGGCTCCTGCCAGGTGATCACGTACCAGTTCTGGGCCGCCCGGCTCGGCATCCCGCTCGACGCGGTGCGCGTGCACGTGGACGGCGACCTCGACCTGCACGGCTTCTTCGGCTTCGACGAGGACACCCGGCCCGGCTTCCGCGACGTCCGGATCTCGGTGGAACTCGAAGGCCCTGCTCCGGCCGAACGTTACGAGCAGCTGCGCCGCGCGGTGGACGAGCACTGCCCGGTGCTCGACCTGTTCCGCCACGAAACCCCGGTCAGCACCAAGCTCGCCTGACCGGGCCCGGCACCGGGCCGGGGTCAGGCGAACTCGTGCCGCACGATCGTCTGATCCCGGCCGGGGCCGACGCCGATCGCGGAGATCCGGGCGCCGGACAGTTCCTCCAGCCGTTCGACGTAGGACCGTGCGTTGGCGGGCAGATCGGCGAAGGTGCGGCAGGTCGAGATGTCCTCGAACCAGCCGGGCAGCTGCTCGTAGATCGGCACCGCGTGGTGCACGTCGGTCTGCGTCATCGGCATGTCCGCGGTGCGGAAGCCGTCCACCTCGTAGCCGACGCACACCGGGACCTTCTCGAGGCCGGACAACACGTCCAGCTTCGTGAGGAAGTAGTCGGTGATGCCGTTGACCCGGGTCGCGTAGCGGGCGATCACCGCGTCGAACCAGCCGGTGCGCCGCGAGCGGCCGGTGGTCACGCCGAACTCGCCGCCCTGCTTGCGCAGGAACTCGCCGGATTCGTCGTCCAGCTCGGTCGGGAACGGGCCGGAACCGACCCGGGTGGTGTAGGCCTTCAGGATGCCCAGCACGGTGGTGATCCGGCCGGGGCCGATGCCGGAACCGGCGCTCGCCCCGCCGGAGGTCGGGTTGGAGGAGGTCACGAACGGGTAGGTGCCGTGGTCCACGTCGAGCAGCGTGCCCTGCGAACCCTCCAGCAGCACCACCTCGTCGCGCTCCAGCGCCTGGTTCAGCTGCAGCCGGGTGTCGGCGATGCGGTGCGCGAACTTCTCGCCTGCGGCGAGCACCTCGTCGGCGACCTGGTCGGCGTCGAGTGCCTTGCGGTTGTAGACCTTGACCAGGACCTGGTTCTTGAACTCGAGCGCGGCCTCGACCTTCTGCCGGAAGATCTTCTCGTCCAGCAGGTCCTGTGCGCGCACGCCGACCCTGGCGATCTTGTCCTGGTAGCACGGCCCGATACCGCGGCCGGTGGTGCCGATCTTGCGGCTGCCGAGGTAGCGCTCGGTGACTTTGTCGATCTCCACGTGGTACGGCATGATCAAATGCGCGTCGGCCGAGATCAGCAGCCCGCCGGTGTCCACATTCCGCGCTTCCAGCCCGGCCAGCTCGTCCAGCAGCACACCGGGATCGACCACCACGCCGTTGCCGATCACATTGGTCACGCCAGGGCTGAGGATGCCGGACGGGATGAGGTGCAGGGCGAAGTTCTCACCGTTCGGCAGCACCACCGTGTGGCCCGCGTTGTTGCCACCCTGGTAGCGGACGACCCACTGGACACGGTCACCGAGCAGGTCGGTGGCCTTGCCCTTGCCCTCGTCCCCCCACTGGGCACCGATCAGCACAATGGCCGGCATGTGACACTCCAGGTATTCGGCAACAGGAAAAACGTGCCCCGGCGGGACACGGGTGGCGGTGGGAAATGCCGGTGCATGACTGTAACGGAGGACGTGCGCGTGCGCGGAACGGTGGTGGCCTGCGGACCGGCCGGGGAGCGCGCCGCGGCGTTCGGTGACCTGCCGCTGGTCCGGGTCGGGGCCCGCCCCGGCAAGGCGGAAATCGACCACTTGCTGGGGGAACACGATCGGCTGGTGGTCGTGGGCACGGACGCCGATCTGGCCGCGGTGGTGGTGCGGATCATGCGCCGGGAGCGGCTGGCGGACGTGTCGGTCGGCTTCGTGCCGGTGCCGCCGGGACGGGTCGCCGCGCACCGGCGGCTGCCCGCCGACGCGGAGGCGGCGTTCGCGATCGCGTGGAAGGGCACCGCCGTGCCGGTCCCGCTCGTGCGCGACGACAGCGGGGGCGTACTGCTCGGGTACGCAAACCTCGGCGCCGTCAAGGGCCAGGCGTATTGCGACGAACAGGTGGCGTTCGACGGTGCGGTCACCTCGGTGGAGGTCACCCCGGACGAGGCGGGGGTGGCCGCCAAGGTGACCCGTGGACGGTTCGTGAAGCGCTCCGCGACGTTCCGCGGGCGGGCCTTCCAGATCGGCTGCCTGCCCACGTCTTCGCTGGTCATCGACGGGGTGGCGCACGAACGGGAGATCAACCGGTGGACCTGGTACCGGCACACCGCCGACCTCCGGCTCGTCCTCGGCTGACCGGGGAGTTCGATCCCCGGCGACCCGGCGGTGACTTTCCGTTCACAGAAGGTCTGTTACATGTCACCCCGAGGTGTTGCGCAGGCCACTTCCGTGGTTAAGGGTGAATTCGTCCCCGCACCTGATCCGGAGGCGGCAATATGCTGACCACACGTACTGTTCGCAATTCATTGACCGTAGTGGCCGGGATGGCCCTGCTCGGCGCGACCACGATCGGGGTTGCCGAGGCCACCCCTCCCGGCATCCCGTCCACGGAGACCGCAACCAGCGACCTCGCCGAGCTCACCGTGCAGGCCGACGGCTCGCTCGACGGCTACAGCCGCGACAAGTTCCCGCACTGGATCGACCAGGGCGACAACTGCAACACCCGGGAGGCGGTGCTCAAGCGCGACGGCACCGACGTGCAGGTCGGCTCGGACTGCTACCCGACCTCGGGCAGCTGGGCCTCGCCCTACGACGACGCCACCTGGACCTCTCCGTCCGATGTGGACATCGACCACGTGGTACCGCTGGCCGACGCGTGGCGCACCGGCGCCTCGTCCTGGACCCAGGACCAGCGCCAGGCCTACGCCAACGATCTGACCGATCCGCAGCTGATCGCGGTGACCGACAACGTGAACCAGGAGAAGGGCGACAAATCGCCGGACCAGTGGAAGCCGCCGTCCACCGGGTACTGGTGCACCTACGCCAAGATGTGGGTCGCGGTGAAGTACAAGTTCAAGCTCACGGTGAACTCCGCGGAGAAGTCCGCGCTGACCGACATGCTCGGCCGCTGCTGATCAGGCGCCCGCTGGTCAACGGTTGCCCTCCACGGGAAGCACCGGCGCCCCGGAGGGCAACCCCTACCGACGGTGCTACCGCGTGCACCGTGCGCGTCTTATGGTCGGAAACCATGAGGAAGCTCGCGGCGGCCGTGCTGGCCGTGTTCATGGTGGCATTCGCGACGGTGCCGGCCGAGGCCGCCACCGGACGCCGGGTCGTCGTCTACTACCAGACCGTCTACGACGGCGATTCCTACGTCTCCCCGCTCGGCCTCACCCAGAACGACTCCGGGGTCACCGACGTGATCGTCGGCGCGGTGCACCTCAACGACGGCGCCACCATGACGTTGAACGACGATCCGCCGTCTTCGGAGAAGTTCACGCAGATGTGGCAGGACCTCGCCACCATGCAGGGCCAGGGCGTGCACGCGCTGGCTTTTGTCGGCGGCGCGGCCGCGGGCAGCTTCGAACGGCTGGAGAACGACTTCGACACCTACTACCCGTTGCTGCGTCAGCTGATCAAGGACCACTCGCTGTCCGGGATCGACCTCGACATCGAGGAGCAGATGTCGAACGACGCGCTCAACCGGCTGATCGACGCCCTGCGCGCGGACTTCGGCCAGGACTTCCTCATCACGCTCGCCCCGGTGGCGACCGAACTGAACGGCGGCGGCGGGCTCTCCGGCCTCGACTACGACCGGCTCTACCGCGACCGCGGCGACCAGATCTCGTGGTTCAACACCCAGTTCTACTGCAACTGGGGATCGCTGGCGGACACCTCGGGCTACGAGGGCATCATCGAGCACGGCGTCGTGCCTGCCGAGAAGGTCGTCGCGGGCACGGTGACCAACCCGGCCAACTGCGATGGTTACGTCGACATGCCGACGCTGCAGTCGACCGTCGGCAGCCTGGTGCAGAAGTACCCGGACTTCGGCGGTGTGGACGGCTGGGAGTACTTCAACTCGCTGCCGGGGGACAAGGCCGCGCCGTGGCAGTGGGCGCAGCAGATCGCACCGACCGTCAAGGGTTGACCAACCGCAGGATTTCCCGCGCCAGCACGTCGTTCTGCCGGAACGAGATGGCGTTCGTCCGGGGCCGGGTGAACGCACCCGCCGAGCGGACGCTGGTGTGCGGCCCGACTGCGAACCGCCGGGGATGCGGTGTCCCGTCGGCGGAGTGCATGCGGAAATCGGTGATCGCGGTCGCGATGCGGCCGGAGGGCAGCGGCTCTCCTGCCGCATCCGGCACCTTCTCCTCCACCAGCGCACCGGTGTCCCGCAGGTTTCGCAGCAGCAGGTCGGAAACGCGCGACACGCTCGCATCCGGCAGCCGGGCCTCGATCAGCGTGCGTGCGGTGACCGTTTCCGGATGACTGGCGCTGGCCGCGACGAAAACCCCGGCCTCCTCGTCGGCGGTCAGCAGCACGTCGGCGCCGAGGAACGAAACGATCCCGGCATCGGCGAGCGCGAGCAGCTCCGCCAGCCGCCGAGGGGGCGGGCCGCTGGCGTAGAAGGAGAAGAACCCGCGGAACCAGCCGTCCAGCCCGCTGACCTGTGACACGGCCGAGACCTTTCCCGTCGCGAGCAACGCGGGCAGCTGGCCGAGCACCGACAGCAACGCCATGAACGCGCCCAGATCGGCGCTGTAGTGCCGGTCCGCGCGCCGGGCCAGATCGGCTTCCACATACTCCCGCAACGCTTTTCCGAATTCCTCCGCGGACGCATACCGGCTGCCCGCGAACGGCCGGTCCAGCTTCTCCAGGTCCAGCCGGTCCTCCTCGGCCGGTACCGCGTCCGCGACCAGTCTGTCCATTTCGGACGATCCCCACGGCAGATCCGCGAACGCGTCGGAGAACACCGCGAAATCGGTGCGCACCCGATCCGGATGACCGGTGAACAGTTCGGTGTAGTAGGCCCAGGCGAGTTCCTTCGCGATCAGCGGCCACACGTCGGCGTGGAAGTCGAGCCGGCCGGGCCGCCCGGTCAGCTCGGCGATCGCGTACTGGTCGAAGAACCTGGGCAGCTGCAACGGTTTCCCACGCAGCCGGTAGCCGGTCTTGGCGTGGTAGGGCACGCCGCGGCGGGAGCCGACGTGCAGCACCGGCTCCGCTCCGCTGGGGAGATAGCGCAGTCCACCACCGGGGCAGTCCTCGAACCGGCCGCCACGCCCTTGCGTCAGCAGCAGCATCAGGTCGACGAACGCCAGGCCGAAACCCCGTACCAGCACCGTTTCCCCGGCAGGCACCGCGGAGTAGTCGACGTCGGCGGTGTACCCGGCGGGGTAGTACGCGAGGTCGTGCCGTCCGGCGAACTCGGCCAGCGCGCGTTCACCGGGATCGGGGAGCGCGTCGAGGTGGCCGACGGTCAGCACCACCGCGTCCGCGGCCAGCACCGTGCCGTCGGAAAGCCGGACGGACTCGCCGTCGCCGATCTCCACCGCCGCGGCGTGGTGCTCGACCACCTCGATGCCCGGCGGCAGTTCGTCGACCACCTTGCGGTAGAACCATGCCAGGTACAGGCTCTGCAGCCGCCGGGTCGGAAAGTCCGTGGCGGCAAGCGTCTCCAGCTCCTCGCGCAAGTCCTCGGGAACCGGATGCGCCAAGGTGCCGTCCCGTACCTGGCGCACCCATTCGATCAGTGACGGACCGGGCACCACCGGGCCGTCGATGCGCACGGTGTCGTCGGTGAACACGGTGACGTCTTCCGGCATCGAGTTCATCCGCAGCAACCGGGACTGCTCGTACCGCCACACCCGGCCGGGGCCGGGCGGGAACGGATCGATCAGGTGCACCACCAGCCTGCCGGCCCCGAGCAGGCCGGGCGCGTTGGCGGACAGCCGTTCCAGGACGCCGACCCCACGAGGCCCGGCACCCACGATGGCGAGCGTGAACGTCGCGAGATCGGTCACCCGGCCGAAGCTACGCGCGCGAGGGACAGCGACGACCGGCGTTCCACACTGCGGACTATTCACGACAAAATGTGACCTAAGTCACAGAGAAGTGATTAATCAGCCTCGCCGAGTGCGGAGCGCTATCGTCTGGACACGCGGAGAACCGACCGTGACCTGTTGGATACCGGCGAAAGAACCTAGAGAATCACCAACAGTCACGGGACACTGAAGTGGACGACTCACCACGCGTGATCGGTCCGTGACCAGGAGGTCCTATGGTCACCTTTTGGTCACCACGGCGGCACAGTCCGCGCACAGAGCGGGGAGAACACGTATGACGGCAGCACCGGGACGGGTCACGTTCCGCGAGGTGTTCGGAGTCGCCGAGTTCCGCGCCATGTGGTTCGGCGAACTGCTGTCGATCGCCGGGGACCAGCTCGCCCGCGTTGCCCTCTCCGTTCTCGTCTACGCCAACACCCAGTCGGCCACGCTCACCGGCCTCACCTACGCGCTGACGTTCTTCCCGTCCCTGCTCGGCGGCATCTTCCTCACCGGGCTGGCGGACCGGTTCTCCCGGCGCTCGGTGATGGTCACGGTCGACCTGATGCGCGCGGTGCTGATCGGGCTGGTGGCCATCCCCGGGCTGCCGCTGTGGGTGCTGTGCGTGCTGGTGGGGCTCGTGTCCCTGCTGAACCCGCCGTTCAAGGCCTCCCAGCTGGCCCTGCTGCCGCAGGTGCTGGAGGGCGACCGGTTCGTGGTCGGCATGGGCATCCGCAGCATGACCACCCAGTCGGCACAGCTGGTCGGGTTCGCGGGTGGTGGCGCGTTGCTGCTCGCGCTGGACCCGCGCCTTGCGCTCGTGCTCGACGCGGCGACCTTCGTGCTCTCCGCATTGTTCGTGCGTTTCGGCTTGAAGGCCCGGCCGGCCGCGGCCAGCGGGGAGAAACGCAAGCCGTTCTTCGCCTCACTCAGCTCGGGCGGCCGGATCGCGTTCGCGACCGCGGCGCTGCGTCCGCTGATGCTGTTCACCTGGCTGGCCGGCCTGCTGCCGGTGTACGAGGGCATCGCCGCGCCGTACGTCGCTTCCTCCGGCGGTGGCCCCAGCGTGATCGGCCTGCTGCTCGCCGCCGACCCGGTGGGGAGCGTGATCTTCACCTTCGCCTACACCCGGTGGGTGCCCGCCGATCGGCGGCCGAAGCTGATCGGACCGCTCACCGCACTCGCCGCGATCCCGCTGCTGCTCTGTTTCCTGCAGCCGGGCCCGGTGGCCTCGGTGATCCTCTTCGTGATCTCCGGCGGCTTCGGCACCATCGCACTGCTGCAGGCCACCGCCTCGCTCACGGTCGCGGTACCGGACGAGACCAGGGCGCAGACGATGGGGCTGTCGAACACCGGCCTGACCACGGTCATGGGCGTCACGCCGCTGGTCGGCGGGGTGATCGCGGACCACGTGAGCGCGCAGACGACAGTGGGGGTCTTCGGGCTCGCCGGACTGGCGATCACGATCCCGCTCGCGATTGCCTGGCAACGGACGCTACCCGGAAAGGCGGAGAGCACGGCAAAGGAAGCCACACGCGCCGAGCATGCTTGATCTGCCCCGCGCGTGGGCCCCTACCTGCGCGACCTAACGGTGCTTTCGGTCGGTCACTGGTCCTTAGTGCGCATCGCTGGTCACCCTTCATCCGGCGTGTTCGGGAAAAATGTACACACCGAAGACCCTTGTGGACAGGCGGCAAACGGGCTGAAACTGTCCGTGAGGAGATTGTCACCGGACAACCGCACAAGTTCTTGGGGGAAAGATGACCACAATGGGGGAACGTTCTCCGCTGAATGGCTCCTATCGTCCCGCTCGATGGGCACTCTGGCAGCGACCGCCGAAGTGGATCGCGGTCACCCTTACTGCCATGACGCTCAACATCGGCTGGGCGGTGTTCGCGGCCTGCACGCAGCCGGTGACAACGAAGCACCTCGGCGTCTTCGCGCTCATCACGGCGCTTGCCGTCGCCCAGGCTGAGGTGAGCAGGCGGCTGGAGCGCCAGCGCCGCACCCTCGCCATCGGTCCGCACGTGAACATGACCGCGGTGTGGCTGCTGCCCGCCGGCGTGCTGCTACCGGTGCAGCTGGTGGCCGTGCTGAGCGCGACGCTGTACGTCTACCTGGCGTTCCGCAGCTGGTCGGGCACCCGTCCGGGCGAGGCGCACCGCGTGGCCGCGAACCTCACCACGGCCAGCCTCTCCGCCTGTTCCGCCGGCCTCGTGACGCTCGCTTCGCCCGAGCTCACCGTGGCTGTCGTCTGCGGGGCCGCGCTCGTGTACTTCACGGTGAACACGCTGCTCACCGGCCTCGGCCTGTACCTGGCCAACCCGGCGAAGGCCACCGTGGAGTCCTGCCTCGGCGGTTTGGACGACAACCTGCTGGAGCTGGCCACCCTGTGCGTCGGCGGCCTGCTGGTGATGGTGCTGACCCAGGAGCCGCTGCTGTCCGTGCTGGTGATCCTCCCGCTGTACGTGCTGCAGCGGTCGATGCTGATCAAGCGGCTCGAGGAGCTCGCGACCACGGACCAGAAGACGCAGCTCCTCAACGCCACCACCTGGAGCGACAGCGCACAGCGGGAGATCTCGCGCGCGGAGCGGGAACGAGGCACCTTCGGCGCGCTGATGATCGACCTCGACCACTTCAAGCACATCAACGACACCTACGGCCATCTCGCCGGCGACGACGTGCTGAAGGCGGTGGCGGCCGTCGTCAAGCAGGAGACGCGCGCACACGACCTGGTCGGCCGGTTCGGCGGCGAGGAGTTCGTGGCACTGCTGCCCGCGGCGTCGAAGGAGGACGCGGTGGTGACCGCGGAGCGGATCCGGCAGCGGATCAGCGAGCTCATCGTCCAGACGCACACGAACGCGGGCGCGGCGGTGGCGATCGAACGACGTACCGCGTCGATCGGTGTCGCGGCCTATCCGATGGACGGATCGAGCATCGAGGACGTGATGGCAGCCGCCGACGCCGCGGTGTACGAGGCAAAGGACACCGGCCGCAACCGCGTGGTCGGCTCGGTGCCGAAGACCTCAGCTCAGCCTGCGCCGGCATCAACCACGCAGGCCGTGGCAGGTACCTCAGCCGAGCAGCCCGTTCGCGGCCCGGCGGAGGAATCCGTGGCACCCGGCTGTCCGGCGACCCGTCCGGAACTCGCCGCGGCTGTCTGATCGACTTGGCCCGGCCGGCTCCCTCCCCCGGCCGGCCGGGCTTCCTCATCGCAGCCGTTCGAGCTCGTCGGCCCGGGTCCGCCGCACGCTCCGCGGACAAGAGCCTCCGTGCGCAAGTCCACGAGGGCGTCCGGGGCCGGTGAATCCCCTCTCCCCACGCACCTGGACCAACGGCCTCGCGCATCGCGAAATGCATCGTCGCCAGTACCTTGCCGGTCCGGCCCGCGTCCACGCCCAGCGCGGCCTGCTCGCCTCCGCGGGGAAGGCCCGCTCCTCGATTTCAGCCACCACCGCGGCGAACAGCGTCTCGCGGTCGGTGAACTGCGCGTACCCCGGGCCGCCGGGGCACCCCGGCGGCCCGTCGCGCCTCTACCCGGAGGCGTTCATCTGGCTCGGCGGACAGTTCGCCGGGCTGCCCGCACCGTCGAACTGCGGTGCGGTCTGCGCGATGGACCGGAATTCCGCGGCCCGTCGCTCGATGAACGCCAGGGAGTCCTTGGCGGTCATCGCCTTCTCCCGCATCCGCACGACCGCGTCCCGGTAGTTCCCGACGTCGCCCTCGTCGAGGATGAACGCGCCCGAACTGTGGTGTTCGAAGTACACGATCGGCTCCGCGGCACGCATACCGTAGAGGCTGAACTGCCCGGAGAGGCCGGGGTGCCCGCCGACCCCGGACCGGATGACGAGGACCCGCAGTTTCGCGGACGTGGCGGCGAGATCGGCGATGAACCGCAGCTGCCGCGCCATCGTCTCCGGGCCGCCGATCGGGTTGCGCAGCGCCGCCTCGCCGATCAGTGCCTCGAACGGGATTGCGCTGGGACCGACCACCAGCGGCCTGCGGCCGGTGCGGACGTCCGCCTGGCGTTCGGCCGCCGACGGCGGCAGCCCGCCCGCGACGAACGCCGCGCGGGCGTAGTCCGGGATCTGCAGCAGCCCCGGCATCAGCAGCGGATGCCATTCGACGAGTGAGGTGGCAACCCGTTCGCAGGCGAGCAGTCCGGCCAGATGATCCGGTTCGGCCTGCCTGCCGAGCGTGATCCAGCCGGGATCGGTGGTGCCCCGCGCCAGGCACAGGATTCGTTGTTTGTCTTCCCCGACGACGCCGAGCGCGCCGAGGATCCCGGCGACGTCCTCGATCCCGGGTACTCGTTGGCCCAATTCCCAGTTCGACACCAGCGCCGGGTTCGCGCCGACCCGCCGGGCCAGCTCGCGCAGGCCGAAATGGGCCTCGAGCCGAGCCTCGCGCAGAGCAGTACCCAGTGTGCGGATCCGTGGGGTGAGCATGGCCGTGCCTCGCATGCGGCAGGTATAGGTGTCAGCAACTGTGAACACCCCGATGATCACCCGATGGTGGGGCGCCGGGGCCCCGCAGAGCCCCGGCACCGGGTCACTTCAGTCCGGTCGCCTCCGCCGCGGCCGGATCGGAATCGGCGAGGAACGTCCGGCACCGCTCGTGCTCCTCGGTTTCGCCGATCCGGCCCGCCGCGAGGCCGAGCACGGCGAGCGCGCGCAGGAAACCCTGGTTCGGGCGGTGCGACCACGGCACCGGGCCGAAGCCCTTCCAGCCCGCGCGGCGCAGCTGGTCGAGTCCGCGGTGGTAGCCGGTGCGGGCGTAGGCGTATGCGGTGACCGTTTCACCGTCGGCGAGCGCGCGCTCGGCGAGCACGGCCCATGCTTCGCTGTAGTCGGGGTGTTCGGCCGCGACGGACGACGGGTCCGAGCCCGCGTCCAGTGCGGCCTGTGCGGCGGTGTGCTCTGGCAGCAGCGTCGGGTCGGGGCCCAGCAGGTTGTGCGTCATACCGCCATTCTGCCCACCGCACCGGTGGGTCAGAGGAACAGGCTGGTGAGCACGCCGCCACCGGCCAGCACGAGTGCGGCGATCAGCACGGCGGCGACGGTTCGTTTCGGCATCATGGCCCGCCACCATGCCGTGCCCCGGCCGCCGTGGGCAACTTCGCCACCCGTAGGGGTGAACCCTGGTTTTCGACCGGTTCGACGGGTTCGTCCCCGCGGCCATACCCCGGCGGGGCAAGATGACGTCCATGACTGAGGCGGTTGACGACGTCACCGGCACGATCCCGGTCCCACGCGGGCCGGTGGGCAAGACCCGGCTCTTCTTCGCGACGCACTGGCACCGTGGCGCACCGGGGCAGCCGACGCCGGGATGGGTGCTGCGGTTCTGCTACGGCATGTGGCTGACCGCGTTCGCGTTCAAACTGGTCGGCTCGTCATGGGACATGTCGTGGCACTTCCGCTGGCTGCGCGACGATCTGGCCCCACCGCACCTGATCAACACCGTCGGCACGGTGATCATCGTGGTGCTGGTGGCCATCCACAGCTACACCGGCCTCGGCTGCGACCGGCTTTCGCTGCGGCTCATGCAGAGCGGGCTGGTGGTGTTCCTGGTGGCGGCACCGCTCGACGTGATCAACCACCGGGTGAACGGCCTTGACCTGACCGCGTGGAGCCCGTCGCACCTGATGCTCTACCTCGGCACCGCCATCATGCAGGCGGGCGTCCTGCTCGGCTGGCTGCGGACGAGTCCGCCGGGCCGGTTCCGCACCGGGGTGCTGCTCACGCTGTGGGCGTTCTTCCTCGAGAACACGTTCTTCCCGAACGGCCAGCAGGAGTACGGCATCCTCGGCCTGCGCGCGTGGGAACGCGGCGCTCCGGAAGCGGAACCGACGCTGCTGTCGTTCGCCGCCGGCCAGATCGGCCACCCGGTGGACGGCGCCGCGATCCTGCACTTCACGATGCCGATCCCGCCGTGGGTGTATCCGCTGTGGGGCATCGCGGTCTCCGGCCTCGTTCTCGCGCTGGCCCGCCGGACCGCCGGCCTGCGCTGGACCGGACTGGCGGTCGCCGGGGGGTATGTCGCGTACCGGTGCGTGATGTGGCCGTTGCTGCTGGGGCTCGGGTTCCCGGTCTCGACCGTGCCGTTCTACCTGCTGGCCGTCGGGCTGGCGGTGGACCTGGCATTCCTCGCCCGGCGCCCGGCGGTGACCGGTGCGGTGCTGGTGACCGCCCTCGGATACGGCGCGTTCTGGCTGCAGGCGCAGCTGCGCCCGTGGCTGCTCGGCGACGCACTGACCGAATCGGCACCACCGATCGAGTACTGGACGGCGGCGGTGGCGCTGGTGGGCGTGTTCGCGCTGTGGGCGGGCTTCGAACCGGCAAGACGCCGTTGGACGGCCCGGGTTTCCGCCGAGTAGCCGAGGTCCGGCAGGTCGTCGGCACGAGCGGCGGATGGGCACGGCCGCGCCGGCTGCCCCCGAGGCGGCGCACGGCACCGCCGGTCCGGAACGGGCCGGGTGACACACCCTCGTCGTAGCGTGCCCGGCCCCGGCAAGCCTGCCCGTAACCGGGGCCGAAAGACCGGAGGCCGCCTCGAGGTGATCGAAGCGGCCTCCGGAAACAGCAGACGTCAGCGCAGCTTGTTGCCCGCCGAGCCCAGTGCCTTGGTCGCTTCCACCACGCGAGCGGCCATGCCGGCTTCGCCGGCCTTGAGGTAGCTGCGCGGGTCGTAGATCTTCTTGTTGCCGACCTCGCCGTCGATCTTCAGCACTCCGTCGTAGTTCTTGAAGAAGTGGTCGGCGATCGGGCGGGTGAAGGCGTACTGGGTGTCGGTGTCGACGTTCATCTTCACCACGCCGTAGGACACCGCTTCGCGGATTTCCTCCGGCAGCGAGCCGGAGCCGCCGTGGAAGACCAGCTCGAAGGGCTTCGACCCGGACGGCAGGCCGAGCTTCTCCGAGACGACCTCCTGACCGCGCTTGAGCACGTCCGGGCGCAGCCGCACGTTGCCCGGCTTGTACACACCGTGCACGTTGCCGAAGGTCGCGGCCAGCAGGTAGCGGCCCTTGTCACCGGAGCCCAGTGCGTCGACCGTCTTCACGAAGTCGCCCTCGGCGGTGTAAAGCTTGTCGTTGATGTCATTGGCGACACCGTCCTCTTCGCCGCCGACCACGCCGATCTCGACCTCGAGAATGATCTTCGCGGCCGCTGCCTTCGCCAGCAGGTCCTTGGCGATCTCCAGGTTCTCGTCGAGGTCGATCGCCGAACCGTCCCACATGTGCGACTGGAACAGCGGGTTCTGCCCGGCCTTGACCCGCTCCGCGGAGATCTCCAGCAGCGGACGGACGAAGCCGTCGAGCTTGTCCTTCGGGCAGTGGTCGGTGTGCAGTGCGACGTTGACGTCGTACTTCGCAGCCACGACCTGCGCGAACTCCGCCAGCGCCGAGGCGCCGACGACCATGTCCTTCACCTTCTGCCCGGACGCGAACTCCGCGCCGCCGGTGGAGAACTGGATGATCCCGTCGCTCTCCGCCTCGGCGAACCCGCGGATCGCGGCGTTCACGGTTTCCGACGAGGTCACGTTGATGGCCGGGTAGGCGAACTCGTTCTTCTTCGCCCGGTCGAGCATCTCCGCATAGACCTCGGGGGTGGCGATGGGCATCGTTTCCTCCTCGAGACGACTGGCTGCTACAGCGGCATCGTACGAGGTGGACCGGCCGCGCGGGCCGGTCCACCTCATAACCGTCAACTATAGCTAGACCGATTCAGAGCAACTCGGCCGCCAGCGCCCGATATGCCGGGAACGGGTCCTCGCCCAGCGCCTGCACCGCGACGTGGTCGGCACCGGCCTCGAGGTGCGCCCGCACGCCCGCGGCCACCGTCTTCGCGTCGCCGTGCAGGGCGAGCGCGTCGATCACCCGGTCGCTGCCGCCATCGGCGAAGTCCTCGTCGGTGAAGCCGAGCTTGCGCAGGTTCGCGGTGTAGTTCGAGAGCTGGAAGTAGAACGAGGCGCCCCCGCGGCCGGTGGTCCGCGCCCGGTCCGCATCGGTGTCGAGCACGACCTTCTGCTCCGGCGCGAGCAGCGGACCTTCGCCGAGAATCTCCCGCGCGGACCGGGTGTGCTCCGGGGTGACCAGATACGGGTGCGCGCCCGCGGTCCGGTCACCGGCGAGCTTGACCACCCTCGGACCGAGCGCGGCCAACGCGAGCGAGTCCTTGGGCACACCCGCGGCGTCGAGCGCATCCAGGTACTCGACCAGCGCGCCGTAGGGCTTCTTGTACTCCTGCGTTGCCTCCGGGTGACCCGCACCGATGCCGAGCAGGAACCGGTTCGGGTGCTTCTCGTTGATGCGGTGGAAGGCCCGCGCGATGCTCTCCGGCAAATCCGCCCAGATGTTGACGATGCCGGTGGCGATGGCGAGCCGCTCGGTGGCGTCCAGCAACTCCTCCACGATCGCGAGATCACCACCGGGTGAGCCGCCGAGCCACAGCGCGCCGTAACCGAGTTTTTCCACCTCAGCGGCGAATTCACCGTTCGTCTGGGTTGCCCCGCGGAAGATGCCGATGCTGCCCAATTCGATAGCCATGCCCATGCGAACGCACGGTACGGCGATTTTCGTCCCGCTGCCGGACTACCGTCGAAGACATGACGAAGCTGGGCAACACCGATCTGGATGTCTACGGCCTGAACCTCGGCTGCAACGTCTTCGGCTTCACCGCGGACGAACCGACCTCCTTCGCCGTACTCGACGCCTATTCTTCCGCCGGCGGCAACTTCCTGGACACCGCCGACGCCTACGGCGGTGGCGGCGGCTCGGAGACGATCATCGGCAACTGGCTGACCGGCCGCGGGCGCCGCGACGACTTCGTGATTGCCACCAAGGTCGGCGCGTGGGAGCAGCGAAAGGGCCTGGCGGGCGCGAACATCGTGGCCGCCGCCGAGGATTCCCTGCGGCGCCTGCAAACCGACCACATCGACCTCTACTACGCACACCGGGACGACCTGGACACCCCGCTCGAGGAAACGCTCACCGCGTTCGACGGGCTCGTGCGCGCGGGCAAGGTGCGCTACATCGCGGCGTCGAACTACGAGCCCGCCCGGCTGGCCGATGCACTGTCTATTTCGGACACTTCGGGGCTCGCCCGGTTCGCCGCGCTGCAGCCGCACTACAACCTCGTGGAGCGGGGCTACGAAAAGGACCTCGGCCCGCTCGTCGCTCGCGAAGGACTCGCGACATTGCCGTATTTCGCGCTGGCAATGGGATTCCTGACCGGCAAGTACCGCTCGAAGGACGAGCCGGGCGACTCTCCACGAGCCCCGCGCGCACTGGCCTACCTCGACGAACGCGGTGCGCGCGTCCTCGCCGCACTCGACGAAGTCGCCGCCGCGCACCACGCCTCGGTCGCCGGCGTCGCGCTCGCCTGGCTCCGCGTGCAGCCCACGGTGACCGCCCCGATCGCCAGCGCGCGCACGCCGGAACAGCTCACCGATCTGATCGCGTCGGTCTCCCTCGACCTGACGAAGGCGGAGATCGACGCGCTCAGCGCCGCTGGAGGTTAGAACGCACTGATGTTCCGCGTGCGCTCGCGGCGGGTGAGGCTGCCGATCACCGCAGCTTGACCGTGCCTGCCGACCGCGAGCCGCGCCAGCAGGTCGAGCACCGGGGAAAAGGCCGCGTCCGGAAATTCGGGCGACGGCAGTTCGAGGCTCGCGGCGAGATCGGCGGAGTGCACGACGATCTCGAGCAGCCGGGTACGCAGGAAGTCCTCGCGGCGCAACGACCAGCCCTGCCAAGGGATGTCCACGACCTCGCTCGCCGTGCCGGACCGCAGCTGTTCGGTCACGGCGGCGAGGTCGGTATCGAAGCGCTGCACCATCCAGTCGAACCCGAGCGCCGCCTCGGCATCGTCGGTGGTGCGGTCGTTGGCCGGATCGTGCACGGACTCGGCGGTGACCCAGGCGGCGCGGGCGTAGTGCTGGTCGGCCGAGGCCAGTGTCGGCAGCTCCGGCGACGCCCGGAGCAGCTCGGCAGCGCGGCTCACCTGCCGGGCCAGATGACAGGCCAGCGCGCCGACCGACATCTCCGGCAATGCGCTGGCCGCACCCCAGCTCGTGCGCACCGCGTCGGCACGCAGAAAGGCCGAACACGTCGTGGCGCCGTCGAGGAACGCCTCATCCAGCTGTCCGAACGGTGCCTGTGCCATGACTGCATCCTGACACCCCAGGCAAACCTACCGAGAAGTAGCTTACTCGGGGTAGGTTGCGGTACCGTCCCCTCGACAGGCGAAAAGACGCTGAGGAGGGCACCGTGGCACTGCTCCAGAACACTTCGGTCGACGGCAAGGTCGTGTTGATCACCGGTGCCGCCAGGGGTCTCGGCGCCGGACTGGCCGAACGGCTGGCGGCCCGCGGCGCCAAGGTCGCACTCGTCGGGCTCGAAGCCGAGGAGCAGGAGAAGGTCGCGAAGCGGATCGGCCCGAACGCGCATTCCTGGGAAGCCGACGTCACCAGCTGGGACGCACTCGAACGCGCCACCGCGGGCGTCGTTGACCGGTTCGGCGGGATCGACATCGTCGTCGCGAATGCGGGCATCGCCAGTACCGGCTTCACACGGTCAATGGACCGGACCGCCTTCGAGAAGGTGATCGAGGTCGACCTGCTCGGCGTCTGGCGCACCTTCCGGGTCACGCTCCCGCACGTCATCGAACGGCGGGGCTACCTGCTGGCGATCTCGTCGCTGGCCGCGATCACGCATGCACCCGGTATGGCCAACTACGCCGCAGCCAAGGCAGGCGTCGAGGCGTTCTCCAACAGCCTGCGTGCCGAACTCGCACATCTGGGTGTGAAGGTCGGCGTCGCGCACCCGAGCTGGATCCGCACCGACCTGGTCGAAAGCGCCGACGCGCACCCGGTGTTCGGCAAGCTGCGGGCGTCCCTGCCCGGGTTGATCGGCAAGACCTACCCGGTGGAGGTGGCGCTGGACGGCCTCGAAAGCGGGATCCTGCGCCGCGCGCGCACGATCCACGTGCCACGCTGGTTGGGCGGACTGAAGCTGCTGCGCGCCTTCCTGCCGCCGATCATCGAGATCGGCTCACGGTTCCGCGGCGTACCGGCAGCCGACCGTGCCGCGTTGCAGGACATCGAGGAACGCGGTGCGTTCGAGTCTGCGGTGAACGGGCACGGCGGGCGCGCTGCCACGAAGCAGGACTGAAGGAGCGCGCATGTCACGTCGCGACCAGATCCGGATGACGCCGGACGAGGTGCAGGCCTATCTCGCCGAGCAGAAGGTCATCAACGTCGCGTCGATCGGCCCGAACGGCAGGCCACACCTGGCGCCGCTCTGGTACTACCCGCACGAGGGCGGCGTCGCGACGTGGACTTACGGCACGTCGCAGAAGGCCAAGAACCTGCGCCGGCTGGCCGAGGCGACAGTGCTGATCGAGAGCGGTGATTCGTACGAGAAGCTGCGCGGCGTTTCCTTCGAGGCGACCGTCGAGCTCATCGAGGACACCGACCAGGTCACGCAGATGGGGACCACCCTCATGCAGCGCTACGCCGGGGCCAACCCGAGCGAGCACGTTCCTGCCGAACTGCAGGCCTTCATCGCAGGTCAGGCACCGAAACGGATCGGGCTGGTCTTCCGCCCGTCGAAGATCGTCAGCTGGGACCACAGCAAACTCGCCGGCGCCTACTGAGCAGTAGACAGTACTTCACAGTAACTGTTACTTGAGGTAACGTCATCGGTGCCAGACCCCCAGCGCAGCGGAGGCCGAGGAGATGACCGAGCAGTTCAGGGTCGTGATCGTGGGCACCGGGTTCTCCGGGCTCGGCCAGGCGATCCAGCTCGAAAAGGCGGGCATCCGGGACTACCTGATCCTGGAGAAGGCCGACGAGGTCGGTGGCACCTGGCGAGACAATTCCTACCCCGGGTGCGCCTGTGACGTGCAGTCCCACATGTATTCGTTCTCCTACGCGCAGAACCCGGACTGGACCCGGTCGTTCTCGCCGCAGCCGGAAATCTTCGAGTACCTGAAGGGCATCGCCGACTCCTACCGGCTGCGTGAGCGGATCCGGTTCGGCGTGGAGATCACCGGGGCGCACTGGGACGAGCGCGCCCGGCGCTGGACGGTGGAGACCAAGGGCGGCGAGGAGTTCTCCGCGCAGTTCCTGGTCGCCGGCGTCGGCGGACTGCACATCCCGCAGATCCCGCAGCTGCCGGGTATCGCGAAGTTCAAGGGCCAGACCTGGCACTCCGCGCAGTGGAACCACGAGTTCGACCTCCGCGGCAAGAAGGTCGCGGTGGTCGGCACCGGAGCCAGCGCGGTCCAGTTCGTACCGCAGATCGCGCCGCAGGTCGCCGAGCTGAAGCTCTTCCAGCGCACCCCGCCGTGGCTCATGCCCAAGCCCGACCACGCCATGCCCGGCTGGGCCAAGCAGCTCTTCCGGCGGGTGCCGGGCGTCCAGCGGCTCTACCGCAACGCGCTGTACTGGTCGCTGGAAGCCCGCGCGATCGGTTTCAACGGCCACCCGCGGCTGATGCACGCCGCGGAGGTGATCGCACGCAGGCACATCGCGAAGGGCATCAAGGACCGCGCGCTGCGGCGCAAGGTCACGCCCGATTACACGATGGGCTGCAAGCGCGTGCTCCTCTCCAACGACTACTACCCGGCACTGGACCGGCCGAACGTCGACGTGGTGACCGACGGCGTCACCGAGGTGCGCGAGCACAGCGTGGTCGACGGCGCCGGGGTCGAGCACGAGGTCGACGCGATCGTCTACGGCACCGGGTTCAAGGTGACCGACGCGCTGGAGTACCTCGACATCACCGGGGTCGAAGGCCGGAACCTGGCGAAGTCGTGGGCGACCGACGGGATCCGGACGCACAAGGGGATCACCGTCTCCGGGTTCCCGAACCTGTTCTTCCTGCTCGGCCCGAACACCGCGCTCGGGCACAACTCGGTGGTGTTCATGATCGAATCGCAGGCGCGCTACGTCCTCGACGCGATCCGGCTGGCCGATTCCCGCGGCGCCGCCGCGCTCGACGTACGCGAGTCGGTGCAGGACCGGTTCCAGGAAGACATCCAGCGCAAGCTCGTGAAGGGCGTGTGGACCCAGGGCGGCTGCAAGAGCTGGTACCTCGACGCAAAGGGTGTCAACCGCACCATCTGGCCCGGTTTCACCTGGCGGTACTGGCTGGAGACCCGCCGTGTCGCACCGAGCGACTACGAGCTGAGCGGCCGGTCGTGAACACCGCCGACGCACTTGCTCCCGCGGAGGCGGCCACGAACACCGCCGACGCACTTCCTCCCGCGGAGGCGGCATGAACACCGCCGACGCACTTGCTCCCGCGGAGGCGGCATGAGCTCCGAGCCGGTGCAGCACGAGCAGATCGTGCTGCATGCCCGCGATGTCGAGTTCGAATGGTCGAGCCTGCCGATGCACTGGATCCCCGGTCATCCGCAGGCCACGCACAGCATCAACGTGCTGCACCTGGCCCTTCCCGAGGGCGAGCGCTGGTTCGTCGAGGTGTTCAAGCAGGCCACCGCGCTGATCCGGGACGAGCGGCTCAAGGAGGACGTGCTCGGTTTCATCGGACAGGAGGCGATGCACGCCGAAGCGCACGACGGTGCCGCCGCGCACCTGGACGCCGCGGGGTTGCCGGTGCGGCCGTTCATCGCGCAGATGGAGTGGATCTTCCGGCGGCTGCTCGGTGACCGGCGCGGCGCCGGACGGGAGTGGCTCGTCGAACGGCTGGCGATGGTCGCCGCGATCGAGCACTACACGGCGTTCCTCGGCCAGTGGATCCTGGACGCCGCAGCGCTCGACGCGGCAGGCGCCGACCCGACGATGCTCGATCTGCTGCGCTGGCACGGAGCCGAGGAGGTGGAGCACCGCTCGGTGGCGTTCGACCTGTTCTGCCACGTGGACGGCCGCTACTTCCGCCGGGTGCGCAGCATGGTCGCGGTGACACCGGTGCTGGCCTGGGTCTTCGTCCGGGGCACCCGGTTCCTGATGCGGAACGACCCGAACCGGCCGGGACCGGCGACCTGGCGCGAGTACCTGCGGGCGGCAAGGCGAGGACTGCTGCCGGGACCGTTGGCGCTGCTGAAGGAGATCCGGCCGTACTTCCGGAAGTCCTACCACCCCACGGAAACCGGGAACACCGACCAAGCCGTCGCCTACCTCGCGAGCTCACCGGCGGCCAGGACCGCCGACGCGCGGCAATGACCGCGCCGCAGTACCCGGCCCGCCTCGACGGCAGTGGACGGCGGGACCGGCTGATGTCCACTTTGGTCGCAGTCGGCGCGGCGTACCGGCGGCTGGCGGAGTTTTCCGGCCGTCGCCGTCCACCGGTGCGCGCGGTGGACCGCCGGTTACCACTGGTGGTGGACGCGGTGCGCAGGGAGGCGGCAGGGGTGGTGAGCCTGCGGCTGAGCCGTCCGGACGGCGCTGCGCTGCCCGGCTGGCGTCCCGGCGCACACGTAGACCTCACGCTGCCTTCGGGCGCGGTGCGGCAGTACTCACTGTGCGGCGAGCCCGAAGACCGGTCGTACTACCGGATTGCCGTACGCCGGATCGGTCTCGCTTCGGCGGAAGTGCATGCGCTGACCGCCGGCACGCGAGTGACCGTGCGTGGGCCACGCAACGCGTTCCCGTTCGTGGCCGCGCCGGCGTATCACTTCGTGGCCGGCGGGATCGGGATCACGCCGATCCTGCCGATGGTGCACCGCGCGGCGGCCGTCGGCGCCTGCTGGCGGCTGGTCTACACCGGCCGGGACCGGGCATCGATGCCGTTCCTGGACGAGCTTTCCGCGCTGTCACCGGATCGGGTGTGGATCCGGCCGGACAGCGAGTTCGGTATTCCGGCCTCCGGCGAGGAACTGCTGGCCGAGAAGTCCGCCTCCGCCGCGGTGTACTGCTGTGGCCCGATGCCGATGATCAACGGCGTGCGGGTGGACCTGGCCGGCATCAGCACGGCCGTCCACTTCGAACGGTTCTCGCCGCCGCCGGTCGTGGCGGGCGAACCGTTTCGCGTGCTGCTGCGCCGCAGCGGGCGCACCCTGGACGTGCCTGCCGACCGCTCGACCCTCGACGTGGTCCGCGAGGTGCTGCCGAACGTCCCCTACTCCTGCCGGCAAGGCTTCTGCGGTACCTGCGCGGTGCCGACGCCGGACGGCGGGCGGGTGCGGATCTGCGTGGACCGCGGGCCCGCCGTCCTGGAGCTCTAGCCTTGTCCTGGCAGCCAGGCGCCGAGCACCGGCCGGAACTCCCGCACCGAACGTTGCGCGACGACACCCTCGAGGTAGTACGGGTCGTTGTCGATCAGTTCGGTCAGTGCGGCCTCGTCCTCGGCCTCCCACAAAACGAGACCACCGGTGTCGTCGGCGAGCGGCCCGGCGACCACGACCCGGCCCTGCGCCGCGTGCTCGTTCAGGTACGCACGGTGCCGTGGCCGGACTTCGGCCAGTTTCTCCGGCGCGTAGCGGATTTCGACGAGGTACCAGGCCATATGGCTCTCCAGGGTCGAGACTGCGGTGACGATCCCGACGCTACCGGGGCCGCTCGGCGCGATCCCAGTATCCGATCGGTGGCGGCACCGGGCCAACCCGATACGCTAGGTGTGCGTCAGCACGTATGTGAACGCTGTGAAGAGTGCATCCGCCACAGGCCTGCTGACCCGACACGTCGAGGACAGGCAGGGATACATGGTGGAGGGGAACGCGGAACGCAGTGTCGAGGCGACGCTTGGGCACTTGCGGACCATCGACGGCCCGGTGCCGGCTCAGCCGCCGACCGCGCCGCTGACCCTGGAGGACCTGTACAAACAACACCGGATGCGGCTGGTCCGGCTGGCCATCCTCCTCGTCGACGAGCCTGCCACGGCCGAGGACGTGGTTCAGGAGGCTTTCGCCGGTCTGCACCGCAATTGGGGCAGGCTGCGCGACGCGGCCGCAGCCGTCGGCTACTTGCGCACCGCCGTGGTCAACGGGTCACGCAGTGTGTTGCGCCGGCGCAAAACTGCGCGGGAGTACGTGCCGCCGCACGCGGTCAACGCCCGTTCCGCGGAAAGCCTGGCAATGCTTTCGGGCGAGCACCAGGCCGTGGTCAACGCGCTGTCGAAGCTGCCGCCGCGGCAGCGCGAGGTGCTCGTGCTGCGGTACTACGGCGGATTGAGCGAGGCGGAGATTTCCGAGGCCGCGGGCATCTCGAAGGGAACCGTGAAGTCAACCGCCAGCCGGGCGCTGGAGGCACTGCAGAGGGCCATGCAGACCCCGCAACAGTGACCTTTCGAGACGATCCCACATCTGGTCCAGACCAATATATGCTGGGGTGCGTGAAGCACGCCGAAGACTTCGTCATCACCGGTGGCCGCATCGCGACCCCGGACCGGGTACTCGACGCAGGCTGGCTCGCCGTATCGGGCGGGCGGATCAGCGCGATCGGTACCGGAACGCCGCCCGGCGGACCGGACACCGCGTTCGTCGACGTAGGCGGATCGCTCGTGGTACCCGGTTTCGTGGACACGCACTGCCACGGCGGCGGCGGCGCTTCGTTCTCCACGGTGGACGCTGACGAGATCCGCACCGCGGTGCGCGCGCACCGGCGGCACGGCACCACGACCACATTGGCCAGTCTGGTCTCCGATCCGATCGACCTGCTCACCGAGCAGATCTCCGCGCTGCGCGAGCTCGTGCAGGAAGGCGAGCTGGCAGGTGTCCACCTGGAGGGCCCGTTCATCTCCAGGGCACGCTGCGGGGCACACGATCCGGACACCTTGCGCGAACCGGACACCCGCACGGTGGAGAAGCTGCTGCGGGCCGGGCACGGTGCGGTCCGGATGGTCACCCTCGCCCCCGAACTGCACGGCGGGGTGAAAGCCGTCCGGCAGCTGGCCGAGACCGGTGTGGTCGCCGCGATCGGGCATACCGACGGCGTTGCCGAGCAGCTGGTCCCGGCGATCGACGCGGGAGCCACCGTGGCCACCCACCTGTTCAACGGCATGCGCCCGCTGCACCACCGCGAACCGGGCCCGGTCGGTGTGCTGCTCGACGACGAACGGGTGACCGTCGAGCTGATCTGCGACCTCGTGCACCTCCACCCGACCGTGGTACGGCTGGCCGCGAACCACGCGGGCCGGGGACGGACCGTGCTGATCACCGACGCCATGTCCGCCACCGACGCCGCCGACGGCCGCTACACACTGGGCAGGCTGGAGGTCGACGTGCACGACGGCGTCGCGACATTGGACAACGGCTCGCTGGCCGGGAGCACGTTGACCATGGACGTCGCCTTTCGCAACCTGGTGAAGGGTGCCAAACTCGGGGTGCTCGACGCCGTGCGCGCGACGTCGGGACGCCCGGCCGAACTGCTGCGCATCGCGGACCAGACCGGGGCACTGCGTCCGGGCCTGGCCGCGGACATCGTCGTACTCGACGACGACCTGAACCCGTCCCGCGTGCTCCGCAAGGGCGAGTGGGTAGCCGAGGTCGGCAGGGCTACCTTGAGCACGTGACGACGAGCCCCGGAGGAAGACGGAACGGATGAGCGAGCCGAAGGACCCGGAGCGCCTGCTGGCCGACGCGCTACGCGCCCAGGCCGCGTTCGCACCGCACATCTCGCCCACGTCACCCCCGGCAGACGACTCGCCGCCAGAACCAAGCTGGCCACCACCCAGTCCGAGCGACTCGAACCCGGCCACGCCACCCCCCGGCACCCCGGCCGGCCCCGGCCAAGCCACTCCACACCCCGCCGGCCCGGCAGGCCCGAGTTCCGGCAGCCCCGGCGCGACCGGCCCGGTTCCAGGCGGCTCCGGCTCGACCGGCCCGGGTTCAGTCGGCTCCGGCCCCGGCTCGACCGGCTTCAGTTCGGCCAGGCCCGACTCAACCGGCTTTGGCGCGACCGGTTCCGACTCCACCGGTTCGCATCCCGCCACTCCCGGCGCGGCCAACCCCGGCCCTGCCGCTCCCGGCGCGGGCTCGACCGGCTCGGGTCCAGGCAGCCCCGGCTCGGCTGGCTCGGGTCCAAGCAGCCCCGGCTCGGCTGGCTCGGGTCCAGGCGGCTCCGACTCGGCTGGCCCAGGTTCAGGCAGTCCCGGCTCGGCTGGCTCGGGTCCAGGCGGCTCCGACTCGGCCGGCCCAGGTTCAGGCAGTCCCGGCCCGACCGGCTCGGGTCCAGGCGGCTCCGACTCGGCCGGCCCAGGTTCAGGCAGTCCCGGCCCGACCGGCTCGGGTCCAGGCGGCTCCGGCCCGACCGGCCCTGGTTCAGGCGGCTCCGGCTCGGCTGGCCCTGGTTCAGCAGGTTCCGGTCCTGGCGGTTCCGGCTCTACCGGCTTTGGCTGGCCGGGCCCTGGCGGTGGCGGTGCTGCGGCGGGAGCGGGCTCGACCGGTTCCGGACCGGCCGTCGGCGGAGGCGGTGCTGCTGGTCAGGCTGGTGCTCGCCGTGCCGGTCCGGGTTCGGGCGGGGCTGGTGCGACTGGCTCTCACCCTGCCGTTTTCGGCCAGGTCGGTGTGGGTTCGACGGGTGGCGGCCCGGTCCAGCCGGGCTCCTCCGGCACCGGCGGATCGCAGTTCACCGGACCCGCCGGGGCCACCCCGTTGGCCTCGACCCCGACGGGCGATCCGAACCCGGCAGCCACCGGCGCGGGCCCGGCGACCCCCACCGGCGCGAGTTCGGCGGCGTACCACTCGACGACGTCCGGCACCTTCACCCCGGTGCCACCCGGCCGTCGCTCGTCGGCGACCGGGCCCACCACCGAACTGCCCCCTCGCTACGGTCTGCTCTCCGGCGCCGGCGCGGACTCACTGGAACGCGAACGAGCCGCACTGGACGAATCCACCGGCCCGGTATCCGGCGCCACCACCCGCGACGCCACCCGCCAGGCCCCGGCCAGCGCACCGCTACCCGCACATTGGGTGCTCCTGCTGGCCCTGCTGCTCGGCCTGGCCGCCGGCTCCGTGATCGGCCTGCTGACCCTGATCTGACCGACCACCCGCCGAACCCGATCGCCCAATACAGCTCGCCGCAGCACACCCCGAGGCAGCAGGCCGACCGGCACCCGCCGCGGTGGGCCGGTCCGCGCGGTGGGCCGGTTATGTCCGGCTGCGTCCCGCTGACCTGGGAATCCTTGCCCCATGAGAGCACACAGCGTCACCCTGTACCGTTTTCGGTGTGATTCTCGCCCAGAGCACAGTGACGACCATGTCCATCCTGCCGTCCTGGCTGGATCCGCAGCACCTGTTGAGCGGGCTGACAGTGCCGGTCATCGCCGTGCTGTGCCTGATCATCTTCATCGAGAGCAGCATCTTCCCGGTGCTGCCGGGTGACTCGCTGCTGTTCACCGCGGGGCTGTTCATCGCGAACGGCACGCTCGATGCGCCGCTGTGGCTGGTGTGCGTGCTGGTCACGGTCGCTGCGCTGCTCGGCAACGTGATCGGCTACTACCTCGGCTACTTCGTGGGCCCAAAGCTGTTCAACCGGCCCGATTCGAAGGTCTTCAAGCAGGAGTACGTCGACAAGACCCACGCCTTCCTGGAGAAACACGGCCCGAAGGCGGTCGTCCTCGCGCGCTTCGTGCCGTTCGTGCGCACGTTCATCACGTGGATCGCGGGCATCGGGCGGATGGATCCGAAGCGCTACTTCACCTACACCGTGATCGGCGGAGTCTTCTGGGCCGCGGGTATCACGGTGCTGGGCTCGCTCCTGGGCAACATCGAGTTCATCCGGGACAACGTCGACGCGATCTTCGTGGTGATCGTGCTGGTGTCGGTGGTGCCGATCGCGATCGAGTACCTGCGCAACCGGCGCGAGAAGCGCGGGACCGCGCCTGCCGAGGACACCGCCGAGGTCACGCAGCAGATCCCGCGGGTGCGCGACTGACCTTCGCCGCAGCGGAGGGCCGTCGAAGCAGGTCGGCGGCCACGAAACAGCTCGGTCGGTCGAAACAGCTCAGTCGGTCATCGAGAACATCGAGCCGGGGTTGAAGAGGTTCTCCGGGTCGAGGGCCTGCTTGATCTGCCGGTGCACCCGCACGCCGACCGGGCCGATCTCGCGGGCCAGCCACTCGCGTTTGATCTTGCCGACGCCGTGCTCACCGGTCACCGTGCCGCCGAGGGAGAGGCCGACCTCCAGAATCTCGTCGAACGCCTGCTGGGCACGCGCGAACTCGTCCGCCGAATCCGGCGAATACACGATGGTCGGGTGCATGTTGCCGTCGCCGGCGTGCCCGACCACGGCGATCTTGAGGCCCACCTTCTCGCTGATCCGCTCGCAGCCGCGGATCAGTTCGGCGATGCGCGTGCGCGGCACGCAGACGTCGTCGGTGAGCCAGATGCCGTAGGTCTCGAGCGCGGTGAGCACCACGCGCCGGGCCTGCAGGAGCAGCTTGCCCTCTTCGAGGTCGTCGGTGGCGTAGGCGAGGTCCGCGCCGCAGTCGTTGCAGATCTGTTCCAGCGCGGCCAGCTCACGGCGGGCCACCTCGCCGCCGGAGTCGGACTGGCCGAGCAGCAGTGCCTGGCAGTCGGAGCCCGCGCCGAGATCGGTGTTGAGGTAGGTCTCCGAGGCCTTGATCGACGCCGCGTCCATGATCTCCAGCAGTGACGGCACGAGCCCTTCGCGCACCGCACGCGCCACTGCCTCCCCGGCCGCCTCGGCGGTACTGAATCCCGCGACGAACGTGGCAGGCGCCTGCGGCAGCGGCCGCAGCGCAACGGTGGCCTTCGTGATCACCCCGAGCGTGCCCTCACTGCCGATGAACAGCTTCGTGAGGTCGTACCCCGCAACGCCTTTCACCGTGCGCCGCCCGGTGTTCAGCACCGAGCCGTCGGCGAGCACGACCTCCAGTCCCAGCACGGAATCGGTGGTCACGCCGTATTTCACACAGCAAAGGCCACCCGCGTTGGTGGCGAGGTTGCCGCCGATGGTGCACCAGTCGTAACTGGACGGATCGGGCGGGTAGAACAGCCCGTGTTTCTCAACGGCAGCACGGAAATCGAGGTTGACCACGCCGGGCTGCACGACGGCGAGCCGGTTGCCGGCATCGACCTCGACGATCTGGTCGAGCTTCGTCAGCACCAGCACGACGCACCCGTCGATCGCGTTGGCCGCACCGGAAAGCCCGCTGCCCGCTCCACGCGGCACGATCGGCACCTCCGCCTCGGCGCAGGCCCGCACGACCGCCTGCACCCCCGCGGTGTCCGACGGCAACACCACCGCCAGCGGCTTGCCCACCGGCGCGAGCGGCATCATGTCGCGCGCATACGTGCCGGTGACGTCGGCGTCGGCGAGCACGGCCCTGGCGCCGAGCTCGTCCCGCAACCGCTGAAGAAGGGCGTCGTTGCTCATACCTGCCATGGTAAACCGGAAACTCCGCAGTGCGGAATATTCTTTCCGGTGTTGGTTTCGACACCCGCCGCCGACCCCATCCACCCAACCTCAGCGGCTCAGCGGCTCAGCGGCTCAGCGGCTCAGCGGCTCAGCGGCTCAGCGGCTCAGCGGCTCAGCGGACGATCCCGTACACCCGGTCGATCTCCACCGTCAGCACCAGCCGTTTGTCGCTCACCATGGCCTGCCGGTACTCCGCCCAGTCCGGATGCTCTCCGGCCACCGCGCGGTACAGGTCGACCAGCGCCTCGACCGCCTCGTCGTCCGGCGCGGCGGCCACCGGGGACAGCACCGCGGTGCCTTCCGCCACCGCGTACGACCAGCCGTTCGGGCTGCTCACGTGATAGCTGACCCGCGGATCACGGCGCATGTTCTTCGTCTTCGCCCGGGTATCCGTGATGGAAACCCGCAGCCGGCGGGTATCCGGGTCGAAATGATGGGTGACAGTGGACAACTGCGGACGGCCGTCGCGTTTGAGGGTCGCGAGCACGCCCTGTTTGCCGGAACCGATGAGTTCGTACAGCTGTGTGTCGTCGGTCATACCCAGTTCAACCCGCAGGCGCCGGATCTGTTCCCGACCGTAATCGGGAGAAAACCGGCAGATTACCCCGAGCAGAGGTGCTTGCATGTAGCAACTAAAGTGTCATAGGCCACAACCAGGGGATTTGCGCTTGCAGAATCCGCCGAACGAGCACACTCTTGCCTTAGGCAACTAGTTGCAGCCGCCAAACAACGGTTCGCTCCGGGAGAGAGATCGACCCATGGCACCGAACAGCTCCGCCGTCAGGCCCAAGGCCGAACTCGACCTTGCAGACCAGCTCAGCAACGAGCTGGTCCGCTTCGTGCGCTTGATCACCAAGGCGAAGACCCAGGTCGCCAAGCAGGGCCCGGACGGCATCGAGAGAGCCGCGTACGCGATCCTCTTCTGCCTCATCCACGAGGGTCCGCAACGCACCAGCAAGCTCGCCGAATTCCTGCACTCGGAGATCTCCACGATCAGCAGGCAGTCGAGCTCGCTCGTGCAGCACGGGCTGGTCGAACGACAAGCGGACCCGGAGGACGGCCGCGCCTGCCTGCTGGCCCCGACCGCCGAAGGCCTGCGGGTCTTCGACGAGAACCGCAAGCAGCGCAACCAGTGGCTGGCCGACGTGCTCGGCGACTGGGACCACGAGGATCGCGAGACGCTCAGGGCTCTGTTCGAGCGGCTCAACACCGGGATCGAGAACAACTTTCCACCGCAGTCCGACACCCCCGGGGTGTCATCGGCCAAGGGGGCCTAGAAACACCATGACGTCAACCGTCGAAAAACAACCTCAGCCGCAGGGGAGAGCGTCCGCCGACACCGGCGAAGCGCCACGGCTGACGCACCGCCAGATCGTCACGATCATCAGCGGCCTGATGTGCGGTATGTTCCTCGCCGCGCTCGACCAGACGATCGTGGGTACCTCGATCGTGCGGATCGCCAATGACCTGCACGGTTTCGAGCTGCAGGCGTGGGCGACCACGGCGTACCTGATCACCTCCACGATCGCCACGCCGATCTACGGCAAGCTCTCCGACATCTACGGCCGCAAGCCGTTCTACCTCGCCGCGATCGGTATCTTCGTGGCCGGTTCGCTGGCCGCCACGTTCTCGCAGTCGATGTACGAGCTGGCCGCGTTCCGCGCGGTGCAGGGTCTCGGTGCCGGTGGTCTGATGTCGCTGGCCATGACGATCATCGGCGACGTGGTGCCGCCGCGCGAACGCCCGCGGTACCAGGGTTACTTCCTCGCCGTGTTCGGCATCTCGACCGTGCTCGGTCCGGTGCTCGGTGGCTTCTTCGCCGGGTTCGACAGCCTGGCGGGCATCTCCGGCTGGCGCTGGGTCTTCCTGATCAACGTGCCGATCGGGGTGATCGCACTGTTCGTCGTGGCACGAGTGCTGAACGTGCCGCACAACCCGCAGAAGCACAAGATCGACTGGTGGGGCGCGCTCACCATGGTGGTCGCCGTGGTGCCGTTCCTGATCGTCGCGGAACAGGGCCAGAAGTGGGGCTGGGGCGACTCCAAGTCCATCATCTGCTACGCCATCGGCGGCGTCGGCATCGTGCTGTTCATCGTCGTCGAAAAACTGATGAAGAACGCCGCGCTGATCCCGTTGCGGCTATTCAAGAACTCCACGTTCACGGTGGCCATCATCGGTGGCTTCATCGTCGGTGTGGCGATGTTCGGCGCGATCACCATGATCCCGCAGTACATGCAGGTGGTGCAGGGCTATTCGCCGACGCAGTCGGGCCTGCTGATGCTGCCGCTGATGGTCGGCATCATGTCCAGCTCGATCATCGCGGGCCGGATCACCTCGAAGACCGGGCGGTACAAGATCTTCCCGGTCATCGGCACCCTGCTGATCGCCATCGGTGCGCTCTTCTTCGCACAGGTCGAGTACGACTCGGCGCTGTGGCACCCGCTGGTCGCCGCACTGATCATCGGCCTCGGCCTCGGTCAGTGCATGCAGACGCTGGTCATCGCGGTGCAGAACGCAGGGCCGCGCAGCGACATGGGCGCGTCCACCGCTTCGGCCACGTTCTTCCGGCAGATCGGTGGTACCGCGGGTGTCGCGGTGTTCCTGACGATTCTGTTCAACGTCCTGCCCGGCAACATCACCAAGGCGTTCGGCGGGAATCCGCCTGCCGGCGCCGCCGGGCAGCTCAACGACCTGCAGAGCAACACCGGCATCATCCAGACCTTGCCGGAGGCGTTGCGCACCCCGATCCTGGTCGGCTTCACCGACTCGATCACCACGGTGTTCTACGTCGCCAGCGGGGTGGCACTGCTCGCCACGATCGTGCTGCTGTTCATGAAGGAGATCCCGCTCGCCGGCATGAACCCGGCCGCAGCCGCGGTCGAGGGCGGCGAGGCACTGCTCGACCTGGACGAGGACGAAGTGTCGGCCACCGCCGACGAACCGGTCGCGGAGAAGCCCGGGTCGCTGTTCGAGGAGGCACCACGGGAACCCGTTCTCGTCGGTTCCGGAGCACCGGGAAACCCGGGAGGGAGGCACGCTTTGACCAACGGTCATGGTGACCCGCACGCGGTGTCCGGTTCACTGCCGATGCCGATCGGCAACTCGGTCGCGGACACCGATTTCAACCAGCCGAGCGCGACCGGCGGCGAGCCGGTCACCGGGCACGTGCGCCGTCAGGACGGCAGCCACGTGAGCGGGGCCGCGCTGACCCTGATCGACCAGCAGGGCCGTCAGGTCGCACGGGCGGTCGGCAACGGCGACGGCAGCTACTCGGTGCCGACCCAGGGGCCGGGCACCTACGTGCTGATCGTGTCCGCACCCGGGCACCAGCCGCAGGCCTCCAGCGTGGTGGTCGGCGGCGGGCCCGCGAAGCTCGACGTCACGCTCACCGGATCGGGCGAGCTGACCGGCGTGGTCCGTTCGGTGGGTGCCGGTGCGCCGCTGGCGAGCGCCACGGTGACGCTGACCGACTCGCGCGGTGAGGTCAACGGCGCGTTCATCACCGCCGACGACGGCATCTACACCTTCAGCGGGGTCGGTGCCGGGCAGTACACGCTCGTCGCGAGCGGTCCGCACTACCGTCCGGTCGCGGTCACGCTGACCGTGCCCGACAGCGGGGTGCTGCGCCACGACGTCGAGCTGGCCGGTGCCGTGCTGCTGCAGGGCACCGCGCGCACCGAAGGCGAGCGGGCGGTTCCGGACGCGCGGATCACCGTGCTGGACGCGAACGGCAACGTCTCGGCGGTGGCCCGCACCGACAGTGAGGGCCGGTACGTGGTGAGCGACCTGCCGATCGGGTCCTACACCGTGGTGGCGAGCGGGTACCCGCCTGCCACCAGCCAGGTGACCCTCGGCGACGGCGAGGCCGAACACAACGTGCGGCTGAGCTACGACCAGGCACTCGACGAATTGGTCGACCGCTCATGAGCGGGGGCCTGCGCGCACAGCTGCGCTCGAACGGCGGCTGGCCGGTCGAGAACGCGGTGCTCACGGTCACCGATCTGAACGGCCGCCAGGTCGCGCGCGAGGTCACCGACGCCAAGGGGGCGGTGGTCACCGAACCGCTGCCCCCCGGCGTCTACACCGCGGTGATCACCGCGCCGGGGTTCACCCCGCTGGCCCGCACGGCGCAGATCGGCTCCGACGGTGCCGGGCTGCTCGGCGACGTCGCCCTCGTCCCGGTGGACGGCGCGGTCGAACTGCCGCCCGCGGGGCCGTGGACGATCGATCCGGTGCATTCCTCGCTCGTCGCGACCGCGCGGCACATGGGTATCGCGAGCATCAAGGTGCGGTTCCCCGACCTCGGCGGACGGATCGAGGTCGGGCGCCCGGTGGAACGTTCGAGTGTGCGTGCCGAAATCAAGGCGGGCAGCATCGAGAGCGGCATCCAGATGCGGGACGAACACCTGCGGTCGGCCGAATTCCTCGACGTGGACGCGTATCCGCTGATCACCTTCGACAGCACCGGCCTCACCCAGCGCGGCACCGACAGCTGGGCGTTGCGCGGGGTGCTCACGCTGCACGGTGAACAGCGGGAGGTGGAACTCGACCTGCGCTACACCGGTCACGGCCCGGACCCGTGGGGCGGCGTGCGTGCCGCCTTCCACGCCGAAACGCAATTGCACCGTAACGATTTCTCGATCAACTACAGTGCAATGGTTCGGGCCGGGGTGGCCGCGATCGGCACCACGGTGAAGGTGGAGCTCGACATCGAAGCCGTACAAGGCGAATCGCTGCCGCAGCTGTAGCCGTACGGCGAACGAAGACGGGCTGTCCGGGAACCATTCCGGGCAGCCCGTTCGTTTCTCAGGTGAACAGGCGGTTCACCTGAACAATACTGAAAGTGACCGAAGGGCAGGAATTCGATGGTTGCGCACTGCGCCCGATTCCGGCCACGTAGGCTCGTCGCGTGAACGTCGAGAGCATCGAGGCCGCTGGCGTCGGGGTGAGCTGGCTGGACACGGCCGGTCCGGTGCTCGTCTGGGTCATCGTGCTGAGTTTCGTATTCGTCGAGTGCGCGCTCATCGTCGGGCTGTTCCTGCCCGGCGATTCGCTGCTGTTCGGCGCGGGCGTCGTACTCGCCCAGCACGGATCCGACCTGAACGCATGGCTGCTTTCCGCGGCCGCGCTGGTCGTCGCGGTGTTCGGCAACCAAATCGGCTACTACATCGGCCGCGGCACCGGAACCCGGTTCATCGCCCGCCGCGGCGGGCGGGTGCTCAACCGGCACAATCTCGAACGCGCTCAGCAGTTCTTGGACCGCAAGGGATTCTTCGCGATCGTGGCGGCGCGCTGGATTCCGTGGATCCGCACGCTCGCACCGCTCATCGCGGGCGCTGCGCGGATGGACTCCCGTCGCTTCCTGCTCGCCACTGCCACCGGCGGCCTGCTGTGGGTGCCCACGCTGGTGCTGCTCGGCTACTACGGCGCCGGTCTGCTGGACTCGCTGCCGTGGGTCAAGACGGCCGCACTGTGGGTCAGTGTGGCGTTCTTCGTGCTCGGCACCGGCTACGGCCTGCTGCGCTACCGCCAGGAAATGCGCCGTCCGGTCGAGGAGCCGGACGACGCGCACGCCTGATCAGGCAGCCGGATCGGCCCAGACTTCGAGCTGGATGCCGTCCGGATCGCGGAAGACGATCACCGACGAACCCTCGAACGTGCGGGATTCGGCAGGTGGGGTGTAGGAAACGCCGAACTCGGCCAGTCGCGTCTCCCATTCGGCCAGCTCCGCCCGTGAGGACACGGAGAACGCGACGTGGTCCAGCCCGGTACGGCGTTCGTCGAAGGCCCGCCTGCCGGTGTCCGGATGCTGGACGAGCTCCACCGAGAAACCGTCGCCTGCCGAGCGGAGCACGACCTTCCGCACCCCGGTCTCCGAATCCTCACGGCGGCGGGTCTCCTCGAGATCGAGGACCCGGACGTACCACGGAACACTGCGGTCCACGTCGGTCACGGTGAGCGCCAAATGGTGCACAGACGTGAGCTTGGGCATGACTTTCGAGGCCGTCCTTTCGCCATCCCCTCCGGCTCCGGGGCGTCCTCAGGGTGACACAGCGGGGGTGCCGGTACGGGTGAGTTCACCGACATCCGCCACGAATCGTGATCTCCGGTGACCTTCTCCCGCCGCTGTCCGCATCCGGAATGGCGGCGCCACCTGCGGCCTCCCACACACTGGGAGACAAGGTCACCGACCGCCGCCGACCTCGAGAACCGCACCCACGGTGTAGGACGCCGCGGGTGAGAGCAGCCAGAGCACCGCCTCCGCGAGGCCGATGCTGAGCGTGTTGACCGCAATCTTCGACGCCGCGTAGTGCACCCCACTCACCGGCCGAAGCGGAGCGCGCGGCCGTGGAGGAGATGTTCACCATCGCGCCACCCGGTCCGCCGTGCTCGGTGGACATCCGCCGGACCGCCTCCCGGCAGCACAGGAACACCCCGCCGACGTTGCCCGCCGGCACCCGGCGCACGGTCTCGGCACTCTGCTCGTCCGTGACATCCGCGTGCATCGCCCAAGCTGTCCTGCCCCGTTCGCGGACTCGCCCGGCGACCTGCTCCGCCGGTGCCGGATCGCCGGAGCAGTTCACCACGACGTCTTCCGACCTTCCTCCCCGCCTTCACAGCGCGAAGTTCTGCAGCGGCAGGTTCTCCAGGATCAGGTCGGCGCGGTCCCGGGTGCTCTCGATGAGGTCGGCGTTGCGCTGGTCGGAACCGAGCGCGCGTTGCCGGGCCTCGACCAGTGACCGGCCGTAACGGCGGTGCCGCGAAACGAGCCGTTCGATCCGCTCCGGCTCGTCCGGCGCCAGGTACCAGGCCTCGGTGAGGTACCGCCGCACGCCGCTCCACGGGTCGTCCGGCACCAGCAGGTAGTTGCCCTCGGTGATGACCAGCTGAACCTCCGGCGCGACCGGTACCGCGCCGGCGATCGGCTCCTCGATCTCGCGGCGGAACTCCGGCGCGTAGACCGTCTCGCGGCCCTCCGCGAGCCGCCGGATGAGCTGCACGTAGCCCGCCGCGTCGAAGGTGTCCGGTGCGCCCTTGCGCTCGGCCCTGCCGAGCCGCTGCAACTCCACCTGTGCCAGATGGAACCCGTCCATACCGACCACCGCGGCCCGCGAACCGAGCGCGTTCGCCAGCGCCCAGGCCAGCGTGGTCTTGCCGGAGGCAGGCGCGCCGACGATGCCGAGCACGTGCCGTTCCCGCGGCTTGGCGAGCTCCTCGGCCCGCGCCTGAAGGTCCTCGAACGCCGTCATCGCACTCCCTCTCCCACGTTCTTCACTGCCCGCGGCCCGACCGCGTCGGTCCACGATCGCGGACCGACGTGCCGGACGCGTTCCGCGGCCACCTCGTTCGCCCACCGGATCCAGCCGGGTACCGAATGCCCGAGCGTCGCCACGGCGAACGCCAGCGCGCCGTGCCACACGTCGCCGGCGCCCAGCGTGTCCCGTACCTCGACACCGGCCACCGGGACCTCCCCCGAGTCTTCCTTAGTGCTCCAGCGCACCGGCCCCGGGCCCGCGGTCGTGATCACCACCGGGACTCCGCGTTCGCGCAGCCCCGGGCCGGGCGCCCGGAACCGCTCCGCGCACGCGGCGACGTCGACCAGCGGCAGCAGCTCGTCCAGCACGGGTTTCCAGCTCCCGGCGTCCAGCAGCACGGGCACGTCCCGGCGGCGGGCTTCGCGGGCCACCGCGAGCGCCAGCTCGGGGTGGTGCCCGTCGAGCAGAACCGCGCCGGCACCGTCGAACAACGCGGTCGGCTCGGGCAGGGTCAGCGCCTCGGCGGTGGCGGCGTTGCGGGAGACGACGGTGCGTTCCCCGTCGCCGTCGCGCACCACGACCGCGCTGACCGGCGGTGGATCGGTGTTCCCCTGCGCGCGGTCGACCAGGTCGACCCCGGCGGCTTCGAGGTCGGTCCTGGCGAGTGCGGCCAGCGGATGCGCACCGAGTGCCGTCAGGAGGGTCGCCCCGGCACCGAGCGCGGCCACCGTCACCGCGGCGTTCGTCGCCGGCCCACCGGCCGCGACGTCCACCCGCAGCGACTGCACCTTCTCGCCCGGCTCCGGGAATTCGGCAACCCGCTGGACGACGTCGACAGTGCACAGGCCCGCCAGCAGCACGCGCACCTCAGGTCAGCCCTGCGTGCGTGGTGGCCGCGACCTCCACGACCTCGCCGTCCTCGGTCAGCCGCAGCGCACCGGTGAGCAGGCCGACGACCTGGTTCATGGAATGCGTCTGCGGCGACACCAAGGCGACCCGTTTGCCGAGGCGGTGCACGTGGATCCGGTCCGCGATGTCGAAAACGTGCGGCATGTTGTGGCTGATCAGCACCACCGGCAGGCCGCGGTCGCGGATCCGGCCGATCAGCTCGAGCACCTTGGCCGACTCCGCGACGCCGAGCGCGGCCGTCGGTTCGTCCATGATCACCGCCTTGGTGCCGAACGCAGCCGCCCTCGCCACCGCGACGCCTTGACGCTGCCCGCCGGAGAGCGTCTCGACCAGCTGCGTGATCGATTTGACCTGGATGCCGAGGTCGTCGAGGATCTGCTGTGCCTGCTCGCGCATGGCCGCGGTGTCCAGCTTGCGCGCACCGAGGCCGAACGGTCCACGCAGCCGCTTTTCCCTGCCGAGGAACATGTTCGAGGCAATGTCCAGTGCGGGTGCCACCGCCAGATCCTGGTACACCGTCTCGATCCCGTAGTGCCGAGCGTCCAAAGGGGACTTGAGGTGGACCGTCTTCCCGTCCACTTTGATCTCCCCGGCGTCCGGGATCAGTGCACCGGAAAGGGCTTTGATCAAGCTCGACTTGCCGGCACCGTTGTCGCCGACCACGGCGAGCACCTCGCCGGGGTACAGATCGAAGTCGGCACCGTCGATGGCGGTGACCCGGCCGTAGCGCTTCACCAGACCACGCGCGGAAAGCGTGGTCTGCCGCGAGTTCTCGGAAGTCATGACTGCTGCTGCCTCCGTGCGATCCGGTCCACGACCACGGCGGCGATCAGCAGCGCGCCGGTGGCGAGGTCCTGGTAGTTGCCGTCCACGCCCATCTGCGTCAGCCCGGAGCGCAGCACCGCCACGACCAGCGCACCCATCAACGTGCCGAGCACCGAACCGCGGCCGCCGAACAGGCTGGTGCCGCCGAGCACCACGGCGGTGATCGAGTCGAGGTTGCCGAGCTGGAACTGGTTCGGGTCGGCGTTCGGCGTGCGGCCGAGCGCCTGCCATGCGGCAATGCCGAAGCACAGGCCGGCGACGAGGTACACCGAAAGCACCGTGCGGTTGACCTTGATCCCGGACAGCCGCGCCGACTCCGGCGCGTTGCCCACCGCGTAGACGTGCTTGCCCCACGCGGTCTTCGTCAGCGCGTACCAGACGATGAGGAACATGATCAGCGCGAGCGTCATACCGTAGGTGATCGGGATGCCGCCGAACAGGTACCGCTTGGTACCGAGCCACTGCAGCAGCCCGTCGGTCACCGGCACCGCCTGTCCGCCCGCGATCAGCTTGGCCACCGCGGTGAGGCCGGTGAAGGTGCCGAGCGTGATGATGAACGCGGGCAGCTTGATCCGGGTGGCCAGTGTGCCGATGAACAGGCCGACCACGATGGTCAGCACCACGCCGACCACGAGTGCGACGAACCCGTTCGCGCCTGCCGCGGCGAGTTTGGCCATCACCAGCGTGGCCACGACCATCGAGGACGCGTTCGACAGGTCGATGCCCGCGATCAGGATGATCAGCGTCTGGCCGAGCGCGAGCGTACCGACCACCAGCGACTGCTGGACCACTGTGGACAGATTGTCCAGGTCGAAGAAGGTGTCGGTGGCCAGTGAGAACACCACGACCGCGACGACCAACGCGAGCGCGGGCCCGACCGCGGGTGCGCGCAGCAGGAACTCCCCGAGCGATTCCCGTTCCCTGACCCCGTTCACCGTTGCGGTAGTCATTTCGCCTCCGCGGGAAAAAGTGCGTCTGAGGTCGTCATTCGGTGCCTCCCCAGCAGTTCTGCAGGCCCCATGCGGTGTCCTTGCTCTCGACGCCGGGCATCGGCTTGTCGGTGATCACGGTGGAGCCGGTGTTCACGAACCCGTCCGGCTTCTTCCCGGTCTTCGCGTAGTCGAGCGCGGCGAGCACGCCCTGTTCGGCCATCTTCTTCGGGAACTGCATCACGGTGGCGGCCAGCTGCCCGCTCTTCACGTTCTGCACGCCCTCACAGCCGCCGTCGATCGAACCGAGCACGGTCTGGCCGGTGAGCCCGCGGGCTTTCAGCGCGGCATAGGCACCGCGGCCCATCGGCTCGTTCATCGAGTACACCGAGTTCAGATCGGTGGTCCGCTGCAACAGGTTCTCCATGCCCTGCTGGGCGAGGCTCTGGTCACCGTTGGCGTTGGTGTGCCCCTTGATCGCCGGCGAGGAATCGGTGAGCCCCATACCCTTGAGGAATCCGCCGTGCCGCTGCGTGTCCACCGAGGAACCGGCGGTGCCGTCGACCATCAGCAGCTTCGGATCGGTGCCGGCGAGCGCCGCCTTCACGTACGCACCCTCCTGCTGACCGGCGGCGAAGTTGTCGGTGGCGAAGGTGGCGTCGACCGCGTCGGCCGGTTCGGTGGCGGTGTCGAGCGCGATCACCAGGACGCCGGCGTCACGGGCGTCCTTGATCGCCTTGAGCACGCCGGTGGACGAGCTCGGCGTGATCAGGATGGTGTTCACGCCCTGCTGCATCAGGTTCTCGATCGCCCGGACCTGACCGTCGTTGTCCCCGTCGAACTGCCCGGCCAACGCGCTGAACTCGGCGCCGTTCGCCTTGGCCGCGGCCGCCGCGGAATTGCGCAACTCGACGAAGTAGGGATTGGTATCGGTCTTGGTGACCAGGCCGACCTTGGCCTTGCCACCACCCGGCTTTGCCGTGTTGCCACCCCAGTGGCGCTCGACCGTGCAGCCGGCCGTGCCGACCGCGACTGCGGCCGCCAGTGCCAGTGCGGTGAGACTGCGCTGTCTCATGGAGATGCCCTCCGAATCGAGGTGCGAACTTGCCGATGGACGGGAACGTAGACAGACTCGTGCCATGGCGCAAGCGTTTGCGCAAACGCTTGCCACTGCGTCCGAGGAAGGATTGACATGCCCCGACCCCGCTCGGCCCGTCCGACGCAGCGGGATATCGCGGAGATGGCCGGTGTGTCCATCACGACGGTCTCGCACGTCGTCAACGGCACGCGCGCGGTCGCCGAGGACACGAAGGCCGCCGTGCTGCGGGCGATCGAGACTACCGGGTACACCGGCGACGCGATCGCGCGCTCCCTGGTCACCGGCGGCACCCGGTCGATCGGCATGGCCATCTCACTGGTCGCCAATCCGTACTTCGCCGCGCTCATGCAGGCGATCGAACAGGAGGCGTCGGCCAACGGCTACACCGTGCTGCTGGCGGACACGCACGACACCGCGGACACCGAACGGGACGTGATCCGGACCTTGCGGTCCCGGCGGGTGGACGGCCTGCTGGTCACCCCGGTTCCCGGCGCAGGTGCGGTGATCGACGAGCTCGTTTCGCTGGATGTCCCGATCGTGCTGATGGACCGGCTCACCACCCGCACCGACGTGGACCAGGTCGGCGCGGAGAACATCCAGGCGACCTCGGCGCTGACCGCGCACCTCGCCGCACTGGGCCACCGGCGGATCGGCATGATCTCCGGCGCACCCGGCCTCCCCACGAGTGACGAACGCGTGCTCGGCTACCGCCTCGGCCTTGGCCGGGCCGGCCTGACCTGGGCGCCCGACCTGGTGACGTGCGGGCATTCGTCGCGGGCAGGCGGCGCACTGGCGCTGAGCACCCTGCTGGCCCTGCCCGAACCGCCGACGGCCCTGGTGGTGGCGAACGACAGCATGATGGTCGGCGTCCTGCACGAATCCCGCCGCCGCGGCCTGCGCCTCGGCCGGGACCTGCCGGTAGTGGTGTACGACGACGTCGAATGGGCGGAGTTCGTGGACCCGCCCCTGACCACCATGGCCCAACCGATCGAAGCCATCGGCCGACGAGCCGTACAGCTCCTGCTGGCCCGCCTGTCCGACCCGACCCGTCAGGCCGAAACAGTGCGCCTGCCGCCAACCCTGCGCCACCGCGAATCCTGCGGCTGCCAAGGACCGAGCTGATCCACGCCCCCCAGAGAACCGAACAACCCTCGCGTCCCGACCGCACACCGACGCGACACTCTTACCGCCCCGACACCGAACGACCCGAGACCCAGCAACACGAGGCTTGGCACCATTGGGCAGCTCGAGACTCAGCGACGCAGCATCGGGAGACCGACCACCGAGCGACTCCGCGCTGAACAGCGCAAGGCTCAGCAGCCCGACGCCAACCGCCCGAGCCTCAGCCACGCGGCGTTGGGCGAACACCAGCCGGCCGGGCCGAGGCAGGGCAACCCAGGAAACCTCAACCGAGCCGGGCCCGGGATCCGCGCCGCTCACCACCCCGAGCCGGCAACCTTGACCGCCCACCTCACCCGCCGACCCGGGGCGCCCACCTCACCCACCGATTCGAGCCGCCACCTCACCCGCCGACCCGGTCCGTCGTCCTTACCCACCGACACGGGCCGTCGTCCTCGCCCGCCGATTCGCACCGCCCACCTCGCCCGCCGATCGAGCCGCCACCTCACCCGCCTCGACCGGCGATTCGAGCCATCGACGTTGGCCACCAGCCCAAGCCGTCAACCTTGGCCGCCGACCCGAGCTGTCGACGTTGGCCATCAACCTCACCCGCTGACCAAACTTCCGGCTCCACCGACCAAACCCGGCCACCGAACTCACCACGAACCTTGTGACCGAGCTCGGCCACAAACCTCGGTCGCCAACCTGGCCACCACAACTGACCAGCTACTGAGCCGGAACGCGCAGTCCCGCCGCCAAGCCGCGGCCGCCAAGTCCAGCCGCCAATCCCACCTGGCAAGCCTGGCCGCCGCTCCCAACCTGAACTGCCGAGCCCGGCCGCCGCCAATCCCCGGACGCCGGGTGCAGCCCAAGCCGTTGGCCACCAACCGCACCAGCCGAGCCCGGCCATCACCAACCTCACCCACTGACCCGGACCGCCAACCTCACCCGGCAAGCCCGGCGGCTGCCAATCCCCGGTTGCCGACCCCGCCTACCGAGTCCGCCAACCCGCGTCACCAAGTTGCCTGCCAAGCACGGCCGCCACCACACGCCACTCACCAAACCCGGGCACCCACCGCGCCGCACTCGCCAAGCACGGCCACCACCGCGCCGCGCTCGCCGAATTCGGCTGTCGCCTGTGTGCCGGTGCGCCTGTCTGCGACTCCGTGTGGGCGCCGGCGGCACCGCCGTACCGGTTGGATGCGGGGGGTGTTGCGTTCACCCTCAGTGTCACCCACATGGGCGGTTCACTCACACTGGTGATTCTCCGAACTCGATGGTCGTTCGCACTCTCGGTGGGGGTGGGGTAGTGGTTACCGTAGGGTAGGACGACGACGAGGGCCTGGACCTGGATGATGACCGCTCTGGCGCCGGAGGTTCCGCTGTGGGACCCGCCGGTCACGCATCGGTTCGGGGTGGCTTTGGGCAGGCACTCCAACCCGTACAACGATCGGTTGCTGCGTGCTGTCCGGGGTGCCGCGGCGCGCGCGGGCTGTGACCTGCTGCTGGCCGACACCGGGGATTCCGTCCGCGAAGAGGCCGCAGTCGTACGGGCGTTGCGGGCCGACCGGGTCGACGGGGTGCTGCTGGTTCCGGCACCGGGCGACGACGCGGTGGTCAACGGTCTCGTGCGGATGGGCGTGCCCACCGTGCTGGTCGACCGGATCGCCGGGCGCAACGACATCGACCAGGTCGGCTCGGAGAACATCCAGGCGATGTCCGCACTCGTCGAACACCTTGCGCAGCGACGGCACCGGCGGATCGCGCTGATCACCGGCGAATCCGGGTCGACCGTCAGCGAGGAACGCGCACTCGGCTACCGGTTCGGGCTCGAACGCGCCGGACTGCGGTACAACCCGGAACTGGTCGCGTGCGGCATGTCCTCCGCAGGCGGGGCCGCCCGCGCCGCGGGGAAACTGCTCGACGGCTGGCCTTCCCCGACCGCGATCGCCGTGGCAGGCGAGGCGATGCTGATCGGGGTCCAGTGGGAGGCGCACCGCCGCGGGATCCGCATCGGATCGGAGCTCGCCGTGGTCGGCTACGGCGACATGGACTGGGCCCGCACCGTCTCGCCGGGCATCACCACGATGGCGCAGCCGATCTCGGAGATGGGCCGTCGCGCGATCCAGCTGCTGGTCGAACGCTGCCGGGAGCCGGAGCGCAGGCCGGAGGCAGTCCGGCTCGCGCCGCGGTTCCTGCACCGCGGGTCCTGCGGCTGCTGAAGCTCAGTACAGCGTCGCCGCAGCCTCCAGCAGCATCCACGCTCCGATTTGGACAGACAAATCACGTTCCGGTACCTCGCCAAGCGGCGGCGCCGGTGCGCCGCGAGACCATTCCGCGCTGAACAGCGGACCGCCCGGTGCCGCACTCGCACCACGCCAGCACGCATCCGCCGAGGCGACGACGATCCGCCGCGCGACCGCCGCCTCCGGCCTCGGCAGCCGGACCGCGGCGAGAGCAAGGTAGCGGGCCAGGATCGCGGCGAACAGTCCACCGTCACCGCCGTTCTGCCCGCGCAGTACGTCCTCGGGCGCGAGCTGTGCCGCCACCGCGCGAACCGTGCGGGCCGCAGCGTCCACATCGGACTGTTCAAGGCAAGCGCCGAGGTAAACTCCTTGGCAATAGGTGAAGATGTTCTTCACCAGTGCACCGGTATCCGCCCGGATCCCGTCCCAGACCAGTCCGGTCGCCGGGTCGACGAGAGTAGCCGAGAGCCACCGGGTCAGCGCGCCGGCCCGCTCGGCGTCGCCCTCGCGGGCGTGGAAGATCGCCGCGGGACCGTTGGCCGGTGCGTTCTTGAACCGATCCCCACGACGCCACCAGATGCCGCCACCCAGCTCGTCGGTCCAGCCCTCGTGCAGCCGGGCGCCGATTTCCGCAATGGCTGAGTCCACTGTAGACAAATTGAGGCCACGAACCCGCTGCAGGGCAAGACCGAGCCACGCGATGTCGTCGTAGAAATCGTTGAGCCAGGTGCCGAAGTTGCGCCGGTGCACGGAAGCCACGAACCGGGCGATCAGCAGTGCCCGCTCGGGATCGGGCGCACGAAGCTGGGCATCCACGAGGCAGTCCAGCAAATGCGCCTGCCACCAGTAGTTCCAGTGCCAGTGCAGCCGCTGTCCGAAGGTCGGTGGCCAGCCGCTGCGTCCGAGTGCCGTGCCCGGCATCCCCCACACGCGACGCAGGTGCCGGGTGCGCACCGCCTGTTCGGCCGCGGCAGCCCGAGCGGCCGGGTCCACTGCGGCGCTGTCCACGTTCACCAGGCCTTCGACAGGTCCGCATGCCGGCGGATCCAGGAGTGCATGACGATCCCGGCGGCCACCCCGGCGTTGATCGAACGCGTGCTGCCGAACTGGGCGATCGACACCACCCGCGTCGCTCCCGCCTGCGCGGCCTCGGACAGCCCTGGACCTTCCTGGCCGAAAAGCAGTACGCAGTCACGCGGCAGCTCAGCCGTTTCGAGTGGTTCGGCACCCGGGGTGTTGTCGACCGCGACCACGGTGAGCCCGGCTGTCCCGGCGAACTCGAGCAGCCCGGCGACGTCGTCGTGGTGACGCAGGTGCTGATAGCGGTCGGTCACCATGGCCCCGCGCCGGTTCCAGCGGCGACGGCCGACGATGTGCACCTCGGCCGCGGCGAACGCGTTGGCGGTGCGCACCACGGTGCCGATGTTGTGGTCGTGCTGGAAGTTCTCGATCGCGACGTGGAACGGATGCCGCCGGGCATCCACATCGGACACAATGGCCTCGCGCCGCCAGTAACGGTAGGCGTCCACCACATTGCGCCGGTCACCGACGTCCAGCAGTTCGGGATCGTAGCGCGGGTCGTCCGGCCGGTCCCCGGGCCACGGCCCGACGCCCACCTCTTCGCGGGTGCCCCATTCGGTGGGGCCTGGTTCGTGCGGTTCCGTGGTCACGGAAGACGATTCTCGCTCAGCCCACCCGGAGCTCGTGCGCCGGACTGTCGTGGTGCCGCTGCCGCCAGCGGTAGTACGCCCCGACGTAGGAGAACAGCAGCAGGCCCACCGCCACGACGATCACCGCGGGCAAGGCCGAACGCGGGATCACCGTGTCGTAGAGGTAGTAGGCGTTGAACCCGCCTGCCAGATCGCCGAGCCCCTGCTGGTGGCGGAAGTAGTCCTCGAGCGCGGTGAGCGGGCACGGGATCGGCGTGACGTTCACCAGGACGCCCCACACGGCAAAAAAAACGTGCACGAAAACGACCTTCGGCCAGCGCCACGCGAGGAACCCACCCAAACCGATGAACAGCAGGGCGACGATGTGCACCGCCACTGTGGCATCGGCAAGAACGTGTGCGACCGCAGCGTTCACCACCGCCTCCTCCCGGTCCCTACCAGCGACTTTACTCCGGATTACCGGTGCAGGCCTGGGAAATAGGGGGAGCCGATGTGATGTTCGACCCACCGGAGCAACCGGATCACCCCGGAGGTTGCGGAGGCGTAACGCCGGGTGGGAATTCCGGCGGGTGCTCGGCAGGCGTTCGCCGTTGCGGGTTTCGCCGCATCGGGTACTCGGTCGGCGTTTCGTCCGGGTACTGCTCCGGCGCTCCCTCCGGCGGCTTTTCCCGCCGGGGGAACGCGGGCCGCTCGGGTGGCCGGCCCGGGAGGTCAGGCTCGTCCATGGCCCCGAGGGTACGCCGGCTACTGCACTCGTTCGCCGCTCTGCGGTTCCTCTTCGCTCGGCAGGTGCACGTCACCGACGTTGATGTTCACCTCGACCACCTCGAGGCCGGTCATCTGCTCGATCGAGCCGATCACGGTGCGCCGCACCTGCCTGGCCAGCTCCGCGATCGGCACGCCGTACTCGACCACGATCTGCAGGTCGATCGCGGCCTGCTTCTCGCCGACCTCCACCGTGACTCCCTGTCCGGCACTCGCCGACGCGCCGGGGATGCGCTCGCGCAGAGCACCCAGCGTGCGCGCGGCACCTCCGCCGAGGTCGTGCACCCCGGTCACCGCACGCGTGGCGAGCCCGGCGATCTTCTGCACGACGACGTCGGCGATGGTCGTGGTGCCCTGCGACGTCACGAGCGGACCGGAGTCCGGGCGGGTGGCCAGCTCGGTGGTCTCGGACTGGGTTGCGGTCATCGGCGCTCTCCCTCGGTTGCGGTGGGGTACCACGTTCTCTTGCCCCGTCACGGGTTCGACACCGCGGGGCGAAGATCGTCACGACCCGATCGGGTGATCTGCGGGGTCAGCCGAACGCGGCGCCGTCGAGGTCGGTGACCACCAGCCGGAGCGGGGTCGCGGCCCACTCCGTGCCGTCGAGGACCGCGCGCACCGCGGCGCCTGCCTGCGCCAGCAACGGCGGCAGCGGCAGCCTGGTCGCGATCAACCGGACCTCGACCAGATCCGGCGTGAGGTCCACCGCGCCACCGGACAAATCGACCGGGAGCCAGCTGACCTCGGGCGAGACCGCGGTGGCCGGGCGCAGGCCCTCGACGCCGGTGACGGCCTCGGCGACCTTCCCCGCGGTCGCCCTTGCCGTGGTCGCGGTCACCGGCCGGCCGCTTCGATGTCCAGAATGGACACGGTCACCGCGGCGACGGACAGCCCGGTCTGGTCGGCGACCGCACGGGTGACCGCCCGCTGCACCGCACGACCCACCGCGGCAGCCTGGTCGACGCCCGAGGTGACCACGTCGACCTCCACGATCCGCCTTCCTTCGACGGTACGGACGCGGACGCCGTCGGCAGGCGCCGGTTCGAGCCCCTTCCAGCGCTGCCGCGCGGCCCTGGTCCACGCCGTGACGAGCCCGCGCAGGCCCGGTTCGAGCCGCACCACTCCGGAGGTCTCGATCGCCGCACGCGCCGCGACACTCGCGACCACCGGATCGGCGATCACGTACTCGGCCTCGACTGTCATTCCCCGTCCTCGTACACGTCTTCCACCAGCAGGTCCAGCTTCTCCAGTGACAGCCCGACCCGCGCCGCGGCTGCCCTGGTGACCAGCTCTCGCACCCTGGCCAACGATTGACCGCGATCCCCGTTCCCCAACCGCACCGCGAGAGTGAGTTCCACCTCGACGCGGGCGGCCCCGCCGTCGTCGACGCCGACCGTGCGCACCCGCACCCGGCGGGCCCGCACGTCGCCTGCCGAGTCCGCGGCGTAGCGCAGCACCACCGCGACCGCCTGCTCGCTCACCTCGACCCCACCCGGTTCGGACGTGCCCAGGTTCAGCATCTGGCCGCGGCGCACCTCGGCGCGGACCGCCGACATGATCCGCCCGACCAGGTCCGGCGGGGGCGGATCAGGTTCGGTCACCAGCTCCTGCGTCGCTTCCCGCAGGGCCAGCAGGCTTTCCCGCGCGGTCCGGCAGTGCGGGCAGCTCAGCTCGTGCTCGTCGGCCCGGCCTGCGCCGACCTCGTCGAGCCGGTCCCAGACCGTGTCCAGTTCGCGGCCGCAGGGCAGCTCGTAATCCTGGTTCACCGCCACGGCTTCATCACCTCCGCCAGCTGCGCGCGAGCCCGGGCTATCCGCCCGCGGACCGCCGTGGGGTTCGCGCCGACGATCTCACCGATCTCGTCATACGAGCGGCCGTGCACCTCGCGCAGCAGCCAGCACGCACGCTGCTCCGGCGTGAGCTCCCGCAGTGCCGCGTTGAGCGCGGCCAGCTGGCCGCTGACCTGCGCCGCGTGCTCCGGCCGTTCGTTCCGGCGCGGTGACTCGGCCAGCTCCAGGTCCACGTCGGCCTGCGGCCGCCGGGCCCGGATCACGTTCAGGCAGCGGTTCGTCGTACTGCGGTAAAGCCAGCCCACGAACGCGTGGTCGGCGCTGAGCTGCCCCAGCTTGCGCCACGCACCGAGGAAGACCTCCTGCACGACGTCCTCGGCATCCCCGCGGTGATGCAGCATCTTCACCGCGAGCCGGAACATCGGCCCCTGGTAGCGGAGCACAAGCTGTTCGTAGGCCCGTACGTCACCGTCGCGTGCACGGCCGACGAGCGTCGCGTCGTCGAGCGGCGTGCCGGGCTCCGCGTTGGTCGTGGTCACGGCACCCCCTTCCATCAGGGGGACACCACGGAGCGGAAGTTCGTCACGCATGCATTGTGGGTGATCGCAGTCACCGAGGCGAATCCCGTCAGCTGAGCCCGAGGTCGTCCTTGCTCAACAGGTAGCGGTACTCGAGGCCGTCCTTCTCGACGGCCTCACGCGCACCGGTGTCCCGGTCGACGACGGTGGCCACGCCGACGACCTCAGCCCCCGCCTCGCGCAGTGCCGTGACCGCGGTGAGCACGCTGCCGCCGGTGGTGGAGGTGTCCTCGACGGCCAGCACCCGCTGTCCACGTACCTCGACGCCCTCGATCTGCCGCTGCATGCCGTAGTCCTTCACGGCCTTGCGGACCACGAAGGCATCGAGCACGACGCCGTCGTTCGCCGCGGAGTGCAGCATTGCGAGCGCCACCGGGTCCGCGCCCAAGGTGAGCCCGCCGGCCGCGACGTAGTCCCAGTCAGCGGTCAGCTGCCGCAGCAACGTGCCGATCAACGGCGCGGCAGCGTGGTGCAGCGTCGCGCGCCGAAGGTCGATGTAGTAGTCGGCTTCCTTGCCGGAAGCCAACGTCACCTTGCCGTGTACCACGGCCAGTTCGGTGATCAGCCTGGCCAGTTCGAGCTTCGCAGTTCGGTCCAACGCGGGATACGCCACGGCCGAGAGTCTTACACACGCCCCGGCGTTCGTGGGGGTGAGCGGCACGCGTCACTCCCCGAGCGCGACGGCGGTCACCGGCCGCGTACGAGTGGCGACCCAGGCGGGCACGAGCGAGGCGAAGAGCGCGAGCACCGCAGCGATGGCGACCACGGCGACGTACACGCCTACCGGGCCGATCGGCAGCACCGAACCCGTCGTCACCAAGCAGAACGGCACGATCGCGCCCGCGGCGACCACCGTCCCGAGCAGCACGCCGATGACCGCGATCAAGCCGCCTTCGACGCTCGCCATGCGCAACACCTGCGTGCGGGTGAAGCCGCCGAGCCGCTGCAGGCCGAACTCTCGCCGACGCCGCGCAGTAGCCATCACGAGCGTGTTCACCACGGCGATCACGGTGTAGCCGATGATCATGCCGATCATCAGGTAGTTCACCCATGCGCCGACCTCGTCGCCGGAGGCGTGCGCGGCCAGCAGGCTCGCGCGGTCGCCGACCGAGACCGGCCAACCGGCGGTGGCTTCGGCGAGGCTCGCGGTAAGCCGGGCCTGGTCGACGCCTGGTTCGGCGCGCACCAGCACCTGTGGTGAGAGGCCCGCAGTGGTGTGGGCGGCGAGCAGAGCAGCGGGGAAGAGCAGCTTCTCGAAGCCCACGGGTTGAGCGACGACCGCGACGACGCGAACGGTCACCTCGTGCCCATCGCCGAGCCGGAGCGTGACCGGATCATCGACGCTTCGGTGCAGTTCGGCAGCGACGGTCTCGGGCAGCGCGACGGTGTCACCGATGAGCGCGCCGACGCTGCCCGCGGCGACAGGGGCCGAGGTGGTCTGCGCGGCGCCTTCGGCAGTGAGGCCGAGCGCGGGTTGACCATCCTCGTCCTGGCTCTCGTCGTATGGCGTGGTGACGAAGGCTGTGCTCGTCACGTACTCCGAAGCAGCTGCGACACCCGGTGTCTGCTGTACGCGCTGAAGCAGCTCCGGGCTGACACCTGCCGGAGCGGCGACCACGGCGTCCGCACGCAGGTCTTCGGTGAACGTCTGCTGCGACACGGCCTGCTGCGTGGTCTGGAGGTAGATGTTGGCGGTCGCAATGCCCACTGCGAGCACGATCGGCGTGACAGCGCCCGAAACGCGAGTGGCCGCTGTCCGCGTGTTCGCCAGTGCCAGCCAGCCGATCACGCCGCTGAACAGCCGGACCGGACCGTGCAGGAGGATCGCCATGAGCTTCGTGACACCGGGGCTGATCGCCGCTACACCGATCGCCCACAGCATCACCGCCGGTCCCGCCGTACTCGCGGCGACCGGGCCGGTCATCACGGCGATCGTCACGATGCTGAGCGCGGTACCACCGCCGAAGCAGAGCACGGCGACCACGAACCGCAACGGCGTGAGCCACCGGCGTTCGACAGTTGCCTCGGCCAGCGCCTCCGTGGGCCGGATACGGCTCACCCGCCGGGCCGCGACCAGCGCTGCGACCACTACGGCCAGCAGCGTCGCACCGGCTGCGACGGTCATCGGCAGCCAGCCCTGGCGAAACAGGACGGCCTCGGGCACCACACCAGCGTCGGTGAGCCTGCCGAAGAGCCAGCGGCCGAGCAGCGGGCCGAGTGCGGCAGCCGCGCCGATCGCGAGCACACCGATCACCAGTGCCTCGCCGAGGACCATCCGTCGCAGCTGCCGGGGAGTCGTCCCGATGGCGCGCAACAGAGCCAGCTCACGCCTGCGTTGCTGAGTGGCCAGCGTGAGCGTGCTCGCCACCACGAAGAGCGCAACGAGCACCGAGAGACCACCGGAGACCGCGGAGAGGACCACGAGGTCAGTGCCGCTGGCATCCGCCTGCGGGAACTCGGCGCGGCCGCGATCGTCGCCGGTCAGTGCGACGACGCCGTCGCCGAGATTCAGGCGTGCGGCGACGGTCGAGGGGTCACCGGTCGTGAAGACGCCGAAGTCGTCGACCTGGTTACCCGCCAGGCGTTCCGCTTCGGCAGCGGTGAAGAAGACGGTGGGTTCGGTGGTGGTGCGCGCGGCCGCGACACCGGCGACGCGGTAGCGGGCAGTGATGCCGTGGGCGGCGAGCTGGATCGTGTCGCCCGGCTTCGCCTGCCCGGCCGGGACCACGACCTCACCGTCACCGGGGGCATGCCCGGCGGTGAGCGTGTACGGCGTGAGTGCGGCGGAGTCCCACGCGTGGCCGAGTGCCTGACTTCCGGCCAGTACCACGGGAACAGTCACGTCGCTGACCACAATGGACACACCGGGCGTCGCGCGGATCCGGTCGGCCAGCGCGGGGTCCAGGCGCACCCGCTCGGGCAGCGCGACCGCTTCGGTCTTGAGCTTGCCCTCGGCCGGATCATGCTTGGGCAGGCGGATTTCCTGCTGTCCGGCAACGACGATCGGCGCAGCCGCGAGCCGCTGCGGCGGGGCGTCAGCACGGATGCCCGTCTCCATCAGGCCACCGCACGCGGACACGATGACCGCACCGAGGAACGCAGCCACGAACGTCGCGAGAAAGCCGCCCTTGCGCATCCGGAGCGTACGCAGCGCGAGCCGAAGCATCACGCGCCCACCGCGGAAGCGCCGGCCCACGCACCCAGGTGCGTCATGCGTTCCGCAACCGCGCCGGGGGTCGGGCGCGCCAGCTCACCGGCGACGCGGCCGTCGGCGAGGAAGACCACCCGGTCGGCGTGCGCGGCGGCGACCGGATCGTGCGTCACCATCACCACGGTGAGCCCACCGCGGACGGATTCACGCAGGAGAGCCAGTACTTCGGCTGCGGTGCGGGTGTCCAGTGCGCCAGTGGGTTCGTCGGCGAAGAGCACCGCCGGGCGCGTGACAAGGGCCCGCGCGATGGCGACGCGTTGCTGCTGACCGCCGGACAGCTCTCCGGGCAGATGCCGGCGTCGTTCGGAAAGCCCGACGTGCGCGAGCATCCGCGCCACCAGCTTGCCCTCGACCCGGCGTCCGGCGAGCCGCAACGGCAGCACCACGTTCTGCGCGACGGTGAGTGAGGGCAGCAGGTTGAACGCCTGGAAGACGAAGCCGACCCGGTCGCGGCGCAGCTTCGTCAGCCGGGTCTCCGAAAGGGCCGAGAGCTCCTGCCCGTCGAGGTGCACCGTGCCGGAGGTGGGCCGGTCCAGTCCCGCGGCGCAGTGCAGGAACGTGCTCTTACCCGATCCCGACGGACCCATCACGGCGGTGAACCCGCCTTGCGGGAACGCCAGATCCACCCCGTCGAGGGCGGTCACGCGCCCGTAGTCCTTGCGCACGGCCTGCAGCCGGACCGCCTCGTTCACCATGCGGTGAACGCTAGGCCGCAACGGCGATGCACACCCTGGTGCCAGCTCGCCGGGCGACGGTGGGGTCAGCCCTACCTCAGGTACGGTCGCGGTTGCCGAACCCGGCCGCCAGCCGTCGCAGGACCGCGCGCGGCAGCACGCCACCGATCGCGACCAACGCCTTGTACTGCAGGCTCGGCACGGAGATCACCTTCCCGCGACGCAGGTCGGCCAATGCCTCGTCCACGACCTGTTCGACGCCGAGCCATATCGCCTTCGGTCCCTCCTTCACCAGGCCTGCCCGCTCGTGGAATTCGGTGGTGGTGAAGCCGGGGCACAGCGCCATCATCCGCAGCCCCGGCGGCAGCGAGGTCGCGATGCCCTCGGTGAACGAGGTGACCCAGTTCTTGCTCGCGGTGTAGGTGGATCCGCGGCCGGAGAAGAAGCCGGCGACGCTGGAGACGTTGATGACGTCGCCGTGGCCGCGCTCGACCATGCCCGGCAGCACCGCACGGGTGAGCTGCAGGACGGCGGTCACGTTCACGTCGAGCTGGCGCTGCAGGTCGTCCGGCGAGGTCTCCCAGAACCGTCCGCTGAGGCCGAACCCGGCGTTGTTGACCAGCAGGTCGACCGGCCGGGCGGCGAGCAGCTGCCCGACCCGGTTCCGTCCCTCCACTTCGGACAGATCGGCAGCCAGCACCTCGACCTCGACCCGGTACTGCGCACGCAGCTGCCCGGCGAAGAAGGAGAGCCGCCGTTCGTCGCGGGCGACCAGGACGAGGTCGTACTTCTCGGCGGCAAGCCTGCGGGCGAACTGGGCACCGATACCGGCGGTTGCCCCGGTGAGCACAGCGGTGGTGGTCATGAGGGTGAACCTAGTCGCAGGCCGCGTGCGTTCACGCAGACGGCGAAGTAAGGTCCGCCGCATGGGCAAGCACACCAAGCTGATGCCCGGCCACCTGCCCGAGATGGCCGCCAGTGCGGCGCACCCCACCGGCCCGACCACCACGGCGCCGGCACCGGCCAGGCCCCGAACGCAACAACCACCCGCCCCCACCACCGAGGCGCGCCCACCCGCCCCGGCTGGGTCCCTGGCCGTGGACCGACCATCCGGCCCGCCCCCTGGCCCGGCACCCCACCTACCCACAGCTGCGAGCGGGAAACGGCCACCCGACCCGGTACAGCCCGTGGCCGTGGAGCAACCACCCGGCCCGACCACCGCCCGGCAACCGGCACCCCAGCTGCCCGCAGCTGCGAGCACGGAACGGCCACCCGACCTGGTACAGCCCGTGGCCGTGGAGCAACCACCCGGCCCGACCATCGGGCAACCGACACCGGGCCTGCCCGCAGGCGCGGCCGGGGAGCAGCCGCTCAGCCCACCGCAGCCCCTGGTCGGACAACAACCACTCGGCCCAGCCCCAGTCCTGGCCCGGCAACCGACCCCCCACCTACCCACAGCTGCGAGCGGGGAATGGCCACCCACCCCAGACTCTGGTCGTGGACCAACCATCCGGCCCGCCCCCGACCGGCGGACCAGCGCCCGACCTGCCCGCAGCTGCGAGCGCGGAATGGCCACCCGACTCGCCCCAAATCCTGGCTGCGGGTCAGGTTGGGCGGGGTTCCTGGCCGGGGGCGCACCTTGGGGTGTCGGGTTTGGTCCCTGGTGCGGGGTTGCGGTTGGCCGGCGAGGGGCGGTGGTCCGGGCGGTACGGGGCCGACGTCCGGGTCGATCGCGGCGCGGGGGGCGACGTCGGCCGGTTCGTCGGCGACCTGGGCCCGGGGGTGACGGGCTCGGGGGCGGAGAGTCCGGACCAGCACGGCCTCGGGCGGTTCAGCGGGAACCTCGACGTGCCTCGGCTGGACGTTGCGGACCGCGGCGTCGTGTCCGGTGACCTCGGTCTGGCGGCTGGGCCGGAACCGGAGAGCGCGGTCCACGAGGAGTTCACCCTCGACGAAGCGGTCACCACGACGGCACTGGCGACGCCGGTTCCGGTGCAGCCCCGGCACCGCAGTGCGCGGATGCTCGGGCACCGGCTGACCGGCGACGGCTGGGTGGTGTCCCCCGCAGCGGTCACCTCGACCTGACGGCGGTCAGGCTTCCTCGTTGTTGTCCGGCGGCGGCGCCGGAACCGACCCGTAGGTGCTCGGCCCGCTCGACGGCGTGCGCGGCTCCGGCGGCGACGGCTGGCGATCGGTCGACCGGGTGTCCGCCGGGGACGGGGCCTGGGTTTCGACCGGGGTGGTTGCGTGCGTATCGGCAGGGGAGGTGGCCCCGATGTCCGGAGCGGAACGGGTTTCCGGCGGGGTGCGCGGGGAGTGCCTGCCGGACGTCTCGAACGCCTGGGTGCGCTGAGCGACCGGGTTGCCCTGAGCACGCGGGTCGGCTTGACCACGTGAACCCGCCTGGCTACGCGGGTCGGCCTGACCACCCGGATCGGCCTCGCCACGTGAACCCGCCTGACCACGCGCATCGGCCTGACCACGCACATCCGCCTGACCGCGCCCATCGGCCTGACCACGCGCATCGGCCTGACCACGCGGGGCAGCCTGGTCGTGCACGTCCGGCTGATCGCGCGGGGCGGTCTGGGTGCGTGGGTCGAGGGTCTGGGTGCGCTGGTCGGGAGCGGGGGTGCCGGCTGCCGGGGTCCAGGTCCGGGTGGCCTCGTAGTCCTCGTCGAAGGGGTCCACGATGTCCGCGATCTCGCCGAGGTCGCGCAGCAGGCGTTCGAGCCGTGACGGGCCCGCGCCGGGGATCACGCTGGCCAGCACCCACTCGTTCTCCAGCCAGGCCACGCCCACGTCGCCGCCGAGCTGATCGGCGGCGTCCACCAGATCCTGGGTGATCACCTGGCGGGCGCCCTCGGTGTCGTCGGCGAAGGCGTAACGCTGGCCGATCGGGCCGAGCATCTCGGGCATGTTCTCACGCTGGAACGGCACGCTCGACAGCCACATCTCCACCGGCACGCGGTGCGTCTTGTTGCAACGCACCGCGACCACGACCGCCGGGATCTGCCCCTCGGACTCGATGTCGAAGATGAACACCGGACGGCGGCCGTCGGAGGTGAAGGTGGAGCCCGCGACGACGTTCACCGCGGCGTCCGCGCCGAAGTAGCCGATCGCCCCGCCCGACCACTGCCGCGGCAGCCGCTCGTCCTCCTCCACGAACTGCCATCCGCGCAGCTGGGCCCAGCGCATCCGCTCGCGGTTGCGCGAGCCTTCCTTCGCCCGGTCCGCGAACAGCAGGCCGAGGCCCGCCACCAGCGCGACGGCGGCGATGACGAACCAGATCCACGCCGAGATACCCACGTCGGTCAGGGTATCGCTGCCCGGCCCGCGCACCCGTCCGCCCGCACCGTGTCGGCGCGCCCCTTTTCGGGCCAATCACCGGCTCCGGGTCGACAAATCGGCTAATCTCGCGGGTCTTTCACCGAGCAGGCAGATCCTCCTCCGTACGTCCGGCGCCGGTGAGCAGGCCGTCGTCCGCGGCCAGCCCCCGCCGTCCGCACGAGGCTGCGCTGCCCGGGAAAGCGAAAACGGCCCCGCCACGAGGACGGGGCCGTTCGCTCGGGCCGGCGAGGGAGGCGGCGAACCGTCTCCGCTCGCCGGCTTCGGTGGGCGCGAGCGTCAGTCGACGCGGGAGACGGTGAGCGTGTCCCCGGTGTTCAGGTCCGGGATGTCCACCCCGACCGTGTCGCCGTCGCGGATTTCGCCGGACAGCAGCTGCTTCGCCAGCTGGTCGCCGATCGCCGACTGCACCAGACGGCGCAACGGGCGCGCCCCGTAGATCGGGTCGAAGCCGTTGAGCGCCAGCCATTCCCTGGCGCCTTCGGAGACGTCCAGGTGCAGCCTGCGCTGGGCGAGCCGCTTCGCCAGCCTGGCCACCTGTATGTCTACAATGGACGTCAGCTGCTCGGTGCCGAGCGCGTGGAACACCACGATGTCGTCCAGCCGGTTCAGGAACTCCGGCTTGAACTGCCGTTGCACGACCTCCAGCACCGCGTCGCGCCGCTGCGCTTCGTCCAGCGCCGGGTCGGCGATCGCCTGCGAGCCGAGGTTCGAGGTCAGGATCAGGATGGTGTTGCGGAAGTCCACCGTCCGGCCCTGTCCATCGGTCAGCCTGCCGTCGTCGAGCACCTGCAGCAGCACGTCGAACACGTCCGGGTGCGCCTTCTCCACCTCGTCGAGCAGCACCACGGTGTACGGGCGGCGGCGCACCGCCTCGGTCAGCTGACCGCCCTGGTCGTAGCCCACGTACCCGGGCGGAGCGCCGACGAGCCGGGCCACCGAGTGCTTCTCGGAGTACTCGCTCATGTCGATCCGCTGCATCGCGCGCTCGTCGTCGAACAGGAACTCCGCCAGCGCCTTCGCCAGCTCGGTCTTGCCTACCCCGGTCGGGCCGAGGAAGAGGAACGATCCGGTCGGCCGGTCCGGGTCGGCCACGCCTGCCCGCGCCCGCCGTACCGCGTCCGCGACGACCTGCACCGCCTGGTCCTGCCCGATGACGCGGCGATTCAGCTCCTGCTCCATCCGCAGCAGCTTGCCCGTCTCGCCCTCCAGCAGGCGTCCGGCGGGAATGCCGGTCCACGCGCTGACCACGTCGGCGACGTCGTCCGCGCCCACCTCCTCCTTGAGCATCACGTTCTGCTGGCTCGCCTCGCTCGCGGCCGTGGCGGCTTCGAACTCCTTCTCCAGCGCCGGAATCCGGCCGTACCGCAGCTCCGCTGCCTTGCCGAGGTCACCGTCGCGTTCGGCGCGTTCCGATTCGCCGCGCAGCTGCTCGAGCTGCTCCTTCAGCTCGCGAACCCGCTCGATGGAGCCCTTCTCGTTCTGCCAGCGGGCGGTCAGCGCGGTCAGCTCTTCCCGCTTCTCGGCCAGTTCACCGCGCAGCGCCGACAGCCGTTCCTTCGATGCGGCATCGTCCTCCTTGGACAGTGCCATCTCTTCGATCTCCATCCGCCGCACGGATCGCTCGACCTCGTCGATCTCCACCGGTCGCGAGTCGATCTCCATGCGCAGCTTGGACGCGGCCTCGTCGACCAGGTCGATCGCCTTGTCCGGCAGGAACCGCGCGGTGATGTAACGGTCGGACAGCGTCGCCGCGGCGACCAGTGCCGCGTCGGTGATCCGGACGCCGTGGTGCACCTCGTAGCGCTCCTTGAGGCCACGCAGGATCGCGATGGTGTCCTCCGGCGACGGCTCGCCGACCAGCACCTGCTGGAACCGCCGTTCGAGCGCGGCGTCCTTCTCGATGTGCTGGCGGTACTCGTCGAGCGTGGTCGCGCCGACCATCCGCAGCTCACCACGGGCGAGCATGGGCTTGATCATGTTGCCCGCGTCCAGAGAGGACTCAGCACCGCCCCCCGCTCCCGCGCCGACGATCGTGTGCAGCTCGTCGATGAAGGTGACGACCTCGCCCGCGGAGTCGGTGATCTCCTTGAGCACGGCCTTCAACCGCTCCTCGAACTCACCGCGGTACTTCGCGCCCGCGACCATCGAGCCGAGGTCGAGGGCCACCACTCGCTTGCCGCGCAACGATTCCGGCACGTCGCCTGCGACGATCCGCTGGGCGAGGCCCTCCACGATCGCCGTCTTGCCGACGCCCGGTTCACCGATCAGCACCGGGTTGTTCTTGGTACGCCGGGAAAGCACCTGCACCACCCGGCGGATCTCGGTGTCCCGCCCGATCACCGGGTCGAGTTCACCGGCACGGGCGCGTTCGGTGAGGTCGACGCCGTACTTCTCCAGCGCCTTGAAGGTGCTCTCCGGGTCCGGATTGGTGATCCGCGCGGAACCGCGCACCTTGGCGAACGCCTCGCGCAGCGCGTCCGGCGTCGCCCCGTGCCGCTTCAGCAGGTCGGCGACCTGCCCGCCCTCGCCGGCGAGGCCGACGAGCAGGTGCTCGGTCGACACGTACTCGTCACCGAGCTCCGTGGCGAGCTGCTGTGCCTGCGTGAGCGCCTTGACCGCGTGCGCGTCGAACTGCGGGCTCGACACGGTGGCGCCGGTCGCGGACGGCAGCGCGTGGATGATCGGGTCGAGCTCCTTGTGCACCACCTCCGGATCGGCCCCGACCGCGGTCAGCAGCGGCGCGGTGAGCCCCTCGCCCTGTGCCAGCAGGGCGCCCAGCAGATGGGCTGCGGACACGTGCGGGTTGCCGGCCATGGTGGCCGCCTGCGCCGCCGACGAGATCGCCTGCTGGGTTTTCGTGGTCGGGTTGAAAGCGTCCATCCCTCACCTCATGCGTCTGTGAAAAGTCCAGGTGACCGGCCTGACCAAGGCCCGTCGACAGATATAACGTCAGCAAACTTGAGTCTGTTCCGCTCAACCCTGAATTGGCGTCACAGCCCCCGTCGGCAACCTCGGTCCCAGCCTGCCGAGCCCCAGTGCGGCCAGGCAAGCGCACACACCGACCAGTACCCAGGGTAGCCACGACGACACGGAAAACAACGAGACCACGGCCGGCGCGAGCACCTGCGCAACGGTGAACGCGTACTGGAACGCCGCCAGGTAGCGCCCCTTCGCTTCGGGTGGCGCCGCGGCCTCGGCGAGTGCCCCGGACCGTGGTCCGAACACCAGGTCACCCGCGGCGTACAGAAGGGTCGTGGCCAGCAGGTACGGCACCTGCCAGCTGCGCGGCACGAGCAGCACGGCGAGACTGGCCAGGCACCACGCGGCGAACAGTGCGGAGCCGGCACGCATGGCGTCGATCCGGCTGAGCCGGCGGGTGAGCCGCAACGCCACCGTGCCGCCGACGCTGGTGAGGACGGTGAGCAGGAACAGGATCGCGCCGGGCAACCAGAGCGGCGCACGCAGCCGTTCGAGCACGAACACCGGCGTGCCGATGAGGAAGAAGTCCAGCGAGAGCCCGAACATTCCGCTCAGCAGGATCAGTGCGAGGTACGGCCGGTTGCGCAGTACACCCGCGTGGCTGCGACGCGTCCGGACGACGTCGTGGGCAGCGCGCACGAACGCCGTCACGAGCCCCGCGGCGAGCACGAAGGTGACCACGTCGAGCACCAGCGCGACGCCGTAGCCACGGTCCCCGAACCAGCTCAGCAGGCCCGACGAGGCCAGTCCGCCGAGCCCGAACCCACCCGCGCGCACCATCCCGACCTCGGCGAACGGCCGATCCTTCGGGACGTCACCCGCGACCTCGGCGATGAGCGCGAAGAGGCAGCTGTGGAAAAGCTGCTGCCCCGAACCCAGCAGCACCGACGCGACGACCACGCCGGCAATGCCGTGCGCGAACAGGAAGACCGACGCTCCGGCCGCTTGCAGCAACTGCGCGCCGAGCACACCGGCCCGCGGCCCGGCACGGTCCGCCAGCCGGCCGGCGAGCGGCGGCACGAACAGTCCCGCGGTGGCCCCCACGGTGACCGCCGTACCCGCCGCGACGAGCGGGATCCCCACCACCCGCGTCACGTACAGCAACGCGAGCGGGAGAAAGAGGCCGGAGCCGAAGTTGTCGACCCCCATGGCCCCGAGCAGCGCGAACCGGCTCCGCGTCACCGGATCGACGCTACCTGCGAGACGGCCGCCGGGTCAGGTCCGGAAGGAGCCATCAGGACACCGGCGAATGCCACTGCGGGTAGCAGCTCGAGCCGGGGGGGAAGAAGCGTTCGGACCGAAGGAACCGTACTGCCGCAGACCTGCGGCGGGTCATTTCCCGAGCTGGTCCTCGGCTCCGGACCGGACCGGTGCTGCGGCGACCGCGATGCTTTGGAATTGCCGCACCAGTGGGCGTTCGTCGTCCGTTCGGGTGGCGAGCTGGACGGTACTGCGTGCGTCGGTGCCCGCGAGCGCGGCGACCACAGTGCCCTCAGGCAACGGCGACGCCGCACTGCGTGGAGCGATGGTCACGCCGAGGCCTGCCGCGACGAGGTGGAAGACCGTGTTCCATTCGGAGCCTTCGAAAGCGATGTCGGGCTCCAGCGATGCTTCGTGGAAGGGCTGCAGATTCCGCGCACGCGCGCGGGCCCCGGCACGTGCCGGGAACAGGACGAGCGGACAAGGCGCGAGTTGAGCGGCGGTGACAGCGTTGCGTCCCGCCAGCGGATGCTGGGCCGGCAGGACGGCGACGAACGGCTCCTCGAGGAGCGGGGTGAGGGAAATCCCGTTCCGCTCCTCGGCGTCCCGGACGATGCCGAGGTCGGCCGCTGCTCGCTCCAGCAGGTCCAACGTCGTGCTCGTGAAGCCCTCCTGGAGACGCACCTGCACATGGGGCCGGTCCTGGGTGAAAGCACGCAGTGCCGAACTCACGGAGTTCGCTGCCGACGAGATGAACGCGATGTCGAGTCGGCCCGCTTCGCCGCGGGCGACCCGGGCGGCCTCGGCCACGTCGGCGGAAAGCCGCTCCAGTAGTTCGCGGGCGCGTGGCAGAAACACCGCACCGGCGGCGGTGAGGCGGACCGAACGGGACGTGCGCTCGAACAGTGCCGCACCGACGAAGGTTTCCAGCTGCCGGATCTGCTGCGAAAGCGCCGGCTGGGCGATCCGGACCCGCTGGGCAGCACGACCGAAGTGGAGCTCTTCGGCGACCGCGGCGAAGTACCGCAGGTGCCGAAGTTCGATTCTGCCATCCATATCTGCAACCTATCAATGAGCCGGACAGCAGGTATTGGAGTTCTTGATCCGGGCCGAGCAGACTTGTTTCATGGCTTCGTCCACCAGCGCTGCGCCGCAGATCGTGTCGTGCACTTCCGACCACGACGCCGAGGCGTTCCGCCGGATCAACGAGGAGTGGATCAGCCGGCTCTTCACGCTCACCGACGAGGACCGCGCGCTGCTGAACGACCCGCGCGGACAGATCATCGACCCCGGCGGCGACGTCCTGATCGCCCGACGCGACAACGGAACGATCTTGGGGTGCGTGGCCCTCGTCCGGTACCCGGACGACGTTCTCGAACTGTCCAAAATGGGCGTCACCCCGGCGGCACAGGGCCACGGCGTCGGACGCAGGCTCGTCACCGCCGCAATCAGGAGAGCACGCGAACTGCGCGCCCGACGGCTCTTCCTCGGCACCAACTCGAAGCTCGGCCCGGCAATCCACCTCTACCAGGACGCGGGATTCACTCGCATCACCCGAGACCAGCTGCCCGTCGCCGACTACTACGCCCGCGCGGACATCCTGATGGAACTGGCGCTCACTTAGGGCGTGTCTGACAGTGTCTTGGTTCAAGCGGCCACGGTGTGGAGGATGACCGTTGATCGGTAGATGATGGCGAGTTTGTCGTAGCGGGTAGCCAGGCCTTGTCATTGCTTGAGCAGGGTGAAGCGGCGTTCGGCGACGTTGGGGCCGTGGTAGTCGACCGGGTCGAAGGCGGGTGGCCGACCGCCGCGGGAACCGTGGTGTCTGCGGTGCCCTGCTTGATCGGCAGGTTCGGGTAGCACAGCGGTGATGCCGTGGTTGCGCGGATGTCCGCGGGTCGCGTTCGAGGAGTAGGCCTTGTCGTCGCGGG
>NZ_BAAAZN010000009.1:0-325649 GCF_039536925.1 Amycolatopsis ultiminotia | reverse complement strand
CCGGCGGCATACAACCCCGCCGTCGCGTTCGCCCGCGCGGCAAACCCCTCCGACGGAGGAAACGTACGACTCTCAGTGAGCAGATTGTCCAACGCTGGGGACTGCTCGGTCATAATGCAAAGCCTCCTGTAGTGCGAACCCGCGGCTCACGGCACGCTATCGACGTTAGTCCGCCTACGACAAGGTTGCAGCCGCGTTGCGCCCCAGGTGGCTAGCCGAGGCGGGCCAGCAGCCGGGCCCGTGCGCCCGGCCACTCGGCGTCGGTCATCGAGTACAGCACCGTGTCGCGCGAAGTGCCGTCCGGCCGGATCCGGTGCGCCCGGAGCAGGCCCTCGCGCAGTGCGCCGAGCCGTTCGATCGCACGCTGTGAACGCAGGTTGCGCGCGTCGGTCTCCCACGCCACCCGCTGTGCGCCCCAGCTCTCGAAGGCGTTGCGCAGCAAGAGGAACTTCGCCTCGGTGTTGAGTGCGGTGCGCTGGAAACCGGCGCCGATCCAGGTGTGCCCGATGGACAGGATCCGGTGCTTCGCCACGATCTGGTAGTAGGAGGTGGTACCGGCGAAACGTCCGGAGGCGAGGTCGATCTGCGCCCACGCCCGCCGGTCCGGATCGGTCAGCGCGGCCTTCACGATGGCCTCGGCTTCCCCGAGCTCGACCGGCTGCCGGGAGCTCAGCCACGCCCAGATACCGGGATCGGCGCCGGCCTCGAGCAGGCCGGCAGCGTGGTCCATGGTCAGCGGTTCGAGTCGTACGTGGCTGCCGGACAAGGTGGGATGCTCCTGCCAATCACTCACGTGCTGCACGCTACGGCGGCAAGTGGCTGTTTCAGAGGTCCATTTGTACCTTCATTCACCAGTCCACTTGCCCGTTGCCTATGCTCGCGGGACGGACGGGAAAGAGGGCGTACATGGCCGCGGAGCGGGAAGAGCTCACCTGGGAGTTGTTCGGCACGGCCGGCCGGGAGCTGGCCCAGGTGGTCGCCGACGACGGATTCGCGCCCGATCTGGTGCTCTCCATCGCCAGGGGCGGACTGTTCGTGGCCGGCGCGCTCGGCTACGCACTGGACGTGAAGAACCTGCACGTGATGAACGTCGAGTTCTACACCGGTGTCGATCAGCGGCTCGAGCTGCCGGTGATGCTGCCGCCGGTGCCGAACGTGGTGGACCTGGCGAGCAAGAAGGTGCTGGTCGCCGACGACGTGGCGGACACCGGCGCCACGCTCAAGCTGGTCCGGGACTTCTGCGTCGACCACGTGGCCGACGTGCGGTGCGCGGTCATCTACGAAAAGCCGCATTCCACGGTCAAATGCGAGTACGTGTGGCGGCGCACCGACCGGTGGATCAACTTCCCGTGGTCGGTGCAGGCCCCCGTCGTAAAGCGTGCCGGGCAGGTGCTGGACGCGTGAGTGATCCGCTGAAGCCGTTGCTCGAACTCGACGGCGTTGCCGCTGCAGCCAAGGCGGCACAGGATGCGGTGTTCGCGGTGCACCGGCTGCCGGCGAATCTCCGGGGAGGCGCGGAGACCGCATCCGAGGCGTCGGTGCGCGCGGCGAGGGCGTCGGCCGGGATCGACGGTGCCAACCCCGAACTGCCCGCCGACGGTCCGGTGACCGATCCGCTGCTGGCCGGTGCACTGCGCGTGGCCGAGTCGCTCGAACCGCTGCTGCCGACCTGGCGACGGGCGCCGTTGCAGGCGCTGGCCCGGCTGCACCTGCTGGCCGCCTCCGACGTCGTGCGTGATCCGGACGAACTCGGCCGTCCACGCCGTGGCGGGCAACGCCTGGAGCTGCTGGCTCAGCTCGTCGCGGGGGCGACCTCGGTGCCCGGACCGGTGCTCACCGCCGTGGTGCACGGCGAACTGCTGGCGTTGTCCCCGTTCGGTACGGCCGACGGAGTGGTCGCCCGCGCGGCGGCACGGCTGTCGATGGTCGCCACCGGTCTCGACCCGAAGGCGCTGACCGTGCCCGAGGTGGCGTTCTTCCGAAGGGTGCCGAAGTACGTGGAGCTGGCCGCCGGCTTCGCGGACGGAACCCCGGACGGGGTGCAGGCCTGGCTGCTGTTCTGTTGCGAAGCCTTCGAAGCCGGCGCAAAGGAAGCCCGCAGCATCTCCTCCGCGGCGGGCTGACCGGTCAGCGGCGGATACCGTCCATCAGCAGGTCGAACATGCGGTTCAGCTGCTCCTGCCCACCGTTGATCGCGGTGGCGGAGGCCATCCCGACCACGCTGACCACAACGTCTTCGGCGCGCACGTCGGTGCGCAGCGTGCCGTCGACGGTTCCGGCGTCGAGGATGGTCTGGACTGCCGCGGTGAATTCCTTGCGCACCTCCGAGATCGCCACCGCGCCGGTGGAGAACAGCATCCGGAGAGAGTCCGCCATCTCCCGTTTCGTGGTCGCGTAGTCGGCGAACCGGTCCATCCAGCGGCGCAGCGCGCGGGCGGGTCCTTCGGCGGCGAGCAGGACCTCCGCGCTCGCGCACAGCTGCGCCACCTCGTCCCGGTACAGCGCTTCGACCAGCGCTTCACGGGTCGGGAAGTGCCGGTAGAGCGTGCCTATGCCGACTCCCGCGTCTCGGGCGACCTGCTCCAGGGTCACCGGCTCCCGGCCAGACCCGAACGCCGCACGGCCCGCTTCCAGCAGCCGGGTGCGATTGCGTTCCGCGTCCGCTCGCAGGCGTCGCGGCTTTTCCTCGCTCGACATGATGCGGAGGCTCCTCCGGTTCTGCTACGGTAGCGATACGGAGGCGCCTCCGCATCCTCCTCCACTATGCCAGAGCTGGAGTGAAACACCATGACGGCACTTGAGCCCGCCGCGCCCGGCGGTACTGCGGATCTCGCGGGACGGCCGGTCGCGCGCATCGGGTACGGCGCAATGCAACTGGAGCGTTCGACTGCCTCGCACGCGGACCGCCTCGCGGTGCTGCGGCAGGCAGTCGACGGCGGCGTCAACCACATCGACACCGCACAGTTCTACGGCGCGGGCGTCTGCAACGGCCTCATCCGCGAAGCGCTCGCGCCCTACCCGGACACCCTGGTCATCGTGACCAAGGTCGGCGCGGACAACGACCAGGACGGTTCGCTGGTCCTGCGGCAGCGACCGGAGGAACTGCGCGCACAGGTCGAAGCCAACCTCTCCGCACTCGGGGTCGACCGGCTGGACGTGGTCAACCTGCGCCGCGGGGACGCCCCGCCGGGGCTGATCGCCGAGGGAGACCAGATCGTCGACATCGACAGCCAGCTCGCCGAGCTGAGCGCACTGCGTGACGCAGGCAAGATCGGCGGCATCGGGCTCAGTCACGTCTCGGCTGACCAGCTGCGGCACGCGTTGCCCGCCGGGATCGTGTGCGTGCAGAACGGCTACAGCGTGCTCGACCGCTCCGGCGAGCCGGTGCTGGAGCTGTGCCGGGAGCACGGCGTCGCCTGGGTGCCGTTCTTCCCGCTCGGTTCGGCCTTCCAGCTCGGCTGGGACGTCACCGGCAACCCGGTCGTCACCGGGATCGCCGCCGACCTCGGCGTGACCGCGGCGCAGGTGGCGCTGGCCTGGCTGCTGGCGCACCACGAGGGCACGCTGCTGATCCCGGGCACGGCGAGTTCCGCGCACCTCGCCGAGAACCTGGCCGTGGGCGACGTGCGGCTGCCCGCGGACGCGATCGCCGCGCTCGACCGGATCGGCGGCTGATCCGGGTCAGCCCGCGAGCTCGACCATCGCCAGCCGGCGGGGGTCGGCGAGGATGTCGATTTCCACGATCAGCTCGTCACGCGTGGCGAACGCCAGTACCGATCGCAGCAGGCCGTGGTCGAGGGCGAGGATGCCGGGCGCGCCGTTGACGGTGGCGATCTGCGCCAGCGCTCCGCCGGCCCGGAACTGCACTGCCTGTCCGGCGATTTCGGCGGGACCCCGCACGAGTTTCGAACCCGCTCCGCCGGTGTCCACGCGCAGTACCGCGTCCGGATGCAGCAGTTCGACCAGTGCGGCGAAATCCCCGCCGCGCGCGGCGGCCAGCCAGGCGGTGACGATCCGCCGCTGCTGGCGGCGATCACGGGGACCGGCGGGTGACAGCCCGCGTACCCGCCGCCGGGCCCGGCTGGCCAGCTGCCGGGCCGCGGCGGGGCTGCGGTCCACGATCGGCGCGATTTCGTCGAACGGCACCGCGAACATGTCGTGCAGTACGAAGGAAAGCCGTTCCGCCGGATCGAGTGCCTCGAGTACCACGAGCAGGGCCAGCCCCACCGAATCGGCGAGGACCTCCTGGTCGGCGGGATCCGTTCCGTCGCCGGACGCCACGATCGGATCGGGCACGTGCGTATCGAGCGGTTCCGCACGGCGCGTCGCGCGCGAGCGCAGCATGGTGAGGCACTGCCGGGACACGACCGTGGTCAGCCAGCTGCCCGTGTCGCGCACGTCGGCACCGGACGCACGGGAGACCCGCAGCCAGCTCTCCTGGACCGCGTCGTCCGCTTCGGTGAAGGAACCGAGCATCCGATAGGCGAGCGCCCGCAGCCGGGGCCGGTGCTCCTCGAACCGGGCCGCCCAGAATTCTTCGTCCTGCACTGTCACATCCTCTCTCTCCGGCGAGTCCTACTTTCCGGACCCGCCGGACGCGGGCGATGTGACAGGAGGAGCAATGCAGGCTCGGATGAACCACCCGGTCCAGGTACACCCGGAAGCGATGCAGGCGTTGTTGGCGCTGGGCAAGGCGGCGCACGCCGGCACCCTGCCCACGGTGACCCACCAGCTGGTGCACCTGCGGGTGAGCCAGATCAACGGCTGCAGTGTCTGCGTGGACATGCACGCGCGCGAGCTCAAGGAAGCAGGGGAGAAGGACGAGCGGATCTGGGCCGTCGGGGCGTGGCGGGAATCGCCGTACTTCACCGACGCGGAACGGGCCGCGCTGGCACTGGCCGAATGCGTGACCCGGATCGCGGACCGCCCGGACCCGGTCCCGGACCAGGTCTGGGACGAGGCCGCCGACCACTACGACGAGCAGGAGCTGTCTTCCTTGCTGCTGACCATCGCGGGGATCAACGTGTGGAACCGCCTCAACGGCGCGATCCGGCAGCCGGTCGGTTCCTGGTGACCGAGGTGCGGCGCCGGGGTTTCCCGGCGCCGCACCGATCGGGTGAGCCAGTACGGGCGCTCCGGATTCCGGTGCGTCGCGAGGTCGCTGACTTGTTCTTGTCGCCTTCGCTGCGGTAGCGCTCAGCCCGGTTGCGGGCGGTTTTGGCGGCGACCACGAACATCTTCGCCGCGGCGGTGCACATCGCAATTAGGAGTCCGCGACCTCCAGCCGTGCCGTCCACTTCTCCTCGATCCGGCCGAAGCGCCAGACCGCGAGCGCCACCAGCCAGCTGAGCACGAACAGGCCGACGATGGCGAACCCGGCGTAGTCGAGGTCCACCTCGGCGATCGCGGCCAGCGGACCGTGCGTGATGTCCAGTTTCTCGGCCAGCAGCGAGCCGAGTTCGATGGTGCCGATGCCGAATGCGACGGCCACGGACAACGCGGTGACCGTGAGGTTGTAGTAGATCTTGCGGATCGGCCGGGCGAACGCCCAGCCGTAGGCGTAGTTCATCAGTACGCCGTCGGCAGCGTCGAACAGGCTCATGCCTGCGGCGAACAGCACCGGCAGTACCAGGATGGCGTACCAGGGCAAGGCGAACGTGGCCGCGCCCGCGGCGAGCACGAGCAGTCCGATCTCGGTCGCGGTGTCGAAACCGAGTCCGAAGAGGACACCCACCGGGTAGATGTGCCACGGCTTGCGCACGGCCTTCGTCACCCCGCGCAGCAACCGGTTCAGCAGCCCGCGGTTGTCCAGGTGCCGCTCCAGTGCCGCCTCGTCCAGCTCACCGCGGCGCATCCGGGTGAACACCCTGGCGAGGCCGATCAGCACCACGAGGTTCATGATCGCGATCAGGTACAGGAAAACGCCGGAAACCGAGGTGCCGATCAGTCCGGTCGTCTCGTGCAGGGCCGAGGAATCCTCCTCCAGCTGCCCGGCCAGTGCCCGCACGCCGAGTGACAGCAGTAAGCACAGCGCGAACACGACGGTGGAGTGCCCGAGCGAGAACCAGAACCCCACCGACAACGGCCGTTGCCCGTCGGACATCAGCTTGCGGGTGGTGTTGTCGATCGCGGCGATGTGGTCGGCGTCGAACGCGTGCCGCATGCCGAGGGTGAACGCGGTGACGCCCAGCCCGATGCCGAACCCGCCGGCGGCGCCGAGGTCGTAGTGCCGCGGCGCGACGACCAGCGCGAGCACTCCCCAGCCGACGAGGTTCAGCAGCAGGATCACCGCCGTCATCCCGCCGATCGACCACCGGTCGCGCCGGGAAAGACTCGTCTGCTGCGTCATGGGCGTCGTCCTCCTGCTCGGCCAAATACCTGAAAGGCTAAGCAGATGAACAGGTAAGTTGCAACGGGCCGCCCGCGGGATGAGATGCCCACGAGCGGCCGGGAGGGGTCAGCCTGCGCGCAGGCGAAGGGAGTCCAGTGCCTTGCGCACGTGCCCGTCGGCCGCGTCGAGTGCTTTGGCGGCGCGGGTGACGTCGCTGCCGGAAAGCAGGTGCACGAGTGCCACCTTCAGCTCACCGCCGGCTTCGGTCAGCGCGTCCGAGCAGTCGGCCATGGTCATGCCGGTGGCTTCCTGCAGGATGCGGATCGTGCGGCCGCGCAGCTTCGCGTTGGTGGCGCGCATGCTGACCATCAGGTTCGAGTACGTCTTGCCCATCTTGATCATCGTCGCGGTGGAGAACGCGGTGAGGATCAGCTTCTGCGCGGTACCCGCCTTCATCCGGGTGGAGCCCGCGATGACCTCGGGGCCGGTCGCGACCGCGATCAGCACCTCGACCTCGGCAGGCTTGGCGGCCCGCGGATTGGCCGAGACGAGACCGGTGTGCGCGCCGGCCCGGCGCGCGGCGGCGAGGGCGCCGAGCACGAACGGCGTCCGTCCGGACGCGGCCAGCCCGAGCACGAAGTCACCCGGCCGGACGGACGCGGTCAGCTCGGCTTCGCCTGCCTCCGCGTCGTCCTCGGCGTTTTCCACGGCCTCGCGCAGCGCCTTCGCGCCACCCGCATGGTGCGCGACGAACCAGTCCGCCGGCACGTTGAACGTGGGCACCAGCTCGGCCGCGTCGAGCGTGGCCAGCCGCCCGGAAGTACCCGCACCGACGTAGTGCACCCGGCCGCCGCCGCGCAGCGCCTCCACCGCGTAGTCCACCGCACGGGCCAGCTGCGGCAGCACTGCTGCGACCGCATCCGGCACCCGGCGGTCCTCGGCGTTGATCGCACCGAGGATCCCTTGCGTGGACATCAGGTCGATGTCGACCGTACGGGGGTTGCGCTGCTCGGTCGGTGAATCGACGTGCACCGTCTGACGCGGGACGGTCATCATGTGCCTCACTTTTCCGTTCACTTGCCGGTTTCCCGCGGGCGGCGGCGGCCGTCGGGCCTGACCCCGAGCCGGTGTGCGCCGACCGCGTCCCTCGTCGCGTCGAGCGCGTTGACCGAAGCCTCCATGTGCCGCTGGGCGACCCCGATGAAGAGGCAGTCGATCACGGTCAGCTGCGCGATCCGGCTGGCTGTCGCGCCGGAGCGGAAGGTCGTTTCCCTGGCCGCGGTGGTCAGCACGTGGTCGGCGACCTCGGTGACCGGCGAACGCGGGAAGTTCGTGACCGCCACGGTCACCGCGCCGCGCTCGCGTGCGACGCGCAGTGCTTCCACCGTGTCGGTGGTGGCGCCGGTGTGCGAGACGCCGATCGCGACGTCGCCCGCCTTCAGCACCGCGGCCGAGGTGAGCATGATGTGCGTGTCCGACCAGGCGAAGCTGATCCGCCCGATCCGGTGCAGCTTCTGCTGCAGGTCTGCGGCGACGAACGCACTGGCGCCGACGCCGTACACGTCCACCCGCCCGGCGCTCGCCACGAGGTCGATCACGCTCTGCAGTTGGGCCACGTCGAGCTGGTCGGCGGTCTCCTCGACGGCCCGCGCGTCGGCGAAGCTGACCTTGCCGACCACCGAGGCCAAGTCGTCGCCGGGGCCGATTTCACCACCGAGGTTGCGCGTGGTGCGTGCTTCGGTGCGTGCGGTGTCCGCGGCCAGCGCGATCCGCAGCTGGGGGTAGCCGCCCACGCCGACGGCCTTGCAGAAGCGGGTGACAGTGGTTTCCGAGGTGTTCGCCGCGAGGGCGACCTCGGTGATGCTGCGGCGCGCGACGGCGGCCGGATCGCCGAGCACCACCTGCGCGACGCGCTGCTCGGCGCGCGCGAGGCCGGGCAGGAGCGAGCGGATGCGGACCAACGGGCTCGCGTCGGCGTCCCTCGCAGGTACCTGGCCTGCGAGGGCCTCGGACGGCGCAGTGATGACTACGGAGTCGGCATCAGCTGCCGTCGGAAAGTTACTAACCGTTGGCATTTGAGACAAGGCTACCCACATCCTTTGGCAGGATCACAACTCGTCCGTGTCTGCGGACTTCGGTTCGCGATTAATCGTCGTTAAGAAAGTCGCTAACCGGGTCTGCCTTGTTAACGAGCTCAAGCTAACGACTTGGCAACTTAGTGTCGCGACCGAACGGCTGGGGTCCGGCTGAATGGGGCAGATTCGTCGGCGTAGCGCGACCGCGCGTTCACCGTGCGCTCAACTGCCACCCGGACGAGGTCAGCGAGGACGGATTTCGCTCACCATCGAGGACGGTTCGGCCGCGTTCGGTGACTTTCACACCGTCGAGTGAGATCCCACGGCCGGTGTAGTTGGCGTCGGTCGCGTAACGCCAGCGGAGGGTGGTAACGCCCGTCGCCGGCACGTCCGCGGACACCTGCCACCAGGCCCGGTGCCCGTGCCCGGAGAGCAACGTCACACTTCCGGCGGGTGCACCCGGTCCCGTTGCGTGCAATGAGACCGGTTGCCAATTGACCCCATCAACGCTCGATTCGAGCTGGAGCGGGTCACTCGGCCCCTCCGTGTCCACGAAGGCGTGGAAGGACGCGTGCAGCGACCCGCTCCGCGACGTCAGCGGCGGAGTACTGAGCGTCACGGTGGCGTTGTCGCCGGGACCCGCGTACCAAGCGTCACGGCCTACGACCGGCCGTACCGCCATGGCCTTGGCGAGCGACGTCGCCCAGACCTGCCGCGCGGTGTTGATCGATCCCCACTCGCGCGTGGGGTGCACGCGGTTGGTGAGCAGCAGCGCGAACGACCGTGACTCGGGGTCGATCACCAGCGTCGTCCCGGTGAAACCGGTGTGCCCCGCGGTGACCGGCGAGGACAGTGCGCCCATGTACCAGGGCTGGTCGAGTTCGAACCCGAGACCGTGGGAGTCGTCCGGGAAACGCTCGTTGTAGTTCGTGAGCATCTTCTCGACGGTGTCCGGCCGCAGGATGCGGTGCCCGCGGTAGCTGCCGCCGTTGAGGATGGTCTGACAGAGCACCGCCAGGTCACTCGCCGTGGAAAACACCCCGGCATGCCCTGCGACGCCACCGAGCGACCACGCGTTCTCGTCGTGCACCTGACCGCGTACGAGACCACGTGGCGGGTCGCTCTCGTACTCGGTCGCGGCGACCCGGCCCAGTTTCGAAGCCGGCGGGTTGTATCCGGTGTCGGCCATGCCGAGCGGCGTCGTGATCCGGTCGTGCACGACCTGGTCCAGTGGCTGTCCGGTGAGCTTTTCGACCACGAAGCCGAGCGTCAGCATGTTGAGGTCGGAGTACAGGTAGGTGCTGCCCGGCGCGTTCTTCAACGGACTGTCGAGCACGGCTTTGCGCCGCGAGGGGATGTCCGGGTAGCCCTCCCACAGCGACGGCGTGGGGTCGGCGTCGAATCCGGACGTGTGCGTGAGCAGCTGCTCGATCGTCACGTCCTGCTTGCCGTGCACACCGAAGTCGGGCAGGTAGCGCACGACCGGCGAGTTGACGTCCAGCTTGCCCTCGTCGACCAGCTGGAGCGCGGTGATCGAGGTGAACAGCTTGGAGATCGAGGCCAGGTCGAAGATGGTGTCGTCGCGCATCGGCACCTGCTGGCCGGGCGGCAGCTCGGTGCCGTTCGCGTCGGCGTAGCGCAGCGCGCCACCCACGGCGTAGCGATCCACGACCACACCGTCGTGCGCGAGCAGTCCCACGGCGCCGGAGAAGTGCGGATGCCCGCTGGCGTCCGGTTGCGTCCAGCTCTTCAGGAACTGCTCGGCGTCACGGATCGGCTGCTTGTCGAGGCCGACGTCGCCTGGCTCGCCTTCGCGCAGCGTCGTGCTCGCCGGGGCGAAACCCTGCCTGGGCCGGTCGAACCGGCCGGCGTCGTGCTGACTGCTGGTCGTGGCTGCTCCTGCGGTCGTGGTGGCCGCGAGCAGGACGGCCACCGTCGCGACGAGCACTTTCCTAGCACGCATGACCGGTCTCCTCAGCGATAGATCAGGTGCGGCCGTCGACTGCGATCGAAGTCGGCGAGCTCCGCGTGCCAGGCTCCGGTGATCTCGTCGACCCCGGCGCCGGCGTCGACCATGGTGCGCAGCCGCGCCGACCCGGACAGCTTGTCGATGGCGAGGTCCGGCCGCCAGCCGAATTTGTCCGGGGCGATTTGCTTGGCGGTCACCAGCATCGCGACGGCGGTGCGGACCGCGTCGAACGCCCGCGGATCGGTGACCGTGAGCTGCACGCCTCCGCAGGTCTCGTTCACGAACTTGCCGAACGTGGGCACGAAGTAGATCTCCCGGAACGCGGCACCCGGGAGGCGCAGCTTCTCCAGCTCCTCGCGCCAGCGCCAGTCGACGCCCGGCGCGCCGATGATCTCGAACGGCCGCGTGGTGCCTCGGCCCTCGGCGAAGACCGTGCCCTCGAACATTCCGGTGCCGGGGTAGACCAGGGCGGTGTCCGCCGTGGGCATGTTGGGGCTGGGCAGGATCCAGCGCAGCCCGGTTTGCGCGAAGAAGGTGTCGCGCTGCCAGCCGCGTACCTGGATCACTTCGAGGTGCCCGAGCTTGGCGCCGTCGCCGGGCAGGAACTCGGCGGCGAAGAACCGCGCGAGCTCGCCCACCGTCATGCCGTGTTGCTGCGCGATCGGCTTGAGACCGACGCCCGACGCGAACTTCGGGTCGAGCACTGGTCCGGCGAGGCGGCTGCCGATCGGGTTGGGCCGGTCGAGCACGACGAAGGAGGCGCCGACCTTCGCTGCCGCCAGCATCGCCGTGTACAGGGACCAGATGTAGGTGTAGAAGCGCGCGCCGACGTCGGCGATGTCGAAGACCACGGTGTCGAGCCCGGCCTTCGTGAACAGCGAAGCGAGCTTCTCGGCGTCGGCGCCGTACGCGTCGTACACGGGGATGCCGGTGCGCGGGTCGTTGTAGTCGCCTTCGGAGCCACCGGCCTGCGCGCTGCCGCGAAACCCGTGCTCGGGCCCGAAGGCAGCGACAGGGCGTATCCCGGCTGCGACCATCGAGTCGACGATGTGGTCGCCGTTCGCGAGTACGCCGGTCGGGTTGGACAGCACGCCGAGCTTGCGCCCGGCGAGTGGACGCCACCCCAGTGCGGCGAGCTGCTCCGCACCGGTGCGCACGTGTCCTTCCGGAGCTGCTTGCGCCATGGTCGAGCCGCCGGCGAGGACGGGCAGCGCCACCGCGGGGACGGCCAGGAAGTTCCGGCGGTTGAGGTTCACCAGGTCAGCCCATGTCCGAAGGGATATTTGACGGTGTGCACGTCGCCGTCGGCAGGCACGTCGACCGGCAGCTTCCCGCTCGGTTCGGCCTCGCCGAGCACCACCTTCGCCAGCGCCTCGAGCGACGGGGTGAGGTATCCGTAGGTGGCGAGCCAGGTGGGCACGGGGTTGGTGTATCCCGCGTCGTACGGGATCTGCGCAGCCACTGCGACCATGGGTTTGCCGGTATCGGTCAACGCTTGCAGGAGTTTGTTCTGCAACGGGAACCCGCCGAGATTGTTGGTGAGCACCACCACGAGGTCGGTGTTTTTCGCGGCCTCGGCGGCTTGCGCGATCAGCGCGTCGGACGGGGTTTGCCCGGTCTCCAGGGCGGTCGCCTTCGTGCCGTGCGCGGTGAGCCGCTCGGCGAGCGTCGATGTGCTGGTCTCGCCCCAGCCGGTGACCAGTGCCGTGGCCGGTTTTTGCTTCAGCGGCAGCACCCCGGCGTCGTTCGCGACGGCGGTGATCGACCGATCCGCGATGCCTTGCGCGACGGCGAGGTGTTCGGGCGTGCCGACCTTGCTTTCGACGAGTGCCGGGTTGTCGAACGGGGCGGACAGGATGCCGCGTTTCAGTTTCAACTTCAGCACCCGCAGCACGCTCTGGTCGATCCGCTGCATCGACAGCTCACCGGATTTCACCGCGGCGAGCACCGAGTTGATCGCGAGGTCAAGGTCCGCGGGCATCAGCAGCTGGTCGATACCTGCGTTGAGCGCGAGCACCGGGATTTCCGCGTCGCTGTGGAGTTCCCGGACCCCCTGCATTTCGAGCGAATCGGTGATCACCACTCCGTCGTATCCGAGTTCGCCGCGGAGTTTCCCGGTGATGATCGGTTCGGACAGCGTCGCCGGCTCACCCGAGGGGTCGAGACTCGGGAATTGGATGTGCGCGCTCATGATCGAATCGATCCCGGCGGAGATGGCTTCCTTGAACGGCGGCACGTCGGTCGTCCGCCACTGTTGCTCGGACCGATCGATGCGGGGCAGCCCGGTGTGGCTGTCGGTCGCCGCGTCCCCGTGCCCGGGGAAATGCTTGGCAGTGGCGGAAACGGTCTCCGCGGCCGGTCCAGAGTCCTGATACCCGCGCACCTCGGCGGCCACGAAGTCACCGGCCAGATCCGGCCGCCCGGAAAACGACCGTACCCCGATGACCGGATTGGCCGGATTGGAATTCACATCGGCGTCCGGCGCGTAGTCCTGGTTGATCCCGACCGCACGCAGCTCATGCCCGAGAACCGTGGCAGCCTCGGTGCCCGCCGAGACGTCCCGCCCGGCCGCGAGGGCCATCGAATTGGGAAATTCGGTGGCCGGCGCCCCCATCCGCGTGACGGTGCCACCCTCTTGATCGGTACCGATCTGCAACGGAATGTGTGCACCACTGCCGATCGCAGCCTGTTGCAGCCCATTGGAAAGCTTCGCGACCTGCCCCGGATCGTCGAAGTTGTCGCGGCTGTCGTTGTTGAAGTAAATGACCCCGCCGAGGTGGTACTTGCTGACCGCCTGAGCCGCCGTATCCACCCCGAAATCGGCCTGGTTTTTCGGATCGGCCTCGTCCGCGGCCTTGCCATTCACCCACGTGACGAACAGCTGCCCGACCTTCTCCTCAAGGCTCATCCCCCGCAACACCCGCGCCGCCGCCTCCGCCAACTCCGCCCCCGAACGACCCGCCTCGGTGACGGGATTGGCTACTCCGCTCGTCGAGTCGTGGGCCGTTCCCGGGGCGTGCGGTACTTGCGTGGTTGCCGGGTTACTGACTCCGCTTGCCAGGCCGTGCACTGCCGGGGTGTTCGCCGATCCTCGCTCGAGTGCCGTAGTGCCTGCTCCGCTCGTCGAACCCGGCCCACGTGCCACACTGCCCGCGCCGGTTCCCGCGTCGGCAAGCCCAGTCCCCGAGCCGGCGAACCGATCCGCGAGACCGTCGCCGGCATTCGGAGAACCACCCGGCGCGCCTGCATCCGCCGCGCTCGCAGCACCCGAAAATCCCCCACACGCCAGCACTCCCGCGAGCGAAACGGTCAACACCCGCACCCTCCGCAGCCGCCCGCGAACAAGTCGCTCCGCCACGATCGTCCTCCCAGTGTCGCGCACCGCCGACGTGAAGCCTCCACCGAACGGCGCCGGTATCGGGAAGCTACTCACCACCCCCCGCGTTGTCCATCGGCCGAGCGTTGGAACGACCAGCTTCACCTGAGCGGCCGCCCAGCCCCACCCCGCGCCCTGAACATCCAACGCCTAGCGCACCCAACGCGCGCAACACTCAACCCGCCCGAGCACCGGCCGATGCCGAGGCCCCTGTCGTGAACGAAGCGCCGAGCACCTAACGCACCGAATACCGCACGCCAAGCCCCTGCCGCGAGCGACGCGGCGAATACCGACCGACGCCGATCCCCGCTGTGAGCGACGCGGCGAGCCCCTACCGAGCACCGAGCCCCAACCGAAGCCCTGCCGTGCCCCGAGGACCATCGGCGCCAAGCCCTTGTCCGACGTCGTTCTCCGCCGCCAGCCGAACGGTCACCGGGCTAAAGGGCCCGTCCGGCGCCGGCATCCGCCGGGACGCGAACGGTTACCAGCGTGGGGCCCCGCCCCGTGGCGGATACCCGCTGGCACCCGAGCAGTTACCGAAGCGGAGCACCCGCCGAAACCGACACCCACTCGCTGCCGAGCACTCCACGGAACTGAGCGGCCACCGAAGCCGAACAGTCGTACGGGAGCAGCGCATTCCCCCGTACCAAGTGCCCTCACTGGCGCTACCACCGCCAGACCCCGCCCCACCGAACACACCTGACACCACGACGTTCCGCACCGAGCGCTGCCAACGTCCGCGTCCACTGGCCGCCTCGCCGACCCCACGCCCAAGCCAAGCCCACGCTCCGGCCGCCCACTCACCGACCACCCGCGCCCAGATTGCCCCCAACCCCGGCGCAACCTGCTCTCCCGTAAACCCGGCGCAACCCGCTCGCTCGCAAACCTGGCGTGACCCGCTTGCCCGCAAACCCGGTGAGACCCGGTCGCTCACCAGCCCGCGCCACCTGGTCGCCCACAAACTCGGCGCAACCTGGTCGCCCATAAACCGGCGTAACTTGAGAATTTCCCCCGCAAACACTGGCGGCGCCCGTCGGCCGAGGGCCAACGGGCGCCGCCTGCAAGCGCGGTACATCTCGGGCGACCAAGCGTGCAACTCTGGTCGTACCTTCATGGACTCGGCGTCCGGCGTCCCGGTACGCAGTCCCTAGACGACGAGCCTCCCGCGGCGTGCTGCGCGTGGGTACCCGGAGTCCGCGCACGGAGGTTGCCCGGGGTGGCAGAGGCTTCTCTTCTACCTCTGCCCTGGCCGACTCAACGTCCGCACCTACTTTCTACGCCGTGAGCCCGGTCACTTCAAGTGCGCGGATGGGTGCACCGTTACAGAGGCTCGATCCGGTGACAACAGCCCTCGCCGCCGGGACAATCGGTTGCCCCGCGCGGGGTATTCGATGCCTCGTACCGCCGTGTGGGTGTTCAGCCGGCAGACGAGCGGAACCGACGGCGACGGCTCAGGCTGTACCACGTCGCGCCGGCCGCGACCGCGCCAACACCGAGTGCCACCATTCCCGCGGAACGGGCCGGAATTCGGGTGCGCAGCGACATCGGCCGCTCGAACGACAGGACTGTCCACCCGCGTTCGTCGGCGGCTCGACGGAGTGCCTTGTCCGGGTTCACCGCGTGCGGGTGACCGACCGCCTCCAGGAGGGGGATGTCGGTACTCGAGTCGGTGTAGGCGAAACATTCATCGAGGTCGTACCCGTGCTCGGCGGCCTGTTGTTTCGCCGCGACTGCCTTGTTTTCGCCGTAGCAGTAGAAGCCGACTTCGCCCGAGTACCGTCCGTCGACGATCTCCATGCGGGTGGCAACGCACCGCGTGGCGCCCAGCATCTCTGCGACCGGCGCCGCGACTTCCTCGCCGGTGGCGGACAGGATGATCACGTCATGGCCGTCCGCCCGATGCTGCGCGATCAAATCGGTCGCCTCGACGTAGACAAGCGGGTCGACGACGTCGTGCAGCGTCTCGCGGACGATCGCGGAAACCTGAGCGACATCCCAGCCTGCGCAGAGTGCGGAGACTTCAGCACGCATCCGCTCGGTCTTGTCGGCGTCGGCGCCGGCGAGTGAGAAGACCAGTTGCGCATAAGCGCTTCGCAACGCGGCTCGTCGGTTGATCAGTCCTTCCTTGAGTAATGGCTTGCTGAAGGCGAGGGCGCTGGAGGAGGCGATGATCGTCTTGTCAAGATCGAAGAACGCGGCGGCGCGCCGGGATGACTCTTCGTTGCGGGTTTCGGCCACGTGATCAGGATAGGCGCTCGCCTCCTCGCCGGGTTGGCCCCACACCAGTCCGCCTGCCCGCCGGAAAATCCATGACATGACGGCACTTCCGGCTCCGGACGCCGTTATCGAATCGTAGGTGTCGAGTGCGGCACCAATCCGGACCAGGGCGAGTTACAGTGGACAGGTCCGGTGTAACCACCGGGCCGGTTCAGTCCGACCCCCCGGGGCTGAACCCCTGGCGGCCCTCGCCCCTCCCCCCTGGCGAGGGCCGCCTTCTTTCCCCGCGGTTTTCTTTTGTTCCTTTGCGCTCTGGCGCGTTCTTCCAGGTCTCGGGCAGGCACGCCCAAGACCGGTACTTCTCGCGGTGTAGCTCGTGCAGTCCGACCGCGACCGGCACTCAGCGAGTGCCCCGCTCTACCGCTCACCGTCGCCCCTCCCTTGAAACCGCCGGTTTCGTTTCTCTGCATCGATTCTCCTGATCTGTGCTCTCCGGCAATCGTTTTCCTGTCGGAATTCCTGCTTCTCATTGTGCAGGGGAAGCCGATGAGGAGGGCCGCGCTGGATCGATTTCGGGCCGAGTTGTCCACAACCCCCCGGTTGTCCACAGGAAGCCGAAACCTGCGTTGCCGCACGTGGTCGCTGCAGGCGACGGTGGAGATCCGGCCCACGAGACCCGGGGAGGGAAACATGGTCACCGCACGGCCACTCGTCGTCGCCGCCGACGGCACGGTGTTCGAAGAAATCCAGCGTGTCGCGGCTGTCGCCGGCAGCGAACTGGACCACGCGCCAGACCTCAGTGCCGCGCAAGGACGCTGGGCTCGCGCCCCCCTGGTGGTGGTCGAGGAAGATGCCGCAGTCGATCGTCCGGCCATGCCGCGGCGCGACGGTGTGGTGCTGATTTGCAAGGGCGCCGCCGGCATGGAGACCTGGCGGCGAGCTGCCACCGTCGGCGCGCGCCGGGTGCTGAGCCTGCCGGACGACGAATCCGACCTCACCGTCGCGTTCGCGGATGTCGCCGACGCGCCGGCCGATTCCCCGGGACCCGTTGTGGCTGTGGTCGGCGGGCGTGGTGGTGCGGGTGCTTCGGTGCTCGCCGCCGCAATCGCCGTGGAAGCAGACCGCTCGGGTCCGGCATTGCTCGTCGACTGCGATGAGCTCGGGGGAGGACTCGATCTGCCGCTCGGCTTGGAACACGCAAAAGGCTTGCGGTGGCCGGAAGTTCGTCTCTCCGGCCGAGTGTCCGTGCCTTCACTGGTCGCGTCGTTGCCGAGCCGCGGCACACTCCCGGTGCTGTCGTGTGGCCGATCCGGCCCGGGGCCCAGTCCCCGTGCGTTGTCCGCAGTGGTCGCGGCCGGCCGTCGCTCCGGGCGCACGGTCGTCTGCGATCTGCCTCGGCACCTCGGTGACGGTGCGCTGGCGGTGGCTGCTGCCTCGGACCTGGTCGTACTGGTCGTGCCTGTCGAGTTCCGCGCCTGTATGGCCGCGAAAAGGGTTCTGCACCGGCTGGGGTCGCACACCGACCGGCTCGCGATCGTCGCAAGTGGACATCCGGTCGACGGCGCGCCGCCCTCCCGAACTGCCGCGCTGCTGGGGCCGCCGCTCCTCGCGACATTGCCTCCGGAGCGGCGGGTCGCAGCCACCCTTGAAACGGGCGAGTTCGACCTGCCGCCGAAGGGGCCGCTCGTCGGTGCCGCTCGCGTGGTGCTGGCCGAGCTGCGGACCGCCACCTCTGCCGCTATCCCGACAGTCGCCTGACGGAGCAACGATGACCACCGAATTCGTCGAACGAGTACGTCACCGGCTCGCTGGGCAAAGCCGCGGCGCGGATCCGATCACGCTGGCCGAGGCGGTTCGCGCGGAGGCAGGTGGCGCGCTCAGCCACGATGCCGTGCTGGACGCCGTCCGCCAGGCGCAGGACGAATTCCTCGGGGTCGGTCCGCTCGCTACCTTGCTCGACGACGAAACGGTGACCGACGTCCTGGTCACCGCGCCGGACGAGGTGTGGATCGACGGGCCTGCCGGCCTGGCTCGCACCGCGGTGCGCTTCGCCGACGAGGACGCCGTCCGGCGGCTCGCTCAGCGGCTCGCGCTCGCCGCCGGCCGTCGGCTGGACGACGCTCAGCCCTACGTGGACGGCTGGCTCCCGGCGCCGCGCGGACGGCTTCGAGTGCACGCCGTTCTCCCGCCCATTGCTGCCGATGGAACCTGTCTGTCACTGCGAGTTCTGCGCCCTGCCACGTACGACTTGGACGCCCTGCGTCGACGCCGGGTATTCGACGAGGCTGGTGCGCGCATCCTGCGCACCGTCGTCGAGCATCGCCTTGCCTTCCTGGTTACGGGCGGTACCGGTGCCGGGAAGACCACGCTGCTGAGTGCGCTACTCGGTGTGGTGGATCCGGGTGAGCGCATCGTCTGCGTCGAGGACGCCGGTGAATTGCGTCCGACGCATCCGCAGTTCGTCAGTCTCGTCGCCCGTCCGGCCAATGTGGAGGGAGCAGGTGCGGTGGACCTGCCCGAGCTGGTCCGGCAGGCGCTGCGGATGCGGCCGGATCGGCTCGTCGTCGGCGAAGTCCGCGGTGGGGAAGTGTGCTCGCTGCTCAACGCGCTGAACACCGGTCACGAGGGCGGTGCCTGTACCTTGCACGCCAATTCGCCGGCGGAGGTGCCCGCTCGGCTCGAAGCGCTCGCCGCGCTGGGTGGTCTCGGCCGGGAGGCGTTGCACAGCCAGCTCGCTGCCGCCGTCCGGGTGGTCTTGCACATGCGTCGCACGTCCGTCGGACGGGCGCTCACCGAAGTGGCCGTGCTTCAGCGGTACCACGGCGAGGTCCGTGCCGTCGCGGTGTGGCGCGAAGGACAGTGGACCGCTCGGCGAGCTCTTTTCACCGATCTCGTCCGGGATGAGGCGTGCGCATGATTTCCGCCTGGCCTCTGCTCTGCATCGGTACCGGAATCCTGTGTTGGCCGACGATTCCCAGTCGGCTGCTCCCGGCATTCCGGCTGCGACTCAGATTGCCGGTTCCGCCTCGGCGAGCACTGTGGCTGACTCCGGCAGTGCTGGCATTTCCGGTTGCCGGGGTCGGGGCGGCGGTCGCGACCGCTCTGCTCACCTTTTCGATCGGTCAGGAATGGCGCAGCAGAAGGGAAAAGTCCGCCGCATTGGCGCGGGCCGAGCAGGCATCGGCGGCCCTTCGGATGGTGGTGGCCGAGCTGCGTTCCGGTACGCATCCGGCGCCGGCTGCGGAAGCAGCCGCCGATGCTGTACCGGCCTTGGCCGGGGAGCTGCGCAATCTGGCGACCGCCGCCCGGCTCGACGGTCCCCTCGAGTCGGCTGCACTACCCGGACTTGCCCAGGCCTGGAACCTCGCCCGTCGGCACGGTCTGCCGATCGCCGACACACTGGAAGCGACTCGCCGCGACGTCGAGGCCGAGACGATGTTCGCCCGGCGGCTGCACGCGAAGATGGCGGGTCCGCGTATGAGTGCCACGGTGCTCACGGTTCTGCCCATCGGCTGTCTCGCGCTCGGCCAGGCGATCGGCGCCGGGCCGTTGACAGTGCTGACCGGAACCCTTGTGGGCCAAGCATTTTTGGTTGTCGGTGCAGCTTTGCTGTGGGCCGGCACTGCTTGGTCACGTGCACTGACCGGACGCACGGGGGTGGTGGGCACATGACGCCCCTCGGAGTGGCGCTCGTACTCGCCGCCGTGGCATTGGTGCTTTGGCCGGGTGCGCCGCCGCCTCGTCATCTCGCACGGGCTCGGCGGGGTCGGCCGACGGTGCGTCCATCGATCATCCATGCTGCGACGGCGGTCCTCGGCGGCCTGTCGGTGGCAGCCGTGGTCGGGATCCCGGTCGGCCTCGTCTTCGGCGTGGGCGGGTGGTGGCTGCTGCGAAGGTCGCGGCGTGCTCGAGCCCCGGACGACGTTGCCGAACGGCTTCGTTCCGCGGCCGTGCTCGACCTGCTCAATGCCTGTCTCCGGACCGGGATGCCAGTCCCGGTGGCGCTCGAAACCGTCGCGAACGGTGCGCCGGCCGAGACTGGCAGGGCACTGCGGTCGACGGCCAGCCTGCTTGCTCTCGGCGCCGACCCGAAGCCTGCGTGGGCTCCAGTGCGGGCACGCGCGGGGTTCGAGGAGCTGGCCGTCGCCGCCACCCGTACCGCGCGGTCCGGCACCGCACTCGCCGCGACCGCGGATGACCTGGCCCGCCGTCTGCGTGACGGGCTGGATGCCGAGGCCGAAGAACGCGCAGAACGGGCCGGGGTCGCTCTCGCCCTGCCGGTGGGGTTGTGCTTCCTGCCCGCGTTCTTCGCTCTCGGCGTGCTGCCGGTGGTGCTCGGCCTTGCCGAGCGAATCGGTGGCTTGTTGTGAATCCATCCACTATCGGAAGAAGGAAAACCGGTATGCGGTTTCTGCAGGGAGACGAGGGCACCACCACCGCCGAATATGCGATCGGCACGGTAGCGGCATCGGCCTTCGCCGTCCTTCTCTACCTCGTGCTCACCGGAGACACGGTCTCCACGGCGTTGTCCGAGCTCGTGCAACGAGCTTTGACGCTGGCCACCTGATGGCCGGCCGCCGCCGGGACGGTGGCTTCGTCACCGTTGAGGCCGCGCTCTCCCTTGGGGCGCTCACCGCCGTACTCGCGGTACTGCTCGCGGGAACGACCGCGGTGGCCGGACACCTGCGTTGCCTGGATGCCGCGCGGGAAGCCGCACGGCTTGCTGCGGCTGGACAGCCGGGCGCCGCTGACGCCGTCGTGCAGACCATCGCTCCGCACGGTGCCCGTCTCACCGTCCACCGCTCCGGCGACGGACTCACCGTCGAGGTCACCACGGATGCGCTCGCCGTATTGCACCTGAGTGCCAGTGCTTACGCGATTGCCGAACCGGGAGTGGAACCGTGAGCCGTTCCAGTGACTCGGGCGTGGCCACGGTGTGGACGGCCCTCGCAACAGTGGCGCTGGTCAGCGTGAGCGTGCTGGTCTGGTGGGTCGGCGTCGCGATCACCGCTCGGCACCGAGCCGAGGCAGCAGCCGACCTCGGTGCCTTGGCTGCTGCCGCACACGCAGCAGACGGCCCGACCACAGCCTGCGCCCGCGCGCGAGAGGTGGCGGATCGGGAACGGGCAGTCGTGACAAGTTGCCGGTGGCGCGATCGCGACGCGTTTGTCGAGGTGCGCTCCACGGTCGCCCCGGTACCCGGCTCGCCACCACCGACCGCACGAGCCCGAGCCGGACCGCTCGACCTGCCACCCTGACCTGGCTCCGGACGGCCTGGCGACCGTGCCTCGTCTTGCGTGACCCGACCACCGTGGCCCGTTTGCGCTACCCGACCACCGTGGCCCCATTTTGCGCGGTCGGTTAGCTCCCCCGGCGGCTGCGTTGCCCTGCGCGGTTGACATTGCCTTGCGCGGTTGACCTGTTGTTGCGGGGTCGCATTGTGCCGGTCCCTCTCGGCGGTTGACGTGTTGATCTCGCGGCCGTATCGCGTTCCTGCGGGCCGGGGGCGGGCTGGACCGGGCTGGCTGGCTTGTTCGTTCCGGCTGCTGCTGCCGTGGCCCGTGCGGGTCACGGCAGCAAAGGGCCGTTGTGCTGGTTGGGTTCCTCGGTGAGATGGCTTGGTGGTCCGACCTGGGTGGCTCCGTCTTGGTCCGAGTTGGTGGCCGGCTCGCTGTCTCGACCGGAGCGGGGCTGGTTCGCTTCCGTCTCGCATCTGGCGGTCCGGTCCGCTGTCGTGGCTGGACGGTCGGCCGAGGGGCCTCCGGCGGGCGACCGCTTGTCGACAGGCGTCGGAGTGTGGTGATCAGCCGGGAGGAAGTGCCGCCTCGCTGGTTCGGATCGGCGTGCCGATGAGTGGCGGGAGGGCGCGAGCAGCGGTCGCCGCCACGCGGCGAGCGGTTGAAAGGCCAGGTCAGAGCGGTGTGCCGGGAGCTGTGACCGTCGCGGTGCGCGCGGGTCGGAAAGTGTCGAAGGCCGGGGAGAGCGGACTGGCGGGCAGGTCAGCGGCCGGTGACCGGCGCGCCGGTATCGGTCGAGCGGTGCACTACTTGGCGTTCAACGCGCGGTGACTGCCGGTTGTCGCGCGGGGCTTCCGCGCAATGTGCAAATTGCCGTTAAGTGAGATGTGCGCCACCAAGGCCCCGACCCGAGGGGCGCGAAGACCGGAACCTGAAGGCAGGAAAGCAATGTTGGACGCGAATTGGCCGGACAGCTGGCGGAGCGCCTTCCGCATCGAACTGCGTGCGGAGGCGATCGGCCTCGCATGGCGGGGCTGGCCGGTGCTCCCCGGGGCCGCCCCGGCGCCGATCACCGGTGAGGGGGACAACCTGACCTGGCGGCGGCCGGTGCCTGTGCGTGATGACTGGCGCGAGCTCGTCGGCACGCACGCTCACGAGGTTGCGAGCTGGTTCACCAACCGCACGCACAGCCTGCTCGTGGCCACCGGCACCGTGGTGGACGCGATCGAGGTCGACCAGGAACTCGGCAAGCGTGCCGCCCGGTTGCTCCGTGCTGCGGGGCATCCGGCACCGATCGTCGCGATGCCGAACGGCCGGTGGCTGTTTCTGACCACCCCCGCCGACGACCTCCCCGCCGAACTGGCCGAGCTGGCCTCGGTGCAGTGGCACGGCGACGGCAGTTACATCCCGCTGCCGCCCTCGCCGTTCCAGCACGGCGTGGTGCACTGGCGCGTGAAGCCCGAGGTGTGTGGCTGGCAGCTGCCGGATGCCACCGAGGTGCACGACGTTCTGGTGCGCGCGCTCAGCACCGGACGCGCTCCGCTGCTGGTGGAGACCACGGCCGCCTGACCGGTCCCACTCCGGCAGGCCGCACGAGACAACCGAAGAGTTTCACGAACCATCGTGGCCACACTGCTGCCCGTGCTGACGCAACGCCCCGAGCACGGCATCCAGTACGGCCACCGCCCCTGCCTTGTCCAGTGGATCGTTGCCGTTCCCGCACTTCGGCGACTGAACACAGGACGGGCAGCCCGTCGGGCACTCGCAGGAGACGATCGCCTCCCGCGTAGCGGCCAGCCACGGGACAATCGCGGCATAACCGCGGTCGGCAAACCCTGCACCCCCAGGATGCCCATCGTGCACGAACACCGTTGCCTCCCCGGTGTCTTCGTGCCGCGCGGTCGACACCCCGCCGATGTCCCAGCGGTCGCACGTAGCGAACAGCGGTAGCAGGCCGATCGCCGCGTGCTCGGCGGCGTGCAGGGCGCCGGGGAAGCGTGCCGGAACCAGTCCGGCACCCCCCGGTGCCCTGCCGACCACCCCGGTCCCCACCGGCTGCGAGACTTCAGATGCTGCTGTCCGCGAGGATTCGGACTCCGCCGGTCGCGTTGCTTCCGGCTCCGCCAATTGCAGGGCCTCGGTTCCCACTGGGGCGGCCTCGGTTCCCGCTGGTTTTGTGGCTTCGGCCCTCGCGTGGTCCTTGTCGGATTGCTCTCCTTGCGCGGCCCGCTTGTCTGCCGGAAGGCGAGTGAGGTCGGCGGATTCCCGGCCATGCCCAGACGGCACAGAAGACACAGACCCTGCAGAAGACGCCGACGGAACGGACGACACAGACTCTGCAGAAAGTGTGGATCCTGCAGAAAAGTGAGTCCGCGCAGAAGTCCCTGGCCCGCCGGAAGTCTCCGGCCTGGCGGAAGCGCTCGGTCTGGTGGAAGTCTCCGGCTCGGCGGAATCGTCCGGCTCGGTGGAAGTCTCCGGCTCGGTGGAAGTCTCCGGCTCGGCGGAATCGTCCGGCTCGGTGGAAGTCTCCGGCTCGGTGGAAGTCTCCGGCTCGGCGGAAGCGTCCGGCTCGGTGGAAGTCCCCGGCTCGGTGGAAGTCCCCGGCTCGGCGGAAGCGTCCGGCCCGGTGGAAGTCCCCGGCCTGGTGGAAGCCTCCGGCCCGGCAGAACCTCCCGACCCAGGAGAAGCGGCCGGTCCAGCAGTAGGCGCGGACTCCAGAAGATCTGCTGACACCGTGTACCACACCGCTCTGGTGTGGAGGCTTTGCTGGGGTAGGTCCAGTGGTGTGTGGTCCAGTACCTCGCCCGAGGGGCGGCGGCGCAGGTAGCCCACGACCTGGGACGTCACTGCCACCTCGCCCAGGGATACCGTCACGCCGTTGTGGTGGCATTGCTGTTCGGTGGTCAGCACGGAGATGTCCACGATCTCGCGGGGGGACGTGTTCCAGTCCGGGTCCTCCGCGTGCACCAGGGCGAGGTCCGTCTCCAGGTCCAGTTCGTCCACCACGTACGACGAGCCCTGGTGCAGGTATACCGCGCCGGGGTGGACGGCGAAGCACGCCGAGCCAGGGTCCACCGTGCCGAGCATGCGGCCCGAGTCCGCTTCCACCACCGCCACCTGATCGCCGCCGGAGCCGCGGATGCCCACCTCGGCGTGCGGGCGGGCCGGGGCGGTCCAATACCAGCCGCTGGTCCGGCGGCGAAGCAGCTTCTCCGCCACCAGATCCGCCAGCACGGTGCGTGCCGCATCGCCGCCGAAGGTCGGCAGCTCCGGTTCCGTGAGCGGCAGCTCGGCGACGGCGCACGCCAGCTGTGGCCCCAGCACGTACGGGTTCGTCGGGTCCAGCACGGCGGTCTCCACCGGACGCTCCAGCAACGCCTGCGGATGGTGCACCAAATACGTGTCGAGGGGATCGTCGCGGGCGACGAACACCACCAGGGCCTCCTCGCCGGAGCGGCCTGCGCGACCGGACTGTTGCCAGAACGACGCCAGCGTGCCCGGATAGCCGGCCAGCACCACCGCGTCCAGGCCCGCGATGTCGACGCCGAGCTCCAGCGCGTTGGTGGTGGCCACCCCCAGCAGCCGGCCGGACAGCAACGCCCGCTCCAGCTCCCGCCGTTCCTCTGGGAGGAAGCCGGAACGGTACGCCGCCACGGTTTCCACCAGCGAAGGGTCCACTTCGGACAACTGACGGCGTGCGGTGAGCGCGGTGAGTTCCGCGCCGCGGCGGGAACGGACGAACGCCAGTGACCGGGCGCCCTCCACGACCAGTTCGGTGAGGATCCGTGCGGTTTCGGCGCCTGCCGGCCTGCGGACCGGTGCGCCGTTCTCGCCACTGAGCTCCTCGAGCAGCGGTGGCTCCCACAACGCGATCGTGCGCGCCCCGCGGGGTGACGCGTCCTCCGTGACCGCCTCGCAGGCCAGCCCCGTGAGCCGGGATGCGAAGTCCGCCGGGGAGGCCGTGGTCGCCGAGGCCAGCACGAAAACCGGCGACGCTCCGTAATGCTGTGCGACTCGGCGCAGCCGTCGCAACAGCAGTGCGACGTGCGAACCGAAGACGCCCCGGTAGCTGTGGCACTCGTCCACGACCACGTACTGCAGCCTGCGGAAGAACTGCGTCCAGCGCGAATGCGCGGACAGGATGCCGCGGTGGAGCATGTCGGGGTTGCTGAACACCCAGTTCGCGTGCGCCCGGACCCAGTCGCGCTCTGTCATCGGCGTATCGCCGTCGAACGCCGCCGCACGCACCCCGGGAACGTCCAAAGAGGACACCGAGCGCAGCTGGTCGGCACCCAGCGCCTTGGTGGGCGAGAGGTACAGCGCGGTGGCCTTCGATCCGGTGGCCAGCTCCGAGAGCACCGGTAGCTGGTAGGCGAGCGACTTGCCGGACGCGGTGCCGGTGGACACCACCACGTGCGCGCCCGCATGGGCAAGGCGGGCCGCGCTGACCTGGTGCTGCCACGGTTTCCCGACGCCTGCCGCGGCGAACGCGGACACCACTTCCGGCGCCGCCCACTCCGGCCACGACGCGAAAACCGCCGCGCGCGCCGGCAGCCTGCGGACATGCGTGACCGGGTTCTCCCGCGCCGGGATCCCGGCCGTGACCCGGTCAAGCAGCCTCGGTCCGCGCTCTCCCACCACGTGCCGAAGCTTCGCACAGGACACCGACAGAACCGGCCCGAGATCGATCCAGTGACCAATCACACAAGGTCACCGAACGTGCGCTGCCCGGGACGCGTTGCGGAGCGCCGAAGCAGTACCAATACACTCCCGCAATCCACACCCTCTGTGGTGAGCGTCATGTGAGTCCTGCATCGCAAGCACGGCTAGCGTGTCGCTCGGCACAGATCCACGCCAGTGCAGGCACGCCGGGTACGACGGGTCCGCGCTGGCCAAACGGCGTTTCCCAGGAGGACGAATGTCCCGGCAGTTCCTCGCGGAGGGCGGTCTCACGCTCTCCGGGGGTGGCTACACCATCGTCGGTGTGGTCGCCGTGGTCGCCCTTGTCGCACTGGTCATCGGCTACGCCCTGCTCAAGGAGGTGCTGGCCGCGGGCCAGGGCACCGCCAAGATGCAGGACATCGCGAAGGCAGTGCAGGAAGGTGCGGCTGCATACCTGAAGCGACAGCGCAACACCCTCGCCATCTTCGGCGTCATCGTGTTCCTGTTGCTGTTCGCGCTCCCGGCCGACGACTGGAACGAACGGATCGGCAGGTCGATCTTCTTCCTGGTCGGCGCGGCGTTCTCGTTCACCATCGGCTACCTCGGCATGTGGCTGGCCACGCAGGCGAACCTGCGGGTCGCGGCCGCGTCGCGCGAGGAAGGCGGTCGTGAGATCGCGATGCGCGTGGCGTTCCGTACCGGCGGCGTGGTCGGCATGATCACTGTCGGTCTCGGTCTCTTCGGTGCCGCCGTGGTGGTGCTGGTCTACACCGGCCAGGCCCCGAAGGTGTTGGAGGGCTTCGGTTTCGGTGCCGCGCTGATTGCCATGTTCATGCGGGTCGGCGGCGGTATCTTCACCAAGGCCGCCGACGTCGGTGCGGACCTGGTCGGCAAGGTCGAGCAGGGCATCCCCGAGGACGACCCGCGCAATGCCGCGACGATCGCCGACAACGTGGGCGACAACGTCGGTGACTGCGCCGGCATGGCGGCGGACCTCTTCGAGTCCTACGCGGTCATGCTCGTCGCCGCGCTGATCCTCGGCAGCTCCGCCTTCGGCGCGCACGGCCTGATCTTCCCGCTCATCGTGCCTGCGATCGGCGTGATCACCGCGGTGATCGGCGTCTACATCACGAAGGCACGTGCGGGCGAAGGCGGTCTCGTCACGATCAACCGCTCGTTCTACATCTCCGCGGTGATCTCCGCGGTGCTGTCGGCGATCGCCGCGTTCGTGTACCTGCCGAGCAGCTTCGCCGACTTCGGCGACGAGTTCTCCGGCAACAGCGGGAACCCGGCGGTGATCGCGACCGTCGCGGTGATCATCGGGATCGTGCTGGCCGCGATCATCCTGAAGCTCACCGGCTACTACACCGGCACCGAGTACAAGCCGGTGAAGGACGTCGGCAAGACCTCGGAAACCGGTGCGGCCACGGTCATCCTGTCCGGTATCTCGGTCGGTTTCGAGTCCGCGGTGTACACCGCACTGGTGATCGGCGCCGCGGTGTTCGGTGCCTACCTGCTCGGCGGCGGCATCGCGTTGTTCGCCGTCGCGCTGGCCGGTACCGGTCTGCTGACCACCGTCGGCGTGATCGTCGCGATGGACACCTTCGGCCCGGTTTCGGACAACGCACAGGGCATCGCCGAGATGTCCGGTGACGTCGACGAGAAGGCCGCGGGCATCCTCACCGAGCTGGATGCGGTCGGCAACACCACCAAGGCCATCACCAAGGGCATTGCGATCGCCACCGCGGTCCTGGCGGCCACGGCGCTGTTCGGGTCCTATTCGGACGCGATCACGAAGGCCATCGGCAGCACGGGCTCGTTCGTCGCGAACATCGTCAGCCCGGCCACCCTGGTCGGCGTCATCGTCGGCGCGGCGGTGGTGTTCCTCTTCTCCGGTCTGGCGGTGAACGCGGTGTCCCGCGCGGCGGGTGCGGTGGTGCACGAGGTGCGCCGCCAGTTCCGCGAGATCGCCGGGATCATGGAGGGCACCACGCGGCCCGAGTACGGCAAGGTCGTGGACATCGTCACCCGCGACTCGCTGCGGGAGCTGGCCACGCCCGGTCTGCTCGCGGTGTTCGCCCCGATCGCGGTGGGCTTCGGCCTCGGTACGAGCGCGCTGGCCGGCTACCTCGCCGGTGCGATCGCGACCGGCACGCTGATGGCGATCTTCCTCGCCAACTCCGGTGGTGCCTGGGACAACGCCAAGAAGCTGGTCGAGGACGGCAACCACGGCGGCAAGGGCTCCGAGGCGCACGAGGCGACCATCATCGGTGACACCGTCGGTGACCCGTTCAAGGACACCGCAGGCCCGGCGATCAACCCGCTGATCAAGGTCATGAACCTGGTCTCGGTGCTGATCGCGCCCGCGGTCGTGACGTTGTCCGTCGGCGGCGGCGCCAACACCACGTGGCGGATCGTCATCGCGATCGTCGCGGTCGCGGTGATCGTCGTGGCGGTCGCCGTGTCCAAGCGGCGCGGCACGGTCATTGCCGATACCCCGGCACAGGCCAACGCCTGAGTCAATCCGCCATCCGGGCCCGGCGCGCTGTGTGCGTGCCGGGCCCGGTGCATTTCCAGGGCATGGGGTGAGTTGCGCACGGCAGGTGGGTCGGTACGGTCGGGGCGAGGTGGACTTCGACGGGTGGGAGGTGTTCGAGTGCGGCCGCGGTGGAGCGTCTTTGCCGCGCTGGTAACGGGAATCGGGATCAGCGTCGCCGGCTGCGGACAGCAACCGGCAGGCACCCAGCCGCACCCGGGCGGGCAGGCGGACACCGCGAGCCAGTCGGATCCGGCGGCGAGATGGGCGGACGGCTACTGCTCTGCGGTCAACCATCTCGTTCGCACACTGGCGAACCTGCCGGAGATCGACCCGAGCTCACCGCAGCAGGCCACCCGCACGTCCAGCAGACTGCTTTCGTCGGTGGTGGACGGGATCGACCAGACCGTGTCCGGGCTCGACCGGGTCGGTCCGCCACCGCTGCCGAACGCCGCGACCGCGCGCACGGACCTGCTCGGCGAATTCGCTTCGGTGCGCAAGCGGGCCGACGACGTGCGGCAGCGCCTCGATTCGGCCAGCGGAGCCGCGGCCACCAAGGCGGCGCTGGGCGACGCGAGGACGACGATCGACGCGGTGGCCCGGTTGGACGTGCTGAAGGGCTTGGCGGCCACGCCAGAGCTGACCGCGGCGGGTAAACGCGCGAGCGGGTGCCAGCAGCTGGTGGTGCCGCCCGCGCCGCGCTGATTCTGTTCGCGGTGAATCCGGTGCGGCTTCCGTTCAGGGGTGGCGGCTCGCGAGGACGCAGAACTCGTTCCCCTCCGGATCGGCCAGGCAGACCCAGCTCTCCGCACCGGTCTGGCCGACGTCGGCTCGGCGGGCTCCGAGTTCGAGCAGCCGGCGGACCTCTTCGTCCTGCTCCCGATCGGTGGGGTTGACGTCGAGGTGGAGCCGGTTCTTCACGGTCTTGCCCTCGGGCACCTGCGCGAAGGTCAGCGTCGGTGGCACCGGGCCGGGACGGCTCCTGCCTTCCGGTACCGCGGGGGAACCGATGGTGACGATCTCCTCGTCCGCGTCCTGCACTTCGTAGCCGAGGACCGCGCACCAGAACCGGGCGAGCCGCTGCGGGTCGGCGCAGTCGATCGCGAGCTCGGTGAACTTGCTGCTCATGTCAGGACCTCCCGGTCAGATCAGCGCCACCACGCTTGCGGCCGGCGTCGTCCTGAGCTTGCCGGCGGTCGCGTTCGTAGACGGCTGCCACCGCACCGGTGCCGACAGGCGTGCATTCGCGCAGTTGTAGCGCGGTGTGCGTGCCGTCGAGGAACAGGCGGCGCCCGCTGCCGAGAACGAGCGGTGCGATCATCAGGAGGTATTCGTCGATCAGGTCGGCGGCGACCAGCGAGTTGATCAATACCCGGCTGCCCATGATGACGAGGTTCGCGGCCGAGTTTTCCTTCAACCGTGCCACTTCTGCCGGAACGTCACCGTGCAGCAGGATCGAGTTCGGCCAGGCGAGGTGAGTGTCCGCCGCACCGGAGGCGACGTACTTCGTCCGGTTGTTCAGTGCGTCCTTGAACGGACCGCCCTGCCTGTCCCAGCTCTCGAGCAGGCCCTGGTAACTCGTGCGGCCGAACAGCCAGGCGTAGTCGCCGGTCATCAGCTCGCTCATCTTGGCGCCCATCACCGGGTCGGCGTAGGGAGCGGCCCAGCCACCTTGCGTGAACCCGTCGCGGGTGTCCTCGTCCGGCAGGCCGGGCGCCTGCATGACTCCGTCCAGCGTCACCCAGTTGGCGACGATTACCCGTCCCATGCGACCCCCCACTCGTCTCGTGCGCCATCCCCGGCGAGCGTCGTCGGATCGGGTCTTCTGCACACGATTGAACTCCTTGGCGTGCTTCGGCGGAAAGACCGTGCCGGAAAGTCTGCCGCAGACCACTCGCCGCCAATCGAACTTGTGTTCTATCATGCTCGGTGTGGATCGGACGATCTCGCTGTTTTCGGCGGAGGCGACCGGCCCGGGGCTTGCCGACCTGGCCGGGCTGCTGTGCTGCCAGGGACAGATCACCGGGTTCGGCCACACGGCGGCGCGGCTGAGCGTGGTGGTCGAGGAGCCGTGGCGGGCCGCGGTGCTGGCGCGCGAATGTCGCAGCCGGGGCGCCGATGCGCAGGTCGCCGTGGCCGACTGCGGACGACCGCAGGTGCGCACGTCGTTCCGGGTCGACCTGCTCGGCCTCGCCGATCGGTGGCTGCGGCCGGGGCACACCGGTCCGGTCGAGGACGATTCCGGCAAGGCGGTGCCCGGTGGGTTCCGGCTCAGCGGCGCGATGCTGCGGATGTGGGCGCTCGCCGCGGGGCGGCCGGAACCGGGCGGTTACCTGCTCGGCGTCGATCCGCTGGCACCGCTGACGCACGAGCAGCTGGTGGCCGCACTGGTCCCGCTCGGTGTCCGGGCACGGTTGCTGGGGTCTCGGGCCGGGCCGCCGGCGGTGCGGATCACCGGACGGCGCGGGCTGGACGGTCTGCTGGAGCTGATCGGCGCCGCGCCTGCCGGTGCCGAGCACGCGTGGCCCGAGCTGCCGCCCACCGGGGAACGGCGCCCTGCCCGGACCGACGCCGAGCCGCGTCGCGGTGGCCGGGCGGAGAGTCCTCTTCAGTATTTACTGGAGGCGGTGGGGTAGTCGGCGCAAAGAAAACGGCCCTCCCCGGTGCGGTACGCCGGGAAGGGCCGGTACATCGATCGTTGTTACGGTTTCGGCAGTGTGCAGCCCTGCTGGTTGAGATCGACTTCGCCGGCCGCGGTCAGGCAGGCGGGAATACCGTAGGTCTCCTCGCCGTACTTGGTACCGGCATGCACGGTGACGTTCCCGGACTCGTCGACCTCGCACGGGTTGTTCTCGGTGCACCGCTCACCGTCCTCGTTCGCGGTGTTGTTCACGCCGACGACCTTGCCGGTCGCGTGGTCGACGAGGGGCGAGCCGGAGGTGCCGCCGATCGTGTCGCAGCCGGAGGCATAGCGGACGGAGTCCTTCCACACCCAGCCGCCCTCGTGCAGTTCGGGCACGAACCCGTCGATGGTGCAGGAGTAGATCTTCTTCCAGTAGCCGGACACGATGTCGATGGCCGTGCCCGCCTCCGGGTGGCTGCCGGCCAGTTCGAGCGGCGCGACACCGTACTTGTCCTTGATCCCGGCGTAGGTGTCGGTGAGCTGGTAGAGCGACACGTCCGTGTCGGTCATGGTGGCGTAGGCGACCTTCTTCGCGGTGACCGTGCCGACCGTGCTCTGGCCGTCCTCGGAGAGCAGGTCGAACGTGCGGCTGGAATCCTGGTCGACGATCACCTGGCCCGGTTCGGGGAAGCCCGATTCGAGGCAGTGCCCGTTGGACAGGACGAGCGCGGGAGCGTCGGCAGGCGTGGCGGCCGGTTTGACCACCGAACCGGAGCAGTTGGACAGGGCCACGGCGCCGGAGAAAGAAGTCGTCGCCGCACTCGCCGTAGGTGCGGTGACCAGTGCGAACACGGCTACGGCTGCAATCGCTCCACCGAGCAGGCGTCGGGTCATGGTGATTCCTTTCGGCAGATGGGGGTAGTAAGTGAAGCGTTGTCGGCGCCGGGCCCACCACCGTCGAACGGAGGGTATCGGCGGGGTGACCGGTTACCCTGCACGGCACGTGTCCGACATCACGTGCTAGGTGTGGAAAGGAGACATCGCCGAGGTCAGTGGCGATCCGCCGGACCGGAACCCGGCGGGGGGTCAGGGCACCTCGGCGCTGTACGGGCGTCGGGGACGTGCACACTGACAGGTCGAGACGCGGGCGCAGGACCCCCGGTGTGGGGAGAAAGTGCCGCCGCCGACGCAGAGGCGACGGCGCGGAGATGAGTGGAGAGCAGGACAGCGTGGCAGGAGCACGGACCAAGAAGAGCGGTGCCGGTGGCAACGAGGCCGGCCGTCGACGGCTGGTGATCGTCGAGTCGCCCACCAAGGCCCGCAAGATCGCGCCGTATCTCGGCGGCGACTACGTCGTCGAATCCTCCGTCGGCCATATCCGTGACCTGCCGCGCGGCGCCGCCGACGTGCCTGCCCAGTACAAGGGCGAGTCCTGGGCGCGCCTCGGGGTGGACATCGACAACGACTTCAAGCCGCTGTACATCGTCACGCCGGACAAGAAGTCGAAGGTCACCGAGCTGAAGGGGCTGCTCAAGGACGTCGACGAGCTCTACCTCGCGACGGACCCCGACCGCGAGGGCGAGGCCATCGCCTGGCATCTGCTCGAGACGCTGAAGCCCAAGGTGCCGGTGCGCCGGATGGTGTTCCACGAGGTCACCGAGCAGGCCATCCGTGCGGCCGCGGACGCCACCCGGGAGCTTGACGCGGACCTCGTCGACGCACAGGAGACCCGCCGCATCCTCGACCGGCTGTACGGCTACGAGGTCTCGCCGGTGCTGTGGAAGAAGGTCATGCCGAAGCTCTCGGCAGGCCGCGTGCAGTCCGTGGCGACGCGCATCGTCGTGGAGCGGGAGCGCGAGCGGATGCGTTTCACCTCCGCCTCGTACTGGGACATCTCGGCGACGATGGATGCCGGTGAGGACGCTTCGCCGCGAAACTTCCCGGCACGGCTGATCGCGGTCGACGGCTCCCGCCTCGCGACCGGCCGCGACTTCGACTCGAACGGGCAGCTCAAGGATTCCGCGAAGGACGTCCGCGTGCTCGGCGAGTCCGACGCGGAGGCGCTGGCGCAGGCACTCGGCGACCGGGACTTCAAGGTCGCGAGCGTCGAGGAGAAGCCGTACACGCGCAGGCCGTACCCGCCGTTCATGACCTCGACGCTGCAGCAGGAGGCAGGCCGCAAGCTGCGCTTCACCTCCGAGCGCACCATGCGGATCGCGCAGAAGCTGTACGAGAACGGCTACATCACCTATATGCGTACCGACTCCACGACGCTGTCGGAGTCGGCCATCACGGCCGCGCGCAGCCAGGCGACGCAGCTGTACGGCAAGGAGTACGTGTCGCCGTCGCCTCGCCAGTACACCCGCAAGGTGAAGAACGCGCAGGAGGCGCACGAGGCGATCCGTCCGTCCGGCGAGGTCTTCCGGACCCCCGGCCAGGTCGCGAGCGAGCTGAACACCGACGAGTTCCGGCTGTACGAGATGATCTGGCAGCGCACGATCGCGTCGCAGATGGCGGACGCGAGGGGCACCACGATGTCCGTGCGCATCGTCGGCACCGCGACGTCCGGCGAGGAGTGCATGTTCGCCGCCTCCGGCCGCACGATCACCTTCGCCGGCTTCCTCAAGGCCTACGTCGAGGCAGTCGACACCGAGGCGGGTGGCGAGGCCGACGACAAGCAGAGCCGGTTGCCGGTGCTGGTCAAGGATCAGGACGTGAGCGCCGCCGAACTGGCCGCCGACGGGCACAGCACCTCGCCGCCCGCGCGCTACTCCGAGCCGAGCCTGGTGAGCAAGCTGGAAGAGCTGGGCATCGGCAGGCCCTCCACTTACGCCTCGATCATCAAGACCATCCAGGACCGCGGCTACGTGTGGAAGAAGGGGTCCGCGCTGGTCCCGTCGTGGGTTGCGTTCTCGGTGGTCGGGTTGATGGAGCGGCACTTCGAGCGGCTGGTGGACTACAACTTCACCGCCGGTCTGGAAGACGAGCTGGACCGCATCGCCAACGGGGACGAGCACCGGGTGGAGTGGCTGTCGAAGTTCTACTTCGGCGGCGACTTCGGCGTGGAGGGCTCGGTCGGCAGGCTGGGCGGGCTGAAGAAGCTGGTCGACGGGAGCGTCGAGGGCATCGACGCCCGCGAGATCAACTCCATCCCGATGTTCAGCGACGCCGAGGGGCACCAGGTCGTGGTGCGGGTCGGCCGTTACGGGCCGTACCTCGAGCGGGAGGTCAACGGGGAGTCCCAGCGGGCGAACCTGCCCGAAGACCTGCCGCCGGACGAGCTGAGCACGGAGATCGCGGAGAAGTTGTTCGCGACCCCGCAGGAGGGTCGCGTACTGGGCACCGATCCGGTCAGCGGGCACGAGATCGTGGCGAAGGAAGGCCGGTTCGGCCCGTATGTCACCGAGCTGCTGCCGGAGCCGGAACTGCCCGAAGACGCTACTGCGGCGCAGAAGAAGGCCGCGAAGGCAAAGGCGCCGAAGCCGCGCACCGGATCGCTGTTCAAGTCGATGTCGGTCGAGACGATCACTCTCGAAGAGGCGCTCAAGCTGCTGTCCCTGCCACGTGTGGTGGGCAAGGACCCGGAGTCGGGCGACGAGATCACCGCGCAGAACGGGCGGTACGGGCCGTATCTGAAGAAGGGCACGGACTCGCGGTCGTTGCAGACCGAGGACCAGCTGTTCTCGATCACCGTGGAAGAGGCGCTGAAGATCTACTCGGAGCCGAAGCAGCGTGGCCGTGCGGCAGCCGCGCGCCCGCCGCTCAAGGAACTCGGCGAGGACCCGGCGTCGGGCAAGCCGATGGTGGTCAAGGACGGCCGCTTCGGTCCGTACGTGACCGACGGCGAGTACAACGCGACTCTGCGGAAGACCGACAGCATCGACGACCTGACTGCGGATCGTGCCGCCGAGCTGCTGGCGGAGAAGCGGGCGAAGGGTCCGGCGCCCAAGCGTAAGGCCCCGGCCCGCAAGACCGCGGCGAAGTCGACCACTACGAAGTCGGCGGCCGCGAAGTCGACCACGGCGAAGTCCGCCGGCACGAAGTCCACGGCCAAGAAGGCGCCTGCGAAGAAGTCGAGCAGTACCGCGAAGGCCAATTAGGTCCGGCTTTCCTCGGGGCCATCCGGATGGCCCCTTCGCAGTTCTGGGGACTGATGGAAGAAGCACGACGCGCGCGCACCGCAGTTTCGGCGGTCTTCGCGGTGTGCGGGGCCGCCTTCGCTTCATGGGCCGCGCGGGTGCCCGCAGCGCAGGCGAAGCTCGACTTGAGCGCGGGGCAGCTGTCGATCGGGCTGTTCGGGCTCGCGGCCGGTTCGGTGGTGGCGCTGGCGGCCGCTGGACCGGTGCTGATCAAGATCGGCAGCCGGCGTGGGGTGCTCTGCGGTGCCACCGTGCTGTGCGCGGGACTGCCGTTCACCGCGTTCGCCGCGGATCTGCCGTTGTTCGTGGCCGCGCTCGTGGTGCTGGGGATCGGTAACAGCCTGCTCGACGTGTCCATGAACGCGCACGCGGCGCGGGTGGAAACAGCTTACGGGCGGCCGATTTTCGCCGGGTTCCACGCGTTCTGGAACATCGGCGGGCTGGCCGGTTCCGGTGCCGCGGCGCTGATGGAGACCTGGCACGTGCCGATCCAGGTGCACTTCACGACCGCCGCCGTCGTATTGCTGGTCCTTGCTGCCGGCGCCGTCGCGGGCTTCCTGCCCGGCGCTGACCGTGGCCAGGGCGAGGCGGCGTTCGCGTTGCCCGGCAAGGTGCTGATCCCACTGGGGGTGATCGCGTTCTGCGGGTTCGTCGCGGAGGGCACGATCAACGACTGGAGCGCGGTGTACCTGAGCGGGGTCACGTCGGCGACGGCGGCGGTGGCGTCGCTGGGCTACTTCGCCTTCTCGATCACGATGATCGCGGTACGGACAGTGGCCGACCGGTTGGCCGGGCGGTTCGGCGTGGTCACGTTCATGCGCGTCGCGACCGCGGTGACGGTGGGCGGATTTCTCCTGGTGGTGGCGGTTCCGGTACCCGCGGTGGCGGTGGCCGGATTCGCCGTCGTCGGGCTCGGGGTGTCCGGGATGGTTCCGCTGGCCTGGAGCGCGGCCGGGCGCAAGCAGCCGGACGCACCTGCCCGTGCGATCGCCGCGGTGGCGGCCTGCGGGTATTTCGGCTTCCTGGCCGGACCGGTGCTGATCGGCCCACTGTCCGGTGGGATCGGACTGCGCTGGACCTTCGCCGTGGTCGGCTGTCTCGTGGTGACCGTGCACTTCCTGGCGCCTGCGATGCGCGTCGGCGATCGCAGTGCGCGCGGGTCTGCGCCGACGGCGGACGTGTAACGCCTGTCACAGTCTTGTGCTCCTTCGGGTGCGCTGCCCCGGGCCGCAACCGATGTGCCTGCGGTTCTTCGTGGCCGCGATGCGGTCGGGCGGGCCGCGGCGCCGACCGCTCGGCGCATCGATCGGGGTATTCGAACACAAGTTCGAGAAATTGTCGGTACCAGGGTGTTCAATGCAGGGGTGAGCAGTTCAGCGCCCGTCGTCTTCGACGTCATCGACGAGGTCATCGGACCGCTGCGAGCCGAGATGCCGCAGCGGCCTTCGGTGATGGAGTTCTACGACCCGCACTTCGAGGTGCCGCCGGTTCTGGCCGCGCAAGAGCCGTCCGAGCCGGTTGACCCGATTGCGCCTGCCGAGGGGGACGCGGAAGTCGCGGAGCCGAGCCTTGCCGACGAGGTCCGGCAGTCGTTCGGGCCGATGCTCGGCACCACGCTGGCCGAGGAGGTGGAGCAGTACACCCGGTTCGTCGCGGGGATGGCCGCGCTGGGACTGGCGCCGGAGGGCGAGGTGACGTCCGAAGCGGTCGGCCTGTACCGCGTGTTGCGTGGTGGGTTCATCCGCGGAGTGGTCACCGGCGTGTTCCCGGCCCGTCGGGAACCGTGGGAAGTGCGCTTCTTCGGCGATGCCGACTACACCACGGTGATGACCAGGTCGGGCCGTCGCGCGCGGCTGCGGTCCGGTCTGCTGAGCGCCCTGCCCGGCTGGGTGTTCGACGGCCTGCCGGACAGCCCGCCCGGCCCCGGCCCCGCGGTCCGCATCGAAACCGATCACAGCGGGCTGGTCCCGTCGGCGGCGTGGGGGGATCTGGACGTGATCCGCGCCGCGGCGGCCCGCCCCCGGCGGGGCACGGTGCTGGTCGACCTCACCGTCCGCGACGCCGTGCTGGCGGAGTACCCGCACGGCGCCTTCGGCCTCATCGACAACGATGAGGGCCGCTACCAGTTCCGGGCCGCCCCTCGCCAGGGCGGCGGCTGGACGATCAGCTGGACCCCGGCAACCCGCAGCACCGCGGAAGACTGGATCGTGCAGGCGGTCCGCCGCCATGCCTGACCGGAGGGACACGTCCCCGGCGAGCGGAGCGACTGTGCCTGTGCCGTTCCGGAGGTGGAGGCGGAGTCGGAGCTGACCGAGCGAACCGGGTGCGGCAGAAGCCGACCACAACCGGCGCGGCCCCGATGGTTGACCGGGATCCCGGTCGGCTGGGACCGCGGTTGTGGCTGTGATCGGACCGGGACGGCGGCCGGCCGGACGCCTGATCGGACGGGGACGGCGGCCGGCCGGGCCCTGGTCGGGCCGGGACGGCGGTCGGCCGGGGCCTGCGGTCGGGCCTGGACGGCGGTCGGCCGGGGCCTGCGGTCGAGCGGCCGTCGTGATTGGGCGGCGGTGGTGACTGGCCGGCGATGGCCGATTGGGCAGCGATGGCCGAGCGGTGGTGGTGGTTGGGCAGCGGTCGTCGGGGGGTGGTGGCTGGGCGGCAATGGCGATGGGGTGGCGGTGGCCGACCGGTGGTGGTGGCCGGTGGTCGCCGAGGGGCGGTCGTGGTTGGCGGGGGATGGTGGTTGGGCGGGGATCGTGGTTGGGCTGCTGGTGTGGTTGGGCGGGGATGGTGGTTGGGCTGCTGGTGTGGTTGGGCGGGGATCGTGGTTGGGCTGCTGGTGTGGTTGGGCAGGGATGGTGGTTGGGCAGCTGGTGTGGTCGGGTGCGGAGTGTGGTCGGTCATCGCGTCGCTTGGCCGGTCGGGCTGGGGTGGGCCGGGTGGGTGCTCGGACGGAGTTTTGTTCGTGCTGGCCGGGGTGTCTGGTCTGGGAGTGGTCCGGGGGGACCGGAGGAACGGGGTGGGAGCGGCGGATTTCCGGCGGTCGGTGGTGCGGGTGGTTACTCGGCGGTGGCACGAAGTCGGCCTCTGGGTACGGAGGGTGTTCGACGGGGTACCTCGGCAGTAGTGGTGCTGCGGCCATTGGGCGGATGCGATCGCGGCCACTCTCGTCGACACTGGACGCGGACGGCATTCCGTAGTGAGGTGGTCACCATGAGCACGAGCGATGGGGCTCCTTTCTTCCCCGGCCCGGCCGCTGAACCCGAGTGGGACGGCACGCTCGGCGGGGACGTCGGTGGTGAGCGCTTTTCCGATGCGCTGTCCGGGCTGGTCACGACGAGCAGCGACGGGCACGGCCACTCCGGAGAGCCGTTGCCGACCGCTCGGCCGGTCGAGCACGATCCGGAGGCCGTGAAGCGCATGGTCGAGGCCGCGCTCGAGGAGGAGGCCAAGAAGACCGCCGCGGCGCCGGCGCCGGGCTCGTCCGAGGACGAACGGCCGGATCGGGTTCCGCTCGGGTTGCTGCCCCGGCAGCGGACCTGGCCGACGCGGGCACCGCAGCTGCTGAAGAAAGTCCCGCGGCCGAAGCCGAGGCAGATCGCCGAGGTCGCCGACGACGACATCGAGGAAGAGCTGGCCGAACGGCAGGTGCGCCGTCGGGGCCTGCCTGCCATGAGCATGCCCAGCATGGGCAGGCCCTCGACCAGTACGGCGGGGGTCGTGCTGGCCGTTGTGCTGCTGATCGTCTTCGGGGTGGTCGCCATCGAGATGATCGCGAGCCTGGTCAGCAGCGTGCGGGGACTGTTCGGCTGAGACCGCCCGCCCACCGCGACACCCGGGCCGGTTCCGAGCCCGACTCTGCTCCGGGGCTACCCTGGCGAACACGGTCGGGGGATCCGCAGGGGTCGCCCGGCGCCGCCGTGACGAGTGGGGTGGGCATATCAGCGAGGGCGTGCGGTCGGTGCCCGGGTCCGGTCCGGGTGGGTCGAGCGGGGCCGAAGCGTCCACGATCCACCGGGTCCGTCGAGTGCTGGCGATCAGACCATTCCGTCGCCTGTGGGGCGTCACATACCTGTGCAGCGTGGCCGACTGGCTGAACCTGCTGGCGCTGACCAGTCTGAGCAGCAAGCTGCTGGACAACTACACGGCGCAGAACTTCGCGTTCGTCGGCGTCGTGCTCACCAGCCTGCTGCCGGGTCTGCTGTTCGCGCCGATCGGCGGGCTGCTTGCCGACCGCTTCGACCGGCGCAAGATCATGGTCATCTGCGACCTGCTGCGCTGCGGGTTCCTGCTGTCCATCGCCATCGTGGGCGCTCCGTGGTGGCTGTTCGTGGCGAACTTCCTGGTCGGCTGCTGCTCCATCATGTGGATCCCGTCCAAGGACGCCGCAGTGCCGAACCTGCTGCGCCGCCCCGACCAGGTGGAGACCGCCAACCAGCTCGGCCTGGTGATGACCTACGGCCTCGCGGTGATCACCGCGGCCGGGGCGAACGCGCTGATCCTCGGCATCAACTCCACGTTCCACCTGTTCCAGGGCACGACCGTGGATCTCTACATCGCCAAGCTCGTCGTGGTCATCACCGGCCTGCTGTACCTGACCAGCGGCATCCTCGTCGCCACCCGGATCCCCGAGCTGTCCCGGCGCAACGTGCACGCGCCGCCGGAACAGAAGGCCGAGAAGGCCGAGAAGGCCGACGAGGAGAAGTTCGGCCTCGGCGAGATGATCCGCGACGGGGTCCGCTTCGTACGCAGTACGCCGCTGGTGCGCGGTCTGCTGATCGGCGCGTTCGGTGCCTTCGCGGCCGGTGGTGCGGTGGTGGCCTCGGCCAAGCCGTACTCCTCGTCGCTGCTGGCCGGTGACGCCGCGTTCAACCTGCTCGTGCTCGCGGTGTTCCTCGGCCTCGCCACCGGGATGGCGGTGTCGCCGAAGCTTGCGCACCGGCTGCCGCACGACCGCCTGTTCGGCATCTCGATCGTCACCGCCGGGCTTTCGCTGGTGGTGGTGGCGTTGTCGCCGCACCTGGCGATCTCGTTGATCGCGGTCGCGCTCGTCGGGGTCTGCGCGGGCACCGCGTTCCTCACCGGCGTCACCATCATCGGTTCCCGGGTGGACGACGCGATCCGCGGCCGGATCAACGCGATCTACCAGTCGATGTTGAAGGTGGTCCTGTTCGGGTCCACTGTGGTCACCCCGTTGCTGATCGGCCTGGTGCAACCGCGGCGGGTCAGCGTCTGGGGCAACGTGCTGACCATCGACGGCACCCGCCCGGTGATGATCGGCGGCGGCGTGCTGGCCGTGCTGCTCGGCGTGGTCGCCTACCGGCAGATGGACGACCGGCGCTCCGAGAAGATCCTCACCGACCTGCGCAACGTGCTGCGCCGCAGCCCGCGCCGGGTGAACGGCTACCTGATCGCGCTCGAAGGCACCACCGCCATCAACACCGCCGAGCAGGCCACCCGGCTGGCCCGCTGGCTCGGCACCGGCACCCGCCCCGTCGTCCGCGCCGCGGACCCCGCGCTTGCCGAACGCCAGTTCAACGCGCTGGCCGCCGACGCCTCGCTGTCCGGCGCGCGAGCGCAGGCGCTGCTCGCTGCAGCGATCCGGGCCGACCTCGTGGAACGGGAGATCCAGCCTGCTCTCGACGCGGGATCGGTGGTGGTGATGGAGCGATTCGTCGACTCGCCGCTGGCCACCCTGTCCGCGGTCGCCGGTCTGGACAGCGGTGAGCTCGAAGGGATCACCGACTGGGCCACCGGCTGGCTGCGTCCTGACCTCACCGTGCTGCTCGACACGGCCCCCCGCGCCGTCGATCCGGACCAGACCAAGCTGTCGCTGAACGAACAGTGGCGCGTGCAGAAGCTGCTCACCGAAATGGCTTCCGCGGACCCCGATCGCTACGTGGTGATCGACGCCGACGGCACCGATGCCGAGGTGGCCGCCCGCGTCTCCACCGCGGTGCGTGCGGTCTTCGTGGGCAGGCTGTCGAATCTCGCCCCCGCGGAACAGGGCGTCGAGGAGCCGAGCGGTGCCGCCGTTCCCGAGGAAACCGCGGCCGCCGACGTTGCCGAAGCGACGGCTGCGGAAGCAGAGCTGGCGCCGGGTACACAGCAGGCCCGTGAGACCTCCGAAGCAGAGGCGAAGTGACCGCACTGATCGGCGTCTGGACTGGGCTGGTCGGGCAGGAACCGGCGGCGGAGACGCTGGCGGGTGCGGCCTCCGCGGCGGCGAAGATCGTCGCAGGTGAGGCCGTCGCGCCGGGCGCGATGACGCATGCGTGGCTGCTCACCGGTCCTCCCGGATCCGGGCGCTCGGTCGCCGCGCGCACCTTCGCCGCGGCGCTGCAGTGCAGCACCGGCGTCGGGTGCGGCGCGTGCCCCGGCTGTCGTACCACGATGGCAGGCACCCATGCCGACGTTCGGCTCGTCGTGCCCGAGGGCCTGTCGATTTCCGTCGCCGAAATGCGTGCGCTGGTGCAGGCGGCAGCGCGGCGGCCGACCACCGGCCAGTGGCAGGTGGTGATCATCGAGGACGCCGACCGGCTCACCGAGGGAGCGTCGAACGCACTGCTCAAGGCCGTCGAGGAGCCCCCGGAGCGCACTGTGTTCCTGCTCTGTGCGCCGTCGGACCATCCGGAAGACGTGTCGGTCACGATCCGTTCCCGGTGCCGGCTGGTGCCGTTGCGGACTCCTCCGGCGGCGGCGATCGCGCAGGTCCTCGTCTCGCGAGACGGCATCGATCCGGAGCGGGCCCAGTGGGCGGCGTCGGTGTGCAACGGCCACGTCGGCCGGGCTCGCCGGCTCGCGACCGACGAGGCCGCGCGGCAGCGCCGGGACACCGTGCTGCGGATCCCGCTCGGCCTGCGCCGTCCTGCGGATGTGTTCACCAGCGCCGACCAGCTGATCAGCGCCGCCGAGGCGGACGCGGGCGAGGAGAGCAAGGCCCGCGACGAGCCGGAGCGCACCGAACTGCGCACCGCGATGGGTGGTGACGGTGTGGGCAAGGGCGTCGCCGGAGCCAAACGGGCCGCCGACGCCGCGGTGAAGCAGCTGGAGAAACGCCAGAAATCCCGTGCCACGCGGACCCAGCGCGACACCCTCGACCTCGCGTTGGTGGACCTCGCCGGCTTCTACCGCGACGTGCTCGTCACGACCTCCCGGTCCGGCTCCACGCTGACCCACCCCGACCACGCGGACGCCATCGCGTCCGCCGCCGCGGCATGGACTCCCGAGTCGACGCTGCGCCGGCTCGAAGCGGTGCTGGAATGCCGTGCGGCGATCGGGCTGAACGTGAAGCCGCGGATCGCGGTGGAGGCCATGGTCACCACGCTCCGCCAGGGCTGACCCCCGAACACACGGTGGCCCCCTCCGAAGAGGGGGCCACCGTGTGTTCGTCAGTCGCGCGGATGCGGTGACGGCTTGAACGGCTCCGGCTCGTCCGGGCCGCGGTTCACCGGCCGGTTGAGTGCCAGCGCAGGCCGACGACGGCTCGGGAACGCCGCGACCATCACCACGCCGAGCAGCAGCATCGCCGTGCCGGTCCAGAACAGCGGCACCGTGTCGTACGCAGTGCCCGTGTACGCGAGGTTCTTCGCCGGTGCCTTCGGCGCCTGGCCACCACCGTTCGGCGGGGCGGGTGCCGTGCTGCCGCAGACCACGCCGCCGGTCGGGGCGTACGCGCGGGCCACCTGCTCACCCAGCGAAAGCTGCGCCAGCGACGACGGCAGCTTGTCGCCGGCTTCCTTCGGCAACAGGGTCTTGAGCCGTTCCGTCGGCAGCACCTGCAGGTCGAACAGCCGCGCGGACGCACCCAGCTGGTAGCCCTTGAACGGCGTGCTCGCTTCGGACTTCTTCTGGTCCAGGTTCGCGATGCTCAGCCGAAGCACGCCGAGGTCGAGCACCTTGCCGGCGGTGCTGCTGAGCTGCTGCAGACCGTCGCGTGCGGTGGCGACGAGGCCGCCGACCACCGGCACGTTGTCCAGCGCGCCGAACTGGTCGCTCAGCGGGGACAGCGGCAGGCCGATCGGGATGTCCTTGGTCGGATGCGCCGCGTCCAGCGTGTAGAGCGTCTTGCCGCCTGCCGAGATGGTCAGCACCGGTGCCTGGTAGTCGACCTTCGACGTTTTCGCGTCACCGGTCGAGGTCACCGTGAGCGTCGGCTGGCTGGCCACCTTGAGGTTCATCTCGAGCGGCGTGCCCTTGAGGATGGCGATGTCCGCGGCTTGCAGCGTCGAGGTGGACTGCACGGCCTTGTTCTTCGACCCCGGCAGATCGACGAGCTTCACCTGCGACCGCGACGACAGCGTGTTCGGCAGGCTCAACAGCGAACCGGCGCCGGTGGCCGAGGTCTGGCCACCGCCGGACAGCAGGCCACCGAGGCCCTGCAGGCCGCTGGCCGGGTCGAACCCCTCGGCCAATGTGGTGTTCTGCGGGAGGTTCAGCCCGCCCCCGCCGAGCAACGGGACCTGCGGCAGCGTCGGGATCACGTTGAGCAGCGACAGGCTGGCCACCGACGTGCTGGCGTCGGAGATGGTGTCCACACACGGTCCGAGCGTGTCGCTCCAGCGGGCGTGCGCGCTGCCGTTGAGGAGCCCGACGTTCAACAGCGGGTTCGACGGGGCGTTGAGACCGCCGGTGATCTCCTTGGGGTTGTCCGGCAACGCCGTCTGCGCGAGGCTGCCCGGCGTCTGCGGTGCCTGGCCACCGACCGCGAGCCCGAACGGCGAGGCCTGCGCGATCGACTTCTCGTAGTTGAGGTAGGCCTCCGAGTTCGCGGATGCGCTCGACAGGCCCATCCCGGCCTCCAGCGCCGACTGCTTCGGCAGCTGCTGGCCGAACCCGGGGAGGATGGTGTCCGTGGTGACGGCGTTCGGCAGCAGGCGCACCACCCCGAGCGCGGTCCCCGCGTCGCCGACCGCGTGCCCGAGCGGCTGCGGCCCGGTCGGCGCCGAAGCCGGTGGCTCGCTCGGATTCCCCGGCTGCGGGATCGGCGTGGTGGGGATGTCCTGCGCGCCGGCCGGACCCGCGCTGAGCAGCAGCAGGGCCGCGGTGGCGGGTATGGCCACCGCACGGGGCAGTCTTCGCCGCATGTGCCGAGTCCTCCAGGTTGTCGGAGCAGGGGATGAGACCGAAGTCATAGCAGCCTAACGACGCGGCCCCCGGAAGGTGACGCATCGGACCTCCGCTACACTTGTCCCCGTCGTGCGGCACGGCCACTGCGACACGCCGCCTTAGCTCAGTCGGCCAGAGCGATTCACTCGTAATGAATAGGTCGGGGGTTCGATTCCCCCAGGCGGCTCACAGATCAGGCCCCATCCGGACGCTTCCGGATGGGGCCTGAATCGTGGGGTGCGCCTGACTGGCTGCGGGTGTCCGAGCGGACCCGAGACGAAGCTGTGGCGCAGCCCCTCGGGCGTCCACTGAGCCCGGCCGGCTTGATCATCCGACGGAGATTGTTGAAGTCCCGCTCGCTTCGTGCCGACGCCGGACTCGCCGGCGGTGCGTTCCCGGACCGTAAGGTGATCACGTTCGTCCGCTGTTCGGCGAGACCCGGGCCGGGCTGAGGCCGCCGGTCAGAGTCCGAGGAGTCGTTCGGCGTTGCCGTGCGCGATCTTGTGGCGGTCGGTCTCGGAGAGCGCCGCGCCGGCGAAGGCCGTGGTCGCAGATGCGGTGTCCTCCCACGGGTAATCGATCGCGAACATGATGGCGTCGGCGCCGATCGACAGGACTGCCCCGGCCAGTGCGGCGGGGGACGGCACTCCGCTCACCGTGATCAGGATGTTGGTTCCGATGTAGTGGCTGGGCAGGTGCGCGAGCGGGCGAACCGGGTCCATGGTCTGGTAGCGGGAGTCGAGGCGGGAGATCATGAAGGGCAGGAACTCACCCATGTGCCCGAGGATCAACCGGGCGCCGGGATGCCGGTCGAAGACCCCTCCGTAGAGCATCCGCAGAGCGTGACCGCTGGTCTGGACGGCCCAGGTCCAGGTCGGGCCGACCAGCTCGGGGCAGCCGTCGAGGACGTCCCAGTGGTCCCGCGGGGGTGCCGCGGGATGAAGGTACAGCGGCACCTCGAGCTCCTCGAGGGCGCTCCAGAACACGTCGAAGCGGGGCTCGTCGAGGTAGTGGCCGTCGGTGTGGTCGTTGACAAGGGCGCCTCGCATGCCGAGCTCGGTCACCGCACGCCGCAGCTCCACGGCCGCAGCTTCCGGGTCCTGCAGCGGCACCGCGGCGAACCCGGCGAACCGGTCGGGCTTGTCTGCGATGGCCTTGGCCAGGTAGTCGTTGGCGAGCCGCGCGTCCTCGATTGCTTCGGCGGGGGAAAGGTCGGCGATCTGCAGCCCTGGCGCGCCGAGCGACAGGACCTGCACGTCGACCCCGTGCCGGTCCATGTCGGCCAGGCGCAGCTCGGCGATGTCCGGCAGCCGCTCGGCCACGTGCCGGGCGATCTCCCGGCCGACCGGAACCGCCCCGAGATCTCCGGCCGCGGGATGGCGCCGGTCGAGCTCCGGAATCGAGAACGCCTCTTCCAACGCGATCAGTCGCATGTTCCTGTCCTCCACGGGCCGGTCTCGACGATGTCGATTCTCGTCTCCACCGACGCTCCTCCGCGCACCGATTTACGTCCAACGAATGATTTCGATGCCACCATCGGCGGCATCGATACACCGGTGGGCGATACTTCACGAGTGGATTTGCAGCAGCTGTCCTACTTCGTCGCGGTCGCCGAGGAAGGCAGCTTCACGAGGGGGGCGCAGCGCGAACACGTCGTGCAGTCGACGATGTCGGCGGCCGTCGGACGCCTCGAGCACGAGCTGGCCCAACCGCTGTTCCGCCGCGCCGGGCATCGCATCGCGCTGACCGCGGCCGGTGATCTGCTGCTCGAGCGGGCGCGCACTCTGCTGGCCTCGGCGCGGGAAGTCCGTGATGAGCTCGGGGCGCTCGACGGCACCGTGCAGGGCAGCGTGACCCTGGGCACCGTGCTCTCCACGGGGACCTTCGACCTGGCCGCGGTACTCGGTGCGTTGCGCCGGGAGCACCCTGCTCTCCAGGTGCGTGTGTGGTTTTCGGCGCTGGACCACGATCGGCACCTAGAGCGGGTTGCGGACGGCACCTACGACCTGGCGCTGGTCCCCGAACCCGACCTGCCCTCGCCGGGGATTCGGCTGCAACCGGTCGGCAGGCTCGATCTGGTCCTCACCGCGCCGCTCTCCGCGGAGCTTCCGGCATCGTCGCTGAGCGCGGCAGCGACGATGCCGTTCATCGATTTTCCGGTGGGATGGGCGAACCGGATACGCACCGACCGGCTCTTCGCGGCGGCCGGGCTCGAGCGCGACGTCGCCATCGAGGTGGTGGACGTTGCGACCGGGCTGGAACTCGTCCGTGGCGGACTCGGTCTCGCGTTCCTGCCGCGGCGGCTGGTCGAGGGCCGCACCGATGTGCGGATCGTGCCGCTCGAGCACCCGACGCTCTCCCGGGTGCTCGTTCTGGCCCGGCCGGACGGTCCGCAGCGGCCGACCGTCGAGACCGTGTACCGCGCATTTGCCCGTGGCGGCGCTTCGACGGAGCCGAAGAAATCGGGAAATCCCTGAAAAAGACGCATTTGCCTATCGAGAAGGGGCGTCGAGAAACTGTTTCGTGACGCCGTAACTGATCTGGCTGCCCCAGGAGTTCCAGAACCGGTCGAAAACGTGCTCGGTGAACGGGAGGAGCAGGGTCGGCGGTAGTCCCGGCCGTACGTAGGTGATCGGTGAGGTCGCGCGGTATGCCTCGGGGACCTGCTGCGGGGTGCCACCGAAATACGTCGCGCCGGTGTCGTCGGCGATGCTGGGTACGCCGGAACTCTGGTCCGCGGTGTCAGTGGGTGCGTAGCTGGCGATCACGGCTCGTGCGGCGCGCTCGGGCACGCCGCACGAGGGCGGAAACTGGCCGGTGCCCACTGTGTACGCGGCGAGCAACGCGAGGTTCCCGCCGGCGGAGTTGCCCGCGAGTGTGACCCCGTTCGCGTCGACGCCGAGTCGCGTGGCGTTCTGCGCCACCCAGCCGACGGCACACTTGGCGTCACGGGTTTCCTCTCGGCCAGAGCGGCTGCGGGTGCATGCGGTACTCGACGTCGAACACCGTGTAGCCCTGGTTCGCATACCACTGCAGGAGGGTCGGACGCTGGTCGAGCGCGCCGCCGGTGAAGCCGCCACCGTGGACGTACACCAGCACCCGGCCGCGAGCGTCCTTGTTCGCGGGCCGCCAGACGTTCGCGTGGAGCTTTGTCCCGTAGACGTCACCGAGGGGACGGCTGCGCCGGCAACCCCCACGATGGCCAGTCCCGTGGCGAAAAGCGCCATGAAACGACGGCGCCGCCAGGCGAGCGCCGCGGTCACGATCCCGATGATCGCGGGGACAAGCAGGTACAGGGAGAACGACGTGGCGACCACTGACCAGAGCCACGCCCACACCGGAAGCGTCGGCGTCACCGCGACGACGCAGGAACCGCCCCCGAGCGTCGCTGCTCGGCGCCGCGCAGCAGGTGCTGGCCGAGGACGGCGACACGGAGGTGAGCATCCAGGCGATCACCGATCGCGCCGACGTCGGATTCGGTTCCTTCTACAACCACTTCAGCAGCAAAGCGAAGCTCTTCACCGCCGCCGTGACCGACGCGTTCGACCGGTACGGCGCGTGGCTTGCCCAGCGGACCGTCCACGAGCCGGACCCGGTCACCCGGTTGGCGATCAGAATCCGGTTTACTGGCCGGAATCGACGGGAACAGGCGCGGATGGCCGACGCGGTGGCCCGGTACACACTGCGGATGCTGGGCGTCCGCGAGGACCGGATCGAGGAACTGTCGGCCCGGCCGCTCCCACTAGTCGGGTCCGAACCAGAATCCTCTTCGCGCTGAACCGGTACTGTCTCCGGTGCGGGACTGCTGGGTGCCCCGAGCCGAGCGACTACGGATCGAATGCGAACCTCACGTCGTGCCGGGGCCGCGGTTCGCGGAATTCCCGACAGCTGCGCAATCCCGGCGCCGGCGGGCTCAGGTCAGCGCGCCGCGCATGTCGTTGCTGTAGTTCGTGAAGAGGGTGCACGCGGAGAGGACGACTCCGACAATCGCTTCGATCACCTGAGCCACCTTCAGCAGCTTTTCGGTGGCTTCCTTGAAGCCCTTGAGCAGGATCTTGACCAGCCGGTGTATCCCGGCCATTGCGGCGAGGAGGTCGGGGGAAGGCGTGGGCACCGATTTGGCATCCGCCCGGTCGAGGAGTTCGAACAGGAGAATCATGTCGTTCGGGATGGCGGTGAGTATGCCGTTGATTTCGGTGAACAGCAGGTAGCAGCCGTGCGCGTGGGTCTTGTAGTCCTCGCCGCAGTGCGCGATGGTTTCGCCTGCGTCTTCGTACACGTCGCAGATCTTGGTGACCGACCTTTCGGCGAACTCGGATGCGTCGCCGTCCCAGTGCCAGAAGAGCGTCCCCGCGCAGCGGCGGGACAGTGCACTCAGGCCTTGCCAATAGTCGCCCGCATTGCTCATTGCGTCGCCCGCCTGGTAAACGCCTTTCCAGTCCCCGGTCAGCGCTTCGGTCGCGAATCCGCAGATTTCGAGCCAGCTGCCGAAGACCCCGTCCCAGATGCTCTGGAGTGCGGGGTTCTTGAAGGACGGATCCGGGATGACGACGGATTTCGGGAGACCAAGGATGGTGTCGACCACGTCCTCGATCCGGAAGTCACCCGCACTCGGCTGCATGCTCGGTGGATAGCCGGAGCCGAAGTCGTAGGCCATGCCGCCGGAGCGTTCGAGATCGGGGTCACCGCTGGAGGGCAGCTCATAACCCATCGTGTCCCAGGTTTTGCTGATGTCCTCGGCCGCGGCATTGTCGGAATTGGTGTACAGGCCCGCGACGTCGGTCAGATTCTGGTTTATCTTGCGCAGCATTGCGGGCGTGCACCCGGCCGAGACCGCGACTTCCTTCGCCAGCGATTTGTGGTGGACGACCAGCAGGTCGAGCAGGCCGCCTGCCTTCCACTCCACCAGGTTTTCGCGCACCATCGGATACAGGTATTCCGCGCCCTGGTCGGCGAGTTCGCCGAACCGGGCCTTGGCCAAGGTGAAGGCCCGCGGATCCCAACGGAATCCCCCCATGTCTGCGTTCCTTTCTGTCGCGGTCAGTCGTCCTGGTCCCAGGTGGCCAGCTTGACGACGATGTCGTTGTCGTTCCGGCGCGATGCGAGGTGAGCTGGTTCGGCACCGATGTCGGACTCCGGCGACGGGAACTCGGTGCGCAGCCGCTCGGCGGCGAGCCCGGCGAACGGGAGGTCCGCACCGGCCCGCTCGGTGAGGGATTCCACCGCGACCTCGGCCAGCCGGGATTGGGCGCGCTGGACGCAGTGGACGACCTGTCGCGCGATCTCCTCCGGCGCCCAATGCCGAACCCGTTCGTCGAGCGTCAGTTCGTGCAGCCTGCCGCTGCCGGTCACGGTCGCGCGCACGGCGCCGTCCGCCGCCTCGGCCTCCGCAGTGACCACCGAGGTGATCTGCTCGCCCTCGTCCAGCGCGCGGATGCGCTGTTCGGCCCGTTCGATCGAGGCGGCAAGCCGCCGCTTGAGGTCGTCCGGATCGGATGTCACGCAATTCTCCCTGGTCACCGGCGTGCTCCGGGCATCTGGCGCGGGAGCTGAGAAGCCAGATGTTACACAATGGATCGATCTGTCGCAGGAAGTTGACCGGATGGCAGTCGGCCGGGTGGCCGGGCAGCCGAGCCGGAAGACCGATGGCGGCCGCGTTCGGTCCGGCTTCACTCGGGGGATGAAAAGCATCGTGAGCAAGGTGGTCTGCGGCGCGCTGGCGGCGGCGACGGTGACCACGGTGTCCGCATGCGGGCTCGGGGATTCCGTCGTCGAGCACGGGAACGGGCACGTGAAGGCGGTTTCCTACGAAACCGGGATCGAGGGCAAGAACGATCCGGCGGCGAAGCTGCCGGCGTGGGTGCCCGACGGTGCGCGCAACGTCGTCGAACTCGTTCGCACGACCGGTTCCGAACGGCTGCTGAAGTACCAGTCCGCCGGTACCGCGTTGCCGCGCACGTGTGAGCCAGGGCCAGTGGAGGCCAGGCCGCCGACGCTCACCGCGGACTGGTGGCCCGCCGGCGAGCACCTTCGTACGGACAAGGTCTGCGACGGCTGGCACGTCGCCGTCGAGCACGACGGGGTGTACGCCTACCGGGCCGAGACCGTCACCAACGCCGGCACCGGTGCGAGCGGAAGCTGACACCGCAGGGCCGCCCGGTGAAGCCGGGCGGCCCTCGGGTGTCCTTTGTGCTCAGCCTTTCGGCGGGGTCAGCTCCAGCACCGTCACCGTCGTCTCCCCGCGCGGCGTCCGGTAGGTGACCTTGTCGCCTGCCTTCGCACCGACCAGCGCCATGCCGAGCGGGCTGTCCGAGGTCACCGAATCGACGTCTTCGCCGGGAAGGGTGACCACGGTGAACTCTTCCTCGTCCCCGTCGGCGAAGCGCAGCGACACGCGCGTGCCGTCGGGGAGCAGCGAGCTGTCGTACGCGCCGTGCTCCAGCTTCGCGGACACGTCGGCGATCTGCCGGTCCAGCCTGGCGGCGGTCTCCGCGCGGTCGATCACGTCCGCCTGGTCCGCCGCGTCACCGGTGCGCTCCTGCTCTCCCGGCTGCGGCGCGAGCGCATCCCGTTGCGCGCGCAGGTCGGCTATTTCCTTCTCCAGCTGACGGCGCGCCGCCGCGCTGAGCCCCTTGTCCCCTGAGATCACCATGCCGGGCATTGTCCGCTGCGCGGACCGGGGTGGCCAATCCGGTTTTTCACCCTTCGGAGCAGGCCAGGACATCTGCCCTAGACTTCGGGCCCGCCGTTCCGAACGCCGTAACGAGGATCACCGTGAGTGCCGTACCCGGTCGCAGCGCACAGCTGTCGCCCAACCAGCTGCAGAAGCAGGAACAGATCGTCGAGGCCGCCCGTGTGGTGCTCGCCCGTGACGGCCTGGCCGGTTGCACGGTACGGGCGATCGCGGACGCCGGCCCGCTCACCAAGAGCGCGATCCACTACTACTTCGCCGACATCGACGTGCTGATCGACCGCGCGATGGCCGCGCACATCAACGCTTTCGCCTCCGGGCTGCGCACCGTCGCGCAGCGGCACCGCGACCCGCGCGAGCGGCTGTTCGCGGTGACCGAGGCGTACCTCGCGGAATTCGCGGAACGGCCCGGCGCGGCCTTCCTCTGGTTCGAGTACTGGATCGCGGCAGGCCGCGCGCAGCACCCGCAGGCGATCGACGTGATGCTCACCTCCATCACCGAACTGCTCGTGGAACTGCTCGCCCCGCTCGACGTGGACGATCCGCGTGCCCGCGCCCGTGCGTTGCTCAGCTACCTGCTCGGCGCCGTCGTGCAGCAACGGGTCCGGCCCCGGCCGTTCGAAGGCCTGCACGGGGACATCGAAGCACTCTGCTTCGCCGGATATCGCTGACGCCGCTTAAGGTGCGGACATGCCTCTGTTCTCCTTCGAGGGGGTCAGCCCCACGGTCCACCCGGACGCCTGGATCGCCCCCACTGCCACCCTGATCGGCGACGTGACCGTCGAGAAGGACGCCTCCGTCTGGTACGGCGCGGTGATCCGCGGCGACTTCGGTCCGATCGTGATCCGTGAGGGCGCCAACATCCAGGACAATTCGGTGATCCACTCCAACGCCGAACTGTGCGAGGTGGGCCGCAACGTCACCGTGGGGCACCAGTGCCTCGTGCACGACTGCACGGTCGGGGAGCAGGCCCTGATCGGCAACGGGTCCACCGTGCTCGACCGCGCGGTGATCGGCCCGCGGGCGCTGGTCGCCGCGGGGGCCACCGTGACACCTGGTACCGAGGTGCCCGGCGAGACGATCGCGATGGGCAGTCCGGCGAAGAAGTTCGTGCCGCTCACCGATTCCGCGCGGATGTGGGTGGAGCACAACGCGGCCGTGTACCAGGACCTCGCCCGCCGGCACCGGGACGGTATGCGGCCGGTGTAGCGGCTTTCCCGCGGGCCGGGCACCGCGCGGGCGGTGCACTAAACTTTGCCCCGCATCAGCGACTGGCGCCATTGAAGAGGTGGAGCACCACCGGGGAGCGACGACGAGGCCGGCACCGCGCGCCTGGGTGGTGGCCACTGCACAGCCGGAGTACGCGATGACACACCAGCCCGCCCTGTCCGCTCTCGCCGCGGCCGACCCGCAGCTCGCCGGCCTCGTCGAGGACGAGGCGAAGCGGCAGCACGACAAGATCCGCCTGATCGCCTCGGAGAACTACGTATCGCAGGCGGTGCTGGAAGCGACCGGCACCGTGCTCACGAACAAGTACTCCGAGGGCTACGCGGGCAAGCGGTACTACGAAGGCCAGCAGCTCGTCGATCAGATCGAGACGCTGGCGATCGAACGCGCCAAGGCCGTCTTCGGGGCGGACCACGCCAATGTGCAGCCGTACTCCGGCTCGCCCGCGAACCTCGCGGTGTACCTGGCCTTCGCGAAGCCCGGTGACACGGTGCTCGGCATGGCACTGCCGGACGGCGGCCACCTGACGCACGGCTGGAGCGTGTCGGCCACCGGGAAGTGGTTCACGCCGGTCCGCTACGGCGTGCGCAAGGAGACCGGCCGGGTCGACCTCGACCAAGTCCGCGACCTCGCCCGCCAGCACCGGCCGAAGCTGATCTTCGCGGGCGGCACGGCGATCCCGCGCACCATCGACTTCCCGGCGTTCGCCGAGATCGCCCGCGAGGTCGACGCGGTGCTGGTCGCCGACATCGCGCACATCGCAGGCCTGGTCGCCGGTGGCGCGCACCCGTCGCCGGTCGGCCATGCCCAGGTGATCACCACGACCACGCACAAGACCCTTCGTGGCCCGCGCGGCGCGATGATCCTGTCCGACGCCGAGCACGCGAAGGCCGTGGACAAGGCCGTCTTCCCCGGCCTGCAGGGCGGTCCGCACAACCACACGACGGCCGCCATCGCGGTCGCGCTCGGGGAGGCGCAGCAGCCGTCGTTCTCCGAGTACGCGCACACCGTGGTCGCGAATGCCAAGGCGCTCGCCGAGGCACTCGTGGAGCGCGGCTACGACCTGGTCTCCGGCGGCACGGACAACCACCTGCTGCTGATCGACCTCACGAGCAAGGCCGTGCCCGGCAAGCCTGCCGCACAGGCGCTGGACCGTGCGGGCATCGAGCTGAACTACAACACCGTCCCGTTCGACCCGCGCAAGCCGTTCGACCCGTCGGGCATCCGGCTCGGCACCTCGGCGATCACCACGCGCGGGCTGCGTCCCGAGCACCAGACGCAGGTCGCGGACTGGATCGACCGCACGGTCACCGCCGCGGCCGCCCAGGAGGAACCGGCGCTGGCGACCATTGCGGCCGAGATCCGGGAGTTCCTCGCGCCGTTCCCGATCCCCGGCTACGCCGTCTGACCTAGCTCCGTCAACGGGCCGCCCGCAGCAGCGGGCGGCCCGTTGTGCTGGTCAGGGCCCTGCGATGAGCATCACAGGGATAGTTGATTGTGTAATGCAAGCTTCTCGGGAACACTTGTGCAAGGCAAGTAGTTGATAGGTGCAAGCAACTAACAACGAGCGGCCACCAAGACCACGAGCAAGGGAGAACCCGATGAGCGACACCAGCACGGAAGGGGGCGCCACCACGAGCGGACGGCTATCGCACCGACAGATCCTCACCGTTCTGTCCGGGCTGATGCTCGGCATGTTCCTGGCGGCACTCGACCAGACCATCGTGTCCTCGGCGATGAAGACGATCGCCGACGAACTGCACGGGCAGAGCCTGCAGGCCTGGGCCACCACCGCCTACCTGATCACCGCGACGCTGTCCACGCCGCTGTACGGCAAACTGTCCGACCTCTTCGGCCGCAAGCCGATGTACCTCACCGCGATCTCGCTGTTCCTCGCCGGTTCACTGGCCAGCGGCATGGCGAACTCGATGTACGAACTGGCCGCGTTCCGCGCGTTCCAGGGCCTCGGCGCCGGTGGCCTGATGTCGCTCGCACTGGCGATCATCAGCGACATCACCTCGCCCCGCGAGCGCAGCAGGTACCAGGGCTACTTCATGGCCGTGTTCGGCGTCTCGAGCGTGGCCGGTCCGGTCGTCGGCGGATTCTTCGCCGGTCTCGACTCGTTCGCAGGCATCACCGGCTGGCGCTGGGTGTTCCTGGTGAACGTGCCGGTCGCGCTGGCCGCGCTGGTCGTGGTGAGCAAGGTACTGAACCTGCCGCACAAGCGCGTGCAGCAGCGGATCGACTTCCTCGGCGCGGGTGCGCTGACCATGGGCCTGGTGCCGCTGCTGCTGGTCGCCGAGCAGGGCCGCGAATGGGGATGGGGCGCGCCGGTTTCGCTCGCGATGTACCTGGTCGGTGCACTCGGGGTGGTCCTGTTCATCCTGCAGGAACGCCGGATGGGCGATGCTGCGCTGCTGCCGCTGCGGCTGTTCCGCCGCCCGGTGTTCCGGGTGGCCACGATGGTCACCGTGATCCAGGGCATCGGGATGTTCGGCGCGATGATGTCGCTTCCGCTGTACCTGCAGATCGTGAAGGGCGCGACGCCGACCCAGGCCGGGCTGCAGATGCTGCCGCTCACCCTCGGGATCATGGTGGCGAGCCTGACCAGCGGCCGGGTGATCAGCCGGACCGGACGGTACAAGCCGTTCGCGGTGGCCGGTCTCGGCCTGATGGCCGCGGCACTGTTCGCGCTGTCGACGATCGGCGTGGACACCCCGCTCGGCGTGGTGATGGCGATCGCGTTCGTGATCGGTCTCGGCCTCGGTTCGTCGATGCAGACGCTGACCCTGGCCGCCACCAACGACGTCTCGCCGAAGGACATCGGCGTCGCGACCTCGTCGGCCACGTTCTTCCGGCAGATCGGCGGCACGGCGGGCACCGCGGTGTTCCTGTCGATCCTGTTCAGCACGGTCGGCGACCGGATCGCCGCGGCGGTCCGCTCGGCGATGGGTTCGCCCGCCTACACCGCGGCGCTGGCCCAGCACCCGGAGTTCGCGCAGCGGATGTCCTCGGGTGGGGTCGACGTGAACGACACGTCGTTCCTCGCCGGTCTCGACCCGGTGCTCGCCCGGCCGATCCTCGACGGCTTCGCCAGCTCGATGAGCACGGTGTTCCTGATCGGCGGCGTCGTGCTCACGGTGGGCTTCGCCCTGGTGTGGCTGCTGCGGGAGAAGCCGCTGTCGGACAAGTCGGCGATGGAGTCCCGCGCCGAGGAGGAGGCCGCGGAACTCGCACTCGCGGGCTGAGCCCGTACGCGAAAGGGCCGTTCACCCCACGTGGGTGAACGGCCCTTTGCCGTACCTGCGGTACCTGTTCAGTGCTCGGCTTCGCCCTCGAGCTCTTCCTTGGCGAGGCGGTCCTTCTCCCGTTCGAACGAGCGGGAGATCTCGGCCTCGGCCTCGGTGCGCCCGACCCAGGTGGAGCCCTCGACGCTCTTGCCGGGCTCGAGGTCCTTGTAGACCTCGAAGAAGTGCTGGATTTCGAGCTTGTGGAACTCGTTGAGGTGGTGGATGTCGCGCAGATGCTCCAGCCGCGGGTCGTTCGTCGGAATGCCGAGCACCTTGTCGTCCGGGCCCTTTTCGTCGGTCATCCGGAACATGCCGATCGCGCGGCACCGGATCAGGCAACCCGGGAACGTCGGCTCCTGCACGAGGACGAGCACGTCGAGCGGGTCGCCGTCCTGGCCCAGTGTGTCGTCGATGAAGCCGTAGTCGGCCGGGTACTGCGTTGCCGTGAACAGGGTCCGGTCGAGCTTGATCCGACCGGTCTTGTGGTCGACCTCGTACTTGTTGCGCTCCCCCTTGGGGATCTCGATCGTGACGTCGAATTCCACGGTCGTCCTCGCTGCTTCTCGAATCTGGGTGTCCCACGCATCGTGGGCGGCAACCGCAATCACCTCGTTGACGTCACTAGTGTGGACTACACCCGGCCGGCGGGTCGCGCCGATGTCGGCCAGACGGCATGTGAGCTTGGCCCCTTCGCGGGGCAGGTGAGAAGGAGTAGTGGGTGCCGGACAACGACCAGCCGAGGTGGCCGACAGGCGACGAGGACACCTCTCCCCGTGGTGAAGAGGCCACCGCCGGTCTGCCCCTGCCCAAGCGGAACGCGGGCAGCACCGACCGGCTCGCCGTGCCGAACGTCACACCCGGTGACGGGCCCGGTTCGTGGTTCCGGCCGAACGTCCCGCCGGATCCGGTGCCGGGGGTCAACGCCCCGGAGGAATCGGCCAAACCGGACCCGCAGCGCTCGGAGCCGCAGCGCTCGGAACTGCAGCGCTCGGAGTCGCCGAGGACTGAACCGCCGCGACCGGAGCCCCCGCGCGCGCAACCTCAGCGGCTGGAGCCGCAGCGACCCGAACCGCAGCGGCCGGAACCTCGTGGGGAACAGACCCAGCAGGTGCCGTGGGTGCCGGTGGAGCGTCCGGAGCAGCCGTCGCGGGCCGCGTCCGAGCAGCCGAACTCGCTGTTCCAGCCGGTTCGCCGGGACAGCAGTCCGGGCAGGGAGCGGGAAGAACGTCCGGCACCGCAGGAGCGGCAGGTACCGCAGGAGCAGCAGCCGTTCGCCGCGTTCCGCGACGAGGCTCCGCAGAGCGGTTCGGCACCGGACGGTGGCCAGGGCTGGGCGGCATTCCGTCCGGTGGCCTCGCGTGCGCAGCAGCAACAGCCGTCCGCCGGTGGGGGCTGGACGGCGTTTCGCAGCGAGTCCGACGCACCGCCGGAGCGCAGGCCGGAGGAGAACCCGCGGGCCCGTGAGGAACCTCGCTGGGACGCACTCGAGGGCAGTTCCGCCTCGTGGTCGCAGCAGCTCCAGGTCCCGGTCCGGCCGGGATTGCCGGAGCCGCCGCAGGGTGCGGTGCCGCCCGCGTCCGCCGAGAGCGCGCGGCCGATGCGGATCGAGCCGTCCGGGAGCCAGTTCCCGGCCGAGGCGACGGTCGGTATTCCGCGTCCGCAGTCCGGTGCGCAGCCGTCTCCTGGCCCCTGGCCCGAATCACCGGACGCCGGACACCAGGGTGAGGCGACTCCGATCGGCCAGCGCGCTGCGCCGGGCCCGCAGCCGGTGGACCGCGAGCGGGAGCAGTTCGCGAGTGAGGCGACGGTCGGGATCCCGCGTCCGCCGGACGGGTTCCCGCCCGCTGCGGCGCCCGGTGGTGGCGAGCCGAAACGGCGGCGGAAGCTGCTGGTCATCGGGCTCGTCGTGGTATTGGTGCTCGCCGCGGCCGGCGTCGCCTCGGCGGTGCCGAAGGTGTCCAACAAGCTGGGCCTGCCGTGGGCGCCCAATGCGCCGAAGGGGGACGCCCCCGATCCGGCGGAGGTGAGCCTCGCGCTGCACGGTCCGGACACCTCGGGTGCCGGTGCGTCCCCCGGTGGCGTCGCGTCCGCACTGGCCGGTCCCTCCGGTGCCCCTGCGCTCTCGCAGCTCACCGGCAGTGTGATCGATCCGTCGAATGGTTCGGTGCTGTGGGACCACTCGTCGAACACGGCGCTCACCCCGGCCTCGACCACCAAGATCCTCACCGTTTCCGCCGCGCTGCTCGCGATGGATCCGACGAAGCGGCTGACCACGAAGATCGTGCAGGGCCGGCAGCCGGGCACGGTGATCCTCGTCGGCGGTGGCGACCCCACGCTCACCGCGTTGCCGCAGGGCACCGACTCACCGCTCTACCCGGGTGCAGCGCACGTGGACGACCTCGTCGCGCAGGTCAAGAAGGTCGCGGGCAACGTCAGCAACGTCCAGGTCGACGTGAGCGCCTACAACGGCCCGGTCACCGCGCCGGGCTGGGAACCCGGCGATGCGCCGTCGCTGTTCGGCGCGCCGATCGTGCCGGTGATGGCCGACGGCGGCCGGGGCAACCCGAAGGTCGACGAGACCCAGCGCTCCGGCAATCCGGCGACCACGATCACCCAGCTCGTTGCCGAAAAGCTCGGTGCGAGCGCGGGCGGTACCACCAAGGCGACGGCGGACGCGAAGGTGCTCGGCGAGGTCCAGTCGGCGCCGCTGCCGGACCTCGCGTACGCACTGCTGCAGATCTCCGACAACGTGCTCGCCGACGCGCTCGGCCGGCAGGTCGCCATCGCCACCGGCGGTGATCCGTCGTTCGCCGGCGCGGCTGCCGCGGTGAAGAAGGTGCTCGGGGACCACGGGTTCGACGTGAACGGGTTGCAGCTGTTCGACACCAGCGGCCTGTCCAACCAGAACAAGGTGCCCGCGCGGCTGCTCAGCCAGGTGCTGGCCGCGGCCGCGGGGCCCGACGGGAAGGACCAGAACACGCCGAAGCTGCGTCCGCTGCTCGCCGGGCTTCCGGTGGCGGGCAGTCCGGCAGGCACGCTCGCCGACCGGTACCGCGTCCCGGATTCGTCCGCGGGCAAGGGCTGGGTACGGGCCAAGACCGGCACGCTCACCGGCGTCAACACCCTCGCCGGCTACGTGCTGGACAGCGACAACCGGGTGCTCGCGTTCGCGTTCATGTCCAACGGGTCGGACAAGGACTCCGGACAGGCTGCGCTCGACGTGCTCGCCACAGCGTTGCGCAAGTGCGGCTGTCAGTGACCACTCCGGCAGGTAGCGTCGAAGGGGTGAGCCAGGAAACCGAGATCCGCCGGCGGCCGATGGTCGACTGGGACCGCGCGGCCACGACCGGAGCGCTGCTCGTGCGCGGTGGCCCGTCGATTGCCCGCCGCGATGCCGAACGCGCGGTGACCGACTTGCGCGAGCTGACCGCGGAGGCGGAGGGGCATGTGCGCGAGCTGACCGGGCTCGGCCGTGACCTGCCGTTGCTGCCGGGCACGGTGGTGGACCGGCCGGGCTGGGTGCGGTCGGCTGCGTCCGGTCTGGGCGCGCTCACCGGCCGCGCGCTGCCGCCCGCGCAGGGCGGTCCGCTCGGCCCGGTGCTGGCGTCCGGTGCGGGTGTGCAGACCGGGCTGGTGCTGGCCTTCCTCGCGTCGAGGGTGCTCGGCCAGTACGACCCGTTCGGCGGTCCGGAGAACCAGGGCGAGCTGCTGCTCGTGGCGCCGAACGTGGTCGCCGCGGAACGCGCGATGAAGGTGCCGGACAAGGACTTCCGGCTCTGGGTCTGCCTGCACGAGTGCACGCACCGGCTGCAGTTCAGCGCCGTGCCGTGGCTGCGGGACTACTTCGCGGACGAGGTCGAGCGGCTGGTCTCCGGCATCGCGGGGGACTCCGAAGAAGGACTGAGCGAGCTGGTCGGCAGGCTCACCGACGCGGTCAAGCAGCGTGGCACCGGCGTGGGTATCGCCGAGCTGCTGCAGTCGCCGAAGGAACGCGCGGTGTTCGACCGGCTGCTGGCGTTGTCCACCCTGCTCGAAGGGCACGCCGACTACGTGATGGACGCGGTGGGCCCGCGAGTGGTGCCCAGTGTCGAGCAGATCCGCGCGAAGTTCAGTGCACGCCGTCGTGGCGGTGGCATCTTCGACCGGCTGTTGCGCGCGCTCCTCGGGCTCGACGCGAAGATCCGCCAGTACGAGGAAGGCGCGAAGTTCACCAAGCACGTGGTCGACGCGGTCGGTATGGACGGCTTCAACGCGGTCTGGCGATCTCCGAACACGCTGCCGACCCGGGCGGAGATCGCGGACCCCGCGGCCTGGGTACAGCGTCTGCACGGGTGAGCGCGCTCGCCGCGGTCCGTACCGCGGTCCGCAACTTCCTCGCGTCCATCGAGGTGCCCGGCGAGGTGTGCGTCGCGGTCTCCGGTGGGGCGGATTCGGTGGCGCTTGCCGCCGCGACTGCGTACGTCGCGCGAAGCCGTGGTTTTCGCACGCGCGCGCTCGTGATCGACCACGGTCTGCAAGACGGCTCCGCGGACGTAGCGGCTGAAGCTGCTGCAGTGGTGCAAAAGCTGGGTGTCGAGGTCGCTGAAGTGCGTGCTGTCGACGTCGCGAGCGAAGGTGGCCCCGAAGCGGCTGCGCGTACCGCGAGGTACCGCGCGCTGCGCGAAGCGCTGTCAGACAGCGAAGGGCTCGTCTTGCTCGGCCACACTCTCGACGATCAGGCCGAGACCGTGCTGCTCGGCCTCGGCCGCGGCTCCGGACCACGGTCGCTGGCCGGGATGCGTTCGTACGATCCGCCGTGGGGCAGGCCGTTGCTGGGCGTCACGCGCGCACAAACGCAGGGGGCCTGCGTGGAGCTCGGCGTGCAGCCGTGGCAGGACCCGCACAACGCCGACCCGAGGTTCACCCGGGTCCGGCTGCGCGGCGAAGTGCTGCCGTTGCTGGAGGACGTGCTGGCCGGTGGGGTTGCCCCCGCACTGGCCCGGACGGCCGCACAGCTGCGTGACGACACCGAGGCGTTGGACACACTCGCCGCGCGGGTCCACGAGCGCGCGGAACGGGCAGGTGAGCTGGAAACCACCGTGCTCGCCGCCGAACCGGCGGCACTGCGCAGGCGGGTTCTCCGCAGGTGGCTGCTGGACTCCGGGGTCCGGGAGCTGACCGATGCGCACCTGCGTTCGGTCGACGCGCTCGTGGCCCGCTGGCGGGGTCAGGGCGGGGTCTGGCTGCCGGGGAACTTGGAGGCACGCCGGTGCCATGGCAGGCTCTCGCTTGCCGGACCCCAACCCGAACCCACCACCCGAGGGGAATGACTCGTGTACGAGGGCGAGATCGCCTCCGTGCTCATCACCGAGCAACAGATCAAGGAAAAGATCGCGGAGCTGGCGGCCAAGATCGCCGCCGACCACCCGGAGAACGGCCAGGGCGACCTCATCCTGGTCGGCGTCCTCAAGGGCGCCGTCATGTTCATGACCGACTTCGCACGGGCACTCGAGCTGCCGACGCAGCTGGAGTTCATGGCCGTGTCGTCGTATGGATCCTCGACCTCGTCCTCGGGCGTGGTGCGCATCCTGAAAGACCTCGACCGCGACATCGCGGGCCGGAACGTGCTGATCGTCGAGGACATCGTCGATTCGGGGCTGACCCTGTCGTGGCTGCTGAAGAACCTGGCGAGCCGGAACCCGGCGTCGCTGGAGGTGGTGTCGCTGCTGCGCAAGCCGGAGGCGGTGAAGGTCGAGGTACCGGTGCGCTACATCGGTTTCGACATCCCGAACGAGTTCGTGGTCGGCTACGGCCTCGACTACGCCGAGCGCTTCCGCGACCTGCCCTACATCGGCACGCTCGATCCGCACGTCTACACGTCCTGAAGAAGCCTTCCGCATCCGGCGCGAGGGATGCGGAACTTTGATCTCCCCGATCGCGTCATAGGGCTCGACCAGGTGCGTTAACCTATGCGAAGACCTAATGCATGCGGGCGGGTACGGCTCGCGCGGGGGAACGGAGAGAGGGCAGATGGGCGACAGCAGCTTGGCCGATGCCAACGCGTTCAAGAACGCCGCTGCGAGGGGCCAGGTCGGGATCGACCCCGACGCGGCACAGACCGTGCTGAACAAGATCCGCACCGGTAAAGACGCGATCGAGACCCTGCTGAACAGCGCGGGCACCCTTGCCCAGCCGCCGAAGCTCGGCAAGAACCCGGTCGGCACCGCGATGGCCGCGAAGTTCGTGCAGCGCGCCGACGGCGGCGGCGACTCCTACTCGTCGGCACTGCGGAACCTGCTCGGCCAGTACCAGGCCGCCGAGGAGGGCATCGTCACCGCGATGTCCCGGTACCACGAGATCGACCAGTCCGCAGCCGACCCGTTCCGCAAGGCCTGACTTCCGAGGGGGATCAGCCAGTCATGGCACCGAACTACGACAGCAACGGGAACGGGACGGACGGGTCCGGCTACGGCCGGCAGCTGGGTTACGCGCCGCCGTCGGCAGGCTCCGCGGTTCCGCTGGGGGCCAATTCGTCGCAGAGCATCGTGGACGCCGCACGCAGCAGCTCGGGCGGCTTCGAGATGGGCGGGGACCGCGCCATCGGCAACCCGCCGAACTGGAACTCGCAGCAGAGCCAGCAGCTCTACGACGGCGCGGTGACCGACAACGATCCCGGCACCGCCGAGTCCAGCGGACAGCACTGGACCAAGCACGGCAGCGAGCTCAAGCGCACCTCCGACGATCTGTACAACGCGATCGCCGAGCTGGGCAACGCCTGGATCGGTGAGGGCGCGTCGGGTGCGCAGGGTGCGCTCGTCGCCATCGCCAACTCCGGCACGCAGGCCTCCGACGCCGCGCACACCATGGCCGACCGGCTCGCCAAGCAGGCCACCGCGGCGGCCGAGGTGAAGAAGATGCCGGCGCCGCGCGACTACGACCCGAAGCAGGCCATGTCCGCCGCACTGGCGGGCGGGCCCGCCGCACTGGCGGCGGACCAGAAGGTGCAGGCCGACGCGGCGAACGACGTGAAGGCGCAGCAGGTCGCGTTCTTCAACGCCTACACCGAGGCGATGAGCGACGTCGACGGCTCCACCCCGAGCTTCGGCCCCGACTCTCTCGGCATGAAGGCGACCGCGTCGCACTTCAACGGCAACTCGTTCAACTCCGTGCAGCCGGGCGCGCCCGGGGCAGGCCACGGGGCAGGCGGCGCGGGCGCGTTCGGCGCACCGGGTGCGCACGGAGCGGGCGCGCCCAGCGCACCCGCGCACGTGACCGCCGATTCCGGCACCTACGGCGCGGCAGGCTTCGACGGCGGGCTGGCCAATGGGGCCGGCGTCGGCGCGGGTGGTCCCGCTCCGGCCGCGCCCGCTCCGGCAGCCCCGTCCGGTGGTGGCGGCGGCGGTGCCGCGGCGGGCCTTGGCCTCGGCGCGGTCGGTGCCGGTGCCGGGCTGGCCGGCGGCAAGCTCGGCCAGGGCAGCCGCAGCGGCTCGCGCAAGGAGGACAACACCTCCGCTTCCGCCGAGCACCAGAGCGGGCAGAGCGCTGCGTCGGCGACGCCGCAACAACAGCAGGGTGTGGTCCCGGCAGGCGGCACCATCGGGCAGCAAGGCCAGCAGGGCCAGCCCGGCATGATGGGCGGCATGGGCGGCGGCATGGGCGCCCGTGGCGGCCAGGGCGAGCAGGAGCAGGAGCACACACACGCTTCCTTCCTCATCGAACCGGACCCGGACGACGCGTTCGGCGCCAACGAGGCCACCCCGCCGCCGGTCATCGGCGCGTGGTCGGAGGACGAGGACGACTGATGCTGCACCCCGCGGGCGCGTGGCCGGACCGGTCACGCGCCCGCGGTTGTCCGGAACACTCGGGGTAGGGGGTTGGTCGATGCCGAACGCGGAGCTGCTCACACCGCTCGAGGTGGACTTCCTGTGGGAGTCGGCCGGGGTGGGTGAGCTGCCCTATCCACTGCGGATCGGTTCGCACGGCGCGACGGTGGACGAGCGCGCGGCGCTGCGTGCCCGCACGCTCGCCGGGCTGACCGAACGCGGGCTCGCGGACCGCCGCGGCCGTCCGGAGCCGGACGTGGAGGACTACTTCGGCATTCTCGCCTCACCCGACGCGAGCCTGGACACCGTGCAGCTGCTCGACCCGAACGGCGAACCACTGCTCGCGGTCGCAGGCAGGCTCGGTGAGCAAGGCCTGTTCGCCGTGCAGGACCAGCGTGGCCTGCACCTGCAGCCCTGCCCGCCGGACGGGCTCGCCACCGCGATCGTGTCGTTGCTGCCGGGGGCACCGCGCGGCAGCGAGAAGTCGATCACCGTGCCGCTGGAGCAGCTCGTCGGTGCGTCCGGTGTCGACTTCCTGCAGCGCCGCGGCAACCAGCTCGACGCGGCAGGCCGGGCGAGCGTCGACGAGGACCGCAAGGCACTGTCCCGGTTGCACGCCCAGCAGCGGCTGCGGGGTGGCCAGATCGGCGCAAACGCCCGCAACCGGCTCGGCGGCCGCAGCCGTTCCCCCGTGCTCAGCTGGTTCGACACCGAGACCGGCCGGTACTTCACGCAGGCGACCAGCGGCCGTGACGGACGCGACTGGATCACCATCGCCCCCGCCGATGCGGCAACCCTGCGGCACCGGCTCGGCGAGATGCTCGCGGGTGCGGCAGGCCAGGAGAGCGCTGCGGCGTTCTGAGCACAGCCGGGGCGGCCCGCGCTAGGCTGGCCGCGGATCGATTCTGGAGGGTGAGCAGCACCGGATGCACCAAGAGTTCTTCTCCCCGCTCGCGTTCGACTTCCTGTGGGAGTCGATGGAGCTGGGTGAGCTGCCCTACCCGCTGCGGATCCGTTCGCACGGGGACACCCAGGACGAACGGGTGTCGCTGCGGCACCGGGTGGACGCCGAGCTGAGCGCCCGTGGCCTGCGGGACTCGCGTGGCCGGGCGGAACCGCAGCTGGACGATTGGCTCACGCTGCTCGCACGGGCCCCGATGTCGATCGACGGACTGCACATCCCGCAGTTCGAGGCGCATCCGATCGCGCTGCTCGCGGCGGGCGACGAGCGCACCGGCGTGCTCGCGATCCAGGACGCGGACGGCATCTGGCTGCGCGAAACGCCACCCGACGGCCTGGTCTCCACGGTCGTGAGCCTGCTCCCGGCGGGCAACCGCGGGACCGAGGCGTCGGTCACCCTGCCCTTGGAAGAGGCGCAGCACACCCGCCCGATCCGGGTGCCGGTGGCCGCGGGTGGCGGTGAGCCCGAGGACAAGGGCCGCCGGCCGAGACGTCAGTCACTGAGCGAGCGCGCCACCGTCGACCCACGGGAGACCTACGGGCTGATCGCAGGCCAGCCGCGGCTGCGCGGCGGTCAGCTCGCAGCGAACAGCCGTACCTCGCTCGGGGCCCGGCAGCGGTCGAGGGTGCTGGGCTGGTTCGACACCGCCACCGGGCGTTATCTCAGCCTGTCGAGGCCGGGAACGGACGGTCGGGAGTGGGTCACCGTGGCGCCGGCGGACCCGAAGACACTGCGGACCAGGCTGGGTGAGATGGTCTCGTCGGTGGCCGACAGCACTCGCTAGGGTCGCCCGGCCCGGGAACCCTCACGCGGGACCGCCCGTTGAGCTGCGAGAGGCTCACCAGGTTCCATCGCCCGGCCGGACGGTACCCTGGTGGGATGGGTGCCCGGTGGCGCCCCAGGTCAAGATCGCGATGGCGGGTATCACAGGAGCCGCCCAACCAGGGAGGGTCGAGGCCGCAAGGGCCGAGTCGTATGAACCGGAAGAGCGTGCTCAGGAACCCACTGCTGTGGATCGTCGCGGGGTTGCTGGCGTTGTTCGCGTACAACACGATCTTCGACAGCGATCGTGGCTACACACAGGCTCCGATCTCGGTGGCGAACCAGCAGATCGCCCAGAGCCACGTCAAGGAAGCCAGCCTGGAGGACAAGGAGCAGCAGCTCAAGCTCCTCCTGTCGCAGAAGATCGACGTCGACGGCACCCAGACCGACCAGATCATCGCGCAGTACCCGGCGGACGCCACGAGCTCCATCTACAACGCGCTGTCCAACGCGAAGATCGACGGTCAGGCGATCAAGCTGACCACCAAGGTGACCCAGCAGTCGCTGTTCACCCAGATCCTCATCTTCGCCATTCCGCTGGCGCTGGTGCTCGGCCTGTTGATGTGGATGATGAACAACGCGCAGGGCGGCGGCAACCGCGTCCTCAACTTCGGCAAGTCCAAGGCCAAACAGCTGAACAAGGACATGCCCAAGACCACCTTCGGCGATGTCGCGGGCGCCGACGAGGCGGTCGAAGAGCTGTACGAAATCAAGGACTTCCTGCAGAACCCGGCGCGCTACCAGGCGCTCGGTGCGAAGATCCCGAAGGGCGTGCTGCTCTACGGGCCGCCGGGTACCGGTAAGACGCTGCTCGCGCGTGCCGTCGCCGGTGAGGCGGGGGTGCCGTTCTACACCATCTCCGGCTCCGATTTCGTGGAGATGTTCGTCGGTGTCGGTGCGTCTCGGGTGCGTGATCTGTTCGAGCAGGCCAAGCAGAACGCGCCGTGCATCATCTTCGTGGACGAGATCGACGCGGTCGGCCGCCAGCGCGGTGCCGGCCTCGGCGGCGGGCACGACGAGCGCGAACAGACGCTGAACCAGCTGCTCGTCGAGATGGACGGCTTCGACGCCCGTGGCGGCATCATCCTGATCGCGGCCACCAACCGGCCGGACATCCTCGACCCGGCGCTGCTGCGTCCCGGCCGCTTCGACCGGCAGATCCCGGTGTCCGCACCCGATCTGCGTGGCCGCAAGGCGATCCTCGAGGTGCACGCGAAGGGCAAGCCGATCGCGCAGGGCACCGACCTGACCGGGCTCGCCAAGCGCACCGTCGGCATGTCCGGTGCCGACCTCGCCAACGTGCTGAACGAGGCGGCGCTGCTCACCGCCCGGCAGAACGGGCACGTGATCAGCGATGTCGCGCTGGAGGAGTCGGTCGACCGCGTGGTCGGCGGTCCGGCTCGCAAGAGCCGGATCATCTCCGAGAAGGAGAAGAAGATCACCGCCTACCACGAGGGCGGGCATGCGCTCGCCGCGTGGGCGATGCCGGACATCGAACCCGTGTACAAGCTCACCATCCTGCCGCGTGGGCGCACCGGTGGGCACGCTCTGCTCGTCCCCGAGGACGACAAGGAGCTGATGACCCGCTCGGAGATGATCGGGCGGCTGGTGTTCGCGATGGGTGGACGGACCGCGGAGGAGCTCGTGTTCCACGAGCCCACCACCGGGGCCTCGTCCGACATCGAGCAGGCCACGAAGATCGCTCGCGCGATGGTCACCGAGTACGGCATGAGCGCCCGGCTGGGTGCCGTGAAGTACGGCCAGGAACAGGGCGACCCGTTCCTCGGCCGCTCCGCGGGACGGCAGGCCGACTACTCGCTCGAGGTGGCGCACGAGATCGACGAGGAGGTGCGCAAGCTCATCGAGACCGCGCACACCGAGGCGTGGCACGTGCTCAACACCTACCGCGACGTGCTCGACAACCTGGTCGTGGAGCTGCTGGACAAGGAGACGCTGCAGCGCAAGGACCTCGAGCGGATCTTCGCGACCGTCGAGAAGCGCCCGCACATCACCGTGTTCAACGAGTTCGGTGAGCGCACCCCGTCGGACAAGCCGCCGGTGAAGACGCCCGGCGAGCTGGCGATGGAGCGCGGCGAGCCGTGGCCGCCGCCGGAGAAGGAGAAGAAGCCGGTGCTGCAGCCGGCACCGACGCCGGTCGGCACCGCACCCGGTGCGGGCGACCTGCCCGGTGGCCCGCCGTACCCGGCCCCCGACCCGAACGCCAACCCGTACGCCCCGCCCGCCAACGGCGGCCGGCCGAACGGCGGGTCGAACGGCAGTGGCGGACCGAACGGCGGTGGCCGCTGGCCGCAGTCGTATGGTGGGCAGCAGCCGGGCGGTCCGGCGGGCGGCTACTACCAGGGTGGCCCGGATGGTACGCAGAGCGGGCCCCCGAACTACGGGGCGCCTCCGGGCTGGACCCCGGCGACGTCCCCCGGCGGCCAGCAGCCGTGGCGCCCCGCCGAAGACCGTCCGCGTGAGCAGGGCTGGTTCGCCGACGGCGCGAACGGCCAGCAGCCGGACGAGGGGCAGCAGCGGCGTGACGCGGACGGAACGGACAGGCAGTAGCGACGGCGCCGGCCCGGTCTTCGACCAGGACCGGGCGGAAAGCGCCATCCGCGAGCTTCTGCTCGCCTGCGGCGAGGACCCGGGTCGGGATGGTCTTGCAGACACCCCGGCCCGGGTCGCTCGCGCTTACCGGGAAATGTTCGCGGGCCTCTACACCGATCCGGACGAGGTGCTGGCCCGCACCTTCGACGAAGCGCACCAGGAACTCGTGCTCGTCACCGACATCCCGATGTACTCCACGTGTGTGCCGAGCGAGCAGACCGTGGACACCCCGGGCGGTGTCAAGGCCGCGAAAGACGTCGCGGTGGGGGACAAATTCTGGACGCTGGCAGGCGGCAACGTCGAGGCGACGACGGTCGCACAGGTCAGCGCACACCGGACCGGTGAGCTGGTCGAGGTCAGCACGTCGGCGGGCAGCTTCCGGGTGACGCCGGACCATCCGCTGGCGACGCCGGAGGGATGGCGGGAAGCCAAGGACGTCGCGGGCTCGTCCATCGAGTGGACCGCGGCGCACAAGCTCTGCCGCGACCGCCGGCCGGTTCCCCGACGCGGCCTCGGACACGTCATCGGAGCGCGGTCCACCCGGGGCGCAGTGGCGGCGACGGCCGTCCTCGACGACTGGACGCGGCGGCACGGCTTCCCGCAAGGTGCGTACGCGACGGACCTCAACGAGTCCGAGTACGTCGAAGTCGAATCGGTGCGGTCGGTGCCGGCTGCCGGGACCGAGCCGCACACCGTGCACAGCTTCAAGTGCGAACCGCATCCGACGTTCTTGATCAGTGGCCACCTGACGCACAACTGCGAACATCATCTGCTCTCCTTCCACGGCGTCGCGCACGTCGGTTACATCCCGAACTCCGACGGCCGGGTCACCGGCCTGTCGAAGCTGGCCCGGCTCGTCGACCTCTACGCCAAGCGGCCACAGGTGCAGGAACGGCTCACCTCGCAGGTCGCGGACGCGTTGGTGCGCCGGCTGGAGCCGCGCGGGGTGATCGTGGTCGTCGAGGCCGAGCACCTGTGCATGTCGATGCGGGGAATCCGCAAACCGGGATCGCGCACCACGACGTCCGCGGTACGCGGGATATTGCGCACGTCGGCGTCGTCGCGGGCGGAGGCGATCGACCTGATCCGAGGCCGTCGATGATCCCGCGGCCCGGCCGCTGCGCGGTGGTGGGCGTGCTGAACGTGACCCCGGATTCCTTCTCCGACGGCGGGCGTTACCTCGATGTCGGCCAGGCGCTGGAGCACGCGCGGCAGATGTGGATGCGCGGTGCGGACCTGATCGATGTCGGTGGTGAGTCGACGCGGCCCGGCGCCTCCCGCGTCGACGCGGACACCGAAGCCGCGCGGGTGCTCCCGGTGATCCGCCGGCTGGCGTCGGAGGGCATCGCGTTGTCGGTGGACACCACCCGTGCCACCGTTGCCGAAGCCGCGATCGAGGCAGGGGCGCAGGTGATCAACGACGTCTCCGGCGGCCTCGCCGATCCCGGTATGGCAAGGGTGGCCGCGGAGACCAAGGCGCCGTGGGTGCTCATGCACTGGCGCGGGCACAGCAAGGACATGAACGCGCTGGCCGGCTACACCGACGTGGTCGCCGAGGTGCGGGCCGAGCTGCTGTCCCGAGTGGACGATGCGCTTGCCGCCGGGGTCGAACAGAGCGCGATCGTGCTCGATCCCGGGCTCGGCTTCGCCAAGCACGCCGAACACGACTGGGCGCTGCTGCACGGTCTGGATTCCTTGCTGTCCCTGGGTTTCCCGGTGCTCGTCGGGGCTTCTCGCAAGCGTTTCCTCGGCCGTCTGCTCGCCGGGAAGGACGGCGAGCCGCGACGCCCGGACGGACGGGAGGCGGCGACCGCCGCGGTGTCCACATTGGCCGCCATGGCCGGCGCATGGGGCGTGCGGGTGCACGAGGTGGGTGCTTCACTCGACGCCGTGGTGGTGGCCGCGGCCTGGCAGCGCGGGAGGGCCGATGGCTGACCGGATCACGCTCACCGGACTGCGGGTGTTCGGCAGGCACGGGGTGTTCGAGCACGAGAAGCGCGACGGGCAGGAGTTCGTCGTGGACGTCACCGCCTGGCTCGACCTCGGCCCGGCCGCGGCGTCCGACGACCTCACGAAGACCCTGCACTACGGCGAACTGGCCGAACTGGCCGCCGGTATCGTCGCCGGGGAACCGTATGACCTGATCGAGAGCGTCGCCGGGAAGATCGCCGACGAGGTGATCCGAGACGTCCGGCTGAGTGCCGTGGAGGTCACCGTGCACAAACCGGCTGCCCCGATCCCGCTGACGTTCGACGACGTCGCGGTCACCGTCCGGCGCGAACGATGAGCCGGGCGGTGCTTTCGCTGGGCTCGAACCTCGGCGACCGGCTCGGATACCTGCGCAGCGTGCTCGAGGCAGTACGACCGGCGCTGGTCGCGGTGTCCGGGGTCTACGAGACGAAACCGTGGGGCGTGGAGGATCAGCCCGATTTCCTCAACGCGGTGTGCGTCGTCGACGACCCGGGCCGAGACCACTGGGCGTGGTTGCGCACCGCCCAGTCCGCCGAACAGGCCGCAGGCCGCGTCCGCGAACTGCGCTGGGGGCCGCGCACCCTGGATGTCGACATAGTGACCGTGGCCGGGGTGACTTCCGACGACCCGGAGCTGCTGCTGCCGCATCCGGGCACCCCGGACCGGGCGAGCGTGCTGATCCCGTGGCTGGAGATCGAACCGGACGCCGAAGTCCCCGGCCACGGCCGGATCGCGGACCTGCTGGCCCGGCTCACCGACGCCGACCGGGCAGGTGTCGTCCGCCGGCCGGATCTGCCGTTGCGCTGACCCTCAGCCGAGGCGCCGGAGCAGGTTCCGCGGATCCCCCAGGAATCCGCGGAACCCCACGGGCGATCGCCTCATGAGCGCAGCGCCGCCACCAGGAACCGCTGTTCCTCGTTGGTGCTCGGGATCGGCGGCCAGCCGTTGATCGTCGCCATCAGCTGCCAGTACCGCTCGGCCCGCGGGTCGCCGCCGGAAGCGATCTTGTCGGCAAGCGCACGGCGGTACTCCGGATCCCGCGGGTCCTGGTCCGGGCGGGCCGACGCGGTCGCGATCGCCGTCGCCAGCGCCCGGCCGGACGGTGCATCCGGGGTCTCGCCTGCCTCGAGTGCCGCGCGGGCGTCGGTGATCCAGCCGGGCCAGTTCTGCTGCTGGGCCCGACTGGGCTGCTCGTACTCCCCGGCTTCGCGGTCGGCCGCCTGCCGTTCGCTCATCTTCCGGATCAGCAGGCGGAAATCCGGATCCCGGATGAGCTCGGCGAACTCGATCCAGGCTTCCAGCTGCTCCGGGGTCGGATCGTCGGGCAACTCCGGTTTGGCCGAGCGCATCCAGGCGTAGAACTCGTGATCCACGTCCAGCCCTTCGGCCATTTCGGTCCAGAACTCCTCGACAAGACGGCGGCGCTGCTCGTCGGACATCTGCGCGAGTCGATTCATCAGTTTCACTTCCTCCAGTTCGGAATCACGCTTCACCACCGCGCGCAGGACCGCACGGCGCAGCCGCAACCGCCGGATCTGCTCGTCCAGCGCCTCGACGTGGTGCGCGGCGAGATCGCGCACCTTCGTCTCCCTCGCCAGTGCGCGGGCGACGTCGGACAGGCCGACCCCCAGCTCGCGCAGCGTCCGCACCAGTTCCAGCCGGGCGAGCGCATGCGCGTCGTAAAGCCGGTAGCCGGAGCCGGATCGCCGGGTGGGCGGGAGCAGGCCCCGGTCGGAGTAGAACCGGATGGTCTTCACCGGCAGGCCGGTCCGGCGGGACAGTTCGCCGATCGTGAAGACGGTGGTCGCGGGCATGGATTTCATCGTGGAGTCTCCAGTCACTGGAGAGTCAAGGGTGCCAGAACGGGCTCGGTACGGTGGGGCTCATGCATCTCACCCGGCCCCGGGACCTGGTGGTGGCCGCGGTCGCCGGTTTTGCCGTGGTCTACCTGCTTTTCCAGCTGTCCTACGGGGACCTGCCCGAGCTCCCGCTGTTCGCCGGGGTCACGTTCGCGGTGCTGGCCGTCGCCGAGGCGGCGCTGGCGCTGTCGATCCGGTCGCGGATCCGGTCCGGCCGGGTACGCGGTGACGCGGTCGGCATCGCCCGCGCGGTGGCGCTGGCGAAGGCGTCGTCACTGGCAGGCGCCTTCCTCGGCGGCGGATGGCTGGCCGCCTTCGGCTACGTCTTCCCCCGACGTGACGAACTCGTCGCCGCGGTGTCCGACAGCCGCTCCGCCGTGGTCGGGGTGGTGTCGTCGGTCCTGCTCGTAGCTGCCGGTTTGTGGCTGGAGCACTCCTGCCGGACCCCGCCGGAGAAGCCAGGGCAACAGACCGGTTAACGAAGCGATCCGCCCGCTCGAAGTACCGACTGGGTCTCATTCGGGTCACTGGAAGGTACGGTGTCAGGCATGACTGGCGTGGGTGACGACGCGCGCGGCCGCCTTCTCGGCAGGCCGTGGCTGATCGTCGGATTGGTCCTCGCGGTCGGGGCAACGCTCGCTCTGGTGCTCAGCGACGACCTCCGGTTCCTCCGGCTCGGTATCGTCGCCGCACTCTGGGCGGCGTTGATCGGTGCGTTCCTGGCCGTGCGGTACCGCAAGAACGCCGCACACAGCGAGGACGCGGTCGCCGAGGCGCAGGCGGTGTACGAGCTCGAGCTGGAACGCGAGATCGCGGCACGGCGCGAGTACGAGCTGGAGATCGAGGCCGAGACGCGCGAGGCGGCGCAGGCGCAGTCCCGCGAGGAGCTCAACGCGTTGCGTGCCGAGGTGATCGCGCTGCGGGAGAGCCTGCAGTCGCTGCTCGGCGGCGAGGTGCTGCTCGAACGCGTGGCGCTCACCGCGCAGGCCACCCGCATGCGTGCGCTCAACGACGAACAGCGGCTGGTCACTGCCGGTGCGGACGGCAAGAACGGCAACGGCCGCAAGCCTGCCCAGTTGCTGGCGCCGAAGAAACCGCCTGCCGAGCCCGTCGAAGGGCCGACCGAGCTGATGGATCGCGTGCTGGAGGGCTCCCCGGGGGAGCGTCGGCGCCCGTCGGCCGCGAACGGTACCCGCGCGGTCGCCCCCCGCGCCCAGCAGCTTTCCCGCACCCAGCCGTCTCCCGCGGAACCCGCCAACGGCCACCGGCCTCGCGATCCCGGCCACGACGACGGCGACCCGTTCGCCCATGCCGCCGCGGGACAGGACGAGTCCGAGTCCGGTCCGGAATCGGCCGCCGCCCGAGCCGTCAAGGAAGCCGAACTGCGCGCCGATGCGGCCCGCCGCCAGGCAGCGGAGTCCCAGCCGACCCGCACGGTCGCCCCGGTGGCCAAGCCCGAACCGGCCGCGGAAGCCGCCGCCGAATCGGCCCGGCAGGCACCCCGGCTCGGCGCCCGCCAGGGACCGCGGCGCCGTCCGGACCGCTTCGATCCCGCACGGTCCGAACCGGCGCGCCCCGAACCCGCGGAACAGACCGAGATCTCCGCACCGGCCGCCGCCGCACGCCGCCCCGAACCCTCCTCCCGCCGGTGGACCGACGGCGACCAGGAACCGATCGAGCCGAACGGTCACCGCACCGGCGCCTGGGCCGGCGGCGAACCGGCCGTGCCGAACGGCCGCCGGTCCGCGGGCCGGTGGAACGAGCACGAGCAGGCGCCGCCCGCCCGCCCCGAATCGGCCGCGCCGGCCGAACGCCGGTCCCCGGTGCAACGGGCCGAAACCGAGCCGGAGCCACCGGCGCAGGCCGAGCCGTCCGAGCCGGAAGGCCGCCGGTCCGCCGGGAAGCGCTGGGCGGAAGCCGAACCGGAGCCCGCCCGCGTCCAGCCGAACGGTCGTCGACGGTGGTCCGAGCCTGCCGGGGAATCCGCTGGCGGACGGCGCGCAACCGGTCAATGGTCCGCACCCGCGGACGCGAAGCCGGAGACCAAGCCCGAGGGCAAACCGGAGGAAACCACCGCGGCGTGGCAGCCCGGATGGGAAACCGGTTCCGCCGAGCCGAAACCGGCAGCCGCGCCGACGTTCCACTCGCCGTCCCGGCTGGAACAGTTCTCCCGGTCCGACCTGTCCCCGTTGGCCGAGGAGACGCCCACCGGACGACACGGCGCTCCCGCGGCCGACGAGCCGGCCAATTCGACGCTGCCGGAATCCGTCCGGGACAACGCGGTCAACGGCACCGGTGGCCGCCGTCGCCGTGCGGACGGCGAATCGGCGCCTGCCGTCGGACGTCGCCGCCGTCCGGACGGCGAACCACCGGCGTGGGAAAACCAGACCGCCCCTGCGCACGGCCGCCGCAGTGCGCCGGAGCCCGAGGAATCCGCGCACCGTCAGCATTCGGCTCCGGAAAACGAGGAACCTGCGCACGGCCGCCGTTCGACCGAAACGGGCTCGCACGCGTCCGGGCGTTCGGTCACCGAGCTGCTCGCGGCCAACGGCAAGGCGACGGAATCCACGCCACGCCGCCGCCGTCGCGCGGAGGACTGAACGCGATCAGTCCACCCGGCATCCGCTGTTCCGTCTGCGTAGGGTGACCGGTCGTGAACGGAACCCTCCCCGCGAAGGGCTCGGCTCCCCTCTCCCGCCGCGTCACCGTCCTGCTGCCCGTGTTCGGCCTCATCGTGGTGGCACTCTGCGGCTTGTTCCTGTTCGGTCTGGCCACGGCGAGGGTCGGCTGGCTCGCGGTCGCCATCGGTGTGGTCGCGGCGCTGGTGCCGGTCGGACTGGTGGTGGCCGGATTCCTGTGGGTCGACCGCTGGGAGCCCGAACCGGCGAAACTGCTGCTGCTCGCGTTCGCCTGGGGCGCCTGTATCGCCACGATCGTCGCGCTGCTCATCAACAGCGGTGCCGAAGCGGTCGGTGACCTCCTGCTCGGCGGTGGCGGCGGCAGCAAGCTGTCCGCGTTGCTCTCCGCACCGCTCGTCGAGGAGGCCGCCAAGGGTGCCTTCGTGCTCTTGATCTTCTGGCGGCGCCGCGACGAGTTCGACGGCGTCGTCGATGGCGTTGTCTACGCGGGCGTCACCGCGGCCGGTTTCGCGTTCACCGAGAACATCTACTACTTCGGCCGGGCGTTCGCCGACTACGGTTTCGGCACCAGCGGCAACGCCGGGGTACTGACCGCGTTCTTCCTCCGTGGGGTGCTTTCGCCGTTCACGCATCCGCTGTTCACCGTGATGACCGGTATCGGTTTCGGGGTGGCCGCGCGCACCACACAGCGCTGGGTGCGGATCTGCGCCCCGCTCGCCGGGTACGTCGTCGGCGTCTGCCTGCACGCGTTGTGGAACAGCTCGGCCACACTCGGTGGCTCCAAGGCGTTCCTCACCGTGTACTTCCTGGTGATGGTGCCGTTGTTCATCGGGGTCATCTACGTGATCGTGCTGCAACGGCGGCGGGAACAGCGGATCGTGGCCGCCGCGCTGCCCCGGATGGCGGCGGCCCGGTGGATCGCGCCGTCGGAGGTCCAGCTGTTGGCGAGCCTGTCCGGCCGCCGGGCGTGGCGACGGCAGGCACGGCGCGAGTCCGGCCGGGCCGCGGCGCGGGCGGTCGGGCAGTACCAGGCGAGCGTCACCGAACTCGCCTTCCTCCGGCGTCGCAGGCTCCGCACCGAGGAGGACCGGCACCGCCAGGACGAACTGCTCCGTGCCCTCGCCACGGCCCGCGCGGACGCGATGAAATTGGCCAACAGCGGCAACACTCGGTGATCATCCCCCCGCGCGGGGTAGCTCGACCGTGCCCAAAACCGATCTGCACCGGGGGACGTCTGTCCGGCAACGCGGTGACCCGGCTAGGGTACGGCCGCTGCTGGACGCCCCGGGTGAAGCTTGTCACCCAGGCGCCGTGAACCGGCCCGGTCCGGGCTACTCTCGCGCCGTCGTCTGGTACCCGCGCCGTAAGAGCGGGACTGGAACGAGCACTAGGAGTTTCGAGCCATGAGCGTCCACAGGCGCACGCCATGAACCGACCGGCTCGCCTCGCGGTCGGCGTCGTGTCCGCCGGCCGGGTGGGTAGTGTCCTCGGTGCTGCGCTGGCCAGGGCCGGACACACCGTGGTCGCCGCGTCCGGACTGTCGGCCGCGTCGCTGAACCGCGCCGAACGGCTGCTGCCCGGCGTCCCGCTGCTGCCACCCGACGAGGTCGTGCGCCGTGCCGACCTGGTTCTGCTCGCACTGCCGGACGACGCGCTCCCCGGAATGGTGCGTGGCCTTGCTGCCACCGAGTCCGTGCGGCCCGGCCAGATCGTGGTGCACACCTCCGGGGCGTACGGCGTCGACGTGCTGGCACCGGCCACCGAGGTCGGTGCGCTGCCGCTCGCGCTGCACCCCGTGCTCACCTTCACCGGCCGTGAAGAAGACCTGGAACGCCTGGCCTCGGGAAGTATCGGGGTCACCGCCGCGGCCGTCGACGAAGCGGCGTGGAACGTGGGTGAGGCGCTCGCGGTGGAGATGGGTGCCGAGCCGGTGCGGATCCCGGAGCCTGCTCGCGCGCTCTACCACGCGGCGCTGGCGCACGGTGCGAACCACCTGATGACACTCGTCGCCGACTGCGCGGAAATCTTGCGCACGGCCGGAATCGGGCAGCCGGAACGACTCGTCGCACCGCTGCTGTCGGCTGCATTGGACAATTCCCTTCGCCATGGCGACCGGGCGCTCACCGGACCGGTCGCGCGTGGCGATCTCGGCACCGTCGGAAAGCACCTCGACGTGCTTTCCGAGCAGGCTCCACAGGTCGCCCCGGCCTACCGGGCGCTGGCCCGGCGCACCGCCGAACGGTCCCGAGCCGCGGGCCTGCTCGGCGCGGCGGAAGCCGACGCACTGACCGATCTCCTCGCCGACCCCGCCGAAGGACAGACCCCGTGACGACTCCGAAGTTCCAGCGCAGCAGGCTCAACACGTTCCAGCCGCCCGAGCAGATCAGCCAGGTGAGCCGGGCGCTGCGCGCGGTCGGGCACAAGGTGGCACTCGTGCCCACTATGGGCGCGCTGCACGACGGGCACCGTGAGCTGCTGCGCCGTGCGAAGCGACTGCCGAACACGGTGGTTGCCGCGTCGATCTTCGTGAATCCGTTGCAGTTCGGCGCAGGGGAGGATTTCGAGGGGTACCCGAGGTCGCTGGACGAGGACCTCGCGGCACTGGCCGAGGCAGGCGTGGAACTCGCCTTCACGCCGAAGGCCTCGGACCTGTACGCGGAGAACGCGGTGATCACCGTGAATCCCGGTCCGCTCGGCGACGAGCTGGAAGGGGCTTCGCGGCCGGGGCACTTCGCCGGGATGCTGACTGTCGTGGCAAAGCTGTTCAACCTGCTGCGTCCGGATTACGCCTTCTTCGGGGAGAAGGACTACCAGCAGCTGGTGCTGATCAAGCGGATGGTGGCGGACCTGAACATCGACACCCGCGTGATCGGGGTGCCGACCGTGCGGGAACGCGACGGGCTCGCGTTGTCCTCGCGCAACGTCTACCTGACGCCGGGGCAGCGAGCGGACGCCGTCGTCCTCTCGGCCGCGCTTTCCGCGGGGGCGCACGTCGGCCGAGAGGGGGCCGGGGTGGTACTGGACGTGGCGAGGCAGACGCTCGCCGCCCGTCCCGGCGTGGCAGTGGATTACCTGGAGTTGAGGGGAACCGACCTCGGGCCCGCGCCCGTCGACGGTGAGGCACGGCTGTTGGTCGCGGCAAGGGTGGGGAGCACCCGGCTGATCGACAACGTGGGAGTGCTGCTCGGAAACGCTGTGGAGCATCCGGGCGTGGAGCTGGACGCAGGGGAATAGGGAGAGTCCACGATGTACCGCACGATGCTGAAGTCGAAGATCCACCGGGTCACCGTGACCCAGGCGGATCTGCACTACGTCGGGTCGGTGACCGTCGACGAGGATCTGATGGACGCCGCCGATCTGCTTCCGGGCGAACAGGTGTCCATTGTGGACGTCACGAACGGGGCCCGGCTGGAGACCTACGTGATCAAGGGCGAGCGCGGCAGTGGCGTGCTCGGCATCAACGGCGCCGCGGCGCACCTGGTGCATCCCGGCGACCTGGTGATCCTGATTTCCTACGGGCAGATGGACAACGCGGAGGCGCTCACCTACGAGCCACGCGTGGTGTTCGTCGACGAGGACAACCGGATCGTCGAGCGCGGGGTGGATCCCTCGCACGCGCCGGAGGGCTCGGGCCTGCTCAGCGGCACCGTCACGCTGCCGGAGGAGGACACCATCGCCTTCCCGGTTGCCGAGACCGCCGATGCACGGCGCCTCGACGCGTTGCTGCACGCCGAAAACTGAAACTCCCTCGCCGGCGATGCCGCCGCGCCGTGGTAAAGGAAGTCCTCGTTGCTGCTCACGGTCGACGTCGGCAACACCAACATCGTCCTCGGTCTCTACGCCGGGCAGGACCTCGTCGGTGACTGGCGGATGCGCACTGACGCGCGGATCACCGCGGACGAACTGGCACTGACCATGCGTGGTCTGCTGGGTTCGCACGCGGACGCGATCACCGGCATCAGTGCACTGTCCACAGTGCCCGCGGTGCTGCGGGAACTGCGCGTGATGCTCGGCCGGTACTACCCGCGGCTGCCGAAGATCGTGGTGGAACCGGGCGTGCGCACCGGAGTGCCGCTTCTCGTGGACAATCCGAAAGAGGTCGGCGCGGACCGGCTGGTGAACACACTGGCCGCACACCATCTGCACGCCACCGCTTGTGTGGTGGTCGACTTCGGCACGTCCACGAACGTCGACGCAATCTCGGCCAGGGGTGAATTCCTCGGTGGGGCGTTCGCTCCGGGCATCGAGATCTCCGTGGACGCGCTCGCCGCCCGTGCCGCCGCGCTGCGCAAGGTGGAACTCGTCCCGCCGCGGTCGGTGATCGGCAAGAACACCGTGGAATGCCTGCAGTCGGGCATTCTCTACGGATTCGCCGGGCAGGTGGACGGCCTCGTGCGGCGGATCGTGCGCGAGCTCACCCACGATGGCACCGAGCCGGTTTCGGTGATCGCCACCGGCGGTCTTGCCCCGCTCGTGCTCGGCGAATCGGAGACGATCACAGAACACGTGCCCGACCTGACGCTGCTGGGCCTGCGGCTGGTGTACGAGCGCAACGTGCGTTGAGCGGTCAGTGCAGCAGCTTGAGCCCCACTACCCCGGCGACGATCAGCACCAGGCAGGCGATCCGGCCGAACGACACCGGATCGTGCAGCGCGAGGATGCCGTATGCCGCGGTGCCGACCGCGCCGATGCCGACCCACACCGCGTAACCGGTGCCGATCGGGATTGCCCGCAGGGAGTAGGCGAGCCCGGACATGCTGAACAGCAGAGCCACGAAAAACAGCACACTGGGCCACAGTTTGCTGAAGCCCTTGGACGCAGCGACCGCAGCAGCCCACACGGTTTCGAGGACACCGGAGAAGACGAGGACGAGCCAGGCCATGATCGAACCCTTTCGCAGTGGCTGGTTGAGTCACTGCGCCGTCTTGTCCTGACCGGGTACGACGCGCTCGTCCGGGGCGCAGGCAGCGCCACTTCGAAGCTAGCACCGCCGGCGCACCGGCGGTGGTGACCTTCGTCGCCGCTCAGCTCCGACGGGCGCGCGAGACGGTGGTGACCAGCGGGTAGTCGAATTCGCCGCGCGCGGTCTCCGGCACCGTGTGCAGGTACGCGCGGGCCTGGCCGAGCAGATGGTCGCGGACCTCCGGTTCGGCGACCAGCAGGGCCGAATGCGTGGCCACCGTCGCCAGCAGTGACTCGGTGGTACGCCGGTGGCTGTGCCCGAATTGCTCCCGCTCGAACGGTCCGAAGCCCTCGGCGGTCAGTTCCTGTTCCCCGTCCAGGACCTGGTGGCTCGCCTTGGTGAAGAGCAGCCGGGAGAACCTCCGTGCCCATTCCACCGAATCGTCGTCGTAGTTCCACAGCGCCACCACGACCCCGCCGGGCCGCAGCACCCGGTGGATCTCGGCGAACGCGGGCGCCAGGTCGAACCAGTGCAGGGCCTGTCCGATGAACACCGCGTCCACCGAAGCGTCCGCCAAGGGGATGTCCTCCGCCTTGCCGAGCCGGGCAGGCACGTCCGGCAGCAGCCGGGTCAGCTCGGCGAGCATTTCCGCGTCGGGTTCCACCGCGGTCACCGAACGGCCGGTCGCGACCAGCCCTTCGGTGAGCTTCCCGGTGCCCGCGGCGAGGTCGAGGACCTCGCGCACCGGGTGGTCCGCGCCGGACATACCCCATTCGAGTGCGGCGAGCGGGTAATCGGGGCGGTGCTCGGCGTAGGCGGCTGCCTGGCCGCCGAAGGACGAGGCACGCCGGGCGTGCAGTTCCGCATCGGCAGTGGGATCGGTCACGACACCGCACTCTAATACCGTCGCGGATGCGGTAAGGGTAATCCGGTTGCCATGGTTCACCAGTGGGTTCGTACGCTGTGGTCATGACCGAATTCCCCGCGTCCGACGCGTTGCCCGATGACGACCTGCCCGAACAGATGCGGGTACGCCGGGACAAGCGCGACCGGATAATCGCGGAGGGTGCCGATCCTTACCCGGTCGAGGTTCCGCGGACGCACAGTCTGGCCGAGATCCGCGCCGCGCATTCCGGTCTCGAACCGGACATCGCCACCGGTGCGGTCGTCGGGATCACCGGGCGGGTGATGTTTCTCCGCAATACGGGCAAACTCTGTTTCGCCACTCTTCGTGAGGGCGACGGTACCGAACTGCAGGCCATGCTCAGTCTCGCGCAGGTCGGTGCAGCGGCACTCGCCGCGTGGAAGTCGGATGTCGATCTCGGAGATCACGTATTCGTGCAAGGTGAGGTGATCACCTCCAAGCGCGGTGAGCTTTCCGTGATGGCCGACCGGTGGCAGCTCACTGCCAAGTCACTGCGTCCGCTGCCGGTGGCGTTCAAGGAGCTCGCCGAGGAAACGCGAATCCGCCAGCGTTATGTGGATCTGATTATGCGTCCACGGGCCCGCGATGTGGTGCGCACGCGTGCCGGTGTCGTGCGTTCCCTGCGGGAGTCATTCCACCGGCGTGGATTCACCGAGGTGGAGACGCCGATGCTGCAGACTCTGCACGGCGGTGCCACGGCCCGGCCGTTCGCGACCCATTCCAACGCCTTCGACCTCGATCTCTACCTGCGCATCGCACCGGAGCTCTACCTCAAGCGCTGCGTGGTCGGCGGGATCGAGAAGGTCTTCGAGATCAACCGCAACTTCCGCAACGAGGGCAGTGACTCCTCGCACTCGCCGGAGTTCGCCATGCTCGAGTACTACGAGGCCTACGCCACTTATGACACCAACGCGGTGATGACCAGGGAACTCATCCAGGAAGCCGCGGAGAACGTGCTCGGTACTCAGCTGGTGACTCTTGTCGACGGAACGGAGTACGACCTTTCCGGCGAATGGACGACACTGGGCATGTACGAGTCGCTCTCCGAAGCACTCGGTGACGAAGTGACTCCGCAGACGCCTGCCGCGCAACTGCACAAGATCGCGCAGGCACGTGAGATCGAGGTGGATCCGGCACTCGGCCATGGCAAACTGGTCGAGGAACTCTGGGAGCAGCTCGTCGGTGACGATCTTCTGGCTCCGACATTTGTGCGTGATTTCCCCCTTGAGACCTCACCGCTGACCCGGCAGCACCGCACTCGCGCCGGAGTGGCGGAGAAGTGGGACCTCTACGTTCGCGGTTTCGAACTCGCCACCGGATACTCCGAGCTGGTCGATCCCGTGGTGGAACGGCAGCGGCTCACCGAACAGGCCCGGCTCGCCGCATCCGGGGATAGTGAGGCCATGCGTCTCGACGAGGATTTCCTGCGCGCCCTCGAGTACGGAATGCCACCGAGCGGTGGGGTCGGAATGGGGATCGACCGGCTGCTCATGGCACTGACCGGCCTTGGTATCCGGGAGACGATCCTCTTCCCCCTCGTCCGACCCGAATAACCGGGTCGGACACCGGGTGCCGCGGGTTTATCCGCATTGCGGATTTGCACTCGGGGGACCGAGCGGGTATTAATATGGGTGACAAAGACTTCTGTCCCCGGGGCTCGCCCCGTAACCAGATCATTCGGGTAAGCCCCGCAGGAGGAATCAGATGGCGCAGAAGGTGCTGGTCTCCCTGGTCGACGACCTCGACGGTACTGAGGCCGAAGAGACCGTCGAGTTCGGTTTGGACGGTGTGAGCTACCAGATCGATCTCTCCTCGGAAAACGCCGAAGAGTTGCGGGACGCGCTCGCTCAGTACGTGGAACACGCCCGTCGTGCGGGTGGCCGCAAGCGCGCACCGCTGCGCCCGGTTCCCGGTGGCAAGGCCGCTGCCCGGCCGGCCGCGGTCGACCGGGAGCAGAACCAGGCCATTCGCGCATGGGCCCGCAAGAACGGTTTCCAGGTTTCCGACCGCGGCCGCATCCCGTCCGAGGTCGTCGAGGCTTACCACAAGAAGAACTGAGTGCCGAATCACTCGGGCAACCGAGTGGATTCCGCGTCCGCGGAACGTGATCTGCCGGGGAACGGCAGGAGAACTCGTTCGCGGAGAACTCGCAGTGCGGTGACGGCCGCCGGGATCATTCCCGGCGGCCGTTTCGCATGTCCGGGACTGGCCGGTGTGCGGAGCGGGTGAACGCAGCCGGCGAGCATCCGGTCACCGCGCGGAAATCACGGATGAAGTGTGCTTGATCGCTATAGCCGAGCCGTGCCGCGAGTCCGGCGTAATCCGGAGCGGGTTCGGCGGCCAGCCGGCGTGCGGCTTCGTCGAGCCGGTAAATCCGGATGGCCCACTTCGGCGTACTGCCGACGTGTTCGGCGAACAGCCGTTGCAGTGCACGGATGGACGTTCCGGTGGCCGCGGACAGTTGGGCAACCCTGGTGATTCCGGGATCGGCCGCGATTGTTTCCACCGCATCGGCGGCCGCTCGCGCCGCGGCCGGAAAGGGCCGCCGGTGTGCTCTCAGCAAGTTGTCGAGCGCGGTGATCAGGTCCTCGTCGGTCCGTGCGTTCTGGACCTCGGCTGCGGCGGTACCGAAAATCTTCGTCACTTCGACGACCCGGCCCGCCAGAGTTCGCACCGGCGCGTCGAGGAATGACCGGAAGCACCCGGGCCGGAACCGTGCCGCGATTCCCCGCACCCGGCCTTCCAATCGGTGCGTGAAGACCTCGCGTGCCGGGCCGTACACACCGGTCGCGCCGGGGAAGAAGGTGACGTGCACTGACAGGTTCGGCAGCACCTGCTGTTCGTACGGCTCGGTGAGGTCCCAGTGCAGGAGCCAGTAGTACTCGACGATTTCGCGCAGTTCCGCCGAGGGCGTATGCCGCCGCAGCGTGAACTTGGTGCGGGCCACCTGCTCGTCCACGATGCCGCGGGGAATCCGGCGCATGCCGAGCACGGTAGTGCGTCGCGTTCGTTCAAGACGCCGCTCGCGAACCGTGTTTTGCTTCGCTCATGTCTGACCACTCCGCTCTGTTGGCCCCGGCAGCGGCCGAACTGCTGCGCGTCGCGGCCGCAGCGCCTTCACTGACCGCGCCCACCCCGTGTACCGACTACGACGTCCGCGGTCTGCTCAACCACCTTCTCTACTGGGGCCCGTGGCTCGCTGCAGCCGGACGACGGGAGCCCGGCCAAGCGTCCGTGGACGGCGAAGCCGGCGCCTCGCTCGTCGGGGAGGACTGGCTCACGCTCCTCGCGAAGCAGACGGACGAGCTGGTCTCCGCCTTCACGCCGGCCTCGGCCTGGACCGGCACGCTGAGGCTCGGCACTGCCGAACTGCCGGCATCGTTTGTCGGGGACATGGTCCTGGGGGAGTTCGTGCTGCACGGCTGGGACCTCGCGCAGGCGAGCGGCAGCACCCTGTCGTGCTCCGACGAGGCCGCCGCCGCGGTGCTCGCTTCGGCGGTCGCGATGGGCGAACAGGCCCGTTCGACGGGCGTTTACGGCGCGGCGGTTTCGGTACCGGCAGACGCGCCGCTCCTGGACCGTGCGCTGGGGGCGTCCGGACGTGACCCGAATGCCTGAAAATTCACCCGTTGTGGTTCATCGGCGGCAGATGCGCGGGCACTCGCCGCACTCCGCCTCGTCGGGCAGCAGGTAGGAGAAGCAGCAGCTCTCGCGCCGCCGTTCCCACGTCCGGTGACCTTCGGCGTCGACGGTCGCCTGCATCGTGGATGCCGAGGTCAGGGGGTGATACCGCGCGTCAAGCACGAGCGCGGCGTCTGCGACACCGGCGCCTTCTGCCTCCGGAGTGCCACCTTGCCGTCCGGCCCACCAGAGAGAGTTGTCGAGCGCATCGGTGGCGGCTGCCCACAGCATCCGACGGCCAAGCCGCGTACCCGGCGCGTACGCGCGGACGAAGCGGGCTGCGTGTGCCGTGAACTGCGCGCGCAGCGTCGCGGCCAGCGCGCGCTCGTCGCGGACGACCGTGGCCTCCTGGCGTGCCGAACCGGGATCGGTGGGCAGGCAGTAGAAGGCCTTACCGAGCACGGCCATGCCCACCGGGTGCGGGCGATCGTCGCCGAGGTTGAACGCGAGGTGCTCCGGCTTCAACGACGGCACGCGCCGTTCGTGGTGCAGCAGGAGCGCGCCGACGTACGCGGGGACGTGCAGGTACCACGACATCACGTAGCTGGCCGCGGTGCGCTCGGGTGCCACGCCGTGCGTCGCGATGAGCCAGTCGGACAGCCGGGTACGCCAGTCGGTGAACAGCTCCGGTCGTTCCAGCAGCTCCGCGCAGCGGGACCAGCCGGAGGGGAAGTCGGTGCGCAGCTCACCGCGCTCCTGGCGGCGGCCGGCTCGCAGCAGCGAGGACGCGAGGTCGTCACCGACCCCGCCGGCTCCGCGGGCCTCGTGGGCAGCGCGGCCGGCGCGGGAACGCTGCGGGTTCACCGGTGCACACCCCGTCCCGTCGGCGACAACATTAGGCGTGCCTAACCTAAAGGAGGACGCCGGATTGCGCCAATCGGGTGCCCATCAGGTGGACCACCCGGGGGTGGGAACCGTGTTCGCGCTGAGCGGACAGGGGTACCCGGTCGGAATCCGGATGCGGTCACGTACGTTCCACCTGGGGTAAAGGTGCAGCGCAACCGGCTCACACGAGGTGCCCGCACGGGACACCGGCCGGGTGCGAACGGGCCACCGGAAGCCGTAGTGGTACGCATCCGCGACCGCATGGCTACTAGAGTGGTCTCACGGTGCTGTCCGCCGTGGGTGCGATCCACGGAGGTTACGGGCCGCCGACGCAGCAGTCGAGGGAGTGCGCATGTTTGAGAGGTTCACCGACCGCGCGAGGCGGGTGGTCGTCCTGGCCCAGGAAGAGGCCAGGATGCTCAACCACAACTACATCGGCACCGAGCACATCCTCCTGGGTCTGATCCACGAGGGTGAGGGTGTCGCCGCCAAGGCGCTCGAGTCGCTGGGCATTGCCCTCGAGGGTGTGCGCCAGCAGGTCGAGGAGATCATCGGCCAGGGCCAGCAGGCGCCGAGCGGGCACATCCCGTTCACGCCGCGGGCGAAGAAGGTGCTGGAGCTGTCGCTGCGCGAAGCGCTGCAGCTCGGCCACAACTACATCGGTACCGAGCACATCCTGCTCGGTCTGATCCGCGAGGGTGAGGGCGTTGCCGCCCAGGTCCTCGTCAAGCTCGGCGCGGACCTCAACCGGGTGCGCCAGCAGGTGCTGCAGCTCCTGTCGGGCTACCAGACCGGTGAGAAGTCCGCGGAGAGCGGAACCGGCCGCGGCGAGGGCACGCCGTCCTCCTCGCTGGTGCTCGACCAGTTCGGCCGCAACATGACCGTGCTCGCCCGTGAGGGCAAGCTCGACCCGGTCATCGGGCGCGGCAAGGAGATCGAGCGGGTCATGCAGGTGCTGTCGCGGCGCACCAAGAACAACCCGGTGCTGATCGGCGAGCCCGGCGTCGGCAAGACCGCCGTCGTCGAGGGCCTCGCGCAGAGCATCGTCAAGGGCGAAGTGCCCGAGACGCTGAAGGACAAGCAGCTCTACACGCTGGACCTGGGCTCGCTGGTCGCCGGTTCGCGGTACCGCGGTGATTTCGAAGAGCGCCTGAAGAAGGTGCTCAAGGAGATCAAGACCCGTGGCGACATCATCCTGTTCATCGACGAGCTGCACACGCTGGTCGGGGCGGGTGCCGCCGAGGGTGCGATCGACGCGGCTTCGATCCTGAAGCCGATGCTGGCCCGCGGTGAGCTGCAGACGATCGGTGCGACCACACTCGAGGAGTACCGCAAGTACATCGAGAAGGACGCCGCGCTGGAGCGCCGTTTCCAGCCGATCCAGGTGGGCGAGCCGTCGCTCGAGCACACCATCGAGATCCTCAAGGGCCTGCGCGACCGGTACGAGGCGCACCACCGCGTCTCGATCACCGATTCGGCGCTGGTCGCGGCGGCCACGCTGGCCGACCGCTACATCAACGACCGGTTCCTGCCGGACAAGGCGATCGACCTGATCGACGAGGCCGGCGCCCGGATGCGCATCCGCCGGATGACCGCGCCGCCGGACCTGCGTGAGTTCGACGAGAAGATCGCCGATGTCCGCAGGGACAAGGAGTCCGCGATCGACGCGCAGGACTTCGAGCGGGCCGCTCGGCTGCGGGACGAGGAGAAGACCCTCCTCGGCCAGAAGGGTGAGCGCGAGAAGCAGTGGAAGGACGGCGACCTGGACGTCGTCGCCGAGGTGGACGACGAGCAGATCGCGGAGGTGCTGGCCAACTGGACCGGTATCCCGGTGTTCAAGCTCACCGAGGAGGAGACCACCCGGCTGCTGCGCATGGAGGACGAGCTCCACAAGCGCATCATCGGCCAGGAGGACGCGGTCAAGGCCGTCTCGCAGGCGATCCGCCGTACCCGTGCGGGTCTGAAGGACCCGAAGCGCCCGTCCGGTTCGTTCATCTTCGCCGGTCCGTCCGGTGTCGGTAAGACCGAGCTGTCCAAGGCGCTGGCGTCGTTCCTGTTCGGCGAGGACGACGCGCTCATCCAGATCGACATGGGTGAGTTCCACGACCGCTACACCGCTTCCCGGCTGTTCGGTGCCCCTCCGGGCTACGTCGGCTACGAAGAGGGCGGGCAGCTGACCGAGAAGGTGCGGCGCAAGCCGTTCTCGGTGGTGCTGTTCGACGAGATCGAGAAGGCGCACCAGGAGATCTACAACACCCTCCTGCAGGTGCTGGAAGACGGTCGCCTCACCGACGGTCAGGGTCGCACGGTCGACTTCAAGAACACGGTCCTGATCTTCACCTCCAACCTGGGCACGTCGGACATCTCCAAGTCCGTCAGCCTCGGCTTCTCCTCCGGAGCGGACTCGAGCAACCGCTACGAGAAGATGAAGCAGAAGGTCAACGAGGAGATGAAGAAGCATTTCCGGCCCGAGTTCCTGAACCGGATCGACGACATCATCGTCTTCCACCAGCTCACCCAGGACCAGATCATCGAGATGGTGGACCTGATGATCGGCCGGGTGGAAACGCAGCTCAAGGCCAAGGACATGGAGATCGAGCTGACCTCCAAGGCCAAGGCCCTGCTGGCCAAGCGCGGGTTCGACCCGGTGCTGGGCGCCCGCCCGCTGCGCCGCACGATCCAGCGCGAGGTCGAGGACCAGCTGTCGGAGAAGATCCTCTTCGGCGAGGTCGAGGCAGGCCAGATCATCCTGGTCGACGTCGAAGGCTGGAGCGGCAACTCCGAAGACCGCGACGACGAGGCCCACTTCACCTTCCGCGGTGAAAAGCGCCCGTCCTCGGTCCCGGACGCCCCGCCGGTCAGCATCGGTGCCACCGAAAACGGCGACACCGAAACCGACTAACCCGACCCGAAAAAAGGGCGGCACCCGCACCGGGGTGCCGCCCTTTTTCACTGCCCGGACACCCATCACGGGCCACTACTCGAGCTCGGTATTCCGGACCGGCATCTCGGCTTCGTCGACATGAGCCACTGCGGCAGCTCGGCGCCCCGGCTTGTCCGCCCGAATTGCTCCCCCGGAGCACCACCCGAACCACCGCGACCCGGCACGGCAATAGCACCCACCGCCGCCACCACGGATTGCCGTCACCACGGTCTGCCGCCACCACGGATTGCTGCCACCACGGTCTGCCATTGCTACGATCTGCCGTCAGCGCGGTCTGCCGCCACCGCGCGCTGCTATCGCCGTGGTCGCCATCGACTCGTGCAATGATCACCTTCCCGGCGGAGCCGTTCCCCCTTCCGTGAGACGATGCCTCGGGGATTGCAGAGGGGGAGAACGTGGACGTCCTGTCGATAGACTTCGGCACATCCAGCACAGTGGGCGTACTTTCCGCATTCGGGCGCGGGCCGCGGGCGATCGAGATCGACGGGTCGGTCACCATGTCGTCGGCGGTCTACGCGACCGAGGAAGGCCTGCTCGTCGTCGGGCAGGACGCCGAACGGCGGGCGCGGATCGACCCGAGCCGGTTCGAGCCGAATCCGAAGCGGCGGATCGACGACGGGGAGCTGCTGCTCGGCGATCGCACGTTCCCGGTCACCGCCGTGTTCACCGCAGTGCTGCGCCGGATGGGTGAGGAAGTGCACCGCCAGCTTTCCGGGATGCCGGACCAGCTGCGCATCTCGCATCCCGCGGGTTGGGGCGCACCGCGACAGCAGACGTTGCGTGCCGCCGCGGCCGACGCCGGGTTCACCGGCATCCACCTGGTGCCCGAACCCGTTGCGGCTGCTGCGCACTACGCGTCGCTGGGCACCCGGCTACCCGGGCCGCTCGCGGTCTACGACCTCGGCGCAGGCACATTCGACTGTGCGGTGGTCGGTGTCGACGCGCGCGGATTCTCCGTGCTCGCCGACGACGGGTTGCCCGATCTGGGCAGCCTGGACATCGACCAGGCCCTGCTCGTCCACATCGGACGGTCGGTGTCGCACGCCGATCCCGCGCAGTGGCAACGGCTGCTGCGTCCGCAGACCACCACCGATCGCCGCCAGCGCCGGGCTCTGCTGCAGGACGTCCGCGATGCCAAGGAAAGCCTGTCGCGGCACTCGCAGACCGAAGTGCCGATGCCCGATCCGTTCGGCGATGTGCTCGTCACCCGTGCGGAGCTGGAGGCACTGGTGCGGCCGAGCCTGCTGCGCAGCGCGGAACTGCTCGCCGCGACGATCCGACACTCCGGTCTGACACCCGCGCAGCTCGGCGGTGTCTACCTGGTCGGCGGCCCGAGCCGGATGCCGTTGCTGGCCGCGCTGGTCGGGACGACCCTTGGCGTGGTCCCGACCACCCAGGACCAGCCGGAGACGGCGGTCGCCTTCGGGCTGCATCACGTGCCACTGGACGAGCGCGCTACGGCGAACCCGGTGCCGGCGCCAGGTCAACCGGCCGGACCGGCATCCATTGCGCCGCAGACACAACCGGCCGGCCCGCTACCGGGACAGCCACCCGCGCAGCCGCCGGGCCTGCCGCAGACTCAGCCGCAGGGCCTGCCGCCACAAGCCGCACCACCAAGCCCGCCGCAGGGCCCATCGCCAGCCCATCCGCCAACCTCGCCGCCGGGACAGCCGCAAGCTCAGCCGCCAACCTCGCCGCCGGGGCAGCCGCACACCCCGTCGCCAACCCAGCCACAGCCTCGATCGCCAGCTCAACCGCCAGCCCCGTCGCCGTGGACTCAGCGCGTTGCGCAGCGAACGCAGCAGTCCGGGAATCCGTCTTCTGCCGGGGCGGGGCGGGCTGCGGGGAAACCGAAGCGCAAGCTGCTGCTCAGCCTTGCCGTCGTCCTGTCGGTCGTGGTCGTCGCCACGGTGGTCATCGTCTTCGTCACTCGGGGTGGTGGTCAGGAGAACACCGCGTCCGGGGGTACCCAGCCGTTGTCCGCCGGTGCTTCCGCCTCGCCGTCGGGACGGCCCGTCACGGGCTGCTCGGGCTCCGCGCCTGCGAAGGCGGGTGACGGCCTGACCTCCTGCATGCTCCGCCTCGCCGGCACCGTGAGCACCCGCGCGGCTTGTTCCGACGAGCCGAAAATCGCGGACAGCATCGGCGCCGGGCGTGCGGCGTTCTGCCGGTTCCCTGAGGACGGGTACTCGGTCACCTACTACGAGGGCCTCGAACTCGACAAGATCGCCTCGGGCGTGCGGAAGCAGATGAGCGGCCGCATCCTGGACCGCTCGTGGTCGGCAGGTGACCTGCGTGGCCGTTACATCGCAGGCATCGGCAAGAAGGCCGGGCTGCTGTTCTTCCAGTCCGACGGCCTTGCGGTCACCGGAATGCTGATGAACAACAGCGCGGGCCACACCAAACAGTCACCAGAGGACCTCGTCAGCTACTTCGACGATTCCGTCCTGCCCGGCCGGTGACCGGACGTCAGTGCAGGGTCCCGGCCGGATCCGTGGTGACCGATCGCGCGGTGTCCACCGCGATGGCGAGTGCCTTCGCCGAATCCTCGACCGCCAGCTCGCTTTCGGCGGGCACGTGCACGAAACCGCCGCGCAGCTCGGGAAAATCCGTGGCCAGCAGGTGCATCAGACCGTAGAAGACCTGGTTGCACACGTAGGTCCCGGCGGTGAACGAGACGGCGGCAGGCACCCCGGCCGACCGGATCGCGGCCACCACGGCCTGCACCGGCAACGTGCTGAAGTAGGCCGCCGGGCCGGTCTCGACCACCGGCACGTCGACCGGCTGCACACCGGCGTTGTCCGGGATCCGGGCGTCGATCACGTTGATCGCCACCCGCTCCGGGGTCACCTCGCGCCGCCGGTTCGCCACCCCACTGCACACGACCAGTGCCGGCCGGTGCCGCTCGATCGCGGTGCGCAGTGCCGGCAGCGCCGCGCCGAACGCACAGGGCAGTTCCACTGCCACCGTGTCGTTCCGGCGCGACGCCACCAGCGAAGCCGCCTGCCAGGAAGGATTCGTCGTCGCAGCGTCGAACGGCGTGAATCCGGTCAGCAGCACCGCGCTCATGCGGACGGTTTCAGATCACCCGGGTAGAGGTACTGCTCGGCGGGCTTGCCCGCGCCGTAGATCCACGCGTCGAAGAATCCCTGCAGATCCTTGTGCGACACGGACTCCGCGTACTGCTGGAACTCCTGCATGTTCGCGTTCCCGTTGCGGTGCAACGCCGGCCAGGTCTTGAGCACCCGGTCGAAGGCCGCCTGTCCCAGCACCTTGCTCAGCGCGTGCAGGGCGAGCGGACCCTTCGAATACACCGAGGTGAACTCGTTGCCAGGACCCATGTCGTACAGCTTGCCGCTCCAGAACCGGTCGCTGGCCGAGGCGACCTCCTCGCGGTACTGGTCGTCGAGGTTGACGCCTTCCTTGGCCTGATCCCACAGCCAGGTCGCGTACGAGGCGAAGCACTCGTTGAGGCACACGTCTTTCCACTGGTCCACGGCCACGGTGTCGCCGTACCACTGGTGCGCGTTCTCGTGCACGATCGTGCTGACGTCGCCCGCCTGTCCGGAGTAGATCGGACGGCTCAGCGTCTCCAGCGAGAAGCCGATCGGCTCGGCGAGGAAGATGCCGCCCGCCGCGTCCACCGGGTATTTGCCGAACTTCGATTCCAGGAAGTCGAGGATTTCCGGCAGCCGCGCCTCGGCCTGCTTGGTGGAATCCGGCACTCCCGGGGCGAACGCGCTGACGATCGGCGTGCCGTCCTTGCGCTGCTGACGGTCGAAAGTCCACTTGTCGATGGCGACGGTGGTCATGTACGGCGCCACCGGCGTGTTCTCCGCCCAGACGTGCGTGGTGCCCCCGGCAGTCCGGTACGACCCGGTCTCCCTTCCGTTGGCGATCACACCCCATTCGTCCGGGACCGTGATGGCCAGGTGGAACGTGGCCTTGTCGCGCGGAGTGTCGTTCACCGGGTACCAGGTGGACGCCGACTTCGGCTCCCCGGCCGCGAACGCGCCACCCGACTTCGCGAACTGCCAGCCGTTCTCGCCGAGCAACGGATCGTCGATCGGCGCCGGCACGCCGTGGTAGGCGACTTCGGTGCGGAACGGAAGCCCCTTCGGCAGTGCCGTTGCAGGACTGATCACGAGCTCGTGGTCACCGGTGCGCGCGAACTTCGCGGGCACCCCGTTCACCTTGACCGAGTCGACGGTGAGGCCCTTGAGATCGAGGTCGAACGAGCTGAGCGACTGGGTCGCGCGGGCCGAAATGGTCTGCAGACCGGTCAACTGGTGGCTGTCCGGTGCGTAGGTGACCTTCAGCTGGTAGTCGGCCACGTCGTAGCCGCCGTTGCCGTCCTGCGGGTAGTAGCTGTCGCCGGCGCCGTCCGAGCCTGGCGTCGGCTGTCCCCAGCTGTCCTGGCCTGCGGAGGCGACGCCGGTGGCCAGGCTCAGTGCGGCGAGCGTGGCGGCGCCGGTCACCGCGGAGCGGTGCCAGCGGTTCGGTGCGCGCATGGGCACTCCTGTCTGTCCGGTTCCCCGCAACGTATCGTTCCGGCTCGCCGCGGTGATCGGCCGAAGGGGAAATGTCCGGAAAGTCCACACTTCCGTCGGGCGGTGCCCGCTCTCAGCCGTCGTCTGGAAAGCTGGAGCCGTGCACGTGGCGCTGCTTGGTCCGCTGCGAGCGGCTGGGGACGACGGCACGCTGATCGACATCGGCGGTGCCCGCCTCCGCATGCTCCTGGCCCGGCTCGCGCTGGACGCGGGCCGCTCGGTGCCGGCCGAAGTGCTGATCGACGGTCTCTGGGGCGACGATCCGCCTGCCGACGCCGCCAACGCGCTGCAGTCCCTGGTCTCCCGGCTGCGCCGGGCGCTGCGGCAGGCCGGTGCCGGGCTGGAGTCCGGATCGGGTGGTTACCGGCTCGCCGTGCCCGCCGAGGCGGTGGACGCGCACCGGTTCGAGCAGCTGGCCGCCGAGGGCCGCCGTGAGCTGGGCGCTGGGCGGGACTTACGAGCCGCCGAGGTGCTGCGTGGTGCGTTGGACCTGTGGCACGGTGCCGCGCTCGCGGATGTGCTCGACGCGTCGTTCGCCGCCGCGCCCGCGCGGCGGCTGGAGGATCTGCGCGCGGAGGCCGCGGAGGACTGGTTCGAAGCCGAGCTTCGGCTGGGTCGGCACGCCGAGGTGCTGGCCGATCTGACCGCCGCCGCACAGGCACAACCACTGCGTGAACGGCTGGCCGGTCTGCGGATCCGGGCGCTGAGCGCGGCTGGGCGGCAGGTCGACGCACTCGCCGCGTACGAGACCGTCCGCAAGACCCTTGCCGGCGAACTCGGCGTGGACCCGTCCGTGGAGCTGCAGGAAGTACACCTGCGCGTGTTACGCGGGGAGTTCGCCGTGGCGGCCTCGGTGGTCGATCGGCTGCCACCGCGGTTGACCAGCTTCATCGGCCGGACGGACGAGCTGAAGCTGCTGGCCGAACTGCTCGAGGGCGCACGGCTGGTGACGCTGGTCGGCCCGGGTGGGGCGGGTAAGACGCGGCTCGCGACCGAGGCGGCGTCGCGGCATCCCGCACATGCGCGTGGCCGTGTGTGGTTCGTGCCGCTCGCCGGGGTACGCGACCCTGCCGATGTGCTCGGGTCGTTGCTCACCGCGCTCGAAGTCCGCGACGTGCGGGTGACCGAGACCGAAGTGCTGCGCCGTCCGGTGGACCTGGTCGAGCACGCGGTGGAGGCGCTGGCCGGTGCGGAATCGTTGCTGGTGCTGGACAACTGCGAGCACGTGATCGACACCGCGGCCCGGCTGGTGGACGACCTGCTGCACCGGGTGCCCGGATTGCGGGTGCTCGCCACCAGCCGGGAGCCGCTCGCGATCACCGGTGAGGCGCTGTGCCCGCTCGGTCCGCTGCCGGTGCCGCAGGCGGATGCGCTGCCCAGTGAGGTGGGCGCCCTCGACTCCGCGCGGCTGTTCCTGGACCGAGCGGCGGCCGTGAGCCCCGGTTTCCGCCTCGACGGGTCCACTGTGCATGCGGTGACGCAGATCTGCCGCAGGCTCGACGGGATGCCGCTGGCGTTGGAGCTGGCCGCGGCGCGGCTGCGTTCGATGAGCGCAGGGCAGATCGCCGAACGGCTCGACGACCGGTTCCGCCTGCTGACCTCCGGCAGCCGGACCGCGTTGCCCCGCCAGCGCACGTTGCGTGCCGTGGTCGAGTGGAGCTGGGACCTGCTGACCGAGTCCGAACTCCGGCTCGCGGCCCGGTTGGCGGTGTTCGCGTCGAGCTTCGACGAGGAGGCGGTGGAGCAGGTCTGCGCGGACGAGCAGCTGCCTGCCGCAGACGTGCTGTACGTGCTCGGCTCACTGATCGAGAAGTCCATTGTGGATACCGTCGGTGCGCGCTACCGGATGCTGGAGACGCTGCGCGTCTACGCCGCCGACCGGCTTGCCGAATCCGGTGAGCGGGATCGGTTCCGTGCCTCGATGGTCGCCTACTACGTCAGACTGGCCGAGCGTACCGAACCGTTGCTGCGCACCAGGGATCAGCTCGCCGCGATCGCGGTTTTCGATGCCGAGAACGACAATCTGAACGCCGCGCTGCGAGTGGCCATCGACGAGGGGGACGGGCTCTCCGCGGGACGGTTGCTGTTCGGCATGTTCTGGTACCTCACCGTGCTCGGGCAGGCCGGCCGTGTGGGGTCCGTTATGGACGAAGTGCTCGCGCTCGGCGACCAGCTGCCGCCGGACGTCGCGGCCTGCTTACGGGTGGGTCTGTTCATGTTGCGGTCCGTCGGGCAGTCGTCCGGTTCATCCGATGTGGCGGATCTGGTCGAGGACTGCGTGCGCACCGGGGCAGTCGAGCGCAACCACTGGCTCGCGGTGACCCTGCCGATCGTGGCCTACTTCGGCGGGCGCCGGGACCTCGCGCTCCGGGAGATCCGGCGGGCGGTCGACGGGGCGGACCCGTGGGGGCGGGCCGCCGGGCACTGGGCGGAAAGCTTCCTGCTCGCCGACGAGGGTGATCTGGCTGCTGCCGCCGCGGCACGGGAACGCGCGCATGCGGGGTTCGGCGAGGTCGGCGACCGCTGGGGGCTCGCCATGACGCACAGTTTCCGCGCGTCGGACTTGTCCCAGGGCGGTGATCACGCCGGCGCGCTCGCCGCGTACCACGAGGGTCTGCGGCTGGCACTGGAACTGCGCTCCCACGACGACGTGGTGCAGCAGTGGTGGCGGCTGGCAGTCGAACATTCGCGAGCCGGTGACCAGGCGGGAGCGTGGCGCGAGCTGGCGGCCGCCCGACGGTACGTCGAGGCCGACGGCAGCGGGCAGCTGCGGGTGATCCTGCTGCTGGGGCAGGTGGAAGTGCTGAAACGGGAGGGAAAAACCGCGCAGGTCCGGGAGATCTGCCGGGAGATCCTTGCCGCGCAGGCGGATTGGCCGTTCCCCGAGGGGATCGAGACGGAATGGCTTGCCCGGGTCGAATCCTATCTCCTGATTGCCGAGCAGAAGCCGGACGAGGCCGAGGCGTCCGCGCTCGGTGCACTGCGCGCGGCCGGCCGTCGCTCCGACATCCCCGAACTCGCCGAATCCCTCGAGGTGCTCGCGCGGATCCGGTACCTGCAGGACCGGCCTGCGGAAGCGACCCGGCTGCTGGCCTGGACCGCAGTGGTGCGCGGACGGCTCGACCTCGGCAGCCCGGAAGTCCGGCAGCTGATCGAAGACCTGTGCCGGGAACTGGGTGCGGCACGTTTCGAAGAGCTTTCCGCGCAGGCGCGCCGGGTGCCAAGGGCGGAAGTCATCGACCAGCTGATGTCCGAATTGGACAGCAGTGAATGAGCGGCACCGGTGACGGGTGAGTGCCTCGGTGCCGGTCCCCAACCGGCACCGAGGCACTCACCCGCAGCGTCCCCACCCCCGTGGAAGGACGCACTCAGACCCGTCGGCGGTAGGCCCAGGTTGCCAACGGGAAGAACACCACCACGGCGCCGACCATCCAGGCCAGTGCGCCTGCCAGCGGACCGGCCACCGGACCTCCGTTGAGCAGGCCGCGCAACGCATTGGTCAGGAAGCTCACCGGACTGATGTCCGCCCATGCCCGCAGCCAGCCCGGCATCGTCGAGGTGGCCACGAAGACGTTGCTGCCGAAGGTGAGCGGCATGACGAACACGAACATCAGCCCCTGCGCCGCACCGGGGGATTTCATCAGCATGCCGACGAACACCGACGCCCAGCAGAAGCACAGGCCGAACGCGATCACCAGCGGGATCGCGACGATGAACTGCGCCGGTCCGGTCTGGATCCGGTACCCCATCACCGTCGCCACGATCATCAGCACGGTGAGACACACCAGGTAGCGCACGATGTCCGCGAGCACCGCGCCGACCAGTGGTGCCGAACGTGCGATCGGCATGGCGCGGAACCGGTCGAACACGCCCTTCGTCACGTCGGTGTTCAGCTGGGTGCCGACGGTCAGGCAGGCCTGCAGGATGTTCATCGCGAGCACCCCCGGCACCAGGCTCTGCAGGTAGCCCTCGATCGAGCCGCCGAGTGCGTTGCCGAACAGATAGGTGAACATGAGCAGGAAGACGATCGGCATCAACGTCACGTCGGCCAGCTGCTCGGGGTTCTTGCGGATCTTCAGTATTCCCCGCCACGCCAAGGAAAACGCATGTCGGGTGCCAAGGTCGAGGCTGATCCTGCGGGGTGGGTCCATCGTCAGCGTGGTCACTGGAGGCTCCCTTCCAGTGGACGGTCCGGAATGGACTCTTCGGCAGGGTGCCCGGTGAGGGAAAGAAAGACCTCGTCCAGGCTCGGCAGGCGCAGCGCCAGTTCGTCGGAGGTGATGCCTGCCTCGTCGAGCTTGCGCACCAAAGTGGACAGCAGCACCGGATCGGACACCGGCGCGGTGAGCAGCCCGCTCGCACTGTCCCGGTTGGGCACGACGCCGGTGAGTTCGCCGAGGATGCGCGCGACCGCGTCGAGGTCCGCCGTCGAACTCGGCCGGACCTGCACGGTCTGGCCACCGACCCGGCGCTTCAGTTCGTCGGCCCTGCCGTCGGCGACCACGTGCCCGTGGTCGAACACCGTGATCCGGTCGGCAAGCTGGTCGGCCTCCTCCAGGTACTGGGTGGTGAGCAGCACGGTCGCACCGTCGGCGACCAGGCCACGCACCACGGACCACACCTCGTTGCGGGCGTGTGGATCCAGCCCGGTGGTCGGCTCGTCCAGGTAGAGCACCGCAGGCCTGCCGACCAGGCTCGCGGCCAGGTCCAGCCGACGGCGCATGCCACCGGAATAGGTGCGGATCGGCCGTTTGGCCGCGTCCGACAGCTCGAACCGCGCCAGCAGTTCCTTCGCGCGGGCCCGTGCGTCCGGTCGGGACAGGCCGAGCAACCGCCCGAGCAGGATGAGGTTCTCGGTGCCGTTCAGGTCCTCGTCCACCGAGGCGTACTGGCCGGTGAGCCCGATCATCCCGCGGACCCGCACCGGGTCGCGCACCACGTCGTACCCGCCGACCGTGGCGTGCCCGGCGTCGGGTTTCAGCAGGGTGGCCAGGATGCGAACCGCGGTCGTCTTGCCCGCGCCGTTCGGCCCGAGCACCCCCACCACGTGCCCGAAGGGCACCTCCAGATCCACCCCGTCCAGCGCTTTGGTCTCCCCGAACCGCTTGACCAGGCCTTCGGCCCGGATCGCGTGCGACATCGCTGGTTCCTCCTCCTCGTCGCTTCGTCGAACACAGTGGACGGCCGACCTGGCAGGACACGCACAGCGCGCTGACACGGTGCTGTCAGTACTTCGTGCAGGTTTGGTGGAGGAGTTCGTCCCCTCCCGTCCGTGCCGGTCCGCCCCCGGCATACTCGGGCCCATGGTGATCCACGCCAAACGGCGAAACCAGGTGGTCACGGGGCTGTTGCTGCTCGCCGGAGTGCCTCTGCTGGTGGTCACCGTGCTGCGCACGATCGGCTACGACGGTGGCGGCTGGTACCTGACCGCGTTGCTGTCGCTCACGCCGTACGTGGCGGTTTACGGCGCGTTGCTCGGTGCGCTCGCGCTGCTGCTGCACCGCTGGTGGTTCGGCGGGGTCGCGCTGGGGATGGTGGTGCTGCTCGTGGTGTTCGTGCTGCCGCGGGTGGTGCCCGACGACCAGCCCGAGGCGCACGGCAGGACGGTGCGGGTGATGTCCGCCAACCTGTACCTCGGCCAGGCCGATCCGGGCACGGTCGTGCGGCTGGTCAGGCAGAACCGGGTGGACGTGCTGAACCTGCTGGAGCTGACCCCGGCGGTGGTGTCCGGGCTGGCGCGAGCCGGGCTGTTCGACGAGCTGCGCTACCGCGTGCTGCACCCGGCGAGCGGGGCCTCCGGTTCCGGCATCGTGTCCCGGTTTCCGCTCACCGAGCAGGACTACGCCGGCGGCTCCGCGGCGAAACAGCCCGGTGCGGACGCCGATCTCGGTGGCGGTGCCGAGCTGGAGGTGGTGGCAGCGCACCCGCGTTCACCGGACGTCGGGTTCGACGGATGGGAGCAGGAGCTGCGGGACCTGTCGCGGGCTGCCGGGGAACACGGCCTGCGGGTGCTGGCAGGCGATTTCAACGCGACCCTCGACCACGCCGCACTGCGCACCGTGCTCTCCCGCGGTTACCTCGACGCGGCCGAAACCCGCGGTGCGGGCCTGAACCCGACCTGGCCTGCGACGTTCGTCCCGTTCGTGCCACTCGACCACGTGCTGGTCGACCGCCGCGTTGCGGTGCGTGACTACCGGGTGCTCGACGTTCCCGGCACCGACCACCGGGCGGTGTACGCCGAGATCCAGCTGCCCTGACCGCTCAGGCCAGCTCGGTCAACGTGGCCAGCGCGCCTGCCGGGATCGAGATGCCGCGACCGTGCCGGACCTGCGGTTCGCGCGGGTTGATCCGGATCAGCGCGCCGTTCGCGGCGCTGGCCAGCTCGGCGTACCGGCGCACGGTCGGCACCGCCTGGCCGGCACCCAGCTCGACGACCGCCAGATCGCGGTGCGCCCGGCGCCATCCGGTCAGCTCGTCCAGCTGCACCTGGGTGCGGTCGGGAACCCAGTCGGAATCGCCGAACATCAGGATGTTCGGCCTGGCGAGGCCACCGCAGCGCGGGCAGGACGGAAGCGGCGGGCGGGCCCGCATCGTCGTCTCGTCCAGGTCCACCGAAACCCCGGTGGCAGGCCAGATCTCCCTGGTGCAGCCGGCGCAGCACTGCAAGTGGTGGATCGAGCCGTGCGCCTCGGTGACCCGGTCGAATCCGGCCGTCTGGAACTGGCCATCCACATTGGACGTGAACACGCGCACGCCGCCGGGTTTCGCGCGGCCCCATTCGAGCAGCAGGCCGAACCCGCGGTGCGGCACGGTCGTGCGGTAGAGCGCGAGCCGGTGCCCGTAGAAACCCCAGGCCAGTTCCGGATCGTCGGCGAAATGCCGGGGATCGGCCAGTTCCTCGAACTGCAGCCCGAGCCCGGCGTAGGGCGGATAGGCCCGCCAAAAGCCTGCACCGCCGCGGAAATCCGGTAATCCGGAATCGACGCCCATCCCGGCGCCGGCGCACACGAGCAGTGCGCCGGCGCCGTGGATCAGCTCGGCCGCGCGGGTGAGCTCGTCACTCACCCGGCTTGGACGCCTGCACGACCTCGAATTCCAGCAGGCTCGCCCCGGAAGCGACCGGGCTCTTGCGCTCGCCCGCGTGTGCTTCGCGTGCCGGGCCGCCTGCCCACGCCTGGTAGTGCTCCTCGGTCTCCCACTTCGTGTAGACGAAGTAGCGCTGTTCGCCCGCGATCGGGCGGAGCAGCTCGAAGCCGAGGAAGCCGGCCTGCTGGTCCACCGAGTGCAGCCGCGCGGCGAACCGCTTCTCCAGCTCCGGGCCTGCGCCCTCGGGGACCTCGATTGCGTTGATCTTCACCACTGCCATGCCCCCAGCCTACTGGCGGCAAAAAAGTGGCAGTGTCTATCAAATGACTGTTACCCTCACCAAGGCGGACGAAGCAACGGGGGTTCTCATGCGGGTACTGATTTCGGGCGCGAGCATCGCGGGTCCGGCTCTGGCGTTCTGGCTGCGTCGTTACGGGGCGGAGGTCACCGTGGTCGAGCGTGCGCCGTCGCCGCGGCCTGGTGGCCAGGCCGTGGACGTGCGCGGGGTGGCCAAGGAAGTGGTGCGGCGGATGGGGCTGGACCGGGAGGTCCGGGCGGCCTGTACGGACACCGGCGGCCTGTCGCTGGTCAATGCCGCAGGGCGGCGGCTCACCTCGATCACGGTGGACCAGTTCGGCGGCGACGGCATGATCGCGGAGATCGAAATCCTCCGCGGCGATCTGTCCAGGGTGCTGCTCGACGCGACGAAGGAAGGTGTCGAATACGTCTACGGCGACCGGATCACCGCGCTGGACGAGCAGCCGGACGGCGTGCACGTGAGCTTCCAGTCCGGCTCACCGCGGGTGTACGACGTGGTGGTCGGCGCCGATGGCGTGCACTCCGGCGTGCGGAAGCTCCTGTTCGGCGACGTTCCGCTGCAGCACTGCGGGATGTACCTGTCGTTCTGGACCGCGCGCAACCACCTCGGCCTGGAGAACTGGTCGCTCGGGTACCTGGAGCCGGGCCGCGCGTCCGGGGTGCGGACCATCAACGACAACCAGAACTTCATGGCGTTCGTCGCCTTCCGCGCGGACGAGATCGACTACGACTACCGCGACGCCGATGCCCAGCGTGACCTCGTCCGCGCCCGGACTGCCGGAATGGGCTGGGAGACGGCGAAATTCGTCGAGCAGATCGACGCACCGGACTTCTACTTCGATTCGTGCAGCCAGGTGCAGATCGACAAGTGGTCCCGCGGCAGCGTCGGGCTGCTGGGCGACGCCGCGTCGTGCGCCTCGCCTTCGGCCGGTCAGGGCACGAGCCTCGCCCTCGTCGCTGCGTACGTGCTCGCTGGCGAGCTGGTGCGGGCGAACGGGGACCACGCCGCTGCCTTCGCCGCGTACGAACGCCGCCTGCGGTCGTGGGTTCTTGCCACCCAGAAGATGGGCCGCGACAACGCGAACACGACAATTCCGAAGAACCAGCTCGGTGTCGTCGCTCAGCGCTGGGCACTGCGGGCGATGCGGATCCTGCCCGAACGGCTGCTGATGCGCACGGCGTCCTCGGTGGTCAACGGGCTCACCCTGCCGGACGAGCCGGCCCTGCTTCCGCAGGCGGCCGAATAGGTCACGGGCGCAGCGAGCCGGGGTAGAGGTCGGCGTCCGCAGGCAGTTTCGTGCCGTGGAACCAGTCGGTGAGGAAGCCGCTCAGATCGCGTCCGGCCACCTGTGACACGAGCTTTTCGAAATCCGCCCAGTTCGCGTTGCCGTGCCGGTGTTCGGTGGTCCACTCGTGCAGTAGTTTCGAGAACGCCGCCTCACCCAGCTCCCGGCGCAGTGCGTGCACGGCGAGGATGCCCTTGTCGTACACCGCCTCGAACTCGTGCCCCACGCCCATGCCGACCAGCTTCCGGCCCCAGAAATCCGTGCTGGCCTTGGTGATCTCCACCGCCGTGCGATACTGCTCGTCCAGGTCGTGGCCCTCGCGTTCGGACCACAGCCATTGTGCGTAGGAGGCGAAGCACTCGTTCAGGCAGATGTCGGACCACGAATCGAGGGAGACCGAATCGCCGAACCACTGGTGTGCGTTCTCGTGTACCAGTGTGGGCATTTCCGCCCATTTCGCGTAGGTCGGGCGGGTTTGCGTCTCCAGTGAGAAGTGGATGTCCTCGTCGAGGTAGACCCCGCCCGCGGCGCTCTGCGGGTACGGGCCGAATTTGCTTTCCAGGAACGAGAGGATTTCCGGCAGCCGGTCGCCGGTGGCTTCGTGGGCCTCGGCGCCCGGCGCGTACGCGGACACCACCGGTGTGCCGTCCGGCAGGGTGGCGCGCTGCACGGTGAATTTGCCGATCGCGATCATGGTCAGGTAACTCGCCACCGGGTCCGATTCCTGCCACGTGGTGGTGGTCTTGCCGTCCTTCGTCGTGCTGCCCTGCTGTCGTCCGTTGGAGACCACCGTCCAGGCTGCCGGCACGTGTGCGGTGACGGTGAAGGTCGCCTTGTCGCGCGGGGTTTCGTTGACCGGATACCAGAACGAGGCCGAATGCGGTTCGCCGACCTGGTAGGCGCCGCCGTCCGCGGAGCGGCTCCACCCGTTCTCACTGCCACCCGAGTGCGCGGTCTTCTCCGGATCACCCGAATAGCGCACGCGGGTGCGGAAGGCCGATCCGGACCGCACCGGTTCGGCGGGCGTGACCACCAATTCGTGTTCCTTCTCCCGGCTGAATTTCGCCGGTTTCCCGTCCACTTCCACCGACGCCACGTCGAGGCCACGCAGGTCGAAGTCGAATCGGCTGAGGTCCTGGGTCGCCTTCGCGGTGACGGTGGTGTCGCCGTCGAGGTGCCCGCTCGCCGGGTCGTAGCCCACTCCCACCTGGTAGTCGAGTGCGTCGTAACCGCCGTTGCCGTCGTCCGGGTAGTAGGGATCGCCCCCTCCGATCGCGCCGGGAGCGGGGTGCATCGGCGGCGGATCGTCCGTGCTGCAGCCGGACAGCGCGAGCACGCCGGTGAGGATGAGGGCGGCGGTTCGGCGGCTGGGCATGAAGTTCACCCTAGAGTCTTCCGCGTCGCAGCGAGCCGGACGAAACCCAGGAGGACCAGTGCGACCAGGCCTGATCGACTTCGGCGGGGACCGGGCAACGGGCGTGTCGATCCTGTTGCTGCACGGGCTGATGGGCCGGGCGCGGACCTGGTGGCCGGTCGCGCAGTGGCTCCGGCGCTACGGCACCGTGCACGGCCTCGATGCCCGTGGGCACGGCCGGGCACCGCACACCGGGCCGTGGACCACCGAGCAGTTCGCCGACGACGTCGCGCAGGTGCTGGCCGGGCTCGGCCGGTCGGTGCTGATCGGCCATTCGATGGGCGGACTGCACGCGTGGGCCACCGCGGCGAAGCATCCGGAGCTGGTCCGCGCGGTGGTGAGTGAGGACTTCGCGCCGGACCAGCGCGGACGCACCGTGGAGACCTGGCGCGGGTACTTCGAGAGCTGGCCGGTGCCGTTCGAATCACTGGCCCATGTGCGGGAGTTCTTCGGTGCCGCTGGCGACTACTTCATCGAATGCGTCGAGGAACGCGAAGACGGCTACCACCTGATCGCCGACCTCACCGACCTCTACGAGATCGCGGCCGAATGGGGCCGGAGGGAGTATTGGTCCACTGTGGAGCAGATCCGCTGCCCGCTGCTGCTGATCGAAGGCGAGCACACCGCGATGCCCGCGGGTCAGCAGGCCGAGGTGGCGGCGAGGGTGCCCGGTGCAACGCACCTCGTCGTGCCCGGTTCTGCGCACCTGCCGCACGCCGAGGCGCCGGAGACCTACCGTGGTGCGGTGGAGGCCTTCCTGTCCGGCCTGTGACGCCTCACGTGTGCCGCCCTCGCTGGCACACGTGAGGCGCCCCCGGTCAGCGGGCCAGCTCGCGGCGCCACGCCGCCGTCGAGCGGTCCGCCGGCACGAGCAGAGGCCAGACGTCCGAACCGAGGAAGCCGGATTCGTCGGCAGCCCGCGCGGCTGTGCAGCTGTCGCGGGACAGGCCGTGCTCGCGGGCCACCGTGGCGACGGCCTGTGCGGTCGCCTTGCCGAACACGCCATCCGTCGGCACCGCGAAACCGGCTGTGCGCAGGAAGCGCTGTGCGGTTGCCACTTTGGGGCCGGTGTCGCCCGGTTTGAGCAGCGGCCACTCCGGTGCGTCGGCGCGGGTGGCGGCCACGCCGAGCAGCTGTCCCACGGCCGTGCGCAGCTCCGGCAGCCGGTCGTAGAGGACCTGGCCGCAGCATTCGGTGGAGTTGAAGTCGCGGTGGCCCTTGATGAACTCGGGGGTGATGCCGTACTGGTCGGCGATGTATGCGATCAGCTTGACCAGGGAGTCCCATAGCGCATCCGGCACGTCGACGGTGCTGTACAGGCCCTCGTTCTCGATGCCGAGGCATTCGCTGTTGTGGTCGGCCACGTTCGCGCCCTGCACGTGCTGGGTGCCGCCGCGGAGGATTTCGAGGCTGCGGTGCCGTCCTTCGGTCACATAGCCGCCACGGCTGTTCGTGAACTGCTGCCCGGTGTCGATCCAGCCTCGGGTGTCCATGTGGAAGTTCTGGATGTCGCGCGAGATCTGCAGCGCGTGCGCGAGCGAGTAGTCGGTGTTGTTGCCGGGGTCGACGGTGTGGTGCACCACGATATAGGTCGGTTTGTGGTTCTCCACCACGATCGCGCCGCCGGCTGCCCGCGCGTTCCACTCGCTCGTCGGGTGGATGTCCGGTGCTTCGACGGCCGCGTTCGCACTGCCGGCCGCGGCCAGCCCCAGTGCTCCGGCGGCGGTGACGGTGAGCCCGCCCTTCAGGACGGCGCGACGCGTTGCTTCCCCCATGCGAATCCCCTTCGCCGGAATTGCGACGGGGGAAAACTATCCCGGTGACAAGATCATGACAACTTGTTACCGACTTTCGTCCTACCGCGTCAGTGCTCGCCGGGGAGGGCGAACAGGCCGTCCGCGGTCTGCTCCAGCAGCCCGTCGACCAGCAGCGAGTCGAGGCACCGGTCACGCTGGCCCGGCTCGTGCCAGACCAGATCCAGCCGGGTTTTCTCGACCGGGCCCTCGCTGCCGCGCAGCACGTCGAGCAGCAGGCCGCGCACCTGACGGTCGGTGCCGGCGAACTTCTGCACCGGCTTGGCCGGGCCGGTGTACTCGGGACGGCCGTTGTGCTGCCACGCGCAGCCGGCGTGGATCGGGCAGTCCGCGCACCGCGGGGAACGTGCGGTGCAGACCAGCGCGCCCAGCTCCATCAACGCGGCGGACAGCTTCGCGGCCGGCGCGTCCTCGGCCGGCAGCAGCGCCTCGACGTCGGCCATGTCCCGGGTGTTCGACGCCGGGCCCGCGTCGCCCGCACCGTGCACGGCACGCGCAACGACCCGCCGGACGTTCGTGTCCACCACCGGCGCCCGCTTGCCGTAGGCGAACGCCGCGACCGCACGCGCGGTGTAGGCACCGATGCCGGGCAGGCCGAGCAGGGTGTCCACATCGGACGGCACTACGTCGCCGTGTTCGGCCGCGATCACCGTGGCCGCGGCGTGCAGCCGCAACGCACGCCGCGGGTAGCCGAGCTTGCCCCAGGCGCGCACCACCTCGCCGGTGGTCTCCGCGGCCAGCGCCGAGGGCACCGGCCAGCGAGCCATCCACTCCAGCCAGATCGGTTGCACCCGGGAAACCGGCGTCTGCTGCAGCATGATCTCGCTGACCAGCACGCCCCATGCCGAGCAGTCCGGCTCCCGCCACGGCAGGTCCCGGCCGACTTCGGCAAACCAGTCGATCAGTGCGTCGGTGTCCACAGCCACCCGGACATTGAAACCGACGGGTCTCAGACGACCTCGGTCAGGCTCCCCGCCTTCACGTCGTAGACGAATCCGCGCACGTTGTCGGTGTGCAGGAGGAAGTCGCTGCGCCGGGCCCGTTCGATCGAGGTGCGCACGCTGTCCTCGACCTTCCGGAACGCCTCGACCGCCCAGGTCGGGCGCAGGCCGGTGGCGGTTTCCAGCTCGTCCTTGAAATCGTCCTCGGTGACCATGGACAGCCCGCATTCGGTGTGCTGCACGATCAGCACCTCGCGGGTGCCGAGCTTGCGCTGGCTGAGCGCGAGCGAGCGGATCATGTCATCGGTCACCACGCCACCTGCGTTGCGCAGCACGTGCGCCTCGCCCTGCAGCAGCCCGAAGATCTCGAACACCCGGATCCGGGCGTCCATGCAGGTGAGGATCGCGACCTGCAGCGAGGGCTTCGGCGAGGATCGGTCACCGGGGACGATGTTGCCGATTTCCTGGTTGCGCTTGAGCAGCACGTCGATGGAGGTCATGGTCACCCTTCGGCCACGTTCCCCGCGCTACGCGGGCGGTTCGTTCCATGGAACCCGCCGGGACCCATCGGCACAATGCCATGGGCGCGAAATCACCGTGCTCAGCCGCCGAACCAGGGTTCCTCGACCGTGCGCGGTGGCGCCGAGGTGCGGCCGACGCGCAGTTCGGTCGGCAGCGTGATGACCTTCGGCTCGACCCGATCGGCCGAGCTGAGCAGCAGTCTGCCGGCCACCTTGCCCTTCTCCAGCACCGGCTGGTGCACGGTGGTGAGACCGGACCGCTCGGCCTCGGCGATTCCGTCGAACCCGGTGACGGTGAGGTCGAGCGGCACTCGCAGTCCGCGGCGCTGCGCCTCGGCCAGCGCGCCGAGCGCGAGGATGTCCGAGGTGCAGACCAGGGCGGTGACCTGCGGATACGCATCGAGCAGCTGCCGGGCGGCCGACGCGCCGTCGTCCACCGTGTGGTCGAAGCGCTCGACCACCGGCACGCCTGCCCAGTCGACCCCGGCGGCGGAGAACGCCGTGGCCAGCGCCTCCAGCCGGGTGCGCTGCACGTGGAAGTGCGCGCTGCTCTGCCGCTCCGCGGTGACGAAGTCGTCGTTGCGTTCGCGGGCAAGGCGCATGCAGAGGATGCCGACCTGCCGGTGCCCGAGTGCGACGAGGTGTTCGGCGAGCCGGCTCACCGCGTCGGCGTCGTCCGGCCCGACGCGGTCCACCCCTTCGACCCGGGGCTGGTCGATGATCACCGTGGGCACCGGCCGTTCCAGTACGGCCGCCAGGTGCGGATCGTCGTCCGGCACGGAGTAGACGATGAAACCGTCCACGCCCGCGCGGTGCACCGCGGCGAGGTCCTCCCGGCCGGGGCTGGCCGGCACGAGGTGCAGTCCGACTCCGGCGTCCTCGCAGGCGAGCGCCAGTCCTTCCAGTACCCCGACGGCGGCGGGATCACGAAAGGCGTAGGAGAGGTTTTCGGTCAGCAAGAGTCCCACCGCGCCCGCCTTGCGGGTGCGCAGCGAGCGGGCGACCGGATCAGGGCCGGGGTAACCGAGCCGCCGTGCGGTCTCGAGCACGCGCCTGCGCAGCTCGGGAGACAGCTGGTCCGGACGATTGTAGGCGTTGGACACCGTGGTCCTGGACACCCCGAGCTCCGCCGCGAGCGACGCCAGTGTCGCCTGCCTCCGGGTGCGAATAGGACGGCCCATCCGCAAACCGTAACGGTTCAGATCGGTTTCCAGAAGCGACACCCCTGTGGTGAGCGTCTCGATCCGCTGGGTGATCACCAGGGGTGTGGCCACCCGGTCGAGCGGGGGCGGTCATTCGGATGGGGTAAGGTGAATCTGACAACGGTTTCCATTAGCGATTCCAGCGATCAGGAGTGCCCCGATGACTTCCCGCCGCACGAGAGCCGTGCTCGCCGCCGCCTCGGCTTTGTCCGTCTTCGCGCTCGGAGCCTGCTCCGGCACGTCCGCGGACGATTCCGCGTCCAGCCCGGCGGCGAACGCCGGTGAACAGGTGAAGGTGGTCGCCGCCACCGACGTGTGGGGCAGCGTGGTGTCCGCGATCGGCGGGGACAAGGTGCAGGTCACCTCGATCATCCACGATCCGTCGGCCGATCCGCACTCGTACGAGTCCACTGCCGACGATGCGCTCGCCGCGAAGGACGCCAAGCTCACGCTGGCCAACGGCGGTGGCTACGACGACTTCTTCACCAAGCTCACCGGCGAGTCCACCGACGCGAAGAAACTGGTCGCCTACGACATCGCGGCAACCGGCGACGAGAACGAGCACGTCTGGTACGACCTGCCGGGGGTGGCGAAGGTCGCGGACCAGGTCGCCACTGCGCTCGGCGAGATCCAGCCGTCGTCGAAGCAGGCTTTCGCGGACAACGCCAAGACGTTCAAGGGGCAGATCGACGGTCTGCTCAAGAAGGCGGGCGAGGTGGGGGCCGCGCACCCGGGCAGCAAGGTCGTGGTGACCGAGCCCGTCGCGCATTACCTCTTGCAGAGCGCGAAGATCACCGACGCCACCCCCAAGGCGTTCTCGGACGCGGTGGAGAACGAGACCGACGTACCTGCCGACGCAGTCGCCCAGTTCACCCAGCTGATCAAGACCAAGCAGGTGAAGGCGCTGATCAACAACGTGCAGACGGTCACCCCGCTGACCGAGCAGGTGGCCGGGGAAGCGAAGGCGGCGGGCGTGCCGGTGGTCGACGTGGCCGAGACGCTGCCTGCGGGTGCCAAGGGCTACATTGACTGGATGACCAAGGATGTGGACTCGCTTTCCGGGGCGCTGAACAGCTGATGTCCGTCCCGCTGCCCGAGGCCCGCCCCGCGGTCCGGATCCGCGGGGCCGGGCTGGCATTCGGCAACCGCACCCTGTGGTCCGGGCTGGACCTCGACGTCGAGCACGGGGAGTTTCTCGCCGTGCTCGGCCCGAACGGGTCCGGGAAAAGCAGTCTGCTCAAGGCATTGCTCGGCGTGCAGCGGCTGTCTGCCGGCACGGTCGAGATCGCCGGCGGACGTCCGGGGGGCGCCAACCGCGAGGTCGGCTACATCCCGCAGCAGCGCGCGATCGACGATTCGCTGACGTTGCGCGGCGTGGACCTGGTCGGCCTCGGGCTGGACGGGCACCGCTGGGGTACCGGGCTGCCCTGGACGCGGGCCCGGCGGCGCCGGGTCGACGAGGCGATCGAGGCAGTCGGCGGCACGCGATACGCGAAACAGTCCGTCGGCCGGTTGTCCGGCGGCGAGCAGCAGCGGCTGCGGGTTGCGCAGGCGCTGGTCGGTGATCCATCGGTGTTGCTGTGCGACGAGCCGTTGCTGTCACTGGACCTCGCGCACCAGCGCGCAGTGAGTGAGCTGATCGAGGCGCGCCGCCGTGAGTCCGGTACCGCGGTGCTCTTCGTGACTCACGAGATCAACCCGGTGCTGCAGTTCGTCGACCGGGTGCTGTACCTGGTCAACGGCCAGTTCCGGATCGGCAAGCCGGACGAGGTGATGACCTCGCAAACGCTGACGCAGCTGTACGGAACGAGGGTCGAGGTGCTGCGCGTCGGCGGCCAGATCCACATCGCCGGAGCGCAAAGCGCGCTGTGCGAGGACGAACCGCATCACCACGAGCAGGAAGCAGTGAGCTGAGCCTTGGACGGCATGTTCGACTTCGCCAAGACCTGGGAACTGATCACGGCTCTCCCCAGCGTGCAGACTGCGCTGATCGCCGCTGCGGTGCTCGGGCTCGTCGCCGGGATTCTCGGCCCGCTGATCGTGATGCGCCGGATGTCGTTCGCCGTGCACGGCACGTCGGAGCTGGCGTTCACCGGCGCGGCAGGTGCGCTGCTGCTCGGTGTCGGCGTGGAGTACGGCGCGCTGGCCGGTGCGGTGGCCGCGGCACTGCTGCTCGGCATCCTCGGCACCCGCGACGCCGATCGCGATTCGGTGATCGGCGTGATCCTGTCCTTCGGGCTCGGGATGGGCGTGCTGCTGCTGTCTTTCTACAAAGGACGGTCGGGAAACAAGTTCGGCATCCTCACCGGACAGATCATCACCGTGGACAGCACCAACCTGACCGCGCTGGTGATCTCCGCGGTCGCCGTGCTGGCGGTGCTGGCGTGCGTGTACCGGCCCCTGCTGTTCGCGAGCGTGGACCGCGCGGTGGCCGAGGCCAGGGGCGTGCCGGTGAAGACGCTGACCGTGCTGTTCGCCCTGCTCGTCGGTGTGTCGACCGCACTGAGCGTGCAGATCGTCGGATCGCTGCTGGTGGTCGCGTTGATGGTGACGCCGGCTGCGGCCGCCGCCCGGGTCACCGCCAGCCCGCTGCGGGTCACCGTGCTCTCGGTGGTCTTCGCCGAGGTCGCGGCACTCGGCGGCATCGTGTTGTCGCTCGCCCCCGGCATGCCGGTGAGCGCGTTCGTCACCGCGATCTCGTTCCTGATCTACCTCGTGTGCCGGGCGATCTCCTGGGCCCGCGACCGGAGCCGGGGCGTGCGCACCCCGCAGGACACCGTCGAGACCGCTCCCGTGCCGGTCGGCTGAACCCCGGTCTTGTCCTTCGCGCGGTCCGTCAGCGGATCGGGTGCTGGGCCAGCGCCGTCTTCACACTCTTGATGAAGCCGTCGTCGGTGAACGGAACCAGTCCGCCCGAGACGTTGCGCTCCACTGCCTGCAGCACGACCACCTCGGAGTTCACGAACTGGTCCACCGCCTGCGCCTGCGGGGTCTTCTCGGTCGAGTAGGCCAGGTAGGTCAGGTTCGTGAACGCCGCGTCGAGGTAGCGCGACGAAGCCAGGCTGAACGAATCGCCGTAGATGAGCGTGCGCCGGTCGATGGTGCCGCTCAACGGCGGCGACGAACGGTGCACCGGCTGGTCGATGTTGCCGAGGAACTCGCTCGCGCGGTCGGTGACGCCGTCCGGTCGCAGGGTGTACATCGTGTTGGTCTTGACGCCGGTTTTGCCCAGCAGCAACGGCAGATCGGCAACCGCGTCGTACTGGCCGGACGGCGCGGAGACCCAGGAGTCGGTGGCACCGGGGCGCACCGCGTTGGCGAGCGTGCGGGCGAGGACCAGCCCGCCCTCGTCCCGCCAGTGCGTGTCGTTGGGTGCGTAGATCGGCCTGCCGACGCGGGCGGCCGACGCGGCGAGTTCCGGGCGCAGGTCGAGGGAATGGCCTTCGGTGGTGATCTTGTACCAGTCGTTCGCCGACGCGGCCTGTGAGCAGTCCTTGCCGGGGTAGCTGGCGGGCAGGAACTGCGGCACCATCGTCGATTTGTCCGGCGTCACCACGAACACGAACTTCCGGCCGGACGCCTCCACGGCCGCGCGCAGTTCGTCGACCTTCTTCATCGTGGTGTCGACGTCCTGGGCGGGCGCACACTTCGCCTCGGCGTCGTAGCCGTAGTAGAGCCAGCCGTCGAGGCCCTGCACCACGTTGCGGTAGCCGGCCTGGCTGGTGCCCGGCAGGCTGGGCACGGACGGACCGTTCTTCGGTGCGCCCGGCTGCTGCAGCGGTGGCGCCGGGATCGGCCCGGAATTCGCCGCCGATCCCTGGTCGAGCGGCGGTTCCTCACCGAAGACGCCCCGGCTGATCCCGCCGGCGGCGTCGATCGCGCCCGCCCGGAAGGACAGCTGGTCGGTGGCCCAGTCGGGCAGGCCGGTGAAGAACCGGAAGCCATCGGCCAGGCTGGGAAAGCCGGCCAGCTTGTGGTTCTCGATCTCGCCGGGGCGCACCCCGACCACCCACAGCAGGGTCGGCGTCGCGAAGAACAGCAGCGCGCTGACCAGTGCGATCAGCTGCCGCCGACCGTGGCGGGGGCGGTGCAGCGAGTGCTCGCGAGGCAGGAACGCCTCGTGGACGGCGGGCAGCTGAGGCGGTTCGGACACGGGTTCACGGTAGCCACCGCGGTCCGCGCCGGTGCGGGAACACCCGAAACTCAGCCGAGCATGAGCAGGACCTGCAGTTCACCGACGACGAACCCGATCACGCCGCCGACCGCGATCAGCTTCCACTCGTCCTGGCGGAACGCCGGGCGCAGCAATCCCTCGAACTCCAGCGGGGTGAGCGCGAGCATGCGCTGTTCCACCATCTTCGCCACGTCCATCGCCTCGGTCAGGTAGCCCTCGGCGTACCGGACGGTGAGCGGCAGCTCGGCCAGCGCCCGCTGTGCCGCGGCGTGCTTCATCTCCTGCAACCGCTGCGTGCCCACCGCGAGCGTGACCATCGGTTTCGCCGCGCTCACCTGTGCGTCCACCGCATGTCCGACGGCGCGTTCGACCATGCCGACCAGCCGGTCGGACTTCGGCCCGCGCAGCAGCGCGTCGAGCAGGTTCGGCACGGTCAGCACCTCGTTCGCGACCAGTTCGCCGTACTGTCTGGCGACCTCCGCGCGCCGCCGCTGGAACTTGCCCTGCAGGATCACCCGGCCAAGCCGCACCGGCTCGCGCGGCAGGAAGATCATCTTGATCGCCAGCCAGTCGGTGCACAGTCCGATCGCGCCGCCGAACAGCGGAAGCACAAGGGGTTCGCGGGTGAACGCCCACACCACCGCCTGCACCAGCCCCAGCCCGAAGCCGAAGAAGATGCCGGCACGGGCGATGAACGTCATCTCCGGCCGGGACGTTTCGCGGATCAGCCGGACCAGCAGCGCACGGTCACGGGTGAGCCGTTCCACGGTCATGTGCCGGACGTCGAGCACCTCGTCGAGGCGGTCGCGGACCTCGTCGAGGAATTCCCGGACCAGCTGCGGGGTGCTCGACTGCACCTGCTTGATCAGCATTTCCTGGGCGATCGTCGGCAGCACCTCCCACAGCCGGGGGTGGTGCTTTTCGAGCACCTCGCGGGCGATGCCGTCGACCGCGCGCAGCAGTGGCTGCTCCAGTTCCCCGGTGACGAGCACGGGGTCCACGCGGGCAAAGACCTCTTTGATGTCGAGCAGGTTCGCGGTGAGCAGTTCGGTCGCGATCGCGGCCATCCGACCACCGTGCTTGGGCACCACGCCCTGCCAGCCGAGAAACGGCCGGATGCCGGTGAACTCGAGCGGGCGGAACATCATTTCGATCGCAACGCGCTTGGTGACATAGCCGATCAGCGCGGCGATGAACGGCATCGACGCGTACACCGGCCAGTGTTGTGCGAGATCGTCCAGGACCGCGTCCACCTGGCCTCCCTCCCGCTTCGGCAAACCGTATCGCACCTGGCCGGGCGTGGTCAGTGGAGCAGCAGCAGTGCCTGCAGCTCGCCGACGAGCCCGCCGATCACCGCGCCGACCGCGATCAGTTTCCACTCGTCCTGGCGGAAGGCCGGTCGGAGCAGTTGTTCGAATTCCAGCGGGGTGAGCCTGCGCATCCGGTCCACGATCGTGTTGCGTACGTCCAGTGCGTTCACCGCGTAATGCTCGGCGTGCCGGATGGTCTCCGGCACCCGCTCCGCGGCTTTCGCGGCAGCGGCCTGTTTCATCTCCTGGAACCGCTTGGTGCCGACGGCGATGGCGACGAACGGCTTCACCACACTCGCCTGCGCGTCGATGGTCTTCTGCACTTCCCGGCTGATCATGCTGAACAGCCGGTCCGATTTGGGTCCCCGCAGCACGGCTTCCAGCAGGTTCGGCACGGTGATGATTTCGCGGGCGATCATGTCGCCGTAGTCGGCGGCCACCTCGTCGCGTCGTTTCTGGAACACGCCCTGCCAGGTGTAGAGACCGAAGAACCGTCTCGGCGAGCGCGGGAGGAAGATCATCTTGAGTGCCAGCCAATCGGTGAACCACCCGATGCCGAGACCGAACAGCGGCAGCACGAGGGGTGATTTGGTGAGCCACCAGACGAGCAGCTGGACACAGCCGAGCAAGAATCCGAACACGATCCCGGAATTGGCGATGAACCGCATTTCCGGCCGGGAGATGTCCCGGATCAACCGGTTCAGCAGTGCCTTGTCGCGGACCAGGTTCGTGACGACCATATGCTTGAGGTCGAGAACGTCCTCGATGTTCCCGGAGATCTCCCGCATGATTTTCGTGATCGCCCGCGGCGCCTCCGCCTGTACGCGTTTCAGCAGCAGCTGTTGTGCGCCGGTGGGCAGCATTTCCCACAGCCGGGGCTGGTAGGTCTCCATCACCTCGCGGGTCACGTCCTCGACCACGCGCAGCAGCGGCTGTTCGATTTCCTTGGCGATCTGGACCGGATCGAGCCTGGCGAAGATCTCCCGCGGGTCCACGAGGTTGCCGGTGAGCATTTCGGTGGCGGTGCTCGCCATCCGCTCGGCGTTCGCAGGCAGCACGCCCTGCCAGCCGAGGAAGGGGCGGATGCCGGTGAATTCGACCGGCCGGAACATCATCTCGATCGCCACCCGCTTGGTGACGTAGCCGATCAGCGCCGCGATGAATGGCATGGTGACGTACACCTGCCAGTGCGTCTGCATGCGCGGACCCTCCCGTGTCGCTCACCGGCACGGTAGCCTGCGTGCCCGGCGCAACCGGAGCAGGACCTGCTCAGCCGGCTCTGCCCGGTTCGCGCGGCTGACGTGGGATTCGACCCGCGGCACGGTGTCCGGCCGGGGCGCGGCGCACGGTGGACGGCCCGGCCTTTTCACCGTTTCGGGGCGCCCGGAAGATGCCATGCGTGACGGCCGATCTTGCGCTTCGTAATGCAGCCGTTTGGCGGTACGTGCGGAAGGTCCCCTGCTCACTAAGGTGGCCCGATGGTCGCGCCCGAGAAGTCCGAGCCCGCTGCGAAGAGCGCCTCGTTCGCCGTCACGATGCGGGGCTACAACCAGCGTCAGGTCGATGAACGGATCGCCGAGCTGTCCCGCGCACAGCAGGAGACAGCCCACCGTCGCGACGAGGCGATGGCCAGTGTCGCCGAGCTGACCAAGGCGCTGACGACTGCGCAGAACGAGCTCTCGGAAGCGAAGTCCGCCCTGGTCCGGGTGAGCTCGAGCCCAGCGGGCGCGGGCGCGATGGCCGAGCGCGTCCGGCTGATGATGCAACTGGCCGAGGAGGAAATAGCCGACCTGCGAGCCGCCGCGGAGGCGGACGCCACCTCGACCCGCGCCGAAGCAGACCGCTACGCCCACGAAACCCAACGCGCCACGGACAAAGCGGCCAAGGAGGCGGAATCCGAACGCCAACGCCTGCTGACCGAAACCCAAACCGCCCTGGACACCCGAGAGACAGAACTGCAAGCCCGCATCACCGCCGCAGACGAGGACATCGCAACCCGCCTGGCCGACCTGGAAACCCGCACCGCGGCGGCTGATGAGGACATCGCGACCCGTACCGCGGCGGCCGATGAGGAGATCAGGTCCCGCACCCAGACCGCCGACCGCATCCGCACCGAGGCAGACGAAGCTGCCACCGCTGCCCGAATCCAGGCGGATGAAGCCGCAGCCCAAGCCCGCGCCAAGGCTGACGAGTCGGCAGCGCAAGCCCGAGCCGAAGCGGACGCCGCGGCAACCCGCGCCCGCACCGAAGCGGACACCGCCGCCGACCAGTCCCGCGCGCAGGCAGATGCCGCGGCCGAACGCGCCCGAGCCGAAGCAGATGAGGCGTCAGCCCGAGCCCGCGCCGAAGCAGACGAGGAAGCCGCCCGCGCTCGAGCCGAAACGGACGCCGCCGCCGAAGCCAAGGCCGCCGCCGCCCGAGCCGAAGCCGACCGTCGCGCCTCGGAAGAAATAGCGATCAGGAAATCCGAAGCAGAAACCGCATTGGCCGACGCTCGCCAAAAGCAAACCGAGGCAACCGAAAACCACGCCCTCGCACTCACCCTGCGCACCAAGGTCGCGGACCGCATCGCCGCCACCAACGACGCAGTCCAGGAAGCCCTCCGCCTCCTAACCCCACCAGACGACGAAGAACCACAACCCACCACCGACGAGGCACCTCTCCCCGCCGACACCTCCCCAACCACCGCCTGACACCGCGAACACAAGCGCCCCCGACCCGCCCACCACGCCAGCCAGCCCCGACCCCGTCTCCAGCCACGACCCGGTTCCCCTCCCATCCCCGGCTCCGGCCCCGGTTCCCCATTCCCGGCCCTGGCTCGGTTCCCATTCCCGGCGCCCCGGGGGCCGGGCACCCCAGGCCCGCTGCGCCTCACGGCCCGCCGCAGCTCTCGCATCCGCGCCCTCCGGATCGCTGCGCCCTCCGGATCGCTGCGCCCTCCGGACCCGCTGCGTGCTGCTCTTGCACGCGGAACCTTCGCCCCGCCGAACCTCCAGCGTCGCCGCACTTTCAGGCCGCTACGCTTTGCCGCTTGCCAAGCCTCCAGGCCTGCTGCGCCCCCGTCCCGCCCCAAGACCGCTGTGCTCCGCGTCGCGCTGGGTCTTGAGGTCGGCGGTCTCGGGTTCGTTGCAGCCCGAGTGCGTCCGCGGCTCGGGGGCCACCGTGCCCCGCGTCGCGCTGGGTCTTGAGGTCGGGGGTCTCGGGTTCGTTGCAGCCTGAGCGTGTCCGCGGCTCGGGGGCCACCGTGCCCCGCGTCGCGCTGCGCCTCGAAGTTTGCCGTCCCCGGCCCGCCGCAGCCCTAGCGCCTCCGCGCTTCCGGGGGGCGCTGTGCCCGCGACGCGCCGCACCCCTGCCTGCCCAGTCCCGCCGCGCCCAGACCCACCGTCACCCACCACAGATGCGCACCCGCGGCACTGACCCCGCCGACGCCCAGTCCTCATCCCCGGAAACCCACTCAGCGACCGATCATCGACTCGCGCCGGAATCCCATCGAAGCCTCGCCCCGTTCGAGGAAACACTTCGCAATCCACAGATCCGCCTGCGTTTCACAAAGCCGCACGTCGCGCTTCGTCGATTCGACCAAGCCCGGCTTGGGTCGTGTGTTGTGTGCCGTCGATTCGACTGAGCGTGGTTTCGCCCGCCCGCCATACGTCGCCGACTCGGCCCATGCCGCTTTCGACGCATTGGGCGTCGACGATCCCACAGCATGCGGCTTTGCCCTGGGCGTCGTTGATTCGGCCGGGTGCGGCGTCGGCCAGGTGCCACGTGCCGGTTGTCCTCGGCGTGGCGCTAATTCGGCGCTGTCAATTCGGCGACATGTGGCTTTGGCAGCGCGCTGAACATCGCCGATCCAACGCCACATGACCTCCAACGCCACATGACCTCGGTCAGGCCCTGGGCGCCGCCGGCCTGTCGGCGCACGCCTTCGGCCGACCGACACCGCATCGACTTGACCCGACCGAGCCCAACCCGACTTGACTCGACTCGCCCCTGGCCCGGCCCGTCCCTGGCGCGGATGCTGGCCGCTCGTCGGCTCGATTCTGGTGCTGTCATCTCACGGTGGTCGAGTACAGCTCGTCATCTATCCAGCCTCGGTCGTGCAGTGCGCGGCAGAATCGGTGGTACGAGGCCGTCATTGCCGACTCCTCAGCTGGCAGTGGCTCGACCACCGACCCTTCCGGCATATCCTCGTGCAAGGCTCGCAGCCCACCCGGCGAGACGGCGGCTGCGGCGAGCAACGCCGCGCCGTACCCGGTTTCCGCGTGTGGCGCGACCCGCATTGCCAGCCCGGTGACCGTCGCTCGAATTGACGTCCATAGTGGACTTCGACTTCCTCCGCCCGCGGCGAGCAGTGGGCCCTGCACCGTGATCCCCAAACGCCGCAGGTGGTCCAGCGCCAGCCGCTCGACGAATGCCACCCCCTCCAGTCGTGCGCGGTGCAGTTCGATGTCATCGACCGGGGCGCCGACCATGAACCCTTTCGCGTCGCCGTGCGCGAACGGAAACCGCTCACCATTGCGCCGCAACGGAAACGTCACCATACGTGCCGGTCCACGCGCTGTCGCGGCAGCGTCGAGATCGGCCAGCCCGGCAGTGTCCGAAACGGACTCACCACCGGTGTTCGACGCACCGCCCGGCAGCCACCAGCCGTCCGGATGCCGGTGGCTGTACATCACCCCGGTCGGATCCGGCACAAGGGACTCCGTGACGCCCTTCAGCACGTACGTCGTCCCGAGAATGCCGACGAAGCGTCCCGGCTCCACCGCGCCCGCGGCGACCTGACCGGCGCAGCCGTCCGTCATCCCGGCCACGACGAGGCAGCCAGCCGGCAGCCCGGCCACCGCCACCGAGACCTCACCGAGCACGCTCACCGGTGCGACCACGGTGGGCAGCATCGTGTGCGGAACCCCCAGTCCGTCGAACACCTCGTGCGGCCATTCACCCGCCAGCGGGTCGTAGCCGCTCTTCAACGCATGGGACCAGTCCGCGGCTACCACGTGCCCGGTCAGGTTCGCGGCAATCACGTCCGCGGTGTGCCGGATGGCGACCGCGTCCGTGTGTTCCGCCAGCCATGCGATCCGTCCGAGCGCCGCGGTCGGCGAGACACCGGAGCCGAGCGCATGCCACCGGTTCGCGCCCAGCTCCGCTGCCTTCGCGTTGTGGTCCGCGCCGCGCCGGTCGTCGTACATCAAGGCGGGCGTGACCGGTTCCCCGGTCGCGTCGACCCCGACGATCGTGCCCGAGGTCGCTGCGATCGACACTGCCGCGACCTCTGCGCCACGGCCTGGCAAGGCGGTCGTGACCTCAGCCACCGCGGCCGTTACCGCGGGCCACCACGCCGACGGGTCTTGTTCGCTGCGGCCATCACCGGAGCGCACCGGAGGCGGCAACGCCGCCGCCGCCGTGGCGAGCACCGACCCGCCGCGCACCGCGAAGGCCCGGACCCCCGCGGTCGCGACGTCGATGCCGATGGTGACCTGTTCGTTCACGTCGTACTGACCTTCTGCCCGACCTCTTGCAGGCTGCCGTCCGCCGCAATCGCTTGCTCGGTTTCCTCAGGCAGTTTCAGGAATCGCACCAGTACTGCTGCCACCAGGTACAGCGCGGCGAAGATGATGACCACCCCGGCGGCCCCGGCCGGGCCAAGGAACAACGACACGATTGCCGGACCCACGAAGGCCGCCGCACCCGCGCCGAGGTTGAGCAACGCCATCGCGCCGCCCTTGTGCTCCGGCGCCAGTGACGGCAGTAGCGCGGAGATCGGCACGAACCCGGCCAGCGTCGCACCGTAGAGCGCGCCGACGATCAGCGCGAGCCAGTAGTACTGCGCGCCCATCGCGATCGGCACGAAGTACAGCAGCAGGATCGAGAGCGCGCAGCCGATCGCGCCGAACCAGAAGATGGTGGTGCGCCAACCGATCCGGTCGCTCAGCACGCCGAAGATCAGATTGAAGAAGATGTTCGTCCCGTAGATCACCGACACCAGCAGCAACCAGCGGCTCTCGCCGAAACCGATCTGTGAGATGAAGATCGTCGGGAAGAACACCAGCATCCCGAATTCCGGTGCGGTGTTGATCACCCGCACGACCATCCCGATGCCCACACGCGGTTTCCGCCACGCGATGGACACGCTGGACACCAGGCTCTGCACCGGTTTCACCTCGGGCGGTGCGAGTCGACGGTAACCGGTACGTTGCCGCACGCCCAGCACTGCCACCAGCCCGCCGATGCCGAGCAGCACAACCGACACCCACAGTGTGCCGTAGTGCCCGACCAGGGGGTTGGTGAAGCTCGCAACCAGCGCGCCCAACGTGGGCAGCCCACCGGTGAAGGCGAAATAGAACCAACCGACCGCCGCGCCGAGCCGGGCGACCGGAGCCACCGCGGTGATCCACACCAGGAAGCCGAACGCGAACATCGGATACCCGAATCCGCGAAGGCCGTAGCAGATCAGCATTGCCGGATAGTTGCCGCCGGCGAGGCCGAGGATCAGGAACAGCACGTCGAACACCAGCCAGATGGCCAGGCCGATCAGCATCACGCGCCGCGGCCCCCACAGCTCGGACAGTGCACCGGACAGCCACGAGGCCAGCATCACCGCGACGCCGTACACGGTGATCACATACGAGGCCTTGATTTCGGTGCCTGCCCCGTTGTCCGCCATGTACGGCGCGATGAAGCCCGATTCCACGCCGTCGCCGATCATGAAAAGGAGCAGGCCGACATAGCCGAGGAACAGGGGCGCGGGCAAACCCCAGCGCGTGAGCAGGCGGCTGAAGCCGCTGCCTGGTGGGGACAACTCCGCTGTTGCCGACTCGTTCATACACGCCTCCATGACGTCGAGATCGAAGATATCATGGACCGTGTGAAGTTCCCAGGCAAGAGTGTTAGATGAACCCGTTCAGTCGATGTCCTCCGCGATCTCCACCGTGACCCGGCTGCGCAGCTCGTCCGCGTACTGCGGATCGATGTCCTGATCCACGATCAGCAGGTCGTACTCGTCCACCGGAGTGAGCCGGTGCAGCGCGGTGCGCGACATCTTGCTGGCATCCATCAACAGCACCTTCTGCCGTGCGCTGGCCAGCATGGCCCGCTTGATCATCACGATCTCGGGCTCCTGGTGGAAGGTCATCTGCGTGGTCATCGCCGAGGTCGACACGAACGTGATGTCCACCGAGAGCCGTTCGATCGCCTCGATGCTCTGCATGCCGAGGAAGGAATCGTGGGTGTGCGAGTAGTCGCCGCCGATGCAGATCAGCCGCAGCTCGTCCACGCCCTTGAGCACGTCGAGCGCGGCCAGGTAATTGGTGGCCACGGTCAGCGGGGTCACGTCCACCAGCAGCCGGGCCAGCGCGAGGGCGCTGGTGGAGTCGTCGAGCAGCACTGACATCCCGGGTTCGACGTGCTCCACCGCGTTCATCGCGATCAGCCGCTTCGCGTCGGCGTTCGCGTTCAGCCGGTACTCGGCGTTGCTCTCGAACACCGTGGACGGCATGGCCGACACGCCGCCGCGGTATTTCCGGAGCAGGCCGCGCCGCGCCAGCTCGTCGATGTCCCGGTGCACCGTCATCATGCTGACGTTCAGCAGGTCCACCAGCTCGCCGATGGTCGCCGAGCCGTGGTGGAACACGTGGTCGGTCAGCCTCTGCTGACGGCTCTCCCGGGAGTGCGGGACGGTTTTTTCACTCGGCATGCGGTGATTATCCCTTGTCCACCGGGAGGTTGAAGCGCACCAGGGCAGTTCGGTCACCGGTCACCTCCACCTCGGTGACGGCGGCGTTGTCCAGCCGGGGAAATACCGTGCGATAGGTGGCGAGCGGAATGCCGAGCAACCGGCACAGGCTGAGCCGCAGCAGCGTGTTGTGCGCGACGACCAGCGCGGTTCCGGTGGTACGGGCGGCGATCTCGCGGAGCGCCCGGGTGCCGCGCTCGGCAGCTTCGGCCGGATTGTCGGCTCCGGGGAACGCGCCGGCGACCGGGTCTTCGAGGAATCGCTCGACGGCGTCCGGATCCGTCCGGCGCAGCTCGTCGCGAGTCCGCCCCTCGGCAATCCCGAAATGGGTTTCGCGCAGGTCGTCGACGATTTCCGGAGTCAGGCCGAGAGCGTGGGCAGTCGCTTGGATCGTGTTCCTGGCGCGCTGCCGGGGAGAGCAGAACAATGCATCGGGCTTCACTCGTTGGGCGTACGTGGCCAGTGCGGCGGCCTGCGTCCGGCCCTTCTCCGTCAGTGCGACCTCACTGCTTCCGGCGTAGCGGTTTTCCGCGTGCCACTCGGTCTGCCCGTGCCTGGCCAGCAGAAGCCGTGTTCCCACCGTCGCCCTCCCTTGTCGTGTGAACACCCTTGCCAAGATCTCAGATCGATTGTTAACTTAACATTGCTCGTGTGAAGCGGGCTCGCTCTCTGAAGGGATCTGGTGCATGACACTCAGCGCGGTGGTGTTCGACCTCGACGGTGTCCTGGTCGAAAGTGAACACCTCTGGGAGGAGAACTGGGCCGCCGTTGCCGCTCGTCACCGGGTCGAGTGGACTGCCGAGGACACCGCTTCGGTGCAGGGGATGAGCGCGCCCGAGTGGGCCGCGTACCTGGCCCGTCGGTGCGGAGTACCGGAACGCGCAGGTCAGGTGGAGTACGCGGTGGTCGACGGCATGATCGCCTCGATTGACGACGGGCAGGCGCCGCTGCTTTCGGGCGCTGGAGAAATGGTGCGTGAGGTCGGTGCGAGGGTCCCCATCGCGCTCGCGTCGTCGGCCGCGCGGCGGGTGATCGACGCCGTTCTGCAGAAGCACGGGCTCACCCATGAGTTCTCGGCGACCGTGTCCAGTGCGGAAGTCGCGCGGGGCAAACCGAGCCCGGACGTCTACCTCGAGGCGGCCACGCGGCTCGGCAAGTCCGGCGGTGAATGCCTAGCTGTCGAGGACTCCAGCAACGGCATCCGCGCTGCAGCCGCGGCCGGGCTCACTGTCATCGCACTGCCGAACCCCACTTATCCGCCGAAGCCCGATGCCCTGGAGCTGGCCGGAGCCGTGGCGGAGGACAACGACGACGTTCGCCGGAAGCTGCTGGCCTGTCTGGCCGGCGAGCCGGTGGCCGCGAAGGACTGATCATGACCACTCTCGGTTCCCCGGACACCTTCAAACAGCAGTGGCTGGACGGGTTCGTCACCGCGTACGGCCGCACGGTCCGCAAAGTGCCGGATGCGTACGGCGTCGTCCGCCGTGCGGAGCCGGAGAACCCGGGCAAAGTCTCCGTCGTGATCGGCGGCGGTTGTGGGCACTACCCGGCGTTCGCCGGGCTCGTCGGGCCGGGCCTCGCCGACGGGGCCGTGGTCGGCGACGTGTTCACCAGCCCGAGTGCCGAGCAGGTCTACCGCACCGCACGAGCCGCCGACAACGGTGCCGGGGTGTTGTTCGGATTCGGGAACTACCAGGGCGATGTGCTCCACTTCGGCCTCGCTGCACGCCGGCTGGCCGCGGAGGGCATCGCGAGCCGCACCATCTTGGTCACCGACGATGTGGCGAGCGGTCCGGCGACCGAACCCGAGCGGCGCCGTGGTGTTGCGGGCGACTTCCTCGTGTTCAAGATCGCCGGTGCCGCTGCAGAGCGGGGATACGACCTCGACGCGGTGCACGGGATCGCGGCGAAAGCCAATTCCCGCACCCGGACGTTTGGTGTCGCATTTGGCGGCTGCACGCTGCCGGGTGCCGCGCAGCCGCTGTTCACCGTCGCGGATCAGGAAATGGCGGTGGGCCTCGGTATCCACGGCGAACCCGGGGTGCGCACCGTGGGCCGGTTGTCCGCCGCGGAGCTGGCCGACGAGCTCGTCGACGGCCTGCTGCCCGAGCTTCCGGAGGGAGACGGCCGGGTGGTCGCACTGCTCAACGGGCTCGGACGAACCAAGTACGAGGAAATGTTCGTCACTTACACCCGCGTGCACGAGCGGCTGGCGCAGGCGGGGTTGAGCCCGTTGCACACCGAGGTCGGGGAGTTCGTGACCTCGCTCGACATGGCCGGGGTGTCACTGTCCATCCTGGTGCTCGACGACGAGCTGGCGGAGCTGTACGCCGATCCGTGCGATACGCCTGGCTATCGCAGCTCCGGAGCCAAGCTCGCGGCGGTTGATCTGGAGTCCACAGTAGACGGATGGATGGTGGACGAGGAACCGGGCACGAGCGTGGTGGACCGGGTGCTCACCGCCGCGTTGCGCAGTATCGAGGAGGAAGAGGACGAGCTGGGCCGGTTGGATGCCGTCGCGGCCGACGGCGACCACGGACTGGGTATGACGCGCGGTATGCGGGCAGCGGTCGCCGCAGCGCGGCGGGACCCGGACACCGTGTCGGGTTCCCTGCTCGCCGCGGGCACCGCTTTCGCGGACGCGGCAGGTGGCGCTTCCGGGGCGCTGTATGGAGTTCTGCTCGCGGAAACGGGTGCCGGATTGAGCGGCTTGGCTGCTGAGGAGATCACCACGGTGGCGCTCGCCGATGCGGTCGACGGCGCGGTCCGGGCGTTCACCGAGCTGGGTAAGGCGCAGCCGGGAGACAAGACGATGCTCGACGCGATCGAGCCGTTTCGGATCGAGTTGCGGAACCAGGCCGGTGAGGCCGTTGCGCAGGCTTGGCAGAAAGCCGCCGCGGCCGCGGTGACCGCAGCGGAAGAGACCGCGCAACTGCGGCCGGTGAAAGGACGCGCGGCGCGGCTGGCGCAACGGAGTCAAGGCCATCCGGATCCGGGTGCGGTGTCGTTCTCGCTACTGGTCACGGCCGTCGGCGAGGAACTGGGAAAGGACGGGAACTGATGCGCATCGTGGTGGCGGCGGACAGCGCCGGGGCCGAGTTGAAGAACCAGCTGCGCGATCTGCTGCGGGCCGATGAGCGCGTGGCCGAGGTGACCGACCTCGGGGTGCCCGATGCCGAGGACGACCGGGCATACCCGCTGCTGGGGCTTGCCGCGGCGGAGGCCATCGCCAGTGGCGAGGCTGACCGCGGCGTGCTGGTGTGCGGTACCGGGATCGGCATGGCGATCTCAGCGAACAAGGTGCCGGGCGTTCGTGCGACCGTTGCCCACGACTCGTACTCCGCCGAGCGGTCGATCAAGTCGAACAACTGTCAGGTGATCACCTTCGGTGCCCGTGCGGTCGGGCCGGAGGTGGCGAAGAAGATCGTCGCCGAATGGGTCGGCTACCGATTCGACCCTGACTCGGCCAGCGCGAACAAGGTCGCACACATCACCGACTACGAGAACGCCCACTGAGAGAGCCCACGCGCCTGTCCTGGCGCACAATCGGCACAGAGCGAGTGAGGGAGCAGAGTTGCACATTCTCGCTGCGGGAGACCACTTCGTCAGCCCCGGCCTGCTGGCCGGCGCGGTTCGCGCGGAACTCGGTGGTGAGCACGAGGTCGCCGAGCTGACCCTGCCATGGCCGGTGGAGCCGTTCGGCCCGGTCGGTGCCGTGCTCGAGGCCAGCGGCACCGAGGAACAGGTGATCGAGGCGCTGGCCGGCGCCGAGGTCGCGGTCACGCAGATGGCGCCGTTCACCAAACAGGTCTTCTCGTCCGCACCGGGGCTGAGGCTCGTTTCGGTCTGCCGGGGCGGCCCGGTGAACGTCGACCTCGCTGCGGCGACCGAGGCTGGTGTTGCGGTCACCTACGCACCCGGCCGCAACGCCGGCGCGGCCGCCGAGTTCGCGGTCGGGATGATCCTCGCCGCGATGCGGCGGATCGCCACGTCGTCGGCGGAGCTGCTCGCCGGCACCTGGCGTGGCGACTACTACGCCTACGACCAGGCCGGGCTCGAACTCGGTGGTACCACGGTCGGGCTGGTGGGCTACGGCGCCATCGGCTCGCGGGTCACGAGGGTGCTCGCCGCCTTCGGCGCCGAGGTGCTGGTGGCGGACCCGTACGCGGATCGCGCCGCGGTCGAGGCCGACGGCGCCCGGCTCGTGGAACTCGACGACCTGCTGCGACACAGCCGGGTGGTCAGCCTGCACGCGCGGTTGACCGAGGAGACCCGGCACCTCATCGACAAGAGCAAGCTGGACCTCCTGCCGCAGGGTGCCGTGCTCGTCAACACCGCGCGGGGTGGTCTGCTCGACTACGCCCCGCTCCCGGAGGCCCTGCATTCCGGCCGGCTCGGTGCGCTTGCGCTGGACGTCTACGACGTTGAACCGCCGCCGGCCGACTGGGCGTTGCGGGATGCCCCGAACGTCATAGCGACACCGCATCTGGCCGGTGCGAGCCGGCAGACCGCGGAGCGCGCCGCGGCCATCGTTGCCGCCGAGGTAGGCCGGTACGCCCGTGGTGAGCGGCTCGCCAACCTGGCCAATCCCGATGTGCTCCGGCGGCAGCCGTGATCGTCGGGGTGGACATCGGGACGTCGCTCACCAAGGCGGTGGTCTTCGACGAGGACGGCAGCTCGATCGCGAGCGCGTGCGCCCCGTCGGAGGTGCACCACCTCTCGGGCGGCCGGGTCGAGCAGGATCTGGATCACGTGGTCGGAACGGTCGCGACCGTTGTGCGCGAGGTCGCCGCTGCCTTGCCGGAACCGGTGTCCGCGCTCGCGCTCACCGGACAGGGCGACGGCCTGTGGCTGCGGGACGAGACCGGCGCCGCCGTGCATCCGGCCATTTCGTGGCTTGACGGCCGCGCGAACACGGTGCTGGCCAAGTGGCAGGCTGACGGTGTTGCCACCGAGGTGTTCCGGCGTACCGGTGCCGGCATGTTTCCCGGTTGCGCGGGCGCTCTGCTGTCCTATCTCGACAGTCATGAGCCCGAGGTGCTCGACCGCGCGGTAGTGGCCGGATACTGCGTCGACGCGGTACTGCAACGGCTGACCGGTGAGATCACCGTCGACGTGTCGGATGCGTCTTTGCCTTTCCTCGATCCGGCCACCCGCCGTTATGACGACCACGCGATCGAGGCCTGCGGTCTCGCCCACCGCCGGAATCTGCTGGCTGAGCCGGCGCAGCCGAAGGCGGTCTTCCGGCTCGATTCCCGTGGTGCGGCGTTACTCGGTCTGCCCGTGGGGCTGCCGGTCACCGCCGGGCCGTTCGACCTGCCGGCCAGCGCGATCGGCGCGGGCGTGCGGCGGCCGGGCGACGGCATCCTCACCGCGGGTACCACGCTGGCCTGTCAGGTGCTCACCGACGATCCGGCTTTCGATCGCGAAGGTGAGCCGGCCGGGATGTTCCTGTGCACGCCGGACGAGCACGAGTACCTGCACGCGATGCCCGCCATGGTCGGCACCGCAGGCATCGACTGGGTGTGCTCGTTGCTGGGCATCGGGGTCGAAGAGATCGATCCGCTGCTGGCGAGCAGCGAGCCGGGAGCGCGTGGGGTACGCGCACTGCCGTTCCTTTCGGTGTCCGGGGAACGTGCGCCGTTTGTCGACGCCGGTGCGCGGGCGCAATTCTCCGGGCTCAGCCTCGAAACCGGTCGGGCCGACGTGGTGCGTGCGCTGTGCGAATCGATTGCCTACGCCGCACGGCATTGCTTTGACGCGGCGGGCCTGTCCGGGAAGCTCTACGCGTGTGGCGGCGGAGTGCGCTCACCGGAGTGGCTCCGGATTTTCGCCGATGTGCTCGGCCGCCCGATCGTGATCCCGAGTGATCCCGGCGTCGGTGCCCGTGGCGCCGTGCTCACGGCCGCGGCGGCGCTCGGGTCGCCGTTCGACCGGGACCGCTGGGCGGAGCACTCGCGCACGGTCGAGGTTCGGCCGGAGAATGTGGCCGGATACGAGCGCGGCTACGGCGATTACCAGGCTGCCCTGTCCGCCGCGCGCGGACTGTGGAGGCTGTGAATGATCCTGGAGAACGAGCGGGCTGCGGTCTGTGCGTACGCCCGCAGGCTGACCGTGGACGGGCTGGTGGTCGGCACGTCCGGCAACGTCTCGGTACGTGCCGGAGACGCGGTGGCGGTGACCCCGACCGGAGTCGGGTACGCCGGTCTCACCGCGGCCGACATTCCGGTGGTGGACCTGGACGGCAAGGTCGTCGACGGTGATCTGAAACCGACCAGCGAGCTGCCCATGCACCTCGCCGTCTACACCCGGGCCACCGATCCCGGCGGCGCGCCGGTGAACGCCGTGGTCCACACGCACTCCGTCCACGCCACCGCGGTGTCGACGCTGGTCGACGAGGTTCCACCCATCCACTACATCCTCGCTTCGATCGGCCCGACCGTGCGCGTCGCCGAGTACGCAACCTACGGCACGCAGGAACTGGCCGACTCCATGCTCGCCGCCATCGCCGGTCGCCGGGGGTGCCTGCTGGCCAACCACGGCACCGTCACCTTCGGCGACAACCTCGGCGCTGCGTACGACCGTGCGCAGCAGTTGGAGTGGGTATGCCGGCTGTGGCTGACCGCGCGTTCCGTGGGTAGCCCGCAGCTGTTGCCGGAAGAGGAGGTGGCCCGAGTCGCCGAGAAACTGAAGGGATACGGGCAGCGGTAGACCACTCCGAGGCAACGCCACGGCCGGAGGCTCGTGGGTCGTAGCTCAGAACTGGTAGTACAGGAATGGGCTGAATGTCCCTGTGGCCACGAGGATTGCTGCGTACACGAGGCCGACTGTCATCACGCCGATGCGTAGGGCTGTTGCGGGGCGGGTGCGGGAGGATTCGAGCAGGGGGCCGGTCACCGGGTGGGCGGGGAGGGCGAATACCGCCAGTGCCGCGATCAGGATGACCAGGCGTTGATTCGTCAGGGCGCTCTCCACGACGTCGCCGAGGCCGCTGAAGTCCGGGATCAGCATGTGGCCGATCATGGCCAGGGCGTGGCCCAGATCGGACGCACGGAAGAACACCCAGCCGAGCACGACCAGGAGCAGCGTCAGTACGCGGCGGGCGACGCGGGCGATCGGGTTGGCCGGGGTGCCGCCCAGGTTGAAGCGGCGCTCGATGACCAGCAGGGCCCCGTGGTAACAGCCCCAGACCAGGAACGTCCACTGCGCGCCGTGCCAGAAGCCGGTCAGGACGAAGACGATGCACAGGTTTCGGTAGGTCTTTCCGGCGCCGAAACGGTTGCCGCCCAGCGGGATGTAGACGTAGTCGCGGAACCAGCGGGACAGCGACATGTGCCAGCGCCGCCAGAATTCGGTGATCGTGATCGACGAGTACGGCCGCGAGAAGTTCTCCGGCAGCCGGAAGCCGAGCATGCGGCCGAGGCCGATCGCCATGTCCGAGTAGCCGGAGAAGTCGAAGAACAGTTGCAGTGTGTAACCGATCGCGCCGAGCCACGCGGTCGAGAAGGTCATCTGGTTGGGCGGGGTCGCGAAGCACGCCTCGACCATCGGGCTGAGCGAATCGGCGACGATGGACTTTTTGCACAACCCGAGCGCGAACCGCGGGAATCCGGCGGCGATGTCGTCGAGCCGGTGCGAACGGTGCTGGGGCAGCTGGTCGGCGATCTCCCGGTACCGCACGATCGGACCCGCCACCAGCTGCGGGAACATCGCGATATAGGCCGCGAACGACACCGGATTCCGCAGCGCTCGCCGCTCACCGCGGTAGATGTCCACGACGTAGGAGATGTGGTGGAACGTGTAGAAGGAGATGCCGATCGGCACCACGAGGTTCGCCACGCCGAGGTCTCCGCCGAACCAGTGCGCGACGGCCGCGATCTGCTGGGTCGCGAACCCGGCGTACTTCCAGATCACCAGGACCAGCACGTCGAGCGTGACGACACCGATCAGGATCCGCCTCCGGCGCGTGCCGCGGATGTCCCACGGGCTGGGCTCGAGCGCGGGCCCGGCGAGGAAGTTCACCGCCATGCAGAGCAGCAGCAGGAACAGGTACGGCCCGGCGCCGATCGTGTAGAACAGCAGGCTCGCCACCGCGACGATGCCGTTGCGCCAGTTGCGCGGGCACACCAGTACCGCGACCAGCACCGCGGGCATGAAGTACCACAAGAACAGCGGCGAAACGAACGACATCGGTGACGGACCCCCTCGGTTCCGGAGGTGACCTTAGCCCGAGCGGGTGGCCTGGCGGTCCGAAGCCCGACGGATCACAGCGCGAATCACCGAGTGTGACGACAACCCGATACGGCGAACGAATACCGAAGGCGCTGGCCGACCCGCCCACGCGGCTCCGGCGCCACGAGGATGACGCCCATCGAGCCGAACGGCGGCTCTCGAGCGCGAGCGGCCGGTGCCCACGCGCCATGCTCAACCACGGCGAGGCCGCGCGGCAGAGCCAGGACTTGGACAGCGATCTGGGACCTGCGGCCGACGCTGGGCGGCAGTGGCGGATCGGCGATGTTGCGGTTGGTGCTGGGCGGCAGTGGCGGATCGGCGACGTTGCGGTTGGTGCTAGGCGGCAGTGGTGGGTCGGCGATGTTGCGGTTGGTGCTGGGCGGTGGTGGTGGGTTGGCGACGTTGCGGTTGGTGCTGGGCGGTAGTGGTGGGTCGGCGGTGCTGGGTGGCAGTGGTGGGTTGGCGGTGCTGGGTAGCGGCGAGTCGGCGACGTTGGGTGGCGTCGAGCGGCAGTGCCGGGTCGGTGGGGGTGGCAATTTGGGGTGGCGTGCGTCGGCAATTTTTGGGGCGGCGTCGAGTCAGCGTGGGTTGGCAAACTCGGGCCGGTGTCGAGCAGCAGTGTCGGGCTGGCGGCTGAGGAATTCCGGCCAGCGTCGGTGCGAGCGGCGTGGGGGCGGGCCGGTCAGTGGCGGCGCTGGGCGAGCGTCGGCTGGCGTTGGTCTCTTGTACGCGGAGCGTGCGACGCCAGTGCGCGAGCGTGGTCGGTGGGCGCCGGGCAGACCATCCGGGTCGGCCCGGGGCGGCCAGGCCAACCGGATCATCCGGGTCGAGCGGGGTGGCCGGACCTGCCAGGTTGGCAATACCGACCGTAGCGTCCGGGACTTGCCGGAGCTACCGGGAACAGTCAGGGCGGCCGGAATCTGCCAGTGCGCCGGGTCGGTCAGGTAGCCACGGCTTGCTGGGTTGGCCGAAGCTTGCCGGAACGGCGGGTGTGGCCGGAACGAGCCCGACTGATCGTCGGCCGGTGTGGCCGGATCGGGCACGTCCCAACCTCTGGCAGACTGGTCGGGACCTGTGGAACCAAGCCGACCCGCCAACCCACGCTGATCCGGTAAGCGGAGCCGGTTCGCCAGGTGAAGCCGATCCATCAACCAAGCCACGCCGATTCGACCCGCACCGGGCAGCCGACTTGCCAAGCCGAGCCGACCCGCTGAGGGCGGCCGATTCTGCCACGCCGATTCGACCCGCACCGGGCAGCCGACTTGCCAAGCCGAGCCGACCCGCTGAGGGCGGCCGATCCATCAACCAAGCCACGCCGATTCGACCCGCACCGGGCAGCCGACTTGCCAAGTCGACCCGACCCGCTGAGGGCGGCCGATCCTGCCACGCCGATTCGACCCGCACCGGGCAGCCGACTTGCCAAGCCGAGCTGACCCGCTGAGGGCGGCCGATCCTGCCAAGTCGACCCGACCCGCTGAGGGCGGCCGATTCTGCCAAGTCGACCCGACCCGCCAAGGGCAGCCAATCGGCCTGCGGGCCGGGCTGATTCGTCGAGCCAGTCGGCCTGCGGGCCGGGCTGACCCGTCGGGTCAGGTGGTCTGCGAGGCGAAGCCGATCCGGCGAGCCAACCCGCCTCACCGGCGAGCCAACCCGCCTCACGGACCGAGCCAACTCGCCTCACCGACCGGGCCAACCCGCCAGGTCGGTCGGCCGAAGCCGGCCAGTTCAGGCGAGTCTGTCAGTTCAGCCGGTGATTCGGTCCAGCCATTCGCTCATCAGGGACTTTTCGTTGTTCGTCAGTGCGGTCAGGTGGGGTAGGGCGGTGCGGAGGGCTGCTGCGGCGGCGATGGGGCCTGGTTCGCGGGTCAGGGGGCGGTCGGTGGTGATTGCGGTGATCGTTGCTTCCCTGGCGGCTTCCGAGAGAGCCGGGTCGGGGTCCGGGAGGGTGATGAGGCTGAGTGTCGTTCCTGCGCCTGTTGCTTGGATCAGGGACGTGGCCAGGGTTTCCGATACCCGCAGGCGGCCTGCTTCCGCGACGCGGCGGACGCGGCCTGCCAGGATTTCCTCGGCGGCCACCAGCGCGGGGGACGGGGTCGCGTTCGTTTGTGCGCGGGTGTGCATCAGCAGGTAGAGGGCCGGGTTTGCCAGGCCCATTTCGACGTGCTGGTCCCAGCCTCGGCGGAGGTCCTGCACCGGGTCCTCCGCCGGCGGGACGGCGGTCTTGGATTCCAGGTAGTCGGTATAACCCTGCAGCGCGATGGCTTCCAGCAACCCGTCCTTGTCCCCGAACAGCCGGTAGATCGTCGGCGGCTGCACCCCGGCTGCGGCGCTCACGGCGCGGGTCGACACCGCGTCCTGGCCTCCTTCGGACAGCAAGCGAAGGGCCGCGGCGACGATGCGGCCGCGCGGGGAAGAACCGGTCATGTTAACGACGATATCAGCGAGGTGGTCCCGTTGTTAGTTTCAGTGGTAACATAAACGTGTTTCCACTGATAAGGAGTCATCATGATCATTGTGACCGGGGCGAGTGGCGAGCTCGGCCGTGCGGTTGTCGAGGACCTGCTCGACCATGCGCCGGCCGACCGGGTGGCAGTCAGCGTTCGCGATCCGGACAAGCTCGCCGACCTGCGGGAACGCGGGGTGCGAGTCCGTCGTGGCGATTTCGGTGAGCCGGCGAGTCTCGAGGCGGCGTTCGAGGGTGCGTCCGCCGTGCTGGTGGTCTCGGTGAACGCGCTGGGCGCCGAGGCCGTCCGCGCGCATCGGGTCGCGTTCGCCGCTGCCGAGGCGGCGGGTGCGAAGCGCATCCTCTACACCAGCCACATGGGGAGGGGCGCGACGTCGCCGTTTCCTCCGATGCCCGACCACGCCGCAACCGAAGAGCTCCTGCAGGGGTGCGCGACCCCCAGCACCTTGCTGCGGAACGGGTTCTATGCCAGCACCGTGCCCCGGCTTCTGCAGCCGGCGCTCACCACGGGTGAGTTGCGCGTCCCGGAGGACGGCCCGGTCGCTTGGACCGCGCACGCCGACCTCGCCGAGGCGACGGCGCGGATCCTGCTCGACGGCGGTTTCGACGGGCCGACGCCGCCGCTCACCGGCCCGGCAGCGCTCGACCTGCGGCAGATCGCGGCCATCGCCTCCGACCTGACCGGGCGGACCATCCGGCACGTCGTGGTGTCCGACGACGAGTACCGCGACGGCATGCTCGCCGCGGGAGTGCCTCGCGACGCGGCCGACCTGCTGGTCGGCATGTTCGCGGCGAGCCGGCTCGGGGACTTCGGCCCGGCCGACCCGGCACTCGAGACGCTGCTCGGCCGTCCCGCCACGAGCATCGAGGACTACCTGCGCGGTGCGCTGGGGTAGCGGGTCAGATCCGGCCCGCCACCCGGCGTCGGCGCGCCACTTCGGCGAGCAGGACACCGGCGGCCACCGAGGCGTTCAGCGATTCCACGCCGGCGGCCATCGGGATCGAGACGGTCGCGTCGCAGGTCTCGCGGACCAGGCGTGACAGGCCACGGCCCTCCGAACCCAGCACGATCACCAGCGGATCCGCCGCAAGGTCGAGGGAGTCGATGTCGACGGTGCCGTCGGCGTCGAGGCCCACGATCATCAGCCCGTCCGACGCCCAGGAACGCAGCTGACGGGTCAGGTTCGTGGCCACCGCGATGGGCAATTTCGCCGCGGTACCGGCACTGGTACGCCACGCCACCGCGGTCATCCCCGCGCTGCGGCGTTCGGGCAGCAACACGCCGTGTGCACCGAACGCCGCAGCGGAACGGATCACCGCGCCGAGGTTGCGCGGGTCCGTGACGCCGTCGAGTGCGACGAACAACGGGGTGTTGCCGGAATCGCGGGCGGCCTGCATCAGATCGCCGGGATGCGCGTATTCGAAGGGTGGCACCTGCAGGCCGAGACCCTGGTGCATGGCCCGGTTGGTCTTGCGGTCCAGCTCCTCGCGCGGGACTTCCAGGATCGAGATGCCCTTGTCCCCGGCCAGCCGCACCGCCTCGTTCACGCGGTCGTCGATGTCGATGTTCAACGCGACGTACAGCGCGTTGCCCGGCACGTCCGCACGCAGCGCCTCGACCACCGGGTTGCGGCCCGCGATCAGCTCCGGCCGGTCGGCCTTCTTCTGCCGCGCCTGCTCCCGCGTCTTCGCCGCGTTCGCTGCCCGGTGCGCTTTGTGCCCCGGCCGGTCCTCCGCCTTCGGCGTCGGGCCCTTGCCTTCGAGCGCCTTGCGCCGCTGTCCACCGGAACCGACGACGGGACCCTTCTTGGTGCCGCTCTTGCGGACCGCGCCCTGTCGGCGCGAATTGCCTGCCATAACCGAGTCCTCAATCCTCACGCACTGCGGATCAGGAGTTCCTGACCGTCCACTGCGGACCGTTCGGGGTGTCTTCCACCGCGATACCCGCCTCGGTGAGGCGGTCGCGGGCGGCGTCCGCGCGAGTGAAGTCCTTCGCCGCACGGGCCTGCTGACGTTCGGCCAGCAGACCTTCCACGAGCCGGCCCAGCGCCTCGCGGGTCGGGGTGTCGGAGCCACTGCCCTCGGCCCAGTGCGCCGAGAGCGGGTCGAGCCCCAGCACATCGGTCATCGCACGCACCGCGCCTGCCAGTTCGAGCGCCTTTGTGGTGTCGCCCCCGTCGAAGGCGGCGTTACCGTCCCGCACCGTGTTGTGCACCACGGCGAACGCGGCTGGGGTGGCCAGGTCGTCGTCCATCGCGGCGGCGAACTCCGGCGCCACCTCGCCCATCGGCACGGAACCGGCCGCCGCTGCGCGCCGCAGGAACACCTCGATCCGCCGGTAGCCCTGTGCGGCTTCGGCGACCGCGCCCTCGGAGTACTCGACGGTGGACCGGTAGTGCGGCTGCACGAGGTAGTAGCGCAGTTCCGGCGCCCGGTAGCGCTCCAGCATCGCGGGAATCGACACGGTGTTGCCAAGCGACTTCGACATCTTCTCGCCGGACATGGTCACCCACGCGTTGTGCAGCCAGTACCGCGCGAACCCGTCGCCAGCCGCGTTCGACTGCGCGCGCTCGTTTTCGTGGTGCGGGAACACCAGGTCGACGCCACCGCCGTGGATGTCGAACTCGGCGCCGAGGTAGTTCGTCGCCATCGCCGAGCACTCCAGGTGCCAGCCCGGCCTGCCCTCGCCCCACGGCGTCGGCCATGCCGGCTCACCCGGCTTCGCGCTCTTCCACAGCGTGAAGTCACGCGAATCGCGTTTGCCGCGGGTCGGCGTCTCGCCCTGCTGGACCTCGTCGAGCTGCTGGCCGGACAGCTGCCCGTACTCGGGGAAGGATTTCACCGAGAAGTAGACGTCGCCCTCGGCCGGATAGGCGTGCCCGCTGTCGATCAGCCGCTGCATCAGCTCGATCATCTGGGTCACGTGCCCGGTGGCGCGCGGGGTGACCGACGGCGGCAGGCACCCGAGGTCGTCGTAGGCCTGTTCGAACGCCCGCTCGTGCGTTGCCGCCCACTCCCACCACGGCCGGTTCGCGTCGGCGGCCTTGGTGAGGATCTTGTCGTCGATGTCGGTGACGTTGCGGACCAGCAGCACGTCCAGTCCACTGTGGAGCAGCCAGCGGCGCAGCACGTCGTAGTTCAGCATGCCGCGCACGTGCCCGATGTGCGGTACGCCCTGCACGGTGGCACCACACACGTAGATCGACGCCGTTCCGCTGCGGACAGGAGTGAACTCCCGAGGGGCACGGGTCGCGGTGTCGTACAGGTGCAAAGCCACGTACAAAGGGTACGGGGTCGCTGTGGGCGACGTCGCAGGACGTCAGAGCACGCGGTGCGCCCGCAGTGCGCCGATCAGGGCATCCGGCCGTTCCGCGGTGGGCAGCGGGTCGACGAGGGCGAACTCGCAGCCGAGCGCGCGGGCCCCGCCGTCGGCCTCTTCGCTGTCGCCGACCATCAGTGTTTCGGCAGCTCGCACGCCGAGCCGCTCGACCGCGGTGCGGAAGATCTCCAGCTCCGGTTTCACGGCCCCGACCTCGAAGGACAGCGTGAATTCGGACACGTACGCGTCCCAGCCACGCTGGGTGAACGCGGGCCGGATGTCGAACGCGATGTTGCTCAGCACGCCGACCTTGCGCCCGGTGCCTGCGACTGCCTTCAGCACCGCCTCGGTGTCCGGGTACGGCGTCCACTCGCCGGGCGTGATCAACCGCCGGTAGAGCGCCTCGGCCTGGTCGCGGAGGGGTACGCCGGACCGCCGCAGCACCTCCAGGTACACCTTCCGGTGCAGTTCCGGATCGCGGTCGCGGTGGTGCCAGGCGTACTGGTGTTCCTCGTCCAGGTCCACGACCTGGCCCACCGGCGCCGTCATCCGGCGCATCAGCTCGGTCTGCGCTTCGAGGTCGAGCACCGCGCCGTCGCTGCCGCGGACGTCGGCGAGCCAGGAAGCGTCCTGCTCGAGCCTGAAGAGCGTGCCGGAGAAGTCGAACAACACCGCGTTGATGGCCACGTGCCAACCCTAGCCAGGAAGACCGGGACTCCGCCGCACGATTCCGCCCACTGCGCCGGAGCGCAGGCCGCCTGGCGGCGACGGTCTCGGCGACGACGGTGCGATCCGGTGATTCACGTCACTTCAGGCCGCCGGATCGGGCAGCTCCACGAACTCCGGTGTGGCGTCCACCCGCATCCGCAGGATCGGGACCGCCTTGTGCACCGGGTCGCCCTGTTCGTCGAACGAGATGGGGCCGCTCGCTCTCGGCACCGCGAGCTGGTCGTGCAGCCGGTTCTTCGCCTGGAGCACGTCCTGGGCGGTGACGTTCGCGGGCGAGGACTGCGGGAGCCCCCGGATGGCCCACACCACGGTCAGCACCGCGTCGTGCGCCAGGATCGCGATGCTGTCGTCCAGCCGGTCACGCGGGAAGACCGCCTTGAAGCAGTCGGTGCACGACGGTTCGTCGAGGCTGGCGACCGCGGCCTTGCCGAACAGCTGCGGTTCGCTGACCCAGGCCTGCGGATGTGCCAGCCCCGGTCCGAGCACGGTCACGTTCGCCTGCAGACCCCGGCGCTGGGCGGGCTGGGCGACGAACGATGCCAGGTGCTCTTCTCGGCCGGCGAAGTAGATCGCGTCCGGGTTGTCGCCGCAGATGTTCGGCATCATCTGCAGGAACGTGTTCTCGACCGCGGGCAGGCCGGAATTGAAGGGCTCGATCCGTCCGGCGAGCCGGTGCGTGGCGTCCGCGAACTTCGTGGTGAACGCCGTGGCCAGGGTCTTCGGGTAGAGGTCGCCGGGTTTCTGGTCCTGCACGATGGCCGCGGTGTGCGCGGTCGGCTTCACGTAGGCGGCGAGTGCGGTGCCGTAGGTGGAGCTCGTCGGGGACACCCGCAGGAAACCGGGGATCCGGGAGAACTCCTCGGCCGCGAGGTGCGAGGCGACCACCGGGATCTGGTGCTCGGAGAGCCTGCGGACGGCCTGCTGCGCGATCTCGAGGCTCAGTCCGATCCCGGTCACCGCCACCACCCGGTCCGGCCGACGAGGTCGTCCACGATCGGTTCCCACTGCTTGAGCTGGCTGCCGGGGTTGGCCGGCAGCAACCGGATCCGCGGCAGGACGCTGCCCCAGGACCGGGTGGTGTTCGCCCGGTGCTGCGCGAGATAGGCGCCTTCCAGCTGGTGGCGGACCCACTCGGGGGAGACGAGATCGTGCTCGGTCAGCGTCATCGGCAGGAGCACGGCGATGGTCACGTACGGATCCCCGGAGCCGGTGACCGCGGCGTTGTCCGCGTGGATGCGCTGTTCCACGTCCGCGAGGTCCCCGGAGAACACGAATTCGCCGTCGGTGATGCCGGTGCATTCGGAATTCTCGCCACGCTCGCGTACGCCGTCGCCGCAGGTCCGGTTCGCGTCGGTGATCGCAGGGACGACCACGAACACCGCCACCAGAACGACCGCGAGCAGCAGCACCGCGCCGCCACCCCACAGCCAGCTGGTCCAGACCGGTCTCGGCGGCCTGATCCGCTCGTTGCCGGTCATCGGTAGTACTCCGCCCGCTCGTGCAACAGCATCGATCCTCGCCCTCTGCCCTGTGCCCTGTGCCAGATGGTGGAAACCGCTTTCGATGGTGGAGCTCAAGGTGCCGCCGGGATCGCCGAGCGGATCGCGCGAGAGTCACAGCGCGACGATCAGCCAGGCCAGCGAGGTCTCAAGTTCGCCGGCGTGCAGCTGTACCTGCGCGTACGGACCCGCGTTCTCGACCAGCCGGTTCGGCGCCGCGGTGATGGTGTCCAGCTCGGCCAGCCACGCTTCCGTGGTCGGGATGTCGAATTCGGCGTGCCGGGCCCCGAGCGGCTTGCTCAGGTGGGTCACCACCGCGGCAACGTTGCCCAGCGCGAGATCGTGGTAGCGAGCGGCGGCGGTCCGGCCGTTCTTCTCGTAGAAGTCGCGGCACCGCGCTGCCAGCTCAACGGGCGGTCGTCGGTGCGCGAGGCCAGCTTCCGCAACAGGAGACGGCGCAACCACGGGTGCAGCACGTGCCGCGACGGGTCGTCCGGATCCGCGCGCAGCCACAGCTGATCGGCCGGCTGCATGAACAGCGGGCCTTCGCCCATCGGGCTACGGAGATCGAGAATCTCCTTGCGGAACAACATCTCCACGTCGGCCGCGGCGCTCGCGGTGAGCAGTTCCGGACGGCTGGCGGTGGAGAAGTTCTGCAGCAGGTTCTCGCACATCTCGGTGAGCAGCGTGGATTCACTGCCGTCCGGCGAGAACACCTTGGTGTACAAGGTTTCCCGCAACGTGTTCGGGTCGGCTGGCTGGTACTGGCCGGTGATCGCGGAGAGGATTTCCCGCACCGCGCCGGGATGTCCGTCGGTGAGCCGGGACAGGAACCGCGGCAGCCGGGACGTCGGGTGGACCTCGTGCGTTGCGGCGACATCGACGACATCGGCGCTGGACAGCGTGCCGAGTTCGAGCAGGTACCACGGGCTCCAGCGGGTTTCCGGCCGGTCCGGCCCGTCCGCCCAGTCGGTTTCCACCTGCGGAAGACAGCCGGGGATGCGGCCAGGCGAGGCCGTGGGTCCGGTGCGCCGGGTTCCGCCGGTGCTCCAGATCGCCGCCGTGGTGCGCGGTCTGCAGCGACCAGCTCTCGTTCCAATCCGGGTTCCAGGTCCGGCTCGTGGCGACCACGACGAGTGGATCCGCTTCGTTCGGGGAGCGCCGGCGGGACTCGGTCAGCGCGCGCAGGAAGGCCCGCCCGCCCGGGGCGTGCGCGTTGTCGAGCAGCACGAGGCAGTTCATCGTCCGCCGGGTGCCGGAGAGGCCGGAATACGCCAGGCGGAGGTCGGCGAGGAAGGAGTCGCAGATGATCGCGTCGACCGCGGCTCGGTCCTCCTCGTCGCCGTGCGCCTGCTTGGCGATCTCGATCAGGAAGTCCTGGTGGTTGCCGGACCCGGTCGGCATGGCCTTCACCTTGCCGATCAGCCGCCGCCGGTCGTACCAGCTCAGACCGCGCAGCAGCAGGTCGGTCGCCTCGTTCCAGCCGGGCAGCCGGTTACCCGAGGTGACCCCGCCGACGAGCCGGACCACATCGACGATCGTCTCCCGGTTCCGTTCCAGCGGCTGATTCTGTGCGAGCAGATCCTTCAGCTTGCGCAGCGCGGCCCGCCGGTCGCCCACCTCGACCGGCGAGCTGAGCACGAGCATGCACAACCACAGCCGGGGAAAGGAGATCCGGCCGAACTGGCGCCACTGCCTGCCCAGATCGAAGGCGAGGTGCCCGAGCAGTTCGCGCGGCTGGATGTGTTCCCCGTCCAGTCGTTCGAAACCGACGAGCGCGTGCGGGATGTCCGCGCACCGGCGCGCAGTTCCTCCAGCAGGCCCGACTTGCCGGCGCCGCGGACGCCGAGTCCCACCACCACCGGCAGCGACCGGCTCTGTCCGCCGGGACGGGACAGCAGTTCCTCGACCAGCCTGCCGGTGATCGAACGTACGCCGGACAACCGATGCGCGTCGATGGGCATCGTCCCCTTCGGCCGGGCGGCCCCGGTTCCTGCCGCGGCAGGAACCGCCAAACAACGATAGTGACGGCTTGCCTCAAGTGCAGATTCAAACACTGAATTTTCTTGTCACGACACGGTTCCGCTGGTCAGGTATCGTGAATTGAAGCTGTGCCGAAGGCCGGGTTTCCGCTGTTTACCGATTCTCAGCCGCGGATGAGCAACGCCGTCGCGACGGCTGCGATGCCCTCCCCGCGGCCGGTCAGGCCGAGTCCGTCGGACGTGGTGCCGGCAACGCTGACCGGGCCGCCGATCGCCTCGCCGAGCACCCGCTGCGCCTCGTCACGGCGCTTGCCGATCCGCGGATGGTTGCCGATCACCTGCACGGTCGCGTTGGCCACCTGCCAACCCCGTGCCTCGAGCAACGTCCGGACCTCGGACAGCATGTCCGCGCCGTGCGCGCCGTCCATCCGCGGGTCGCCGGTGCCGAACACCGCGCCGAGGTCGCCGAGCCCGGCTGCGGACAGCAGCGCGTCGCACAGCGCATGCGCCGCCACGTCGCCGTCGGAATGCCCGGCACAGCCGTCCACGCCCGGCCACTGCAGGCCCGCCATCCAGCACTCACGGCCGGGTGCGATCGGGTGGACGTCGACTCCGTTGCCCACGCGCAGGTCGTTCACAGCGGGTCCTCCCGGTCGCCTCCGGCCACCAGTGCCTCGGCGAGGGCCAGTTCGAAGGCGCTCGCGACGCGCATCGCGTCCGGATCGCCGGGAATGGTGGTGGCGCCGGCCGCGGTGGCGAGGCCGGGATCGGCGGAACCGGCCAGCGTGGACCGGAATGCGGGAAAGGTGAACCCGATCGGGGTGTGCGCGCTGCGCAATTCGTCGCGATCGACGGTGGCGGTGACCGCACCCGCCGCGTCGACCGTTTTCACGGTGTCCGACATCGGCAGTACCGGTACGACGACTTCCGCACCGTGACCGATCGCGTTCAGCACGGCACGGAAAGTCCGACGCGGGGTGAATGCCCGGAGTGCGTCGTGGACGAGTACCGCCGAATGCGCGGATAGTCGTGGTTCGACGATCGCGAATGCCGCACGCAATGAATCGGCGGCGATCACCTCGCACCGTTCGGTTCGAGGGAGAACTTCGGAAAACAATTGCGCACACCGCTCGGGGGCTGCCACGGCCACCAGATCGATCTCCGGTGTGCCGAGCAGCCCCCGCACGGTGTGCGTGAGAAGTGCTTCACCATGAACCGCCGCGAGCGCGAGCTCGGGATCGGCGGGATGGTGTGCGACAGTCACGAACGCGACGCTACGCAGCTGATTGCCCATCAGGTCGCGATCGTAGGGGAACCGGTTGCCCGCGGGGGAAACCGGAGGAACCCGGGGTCAGACCGTCGCGGTTTCCAGAACTTCGTCGAGGAGCGTCTCCGCCTTGCCCTCGTCGGTGCCTTCTGCGAGTGCCAGCTCGCTGACCAGAATCTGCCGCGCTTTGGCCAGCATCCGTTTTTCGCCCGCTGAAAGTCCGCGGTCCTTCTCTCGCCGCCAGAGGTCGCGCACCACTTCGGCCACCTTGTTCACATCGCCGGAAGCGAGTTTCTCCAGGTTGGCCTTGTACCGACGAGACCAGTTCGTGGGCTCCTCGGTATGCGGAGCACGCAGCACGTCGAAGACCCGATCCAGTCCTTCTTGCCCGACGACATCGCGCACGCCGACGATTTCGGCGTTGTCTGCGGGCACGCGAACCGTGAGATCTCCCTGCGCGACCTTGAGGACGAGGTACTTCTTTTCCTCGCCCTTGATCACCCGGGTCTCGATGGCTTCGATGAGTGCGGCACCGTGGTGCGGGTAGACGACGGTCTCTCCGACCTTGAAAACCATGTGTCCTCTGCCCCTTTCGCTGAGTCCATCCTAGCACGGTCCGTCGGCGGCCACCTAGCGACCCGGTACCGTCGTCGCAGGTCAGCGGCATGGGCAGGGCTTGACAAACTGGAAAGCCCCATGCTCATGCAGGTGAGGTGCGAGGCAGTGATCAGTGATCACCGAATCCTCTGTGGACAGTTGATCCGGGCTCGCCGGACACCGGCAACCCACACCGGTTCGGCTCGCGCCGAGCCGCCCGGCTAGTCTTCGTCGGGACGAGGCCGTGAGATGGAAGGACTCCGACGTGAGGCTGCAGAATCGTCGCGTGCTCGGCGCAGGCGTGTCGGCGCTCGGCGCCGCACTCGTGCTCGCCGGTTGCGGGGCCGGTCAGATCACCCAGACCGACACGCAGCAGCCCGCGGTCAACGGCACCTACGCACAGGTGAAGACGCTGGTGCTGCGCAATGCCGCGGTCCAGTACCCGGCGAAGGGCTCCGGCTACTCGGCGGGACAGCCCGCCCCGCTCACGCTCACCGTCGTCAACCAGGGCCAGCGTGACGACAAGCTGGTCTCGGTCACCTCGGCGGGCAGCACCGCGCCCGCCGCCATCTCCGGGGACGCCACGATCGTCGCGGGCCACTCGCTGGTGATCGGCCCGACGGACGCGGACGAGTCCACCGGCGAGCAGGCCGCGCCGGGCTCGTCGAGTGCATCCGCGCCGCCGCCGTCGTCCGGTGGCAGTCCTTCGGACACCGGTTCCGCACAGCCGCCCGCCTCGGGGGACAACGTGGCCACCGGTACGCCGGGTGCGCCGCCGCCCTCGAGTGCGCAGGTCCAGCTGGGCACCGGCACCGTCGAGCTGCAGGGGCTCAAGCAGCCGCTGTGGCCGGGCATGACCATCCCGGTCACCTTCACCTTCCAGAACGCCGGCCCGATCTCGGTCGAGCTGCCGGTTGCGGCACCGGCGAACGCGCGGTCCTGATTCAGCTGCGCGGTTTTGTCGGTGCTCGCCGATAACCTCGCGCTGTGGTGAAGAAGACCAGCACCGTTCACCGGTGCGCGGAGTGCGGGTACGAGACCGCCAAATGGCTCGGGCGCTGCCCGGAATGCCAGGCCTGGGGCACGCTCGAGGAGCGGGGCACCGGCAAACCGGCGATCACCCGGGTCGCGGCAGGGGCGCCGAGTGCGCCCGCGCGGCCGATCGCGGAGGTCGACGTCGAGGCCTCGCGGGCCAAGCGCACCGGAGTGGCCGAACTCGACCGGGTGCTCGGTGGCGGGCTGGTGCCCGGTGCGGTGGCGCTGCTCGCCGGGGAACCGGGGGTCGGCAAATCCACGCTGCTGCTCGAGGTGGCCTACCAGTGGGCGGTCACCGCCGGGCGCTCGCTGTACATCACCGGTGAGGAGTCCGCGGGGCAGGTCCGGTTGCGTGCCGAGCGCACCGGCAACGTGCACGGCGAGATGTTCCTCGCCGCGGAGAGCGACCTGTCCGCGATCCTCGGGCACGTGGACGCGGTGAAGCCGGGCGTGCTGATCGTCGATTCGGTCCAGACCATGGCCTCGCCGCAGGTGGAGGGGTCGCCGGGCGGGGTCACGCAGGTCCGCGCGGTCACCTCCGGCCTGGTCGCACTGGCGAAGGAGCGCGGTCTGCCGGTGGTCCTCGTGGGACATGTCACGAAGGACGGTTCGGTCGCGGGCCCGCGCGTGCTGGAGCACCTGGTGGACGTGGTGCTGCAGTTCGAGGGGGACAAGCATTCGACGCTGCGCATGGTGCGGGGTGTGAAGAACCGGTTCGGCGCGGCCGATGAGATCGGCTGCTTCGAACTGACCGACGAAGGCATCGTCGGGGTGCCCGATCCGTCCGGCCTGTTCCTGAGCCGCACCGCCGAACCGGTGCCGGGTACCGCGGTCACGGTCTCGGTGGAGGGCAAGCGGCCGTTGCTCGGCGAGGTGCAGGCACTGGTGTCCAGCAGCGGCATGCCGCAGCCGCGGCGCGCGGTGAGCGGCCTGGATTCGGCGCGGGTGGCGATGGTGCTCGCGGTGATGGAGAAGCGCGGCCGGATGAAGCTGGGCGACAAAGACGTGTACGTCGCCACCGTGGGCGGTATGAAGATCACCGAGCCGGGCATCGACCTCGCGCTGGTCCTCGCGCTCACCTCGTCGCTGCACGACGTCGCGCTCTCGCCCCGGCTGGTGTCCGTCGGCGAGGTCGGGCTGGCCGGGGAGATCCGGCGGGTGCCGAACGTCGGCCGCCGGCTGGCCGAAGCCGCCCGGCTCGGCTACACACACGCCTTGGTCCCGCCCGATTCGGGCAAGATCCCGGACGGGATCCGGGTGCTGGAGGTGCCGGACGTGGCGAGTGCGCTGAACGCGGCGAACCACGCCAAGTGACCCGCACCGGAGCTACCAGATGGGGTGGTCGCTGAACCTCTCCAGCGTGCGGACCGAGGGCCGGATGTACCAGAGGCCGACGGCGTAGCCCAGTGCGCCGAGCGCGAAGTTCGCGAACGTCGCCAGCAGGTCGGTGAAGCCGAGACGGACGTGGTCGCCCCAGACGTCGGCCAGCGCGGAGAGCGTGAGCGCCAGCAGGCAGCTGATGCCCAGCGCCGCGAAGCAGACCGTCAGCGCGGTGCGGGTGGTGCGGGCCCGTGCAGTCACCAGGTAGTCGCCCCGTAGGCACCAGCGGGCGGTCAGCACCACGAGCGCGGTGCAGGCCACCGCCAGCGCGGGCAATACCAGGCCCAGTGTGCCGAGCGCGGTACGCGGCAGGCTCTGCCCGTGCAGCGGGCGGTTGACGAACGCGGTGAGAGCGAGCACCAGCACCGTGCCCACGAGCAGTGTGATGCCGACGATCGGGGAGCCTGCGCGGACCCGGGCGGCGAACAGCGGTGGCAGCGGGATGAACTCCGCTGCCTGCTGCCCGTAGTACTGCTTCACCCGCCACCTCCGCGCCGAACCAGCCGAATGAACGTGCAGATGCTCGTGAAGACCACCTTAGGGGAATCGGATTCCCCCAGGTGGTCTTCACCGCACTTTCACTGAGGCGTGCTAACGCGGTTGCCCGTCAGGACTTGGCGGCGAGGAGGTTCGCGCACCGGATCAGACCGAGATGCGAGTACGCCTGCGGGTGGTTGCCGAGCGACCGCTCCGCGATCGGGTCGTACTGCTCGGACAGCAGTCCGGTCGGCCCGGCGGCGTCGACGATCTGCGTGAACAGCTCCTCGGCCTCGTCGCGGCGGCCGGTGAGCAGGTACGCCTCGATCAGCCATGCCGCGCAGATGTGGAAGCCGCCCTCACCGCCGGGGAGACCGTCGTCGCGGCGGTAGCGGTACACCGTGGAGCCGCTGCGCAGCTCGGCCTCGATTGCGGTCACGGTCTGCTGGAACCGGTCGTCGGCCGGGTCGATGAGGCCGGTCAGGCCCACGAACAGCGACGCGGCGTCGAGGTCGGTGCCGTCGTAGGCGGTGGTGAACGCCTGCACCTCCTCGTTCCAGCCGTGCTCCAGGACGTCGGTCTTGATCCGGTCCCGCAGCTGCGGCCATGCGCCGGGGACGTCGCGGCCGTACTCGTGACCGAGCTTCACCGCGCGGTCGATGGTGACCCAGCACATCACCCGCGAGTACACCCGGTGGCGCGGCACGTGCCGCTCCTCCCAGATCCCGTGGTCCGGCTCGTTCCAGCGCCGGGTGACCGCTTCTGCCATCGCGCGCACCAGTTGCCAGTCCTCGTCACGCAGTTCGTCGCGCACTGCGGCCAGCGTGCCGACCAGCTCGACCACCGGACCGAACACGTCCAGCTGGACCTGGTGGTTGGCCAGGTTGCCGACGCGGACCGGCCGGGAACCGGCGTACCCGGGCAGCGACTCGATCACCGCCTCGGCGCCGATCACACTGCCCGCCAGCGTGTAGAGCGGGTGCAGCCGCTCCGGACCGGCCAAAGTGGACAGTACGCCGTGCAGCCAGCGCAGGTAGCCCTCGGCCTCGTCGTGTGAGCCGAGGTTCACCAGCTCCCGCACGGTCATCGCCGCGTCGCGGACCCAGCAGTAGCGGTAGTCCCAGTTGCGGACGCCGCCGATCTCCTCCGGCAGCGACGAAGTAGCAGCCGCCAGCACCCCACCGGTGTCGGAGTTGACCAGCCCGCGCAGGGTCAGTGCGGAACGGCGCACCAGTTCGGGCTGTACGGCAGGCAGTTTGAGCTTGGCCGCCCAGTCGCTCCAGTACCGGCCCGACCGGTCCCGTCGATCTATTTCGGACAGTTCGTGCGGGCTGAGATCCGTGGTGCCGCACCGGAGTTCGAGCACCACCGGCTCGTCCTTGGCCGGCTGCACGAGCGCGGATGCGGTGTCGTGCAGCCCGTCGGAGGTGATCGTCCACGCGACGCCCTCGGCTCGCAGCACGAACGGTTCGGACGTGCCGAGCACCCGCAGGCCGTCCTGCTCGGCGACCAGCCGCACCGGCACCCCGCCGAACTCCGGCCGCGGCGCGAACACGACCTGTGCCGCCGCCTCACCGGAGATCACCCGCACGATGTCCGTGCGGTGCGCCGGGCTTTCCGGTTCCAGGTAGTCCGTGACGAGCAATCGCGACCAGCGGGTCTCCACCGTCATGGTGTTCGGCAGGTACCGCTGGCCGAGCGGCAGTCCGTTGCGGTGCGGTTTGATCGAGAAGTGCCCGGCGCCGGGGCCGCCGAGCAGATCGGCGAACACCGCGGGCGCGTCCGGTCCCGGGTGGCACAGCCAGCTGAGCCGGGCGTCCGGGGTCACCAGCGCCACCGACCGCTCGTTCGCCAGCATGGACAGCCGCTCGATCGGCGACGCGGACTCGCCGTAGAGCCAGTTGCGCCGCTCTTCCAGGATGAACGCGAGCACCAGCGCGACGTCCACGGTGTCCGGCACCCGGTAGTCCGCCAGTGATTCGCCCTCGCCGACCTTGATCCCGAGATCCGGTCCGGACAGCCGGGCGAATGCCTTCTCGTCGGTCACGTCGTCGCCCAGGAACACCGCGGCGGTGGCGCCGACCTGGTGGCGCAGGGTGTCCAGCGCGCGGCCCTTGTCCGTCTGCACGACCGCGAGCTCCACCACCTCCTTGCCGTCGGTGGTCGACACACCCGGCCAGGTCGACGGGCCCTCGTGCACGGCAGCGAGCACCCGGCGGCCTGCCTCGTGTTCGGCGCGGCGCACGTGCACCGCAATGCTGGCCGGCTTGACCTCGAGCGACACCCCGGGCACCTCGAGCACCAGCTGCTCCAGCTCCGACTCGAGCCGGCGGTGCAGTGCCCGCGCGTGCTCGTCGAGTGCGTGGATGAAGCCGATGTCGAATTCGGACCCGTGGCTGCCGACCAGGTTGACCTCGGCGGGCAGCCGGGACAGCGTCGCCAGGTCGCGCAGGGCCCGGCCGGAGATCACGGCCGTGGTGGTCTCGTGCAGCCCGGCAAGCGATCTGAGCGCACCGACGGACTCGGGCAGCGGCCGCGCCTCGTCCGGATTGGCGGTGATCGGGGCCAACGTGCCGTCGTAGTCGCAGGCGACCAGCAGGCGCGGGGTACGGGCGATCTGCACGATCGCGCGCCGTAGCTCCGCGGGCAACGCCTCGGCGGTCAACACTCCTCCTCAGGAGGTCCAGCGCGGTACGGGGGAGGTCAGTCGACCGGCTCCGCACCCAGCGCCTGCAGGAACGAGCGCGCCCACCGGTCGACGTCGTGGGTGAGGACCTGGCGACGCATGGCGCGCATCCTGCGTCGGCCCTCGGCGGGGTCGAGCGTAATGGCAGCCGCCAACGCGTTCTTCACCCCGTCCAGATCGTGCGGGTTGACGAGGAATGCGCTGGTCAGCTCGGACGCCGCACCGGCGAACTCGCTCAGCACGAGTGCGCCGCCGAGGTCCGGCCTGCACGCGACGTACTCCTTGCACACCAGGTTCATCCCGTCGCGCAGTGGCGTCACCACCATCACGTCGGCCGCGGAGAAGAACGCGGCCAGCTCGGTGCGGTCCACCGATTGGTGCAGGTAGTGCACCACCGGATGGCCGACCCTGGCGAACTCGCCGTTGATCCGGCCCACCATCTGCTCGATCTCGCCGCGCATCCGCTGGTAGTGCTCCACCCGCTCGCGGCTGGGGGTGGCCAGCTGCACGAAGGTGACGTCGCCCGGCTCGAGCCTGCCTTCGTGGAACAGCTCGTGCAGCGCTTGCAGGCGCAGGTCGATGCCCTTGGTGTAGTCGAGCCGGTCGACGCCGAGCAGTACTGCTTTCGGGTTGCCGAGGTCCTGGCGGATTTGCTTGGCGCGTTCCACCACACCCTTCGACCGCGACAGCGTGTCGAGTCCGGCCGCGTCGATGGAGATCGGGAACGCGCCGACGCGCACCGTGCGGTCGCCGACCTGCACCATGCCCGGCCGGGAGCGCACGCCGACTGCGCCGCGGCTGGGTTCGAGGCCGACCAGCTGGCGAGCCAGCCACAGGAAGTTCTGCGCGCCGCCGGGCCGGTGGAAGCCGATCAGATCGGCGCCGATCAGCCCGCGCACGATCTCCGCGCGCCACGGCAGTTGCATGAACAGCTCGACCGGCGGGAACGGAATGTGCAGGAAGAAGCCGATCCGCAGGTCCGGCCGCAGTTCGCGGAGCATCGTGGGGACGAGCTGGAGCTGGTAGTCCTGGATCCACACGGTGGCGCCGTGCGCGGCGACCGCCGCACTCGCCTCGGCGAAGCGGCGGTTCACCCGCAGGTAGCTGTCCCACCACGACCGGTCGAACACCGGCCTGGCAACCACATCGTGGTACAGCGGCCAGAGCGTGGCGTTGGAGAACCCCTCGTAGTAGTCGCGGACCTCGGCCGAGGTGAGCGAGACCGGGTGCAGTACGAGGCCGTCGTCGTCGAACTCGTCCACGTCGACGTCCGGCACCCCCGGCCAGCCGACCCAGGCGCCCTTGCGGGACCGCAGGAACGGCTCCAGTGCGGACACGAGCCCGCCGGGGCTGGCCGTCCAGCGTCGCCCGCCGTCCGTGGTGTGCTCCAGGTCGACCGGAAGCCGGTTGGCCACCACGACGAAATCGGCGGACGGTGCGCTCGTGGTTTCGGCAATCGCGTCAGTCACTCAGCTGCTCCCTCGTCATCGGCAGGTCGCGGCCCCGGTGAAACCCTAGCGCGTGCGGTGTGAGCGGACAGTGACCAAGCGGCTACTCCAGCCGCCGTTCGCTCGGCTCCATCGGCCCGGCCATCCGCGGTCCGGCCAGCTTGCGCTCGAGCCTGCCGAGGCCGGTGCGGACCGGTTGCGCGAGGTATTCACCCAGTACAACACCCGCGGCGAGGGCGAGTCCGACGGCGACGGCGGTCATCAGCGTCGAGATGTTGCCGCCCGGCTCGACCCCCAATTGGTATAGACCACGATAGGTGGAGAGGCCGGGCAGCAGGGGAGTGATCCCGGACACGGCCACCACGAGCGGGGTCACCCGCAGCCTGCGGGAGAGCACGCCGCCGCAGAACCCGACGAGCGTTGCCGCGATCGCCGACGAGCTCACCTGGTCGAACTTGGCCAGCATCAGCCCGCCGTACACGAGCGCCCCGATCGCGCCCGCCGCGGCGGCGACGAGCATCGCCCGCATCGTGGAGTACGACGCGAGCGCGAAGCAGGCGGCCGCACCTGCTCCGGCGATGACCACGATCGGCAGGTGCTGCACGGTGGCCCCGGCGGCTTCGGGCAACGGCGTGAGCGGGAGTTGTGCCAGGCGCTCGATGCGCAGCGCGATCACCACCCCGGCGATCAGCCCGGCACTCATCAGCGCCACTTCTGTGGTGCGCCCGGCGGCGGTCACGTTGTAACCGGTGATCGCGTCCTGCACCGCGGACACCGTGGAAAGCCCGGACAGCAGCACGGTCACCGCGGCGGCGACCACCAGCGTGGGCTGGTTGGTGGTCAGGATGTCGCTGCTGACCACGGCCATCGCGGTCAGCGTGGCGAACAGGCCGCCGACCACCTGCTGGAAGAAGAACGGCAGGTGGTAGCGGTTGAGCAGCCGCCCGATCCGGTCGATCAGCGAGGAGATGACGAAAGCGACCAGCGCGATGTCGAGGTCGCCGCCGAGCAGCAGGGTGATGAACGCGGCCAGTCCGCCCCAGGCGACCGTGGCGATCCACCGCGGGTACGGGTGCGCGGCGGAGGTGATCCGGTCCAGCTCGGTGTGCGCTTCCTCGGCGCCGACGTGCCCGCGCACGATCTTGCGCACCAGAAGCTCCGCCTGCGTGAGCCGCGTGTAGTCGAGACTGCGCGAACGGACCACTCGCAGCGCGGTGACCGGAGCGAGGTCGGTGCCACGGTGACAGGTCACCGTGATCGACGTGAAGATCACGTCGACCTCACAGTGCGGCAACCCGAGCGCCGCGGTGAGCGCGAGGATCGTGGCGGTGACGTCCGAGGCCCCGGCGCCACTGGCCATCTGCACCTCGCCGATGCGCAGCGCGAGGTCCAGCACGAAGTTGACCGTCGCGTCGTCCGGCGGCTTCGGACCGAGCGTTTCGCCGGTCTCCACGGCAGGCTGCTCGGCCGTCGGTGCCTCGAGGATGTGCCATGCGCGGCGGCGCAGCAGATTCGGCCGATCCCGCTGGCTGGAGCGGGGATGCGGGGACTCGAGAATCGGCCACCGTCTCCGCGCGCTGCCCTGGCCGGCACGCTCGTTGATCTTCACGATCGATCCCCACCTCCTCGTCGTTCCCGGGGACCATCGGCCGATCCGGCCCGGCCGTTGCAGTGGCGTGTGCCACACCCGCCGACGATCGTGCCGTACCGTGGTCGATCGTGCCTCTCATGGCATCTGACCAGGGGATTTGTCCACCGGGGACGAGGACGCGGCGGAGCGGTTTTCACGGGAGCCGGCAAGGGGACTCGAACCCCTGACCTACTGCTTACAAGGCAGCCGCTCTACCAACTGAGCTATGCCGGCAGCGCCCGAACCAGGCAGCACGGAGTATATCGGCGAGCGCGCGGGGGCGGCGGTTCGGGCGGGTGGCAGGCGCGGCGGGTGGCGACTGGAGGCCCCAACCCGCCTTGGCGGTGAACGGGCACCCGGCGTGGTGCACGGCCGGCGAACGCCGCGGTCCGAGGTTGCGCCGGATTTCACCGAACGGCAAGAAAGGGCCGACTTCGTTGCCTTTCCGTCCCGAGTCGGCTCCGGATGATGGCCGTTGCATATCCCGTTCGGATTAGCTGCTTCGCGAGGGGACTCCTACGGTTCGCGGCAAAGCGGGCGGAGGAAATCATTTCGATGAAGGGGAATTTGTGTCTGTGACGAAGAACGTCAAGCGAGTCGGTATTTCCGCCGGTGCGATCGGAATCGCGATGGGGGCTGCCGCATTGCTTGCGCCGGCTGCTTCGGCCGCTCCGGTCGCTGCCGGTCAGCTCCAGGTGTGCTCGCAAGGGGACTACACCACCTATGTGGAATTCCTCGGCCGCGGCGGTCTGCGGAGCACAGACGTGCCTGCGTCCGCCTGCCAGACCGTCGGTAATCTGGGCACCAGTGGCAACCTCGAGAAGATCCGGGTCGTCGGCACTACCGACGGCGGGCGGCACTTCCAGGTGGCGGAGGCGAATTTCCGCCCGAGCAAGGGTGGAAACGTGACCACCTACGGCAACCTGGACAAGCACTGGGCGGCCACCCCGCAGGTCTAGCCGACACCGGTCGAAGCGCGGGATCCCGACCGGTCACAGTGGACTGATCAGATCGGCACCCGAGCTTCGACCACCCAGCCGCCGACCTCGTCGGGACCGGTCTGCACACTGCCATCCAGCACCGCGACGCGCTCGCGCATTGCGGTCAGGCCGAGGCCGGTCCCGCCGCCGACGCCGTGCGGTCCGGCGGGTGCCGCGGTGTTCGTGACGATCAGGTGCACTGCGTCGTCGGTGTAGTCGAGGTCGATGCGGCGACTCGCTCCTGGAGCGTGTTTGGCCGCGTTGGTCAATGCTTCCTGCGCGGCACGCAGCAGTGCGTGGGTGACGTCCGGCGTGGCGGGACGGGGTTCGCCGGTGCAGGTGAATGGCACGGATTCGTTGTCCGCCAATGCTTGCAGCGCCTCGGACAGGGTTTGACTGTCATCGCGCAAGGCGTGCACCGCTTCACGCATTTGCGTCACGCTGTCCACTGCGATCGACCGTGCCCGCAGCACGGCGGAGTTCGCTTCGGTGCTTCGGCCGTTGGTGGCCAGCGCATCCGCGAGGTCGAGCTGCATGGCGATACCGGTGAGTGAATGGCCGAGAACGTCGTGGAGTTCGCGCGCGATCCGGTTGCGTTCGAGCAGCGTGGCTTCGCGCGCTTCGGACGCGGCGGCGCGCTGTGCCTCGGCTGCTGCGCGTTCCGCGTTTTCCAGCGCGGCCGCCCGGTCTTTCCGGGACATGCCGAGATAGGCGGGCAGCGCCGCGGTGAGTCCCAGCCACCACGGCCATTGGTTGCCGGTCGGGGCGAGCTGGCCGACGATCCACAAGGCGAGTGCGGCGAAGCAGGCGTCGAGTGCCGAGACGGCCACTGCGGCCCGGTGCGTGGCGAGTTTCCCGCCGGCAGCCGCGGAGGCGGCGAACGCGAAGGCCGGCGCGAGGGTCGTCGGCGCGAGCGGCAGCAGTGCCGCAGCGCACGCGCCGTAGCCCACGGTGAGCGCGATCCGGCCGCGTGCCGGTACTCGCGTCCACGGCAGGAACGTGGTCACCGCGAACAGCGCGGTCAGGACGAACAGGGTGATTGCGAGCGGGCGGAAGATGACCCGGTCGGTGCCCAGTTCGAAGGACGTGACCACGATCGCGACCGCGGCGAGCAGCGGCGGGACCATCGTGTCGGAAAGCATTTCGAAGCGCAGCGCGGGCGGCCTCGCGGCCGGTTCGGCCATCGCTTCCTCCCTTGCGCTCGTTCGCGGGTACCCGGCCGAGACTAGCCGAGCCCGCCTGCTCCTTTGTGGACTCGTGCGCGCCGTCGCGGCAGACTGCGGGTGGGCAGTCGAGGCGGGAAGGTGCCGGGATGAGTGTGTCGGTCGTGGTCGTTGACGATCAGGCGGCGGTGCGGGAGGCACTGGCGGTGATGCTCGACCTGGCCGAGGGCATCACCGTGGTGGCCACTGCGACCAACGGCAGGGAAGCGGTGGCCGCGGTCACCGAGCACGTGCCCGACGTGGTGCTGATGGACCTGCACATGCCCGTGCTCGACGGGGTGGAGGCGACCGCCCGGATCACTGAGACGGTGCGGGAAACCCAGGTCGTGGTGCTGACCACGTTCGACGACGACGAATCGATCCTGGCCGCGCTCCAGGCGGGCGCCGTCGGGTATCTGACCAAGGAAGCGGATCGGGCGCGGATCGAACAGGCCGTGCGCAGCGCCGGTTCCGGGCAGACCGTGCTCGCGCCGGAGGTACAGCGACGGCTGGTCGCGCTGGCGAGCAGGCAGGCGCGGCCGGCGAGCGCGACACCGCTCAGCCTGACGGCGCGGGAGACGGAAATCCTTGGCCTGATCGGTGAAGGGCTGCGGAATCCGGAGATCGCGGAACGGCTGGTGATCAGCGAGGCGACCGTGAAGACGCACATCAACAACCTGTTCGCCAAGGCCGGGTTCCACTCGCGCGCCGATGCCGTGCGGTATGCGCTCAGCACCGCGCCGCCGGAGCCGGGTACCAGCTACCGCCAGGGCTGACCCCGTTTGGGTGGAGAAGATCTCCACCCGGGAATGGGGCCGGCGCCGTACGACGAAACCACAGTTCAGCCGTACTTTTTCCGGTATTGGCCGGGAACGAGACGGAGAGTGAACCATGAGCGGACCATTGGAAGCCGTACTGATCGTCGCCGCGATCGGGTACCTGCTGCTGCGGCGGCTTGCCGGGCAACCGGCTCAGGCCAAGCAGATGCTGGTGGTGCCTGCCGTCCTCACGGTGATCGGGCTGAGCGACGTCAAGGACGTGGTGCATTCCCCGCTGGCACTGGGATTCCTGGTGGTGACCGCGCTGTTGAGCGCCGGTATCGGCGCACTGCGCGGCGCGAGCATCCGCCTGTTCGAACGTGAAGGCGTCGTGTACATGCGCTACACGGCGGTCACTGTGGTGCTGCTGGTGGTCAACGTCGCGGTGAAGTTCGGGGCGAACCTCCTACTGGGCGCAATCGACCAGAGCCAGGTGGCAGTGCTCGGCAACACGCTGATGCTGACCCTCGGCGTGAGCATGCTGCTGGAGGGCGTGGTCACGATGGGCAGGGCGTTGCGCGGCGAACACAAGATCCTGTGGGAAAAGCGCCGTGACGGAGTCGCCCGCACCTCGCCATGGCTGGACGACCTGCAACGCCGAATGTCCGCAGACCGCCACTGACCCAACGCCAGCGGCCCCGACGGTGGCCACTCAACTGCGGTCCCCCGGCGGTGCTGGCCCGATGGTTGGTGGCCCGGTTGTGGTGGCCCAACGGCGGTGGCCGGCGATGGCTCGGTTGTGGATAGCTCGACGGGCCCGACGGGGTCCAACAGCGCTTGCCCGGTGGCGGCGGCCAGCGGAGGCTCGATTGTGGTGGCCCCGACGGGGGGCAACTGCGGTGGCCCGATGGCGGTGGTGGCCCGACGATGGTGGCCCGGCGGGCGTGGCTGGTGGCCTGACGATGGTGGTCCGGCGGCCGTGGCCGGTGGCCCGGCGGTGGTGGCTCGAGGACGGCGGCCGGTGGCCTGGCGGTGGTGGTCCGAGGACGGTGGCCGGGGCGGGTGCGGATGTCTGCCGGTCCTGTGGTGTTCGCGGGTGGTTCAGCCGCGGTAGTTGCTCAGCTCGATCAGGTTTCCGTCCGGATCGCGGACGTCGACGCTGATGATCGGCGCGGTCGCGCCGGTGTGCTCGACCGGGCCCTCTTCGATCGCGATTCCCGCGTCGGTGAGTTCGGCGACAAGATCCTCGACACGATCGTCGACGATCAGGCACACATCGGCGCTACCCGGCATCGGACGGTGCGCCTTCGGGTCGAACTCGTGGCCCGCCTGGTGCAGGTTGATCTTGCCGGTCCCGAACGCAAGCGCCCGGCGCCCGCCCCGAACGTCACCGCGGCCATGCCAAGGTGCCGGGTGCAGAACTCCACAGTGGCGTCGATATCCGCCACCGTCAGCACGAAGTGGTCCAGCCGATCAACCTTCATCGGTCCCTTCGTGTCACCGCCGATTCCGGCATCACAACCGCCCCGAGCACGCCACGCCCCGGAATCAATCGCGCAGCCCTGCTATTCCACCGGGTACCTTGCCTCCGCCGGAGGTTGCACAGCACGGAGTGCCTTGCCCCGCCCGTGAAGTTTCGCTGCACCGGGCGCCTTGCCTCCACCGGGGGTTGTACAGCGCGGGTGGAGGTTGCGCAGCGCGGGTGTCTTGCCTCTACCGGAGGTTCTGTCTGTGCCGGATTCCTTGCCTCCGACGGTTCGCGCCTCCGGACGATGCCCCTGCCTCGGATGGCTTTCTGCTTCCGGCGGTTCGGTTGCCGCGAATGGACCGGCTGGCTGCGGTGGTTCGGCTGCGTGCGATTGCCCGTTCGGCTCCGGCTGCCCCTGGCCCGGATGGTCGTTCTCGCCCCAGTTGGTTGCGCTTGGCGGGTGGGAGGCATTCGCCCGGCGCTGATGTCGTCGTTCCCCAGTCGGCCGTCCTTCCCCCGGCCGGCCTCGTCCCCCGGTGAAGCCGGCTCAGGAGGCCAGCCGGACCCTGCGGTCGCGGGCGTAGGAGACCAGTTCACGTACTTCGTCGGTGGTGATGATGCGGACGGCGTCGTCCAGCACCTCGGCGGTGGCCACCTGCAGGGGCCACGAGCGCAGGCCGGGGGCAGGTTCGTGCCAGAACCACTGGCCCTGCGTGAGGTCCTCGGCGGCGACGGTGAGTTCGTCGGTGTTCATGCCGGCAGCCTAACTGGGACCACCGACAGAAATCCGCGCTCCCGGCAGATCCGTGGTACCGGCTTGCCGCAACCGTGCAGGCCGGTACCGCGGCGGGCCGGATGCCGTTGCGTGACAATCGAAAAAGCCCTGCGCACGAGCTTGCCGGCAGCGCCGGCCACCCGGTCGTGCGGATGCGGATTTTGCGTGGCCGCACGGGCTGGCCTAGGCTTCGCCGGTCACCGCCGCACACCCGGGTCGTCCCGGGAGAAGAGGAACGGCGCGATGCCCCTGCGTGACCCCGAGTCGTACCGCGACGTCGACCTGCCGACGATTCTCCGGATGGAGCGGCGGCTGCCCTGGTACGGCTGGCCGCACCTGCCGCTCGGCCTGCTGGTGTGCGTGGCCGCGATCCTGGCCGCCTACCGCGTGCCGGGGTCCTACCACCTGACCACGGCGCTGGTCGCCGGTGGCGGCGTCGTCGGCGGGTTCTCCGGCTACGGCTGCGGTCTCGTCATGGTGAGCACGCCGGACCTGGTGAAGACCGGCTACCTGCACTGGCGGCGCACCCGCTTGCTGCGCCTCGTGCTGATCGTGCTCGGTGTCCTCTCCGCCGCGTCGATGATCGTGGTCGTGGCGTGCCACGTCGCGCTGCTGGCCGGGGCGTCGGGGCTGCACCCGTTCACGCTGTCCCCGCAGGCCGGGCTGTACCTGGTGCTCGTGGTGGCGAACACGGTGCTCGCCGGTCTGGAGGCGTGGCAGCTGTCGAAGGTGCTGCGCACGCCGGTCGTCGAAACCGATGCGGAACCGGCCGGTCCGGTGCGGGTCCGGCTCGGCTGATCCCTCCACTGCGGACTGAGCACAAAGGACGGCCACAGAGGACGGTCAACGCCTGCGCATCAGCACTTCCTGGGTGACCGAGGCGACCAGCCGTCCGTCGGTGGTGAAGAACTCGCCGTGGGTGAGCCCGCGGGTGCCCGCGTAGCTCGGGCTTTCCATGTCGAACAGCAGCCATTCGTCGGCGCGGAATGCCCGGTGGAACCACACCGCGTGGTCGAGTGAGGTCAGCTGCGGGATGCCCGGCTCGTCGCGGTGCGGCAGCCAGGCCGTGCCTGCCAGCCGGATGTCGGAGATGTAGGTGAGCGCGCACACGTGCGCCAGCGGGGTGTCCGGCAGCGTTTCCTTCGCCCGTACCCACATGCGCTGCCGCGGCCCGCGGCCGTTGTCCGGAAGGCCGGTCTGCGGATCGCTGACGAACCGCGCCTCGATCGCCGACAGCATGATCGGTGAGTCGTCCTGTTCCCCTGCGGTCACCTCGTCGGGCGACGGTGCCTCGGGTACCCGCGCCTGGTGTTCGCTGCTGTCTGCTGCCAGCTGGAACGAGGCGGACAGGCTGAAGATGCTTTCGCCGTTCTGGATCGCCACGACCCGGCGGGTGGTGAACGAACCGCCGTCACGGGTGCGTTCGACCTCGTAGATGATCGGCATGTCGGTGCGCCCGCCACGGATGAAGTAGCCGTGCAGAGAGTGCACGTGCCGCTCCGGCGGCACCGTCGAGCCGGCCGCGGTGAGTGCCTGCGCTGCCACCTGGCCACCGAACGCGCGCTGCGGTGAGCCCTGGTGACACCAGCCGCGGAACAGGTTGAGCTCGAGCGGTTCGAGTTTCAGCAGCTGGCTGAGTCCGAGGTGCGTGGGGTCGATGGTGGTCACCCGGCCAGTCTAAGCAACCGCTCACCGATCCCGCGGGGTGAGCAGGGCCACGACCGAGGCCGGATCCGTCGGTTACCGCCTGCCATCCGGGCGAACGCCGCCGGCTGTCCCCGCCGGATGAATCTTTTCGCAGGTATCGGCTTCGCGGTTAAGGTCAATGCGTGTCGAACGCCGCGATCGCCGACCCGGACACCTACCTGATGGGCGTACCGCACGAGCTGCTCGCCCGGCTCCGCGGTGAGACGCCGGTGACGCGGATCGGGGACTTCTGGGCGGTGTTCCGGCACGCCGACGTGCGGCAGGTGCTGCGGACCCCGGCAGTGTTCTCGTCGCAGGCGGGCGGCACGCAGATCCGCGATCCGGCGACCACGGCCGACCTGCGTTACGTGCGGCGGATGATGCTCAACCTGGACCCGCCGGAGCACGGCCGGCTGCGCGGGCTGCTCGCGAAAGCGTTCACCCCGCGGGCGATCGGGCTGCTCACCGAGCGGATCGAAGGCTGGGCGCGGGACCTGGTGGCCGCGGTGGCCGAACGCGGCGAATGCGACTTCGCCACGGACGTGGCCGCCGATCTGCCCCTGCTCACGCTTGCCGAGGTGTTCGGTGTGCCCGAACGCGACCGGCGGCTGATGTTCGACTGGAGCAACCGGGTGATCGGCTACCAGGACGCCGAGTATGCGGTGAGTGCCACCGTGCGCACCGAGGAGGTGACCGATCTCGCCCGCGCCGCGCTCGCCGTGCGCCCGAGCCCCGGCCCCGGCGGCGAGATGCCGGATCCGCGCACCCGGGCCGGGATGCCCGACCTGTACGCCTACGCCAACGCGCTCGGCGAGCACAAACGCGCGCATCCGGGCGACGACGTGATGAGCAACCTGATGCACCACGTCGACGACGAAGGCGGGCGCGTGTCGATCGAGGAGTTCGAGAACCTGTTCTGGCTGTTTTCCGTGGCAGGGAACGAAACTTTGCGCAACGGCCTGCCAGGCGGGATGGCTGCGCTGCTCGCGAACCCCGGGCAGTACCGCAGGCTGCTCGACGACCGGTCCCTGCTGCCGGGCGCGGTGGAGGAGATGTTGCGCTGGTGGACGCCGGTGATGCACTTCCGGCGAACGGCCGTGCAGGACACCCGTCTGTCCGGTGTGGACATCAAGGCCGGGGACAAGGTCGTGGTGTGGTTTTCCTCGGCCAACCGGGACGAGGAGGTGTTCCCGGATCCGGACACGTTCGACGTGACGCGGGCGCCGGGCGAGCACCTGGCTTTCGGTCACGGTCCGCATTTCTGCCTCGGTGCAAGCCTGGCGCGGGTGCAGATGCGCGCACTGTTCACCGCGGTGCTGGACCAGCTCGGCGAGGTCCGCCCCGCTGGCGAACCCCGACGGCTGCGATCGAACTTCCAGAACGGACTGAAGAGCCTGCCGATCCGCTGGGACTGACCGGTCGCCTCCGGTTGCGGGCGAGGACTGGCCGGGTGATCTCCAACGGCAGCGGGGCGGCTTCGCTCTGCCGTACGCACCTCCGCTGCGGTCCAGGGCGTCTCGCATCGCCGCTGGCCTGTGCAACCACTCCCGCGACGACACTGGACGGCTTCGGCACCAGGTGCTCGCCTCGGACGCCGATGCCACCGCCCTGCGTCAAGGCCACGTTTGCGCGCCGGTGGTTCGTGCGGTGAGGCGTGACCGGCAAAACGCGGCTCAATCCGACCGCAGCTCGCCAGGCACGATTCACGACGGCCGAGTACCGCTCCTCACCTGCAGGTCGACAACAGCGTCGGGCCGCCACCGGCAAAGGGCGCAAGACCGCGGCCGGTTGGCCGCGTGTCCGGGTGCCGGGGTGGTATGAGTAGGTACGTGTCGAAAGAGGTCCAGGTCAGCGCTCCGCGCACGCGTAACCGGTGGGGGGAAGGTGAGCGGCTGCGTGGGGAAATCCTCGACGCCGCCAGCCGGCTGCTGTCCGAACTCGACGGGGAGGACGGGCTGACCATCCGCGGCGTCGCCCGTGCCGCCGATATCGCGCCGGCCAGCATCTACCAGCACTTCACCGATCGGGCCGCGCTCGTTGCCGGCCTCGCCGACCACGAGTTCGCCCGGCTGCACGCCGGGATGAAGGCAGCCGAGGAACGCGTGGACTCTGGCGACCCAGTGGGCCGCGTGCGGGCGATGCTCCACGCTTCCTGCCGGTTCGCGATGGACAACCCAGGGCACTACCGGCTGATGACGGCCAACGGGCCTCCCCGGACCGCGCCCGGCGCTCGCCCGGCCGGGCCACTGGCCAGCGTGATCGACCTGCTCGTCGCCGGCTTCGCGCGCTGCACCGCGGCGGGGATCGCGCTCCGGGTGCCCACGGAGCGAGCTGCCGTGATCGCGTTCGTCGGTGCGCACGGTCGCGTGGCCCTCTTCCAGAACTCCGCCAGGTACACCGATGCGGACTCCGTGATGGCCTTCGTCGACGAGTTCGTTTCGCTCGTTTTCGCCTGAAACGCGGCGTTTTTCCTGTTGCCGCCCGGCGGGTTCTCCGCTGCGGCGGCGATCTTGACCAGGAGTGTGGACAAGCGCGCGCAGGATGCCTAACATCTGTTCGGTGAGTATCCGAACAATCGTTCGGTAACTTTCCGTAGGAGGACTGCTATGTCGGAGGCCACGTCCCATGTGTCCCGGTACCCGATGGCTCGGGGCCGCTGCCCGTTCGATCCGCCGCCCGAACTCGATCGCAGGCTGCGCGAGGAGCCGGTGTCCAAGGTACGGATCTGGGATGGCGGCGAGCCGTGGCTGTTCACGCGGTACGAGGACGTCCGCGCGCTGCTGGCCGATCCGCGCGTCAGCGCCGACTCGACCCTGGAGGGGTTTCCCGCGCAATCGCCGGCGGTCAAGGCCCGTCCCCGCCGGGCCAAGTCGTTCCTCTCCATGGACAACCCGGAGCACGCCGCACAGCGCAGGCTGCTCACTGCCGACTTCACGGTGAAGAAGGTGGAGCGGCTGCGGCCGCGGATCCAGCAGATCGTCGACGACCTCGTCGACGATCTGCTCTCCGGTCCGAATCCGACTGATCTGGTGCAGGCGTTCGCGCTTCCGGTGCCCTCGCTGGTGATCTGCGAGCTGCTCGGCGTGCCGTACGCCGACCGGGCCTTCTTCCACCGGATCAGCAGCGTGACGACCGCCAGCGCGGTGTCGCCAGAGGAATCACGCGCCGCACTGGAGGAACTGCTCGACTACCTCGCCGGGCTGGTGGAGAAGAAGCTTGCCGACCCGGGTGACGACGTGCTGAGCCGGCTCGCGGTGGAACAGGTCGCCACCGCAGGGATGACGGTGGCCGAAGTCGCGTCGATGGGACGGCTCCTGCTGGTGGCCGGACACGAGACGACGGCCAACATGATCGCCTTGGGCACCGCCGCGCTCCTGGAGCACCCGGACCAGCTCGCCGCAGTTCGCGACGGTGACGATGCACTCGTGGCGAATGCGGTCGAGGAGCTGCTGCGCTACCTCAGCATCGTCCACAGCGGACGGTCGCGCGTCGCACTGGAGGATCTGGAGGTCGGCGGGCAGCGGATCCGCAAGGGCGACGGGCTGATCGGCGCGGACAACGTGGCGAACCGCGACCCGTCGAAGTTCCCCGAACCGGACCGGCTCGACGTGACCCGCAAGGCGCGCCACCACGTCGCGTTCGGCTACGGCGTGCACCAGTGCCTCGGCCAGGCGCTCGCGCGGGTGGAACTGCAGGTGGTCTGCCGCACGCTCTACCGGCGGATCCCGACGCTGCGGCTCGCGGTTCCGCTGAACGAGGTCAAGTTCAAGCATGACATGGTCGTCTACGGGGTACACGAACTCCCCGTGACGTGGTGAATCCGAAAAGGACCAGCATGTTTCATCTTGATCACCTCTGCCTCGGTGTCCGCGACTTGGCCGACGGCGTCCGTCGCGTGCAGGACGAAACCGGACTCGCCCACTACTGCGGGGGCGCCTTCGCCGCCGGCATCGCCAACACGATCTTCCCGCTCGGCGAGGACGTCTACCTGGAGGTCGAGGCGGTGACCACCCCCGCAGCCGAGCGTGATGCGAGGCTCACCTGGTTCGACCAGGCCCTCGCGGACGGCGACCGGTGGATGTTCTGGAGCCTGCGCGCCGACACCCTGGAGGAACTGACCGCGGTCGCGCAGCGGCTCGGCGGCGAAGTATTGCGAGTGCCGGGCCGCGTCCAGCCCGACGGCACCCAGCGCATCATCACCACTGCTCCCGGCCCCCGCGCGCTCGAGATGTGCTGGCGCCGGGGACTGCCGAATTGGTACTACCGGGAGGACCCGGCCACCAATCCGGATCGCGGGGCGGCGGAGCACGGTGCGCGCGGGGTGGCCGTGACCCGGCTGGAGGTCGGTGCCGACGCCGGGGAACTGCGGGAGCACATCGGCGCCGAGACCTTCGACCGGCTGCCGCTGGCGGTCGTGCCCGGCCGGCCGGGCGTGCGCGCGGTCACGGTGCGCACCGTGTCCGGGCGCGAGGTGACGCTGCGCAGGGACCCGGCCGACCTCTAGCGTCGTCGGGGACTGCCTCATCGAGGACTCCGGCGCTCCAGCAACCCGGACGGCGCCCGGCGAGCATGCGCAGCAACTCCGAAACCACAGCAGCCGACGAGCCGGCACCTGACCGTGGTGTTGCTGCCGCCCAACCACAACGCGACTGCCACCGTGCATGCCCCTTCGAGGTGCATTGAGTAGCTGCCGTCCCGCCGTTCATCGTTCGAGTGGTCATCGAGACGGGGGTGGCGTTTTTCCGGAAGCACTGGTCGCCGATGCGGGGTGGTCTCGACCGGGCGGGGAACGGCCGCTGGTGGGAAGGTCACCGTTGGGAAGGCCACTGGTGGGAAGGCCATCGGTGGGAAGGCCGAATGGGTTACTCCGTGCTCCAGGCGTCGCCCCATTCCGCATCGCGGGCGGCGCGGTAGCGCACACCGTGGCGCTTCGAAACGACGGTGCCGGGCGCCATTCCGTCGGTGGTGCACAGGTCGAGCTGGACGAATCCCTTGTGCTTGCGTGGATGTCGGACGATCCGGGCGCTCGGCCGGTCGACCGGTGCGGAGGTGACCGCCACGTAGGAGAACTTCTCGTCCTCGAATCCGAGTGTGCCGGCCTTGATCCGGCGGTGCACACCACTGCGTGGCAGCCGGGCCGAGAAGTGGCACCAGTCCTCTCCTGGCGTGATCGGACAGGTTCCGTCGTGCGGGCACGGTGCGACGACGGTGCGGCCCATCTCGCCAAGTACCTCGCGGGCCGAGCGAATCCGGGCGAACCCGGCCGGGGTTCCGGGCTCCACGAGTACGACCGTGCCTGCCTTCGCCGCGAGCCATCGGACGACCTGGGTGCGGCTGCGCTCCGGCAGTTCGCCAAGGACGTAGGACAAGGTGACGAGGTCGGCCTCCGGTGCGGCTGTCGTGGCATCGGCCAGCCCACGCCGCCAGGCGGCGCCCCGCACGGCCGGCTCGTCGGCGTCCGCGGCCAGCTTGCGGCCGAGCGCCAGCGCCGCGGCCGTCTGCTCCACGACAGCGCACTTCTCCAGGGACGGCCACACCGCGGCGGCCGCCCACACCGCCGCTCCGGTCCCGCCACCGATGTCGACTTGGGTCTTCGGTGCGAACCCGGGCGAGGCGGCGGCCACCTCGCCCAGTACCGCGCGGAGCGCCGCGTAGGTCGCCGGCATCCGGTATCCGGCGTACGCGGCGACGTCCAGCTCGGAAGCCAGGATCGGTGAGGTCGCGGAGTCGCCTTGTCGGTAACGCTTGCTGAGCCGCTCCACGGCCTGCGCGAGCCGGGATTCGGGGAATCGGCCGAGCTCGTTGTCGAGGGCGGCGCGGAGATCGTCGGGGAGAGCTGCCACGACCACCGATTCTCCCACGTCCGATTTGTCCCCGGAGGACCACCTGACCTGCTAGTTTCGCCTCGGGGAAAAAAGTTTGGCGGCGATGTCGATCCGGACGGTGTTCGTTCGACGCAGGGGTGAGAACACGCTACGAGCGAGAGGAACGGCGAGATGCGATTCATGGTGATCATGAAGGCAAGCGAGGAAAGCGAATCGGGCCAGGTGCCCAGCACGGAACTGATTGCCGAGATGGGGAAGTTCAACGAGGAACTGGTGCGGGCAGGCGTGATGCTCGCAGGCGAGGGCCTGGCGTCGAGCGCCGAGGGCGCGCGGGTGCGGTTCGGTGGCACCGCGGAACCGTCGGTGATCGACGGCCCGTTCGCGGAGACGAAGGAACTGGTCGCCGGGTTCTGGATCCTGCAGGTCCGCTCGCTGGCGGAAGCGGTGGAGTGGGTCAAGCGCGTGCCGAACACCGATGGCGCGCACCACGAGATCGAGATCCGCCGTATCGCCGAGGCTGAGGACTTCGGCGACAACCTCACCCCCGAGCTGAAGGAAGCCGAGGAGAAACTGCGCGAAGAGGTGGCGAAGAACGGATGAAGTTCATGGTGCTGGTCAAAGCCAGCGTCGAATCGGAAGCAGGGGCGGCCCCGAAACCGGAGCTGGTCGAGCAGATGGACCGGTTCAACGAGCAGCTGGCGGCTTCGGGGCACCTGGTCGAGACTGCGGGCCTCACCCGCAGCGCCGAGGGTGCCCGGCTGCGCTGGTTCGACGGCCTCGCGGAGCCCGAGGTGGTCGACGGTCCGTTCGCGGAGACGAAGGAACTCGTCGCCGGGGTCTGGATCCTGCGCGGGGAGTCGGTCGCGGAGATCGTCGGGCTGATGAAGCAGGCGCCGAATCCGGACCGGCAGGCGGGCACGATCGAGATCCGCCCGATGGTCGAATCGCGGTGACCTCGCGCCCGTCCGAGGGTTGCCTCGGGCGGGCCGGGCCTGTGTGATGGGCCGGTGAACACGCACGGCGCCGTGGAGGCGGTCTGGCGGATCGAGTCGGCGCGGGTGATCGCAGGCCTCGCGCGGATGGTGCGTGACGTCGGGCTCGCCGAGGAACTCGCGCAGGATGCGCTGGTTGCCGCGCTCGAGCAATGGCCGGAGACCGGCGTACCGCGCAATCCCGGTGCCTGGTTGATGACCACTGCGAAACGGCGGGCCATCGACCTGTTCCGGCGCAACGAAACGCTGGGCCGCAAGCTCGACGAGCTGGGCCGGGAACAGGAACAGTTCGGCGAGGGCGTGTTGCCGGATTTCGACGCCGTGCTGGACGAGGAACACATCGAGGACGACCTGTTGCGGCTCGTGTTCACCGCTTGCCACCCGGTGTTGCCGATGCAGGCGCGGGTGGCGCTGACCCTGCGGATGCTCGGCGGACTGACCACCGACGAGATCGCGCGTGCCTTCCTGGTGAAGGAATCCGCGGTGGCTCAGCGGATCGTGCGTGCGAAGAAGACACTGGCCGAAGCGAAGGTGCCGTTCGAGGTCCCGGTGGGCGAGGAACGGATGGCGCGGCTGCCCGCCGTGCTCGAAGTGATCTACCTGATCTTCAACGAGGGCTACTCGGCGACGCGGGGTGACGACTGGCTGCGGCCCGAGCTCTGCGCCGACGCACTGCGGCTGGGCCGGGTACTGGCCGGCCTGATGCGCGCGGAGCCGGAGGTGCACGGATTGGTGGCATTGCTGGAAATCCAGGCCTCGCGGTCGGCGGCGCGCACCGGCCCGAATGGCGAGCCGGTGCTGCTGATGGACCAGGACCGTGCCCGGTGGGACCGGATGCTGATCCGCCGCGGACTCGACGCGCTGGCGCGTTCGGAAGAGCTCGCCGACGGTGCGTATGGCCGGTACTCGGCGCAGGCCGCGATCGCCGCCTGCCACGCAAGGGCGGCCACGCCGGAAGACACCGATTGGGCGCGGATTGCCTTGCTGTACAAGGGACTCGCGCAGCTCACCCGGTCGCCGGTGATCGAGCTGAACCGGGCGGTCGCGGTGTGCATGGCCGCCGGGCCGGAGGCGGGGCTGGCGCTGGTGGACCAACTCGTGGGTGATCCGGCGCTGAAGAACTACCACCTGCTGCCGAGCGTGCGCGGCGATTTCCTGCACAAGCTCGGCCGCCGCGACGAGGCGCGCGTGGAGTTCGAACGCGCGGCGGAGATGACCGGCAACGCCAGGGAACGGGCCCTGCTGCTGGAACGGGCGGCTGCGTGTGCCCAGCAGGAGACGGGGTCGCGGTAGCGGTGACCGGGTTGCCAGCCTGCTGAACGCGGTGGTGCACGGGGTGGTCGGCATGCCACCAAGATCGCCGATCGAGCCGGCGGAACCTCGTGTCGGCAGCCGTTCGGACCCGAGTTGCCCACAACTTCGACTGACTGTGGATATCCGGGACGGAGCGTCCTCCGGTGCCGCTGAACTGCGACGAACCGGATATCGCTTCGACGGTCGAAGGAGCGTCGCCCCGCGCGGAAACCCGGCTGGGTGAAAAGCGGCTGCGGGATCATGATCGTCAGCACGGTCGTCTGGATCAGGGAAATCACGCCGAGCGCAGCCAGAGGTGCTGGTGGCGCCGGTGAGGATCGGGTTCAGGTGCAGCTGGGGGGATCACCGAAGATGGTGACGATCCGCGACCGGAAGCTTGCGGCGACGAGGATCACGTACCGCATTCACGCGTACCAGTTGCCTCCTTTCGCGCGCGGTGTCGGTCGCCGGACGCACCGGTTGCTCACCGTTGAAACGCCACACCGTCGTCGGCGGCCAGAATCGGGCCAGCGCGCGCATCGCAGTGAGCCTGCCGGCCACGATCAGCAGATTGCCGAGGGCGCAGGGGTGTGGTCGTCAGCAGCACGAGCGCGACCGGCTTTGCCGGTTGGAGGCTGAGCGCGGTGGTCGCCACCAGTGTCGGCGCGACTGGTTTTGCCGGCTGGAGGCCGAGGGTGGTCGCCAGCAGCGCGAGCGCGACCGGCTTTGCCGGTTGGAGGCCGAGAGCGGTGGTCGCCACCAGTGTCGGCGCGACCGGTTTTGCTGGCTGGAGGCCGAGCGCGATGATCGGCGTGAGCGCGGCGGACTGGCGAAGGACGCCGAGCGACACCAGCAGCGCGATGATCGGCAACGCGGCGAGTATTGCGGCGAGCACTACGGAAACCCGCCGTGGAAACGCACCGCGGAAACCCACTGCGCGCCCGCTGGTAGTCCCGGGTTCGCGTTGGCCCGGACGTCGCCACGACGGGGGGTCAGCGGCTGCGGACGTAACCCAGCCGCAAGGAGAGTGCTGCCGCGGTGCCGGCGACGGTCGGGCCGAGTTCGTCGGCGCGACGCAGCACTCTCGGCGCCGGACCCGCGACGCTGATCGCTGCGATCGGCCGTCCGGAATGGTCGCGTACGGCCGCCGCGACGCAGCCGACGTCCGGTTCGTTTTCGACGTCGTCGATCGCCCAGCCGCGGCGGCTGGTGCGGGCCAGGTCGTCGAGCAGCCGGACCGGATCGTTGATGGTCTTTAGGGTGAGACTGTCGAGCTTCATCCGGCGTACGCGTTCTGCGCGATCCGGCTCTGGCAGCGCCGCGAGCCACGCCTTGCCCAGCGACGTCGAGTGCTGCGGCCGTCGGGTGCCCAGCCGTCCGGCCAGGATGACCGCGCCGGCGCTGCGTTCGGTGGCGACGTAGACCATGGCGTCGTTGTCCGGTACCGCGAGGTAGGTCGTTTCGCCGGACCGTTCGGCCAGCGCCGAGAGGTACCGCGGTGCACACCGGTGCAGATCGGTCGCCGCCATCGCACGGGTGCCCAGCTCCACGAGGCGGGTGCCGAGCCGCACGCGGCCGGTGACGCCGTCCGCCTCGAGGTATTCCATCCGTTTCAGCGTCCCGACGATCCGGTACGCGGCGCTGCGCGAGAGACCCAGCTGCCGCGCGATCGCATTGGTGGAGATCTCCTGGTGCTGCCCCACGTGCTCCAGCACCGCGAGCCCGCGCTCCAGGGTGCCGCTCTGGTCCAGCCCGCGTGCCTCGTCCACGTCAACCTCCGCATGTGTCCGTTCACCGGTACGTGGTTCCGTTCAGCGGAGATGGACGGTAACACCTCCGATGTATGGCCGGAAGATCCGGAAGTATGCCCTTGTGGAGCTGGATCAGAGGGGTGATGAGTGGTACAACCTCCGATCGGTAGGACAGCTAACAAAGTACCGTAGAACGTCGCGCCCCGCTCTCGGGAAGGCTCTCGGCGACCGAACGCCTCCGGGGCTACAACGCGCTGCTGGTGAACGCACCGTCGCCGGATGCGGCCGTGTGTGTTCCCGCGTTACGCATGCGCGCCATGCGGTCCCGCATGGGCACGGTGGAACTGTCCGAATCGGACTTCCAGACCGTCCTGGATCGCACGGGCACGAAGGCACCTTTGTCGAGGTGCACGGTCGGTTGCCGGAAATCCGCCGCCGGGAGATGCACCGTGGCGATCGTGATGTGGCCTGGCCGAACGGCAATACCCGGTGGTCCACCGGCACCGTGGCTACGACTTCGAGTGCGTCACCTCGACGATGACGCCCCGCGAGTGTGCGCGAGCGATCGTGGACTTTGTGTCCACACCGGACCGGAGCGGGCGTTCGGATGGTTGCCGGGCTAGTTCTTCGAGATCGCCGCGGTTGCGCGGACTACTGCGGTGCAGCGATCTTCCACGTACTCCACTCCGGCTCGTTCGGCGATCTCGCGGGCTTGCGGGGAGACGATGCCCTGTTGCAGCCACACTGCTTTGGCGCCGATCGCCACCGCCGAGCGGGCCACCGCGGGGGCTTCTGCCGACGGACGGAAGACGTCGACCAGGTCAACCGGTTCCGGGATGTCCTCCAGCCGCCGGTAGACCTTCTCGCCGAGCAGTTCCGTCGCCGACGGGTGTACCGGGATGATCCGGAAACCGTGTGCCTGCAGCACGGCCGGGACACCGTGTGCTGCCTTCGCCGGATCGCGGCTGAGCCCCACCACCGCGATCGTGGTGGCGGCGGCGAGGATTTCTTCGGGCTGCATATCGGGGGAACGCCGGGGATGCACCGGGGATTCCGGCCGGGTCACAGGCGCCACAGGCGTAGCCCGCGGACGCGGTAGACCGGCCACAGCAGCTGCCAAGGCGAACGGCGGAGGAACGCATCACTGCACGTCAGGATGTTGCGGGCGGACGTGCTGAGCACCTCGTGCCGGTCCGGCCACACCTCGCCGCGGGCGCCGAGTGCCAGGCGGAACACGGTGAGCAGTCCGCGGCCCTGCAGGTCGTAGCGAGCCCCGGTGTCGCCGCTGTCCGGGGTGAGCCCGGCGATCTCCGTGCCGAACGCGCGCGGCGCCTCCGCTGCCGACCCGGCCGGCACGTCGGTCACGCTGCCCGCGATCGCCCGGCCGTGCAGCCGCCGCGCGAACCGGGCGAGCAGACGGCGTTCCCACCACGGCAGGACCCGCCGGTGCGCGAGCAGCGCGGCGCATTCGCCGTGCCCGAGGGAGAACACCTCGGCGAGATCGTCGTACCTGCCGGCCGGAACCGCTTCGGCGAGGTGCAGCCGTACCTCGAACCGCACCCGCGTGACGAGTTCGTCGAGCACCTCGCGCCGGTCCAGCCGAGCTTTGGCCCGGGATGCCGCCCAGTCGCCCATGGTTCTCCCTCTGGTCGGGTGTCCTTCAGGAGTGTGGCCCATTTCGGACGGTAGTCACCGCCGGTCTCAGCCGATCTTCGAGCCGTACATCTCGCCGAGGTCGTCGGCGATCAGTTCGATCCGGGCGCCGTCCGGGTCGGTGAAGTACATCGACGACCCGCTTTCCAGCTGGTACTGCACTCCGGCGCGGTCGAGCCGGGCGCGGGCGGCGTCCCACTGGCCCGGGGTGAGCGAGAGGGCGAGGTGGTGCAGCCCGCCGAGCACTTCCGCGTACTGGCCGAGGTCGAGGCCGGGCAGGTCGAAGAACGCGACTGCGTTGCCGTTGCCGACGTCGAAGAAGAAGTGGCTGGACCCGGGATAGTCCCGGTTTTCGATCAGTTCGGTGAGCGGGAAACCCAGCACGTCCTGGTAGAAGGTGATGGTCCGCTCCACGTCGCCGGACAGCAGTGCGGTGTGGTGGATGCCGCGGCCCACCGTCGCGGGCCGGTTCGCCGCCGGATGCAGGTGCTGCGCACGCAGCCGGTCGCGTACCTCGGCGAGCTGGGCGACCTCGGTCTCGGTGGGTGCCATCGGTGGTCACGTCCTCTCAGGAGCCGGTACCGGGAACGCTACGCGGAAATTCTCTCGCGCACAAGAGATATTCTAGTAAGACAACCTGCGTACCGGTCAGCGGAACGGCCGGGTTGGCTTCCGGGCGCTCCGGACGGCAGAGTCCGGTGCGTGCCCATGGACGCAACTGAGCTGCGGGATGCCGTCGCACGGCTGACCCGCGCGTATCAGAGCCGCGAGCCGATCGACCCGCTCGTGAAGACCTTCCCCGATGCGACCCCCGAGGACGCCTATCGCGTGCAGCAGGAGCAGGTGCGCGCCTGGGTCGAGGCCGGCGACGCGGTCCGCGGGCACAAGGTCGGGCTCGCCTCCGCCGCGATGCAGCGGCAGATGGGGGTCGACCAGCCGGATTACGGACACCTCACCGGATCGATGTTCCACCTCGAGCACCAGCCGATCCCGATCACCCGGTTCCTGCAGCCGCGGATCGAGCCGGAGATCGCGTTCGTGCTCGGCTCCTCGTTGCGCGGTCCCGGCGTGACCGTGGCCGACGCGGTCCGTGCGGTGGATTTCGTGTTGCCCGCACTGGAAATCGTGGACTCCCGCATCCGCGACTGGCGGATCACGCTCTTCGACACGATCTCCGACAACGCCTCGTCCGGCGGCGTGGTGCTCGGCAGCCGTCCGACCGCGCTGGGTGCGCTCGACCTGCGGCTCGCCGGCTGCACCCTGCACCGCAACGGGGACCTGGTGGCGACCGGTGCGGGCGGTGCGGTGCTGGGGTCGCCGATCAACGCGCTCGTCTGGCTGGCCAACACCGTCGGACCGCTCGGGGTGACGCTGGAACCGGGGCACGTCGTGCTGCCCGGCTCGATGACCGCCGCGCAGCCGGTGAAACCCGGTGACACCGTGGTGGCGACCATGGCCGGACTCGGCAGCGTGACCGCGGTCTTCGCCCCGGAGGAGGAAAAGTGACCACCGGAATCCGTGCGGCGGCACAGGAACTGCTCGACGCGAAGCAGGAACGCGCACAGCTCACCGAGTCGTGGCCGGAGCTGGATCTGGCTACTGCGTACGCGATCCAGGACGAAGCGTTGCGGCTGCGGCGTGAACGCGGCGAGACCGTCGTCGGCGTGAAGCTGGGGCTCACGTCGCGGGCCAAGCAGCAACGGATGGGTATCGACGCGCCGTTGCTGGCCTGGCTCACCGACGCGATGGTGCTGCCCGCCGGAGCGCCGGTGCCGGAGCTGATCCACCCGCGTGCGGAACCGGAGCTGGTGTTCGTGCTGGGTGAACGGCTCGCCGGCCCCGGCGTCACCGCGGCCACCGCACTCGCCGCGGTTTCCCATGTGTACGGCGGCATCGAGATCATCGACAGCCGGTACCGCGATTACCGGTTCACCCTGCCGGATGTGGTTGCGGACAACGGTTCGGCGGCCCGGTTCGGCATCGGCTCGGTAGGCCTGCCGCCGGCTGGTCTGGACCTTTCGCTGGAGGCCGCACTGGTCGAAGTGGACGGTCAGATCGTGGACACCGCCACCGGCGCCGCGGTGCAGGGGCATCCCGCCGAGGCGCTGGCGCTGGCCGCGAACGCGCTGGCCGCGCGAGGGCTGGCGCTGGAGCCGGGTTGGCTCGTGCTGACCGGCGGGATGACCGACGCCGTGGAACTCCGGCCGGGTTCGCACGTCGCCGCGCACTTCTCCCATCTGGGTTCGGTGACGATCAGCGGGTGACGCCGGCGATCCGGCTGATCCCGGCGATCACCCGCGGCCACACCTCGCGCGGCAGGTCGTGCCCCATGCCCGGCACCACGTCGAGGTCGCCGCGCAACGCACGGGCCGTCGCGCGGCCGCCGGACACTCCGACGAGTGGGTCGCGCGAACCGTGGATCACCAGTGCGGGCAAGGAAAGCCGGCGCAACCCCGGGGTGCGGTCGGGCGCGGACAGGACTGCACCGAGCTGGCGCAGCACGCCTGCCGGATTCACTCCCCGGTCGTAGGTGCGTTCCGCGCGTTCCCGCAGGCGTTCCAGGTCGAACGGGTAGCCGGGCGAGCCGATCAGCCGGAACGTATCCAGCTGCCGCGTGAGGTACTCCTCGCGGGTGCGGGGGCCGGGGGCGAGCATCGCGACCGCCGCGCGGAAACTCGGCAGGCCCACGAAACGCGAGCCGGTGCTGGACATGATCGAGGTGAGTGAGCGCACCCGGTCCGGCCGCCGGATCGCGAGTTCCTGCGCGATCATCCCGCCCATCGACGCACCGGCCACGTGCGCGGTGTCGATGCCGAGCCCGTCGAGCAGCGCGGTGGCATCGTCGGCAAGATCGCCGATCGAGTACGGCGTGGACCGCAGCAGGTACGCCCGCGGCAGGCTGACCCGGCCGGACAGCCACGACGAACGCCCGACGTCCCGGTTGTCGAACCGGACCACCCGGAACCCGGCCGCCGCGAGCGCCACGCAGAACTCGTCGTCCCACCAGATCATCGGCGCGGCAAGGCCCATCACCAGCAACAGCGGCGGGTCCGCCGGATCGCCGAACGTCTCGTGACAGAGGGTGATGCCGTTCGCCTCGATTTTCTGCTCGCTCACGACACCGAGTCTTTCACCCCCGGGTGTAGCGGGCACGCAGGAACGGGCTGAACTCGAGGTCGTCCCCGAGCCGGACGTCGATTTCGTGGACGAGCACGTCGCCGTCCGGGGTGAGCCGGTGCCGGGCGACCCCGCGTTCGGTGTGTTTCTCGAGGTGCAAAGTGCCCTCGTGCCAGCTCCCGCGGGCAGGCGCCGCGGGTGGGAAGCCGTAGCTGTCGAAGCCGTACCAGAGTGTCTCCCCGGTGCCCGGATCGACGGTGAAGACGTTGTGGCCCAGCAGCTTGGTGCCGTCCGCACGGGTTTGGACGTAGTCCTGGACGACGGCGAACCCGTCCAGTGCCCGGCGATAACTGCAGGTGGCCGTGGCCGTTGATGCGGGTGCCCACGGTGCCGCGGCCAGTTCCTCGGTGCCGGACCACTCGCCGGTGAGCGCGGTGAGCGCGTCGTGTTCACGGCCGGGCGTGGGCAGATTCATCGGGTTCCCTTCGGGGCGCGGGGCGTCTGTCGAACCGGAGGCTAACCCGTCGCGAACTGGCAGGGGCCGGCTTTCCCGAAGACGGTCCGGCGAAAACCGGTTGACGGTCGCTTGTGGTGCGCGGTTGAGTTGCGGCCGCACCCTGGCGAGCCGAGAGAGGAGGTGGGCGCGATGTATCCCCTTCACCGCACGTATTCCCACCTCCGGCAGAGGGTGCCGAGGTCCTGACGGGAGCGTGCTCTTCCGGAAAGGCTTGACATGACCGATCTGGTCATCCGCCCGCTCGGTGCGGGCGAGGAACACCTCTTCACTGAATTTCCCGGCACCGATCGCGTCGGGCGGGCCCTGCTCGGCGGACCACCCGAGCTCCGTCCTGAGTGGACTTGGGTCGCGTTGCGCGCCGGAGTCGTGGTGGCTCGCGCTGCCTGGTGGGCGGGTCCGGGACAGGACACCCCGGCCTCGCTCGATTGGTTTGACTTCACCGATTTCGACGCCGCGGTGGCCTTGTTGCGGACGGCGCCGTGGCGGGTCGAGTATCCGTTGTTCGCTCCGCCGGGCTGGCGCGAGGATCCGGCGGTGGCCCGCGAGGTCCGCTCCCACCTCCAGGTGGCCGAGGCGGCGGGCATGGAACTGCTCGTCGAGCGGTACCGCTACGCCTGGACACCGGAGTCCGGCCTGCCGCCGCGTCCGGGCCGGCTCGAATTCCGGCCGGAACCGGCGGACGCACGGATCCTCGAGGTCTTCGGTCAGGTCCACCGAGGCAGCCTCGACGCACACGTGCGCCGGACCGTCGACGAGCACGGCCTGGACGCCGCGGCGCAGGAGGATCTCGACATCCTGCGCAGCCTCCCCAGCCCCCGTGACTGGTGGCGGCTCGCCTACACACACGAGGGCGCGCTCGTCGGACTGACTGTGCCGGCCCGCAACGCGACCGCACCGATCGTCGCCTACGTCGGGGTCGTACCGGAGCAGCGAGGCCACGGCTACGCCTACGACCTGCTCGTGGAGGCAACGCACGAGCATGCCGAACGGGGTGCCGGGTTGATCGTGGCCGCCACTGACGTCACGAACGTCCCGATGGCGGCGGCGTTCGCCAAGGCCGGTTACCCGATTGCCCAGCACCGGATCGATCTGGTCTGAACGGTTCCGTCTTGTCCGGTCCGGGTGCCGCGCGGTACCTTCGCTAGAGCGATCTATCAAATCGGCAAGGGGGTCGGCGATGGACGTGCTACGGGAGAAAGGCCACCCGCCGCTGCGTGCGATTCTGGTGTTCTCGGTGCTCAGCACTGCATTCCACTACTGGCACATGGTCCTGCAGCCCCGGGCGTATCCGCCGGTCGAAGGGCTGAACGAGACGGTGGGCCAGGTCGGGGTCGCCGTGGCATGGGTGGTGTTCACGGTCATCGCCGTGTTCGGCTACCGCGCCTACCTGCAGGGCCGATACCGGCGGGCGCTCGTGCTGCTGCTCGTCTACTCGCTGTCCGGGGTCGCTACGGCCGGACACTTCCTGCTGGGGGTGTCCGGCCTGCCGGGTGGCTGGATGGTCCCGCTGTGGGGTGACGTGGTGGCCGCGCTCGCGTTGTGGGCGTTCGTGGTCTGGGCCTGGTCGGTGCTCAACCGGGCGAGCGTGGCGGAACGAGTCTCTACACAACATTGACGTCCGTCGTGCTCGTGTAGACAATCAGAGGGTGACTCCCACCACACCCGTCACGTTCGAGCGGCATCCCGACAGCTACCGGCACTGGCGGCTGACGGTGGACGGCGACGTCGCCTGGCTGGAAATGGATGTCGACGCCGAGGGCGGGCTCGTGCCCGGGTACGAGTTGAAACTCAACTCCTACGACCTCGGCGTCGACATCGAGTTCTACGACGCGACGCAGCGGTTGCGTTTCGAGCACCCGCAGGTGCGCGCGGTCATCGTGACCAGCGCGAAGGACAAGGTCTTCTGCGCCGGTGCGAACATCCGGATGCTCGCCGGGTCTTCGCACGAGTGGAAGGTCAACTTCTGCAAATTCACCAACGAGACCCGCAACGGGATGGAGGACGCCACCGAGTTCTCCGGCCAGACCTACCTTGCCGCGGTGAACGGCAGTTGCGCCGGCGGTGGCTACGAGATCGCGCTGGCCTGCCGGAAAATCCTGCTGGTCGACGACAACTCCTCCACCGTCGCGTTGCCGGAGGTGCCGTTGCTCGGGGTGCTGCCCGGCACCGGCGGCCTGACCCGGCTCGTCGACAAACGGCGGGTCCGGCGCGACCTCGCCGATGTGTTCGCCACCCGGCCGGACGGGATCAAGGGCCGCACCGCGGTCGAGTGGCGGCTGGTCGACGAGCTGGTGCCGCGAACGGAGTTCCGCGAGCAGGTGCTGTCGAGGGCGCGTGCGCTGGCCGCCGAATCCGAACGGCTGCCCGCCGAAGCAGGGGTCGCGCTGACCCCGCTGGACCCGGAGACCGACGGCGACGGCCTCCGGTACCGGCACGTCCGCGTCGGCTACGACCGGGCGAAAGCACTGGCCGCGATCACCGTGCTCGGTCCGGAAGGGGAACCCGGCGACCTGCACGAGGAGGGTGCCGACGGCTGGCTGCTGCGGCTCACCCGCGAGCTGGACGACGCGATCCTGCGGCTGCGCACGAACGAACCGGAACTCGGCACGTGGGTGCTGCGTACCGAGGGCGACCCGGCGAAGGTGCTGGCGCACGAGCAGGCCGTACTCGGTGCGAAAGACTGGCTGGGCAACGAAATCCTGCACTACTACAAGCGCACGCTGAAGCGGCTCGACGTCACCAGCCGGACGCTGGTCGCGTTGATCGAACCGGGCAGCTGCTTTGCCGGCGTACTGCTGGAACTGGCGCTGGCCGCGGATCGGCAGTATCTCCTGGACGGTCCGCCGATCGACGACGAGGAGTCCGAGGAACGCGCGTCGATCACGCTGTCCGAGGCCAATTTCGGGGTGTTCCCGATGGGCAACGGACTGTCCCGGCTGCAGTCGCGGTTCTACCGCGACGACGACCACCTCGCGTGGCTGGCCAGGGAACGCGATCGCGAGCTGGGCGCGGCCGATGCCGTGGAGCTCGGCCTGGTCACCGACGCCCCGGACGACCTCGACTGGGAGGACGAGATCCGGATCGCGCTCGAGGGACGGGCGTCGCTGAGCCCGGATGCGCTGACCGGGATGGAGGCGAACCACCGGTTCGTCGGCCCGGAGACCGTCGAGACCAAGATCTTCGGACGGCTCACCGCGTGGCAGAACTGGATCTTCACCCGACCGAACGCGTCCGGCCAGGAGGGCGCGCTGCGCCGTTACGGCACCGGTCAGAAGGCGGTCTTCGACAGGAAGCGGGTATGACCCCATGCCGGAAAAGATCGACTACGACGCCAAGATCCCGAACAACGTGCACCTCGCCGAGGACCGCAGGCTGCAGCGGGCGCTGGAGGGCTGGCAGCCGAAGTTCCTGAACTGGTGGGGCGAGATGGGTCCCACGCTGGAGACCGAGGGCGTGTACCTGCGCACCGCGGTCAGCGTCGGGCGGGACGGCTGGGCGCACTTCGACCACGTGAACGTGCCGGACTACCGGTGGGGGATCTTCCTCGCCGAGCGCGACGCGGATCGGCGGATCGGGTTCGGCGAGCACCAGGGCGAACCGGTGTGGCAGCAGGTGCCCGGTGAGTACCGCGCCGATCTGCAGCGGCTGATCGTGATCCAGGGCGACACCGAGCCCGCGTCGGTGGAACAGCAGCGGCTGCTCGGGATGACCGCGCCGAGCCTCTACGACCTGCGCAATCTCTTCCAGGTGAACGTGGAGGAGGGGCGGCACCTGTGGGCGATGGTGTACCTGCTGCACGCCTACTTCGGACGGGAGGGCCGGGACGAGGCCGAGGGGTTGCTGCTGCGCAACTCCGGCAGCCCGGACGCGCCGCGGATCCTGGGCGCGTTCAACGAGGAGACCGCCGACTGGCTGGCGTTCTACATGTTCACCTACTTCACCGACCGGGACGGCAAATACCAGCTCGGCACGTTGAAGGAGAGCTCGTTCGACCCGTTGTCCCGCACGTGTGAGTTCATGCTCAAGGAGGAGGCGCACCACATGATGGTGGGCACCACCGGCGTGGACCGGGTGGTGCTGCGCAGTGCCGAGCTGATCCGCGAACACGACACCTACGACATCGCTGCGCACGGCGGCATCCCGCTGGACCTGATCCAGCGGTACCTGAACTTCCACTACACCGTGTCGCTGGACCTGTTCGGCAGCGAGACGTCCACGAACGCGGCGAACTACTACACCGCCGGGCTGAAGGGCCGCTGGCAGGAAACCCGGCGCAAGGACGACCACAAGCTCACCGACGACAGCCGCCTGCTGGACCGCCCGCGCGACGACGGCACCTGGACCACCGAGGAACTGCAGGCGATCCTGTTGCTGAACCTCGACCTGCGCGGCGAGTACACCGCCGACTGCCAGACCGGGGTCAACCGGTGGAACAAGATCCTCGCCGACGCGGGCATCGACTTCCGGTTCCACCTGCCGCACCCTGGTTTCAACCGTGAGGTCGGCATAAACTCCGGGCACCACGTGACGCCGGACGGCAGCCTGGTCGACGAGGCCACCTGGGAGGCGGCCCGGCACAAGTGGCTGCCGACGGCCGAGGACCTGACTTTCGTCCGTTCGCTCATGCACCCGGTGTACGAGCGGGGGAAGATCGCCAGCTGGGTCGCACCGCCGCGGCAGGGCATCAACGGCAAGCCCTTCGATTACGAGTACGTGTACCTCACCTGAGGGGGAGGCCATGACGGTTCCGGAGAGCTTCAACGCGGCGGAGTTCCTGCTCGGCCGGGGACGGCCGGACTCGCCTGCGGTGGTGTCCGCGCGCCGGACACTGAGCTACGCCGAACTCGCCACCGAGGCCCACCGGGTCGCCGCCGGATTGCGGGAGCTCGGCGTGCGCCGTGAGGAACGCGTGATGTTCTGCATGGTCGACGATGTCGAGTTGCTGAGCGGGATACTCGGCACGATGCTCGCCGGTGCCGTCGCGGTGCCGGTCTCGACCATGGTCACCGGACTCGAACTGGGTGCCATGCTGGTGGACTCGCGGGCGCGGGTGCTGTGCGTGTCCGGCGAATTCGCCGCGCAGGCCGAGGTCGCGCTGACCGGCGCGCCCGAGGTGGCCGACGTGCTGCTCGACCGGGCGGATCCGGCGGGATTCCCGTCCCGCGTGCGGGTGCACCGGTGGACCGAAGTGACCGCAATGGACGGTCAGGCCTTCGTGCCGGCGGACACCGCGGAGGATTCGCCGGCGTTGTGGCTCTACACCTCGGGCACGACCGGGCAGCCGAAGGCCGCGATGCATCGGCACGGGTCCATTCGCGCGGTGTGCGACACCTACGCGCGCCACGTGCTGCAGACGGTGCCGCAGGATCGGTTTCTGTCCGTACCGAAGCTGTTCTTCGCTTACGGACTGGGGAATTCGGCGTTCTTCCCGCTCGCCGCCGGCGGCACCACGCTGCTGGAACCGGCCCGTGCGACGCCCGCGTTGTTCGCCGCGCGGCTACGGGCGGACCGGCCGACGTTGTTCTTCGGGGTGCCCACCTTCTTCGCCGCCCTGCTGGCCGCAGGCGACGTGCCGGACGACTCGTTTTCCTCGGTGCGATACGCGGTTTCCGCCGGCGAGCCGTTGCCTGCGTCGTTGTTCACGCGGTTCCGCGAGCGGTTCGGGGTGGAGATACTGGACGGGATCGGGTCGACCGAGGCGTTGCACATCTTCCTGTCGAACCGTCCCGGTTCGGTCCGGCCGGGCAGCACCGGGGTCGCGGTACCCGGGTACCGGGTGCAGATCCGGGACGAGCAGGGGGCGGTGATCGAGGAATCCGGACAGCCGGGCGAGCTGTACGTCTCCGGACCGTCGACCGCGTCCGGATACTGGGCCCGCTATGCGGTCACGAAACAGGTTTTCCAAGGGGAGTGGCTGCGCACCGGGGACAGCTACCTGCGCAATGCCGACGGGACCTACACCTGCCTCGGCCGGTTCGGGGATATGCTGAAGGCGGGTGGGATCTGGGTTTCGCCGTCCGAAGTGGAGGAACAGTTGCTGCGACATCCGGCGGTGGCCGAGGTGGCGGTGGTCGCCGCGCCGGACGCGGACGGGCTCGACAAGCCGGTGGCCTGCGTGGTCACCGCGCCGGGGGCCACTGTGGACGCCGATGAGCTGATCGAGTTCAGCCGGTCCGGACTGGCCTCGTTCAAGCGGCCGCGCGGCGTGGTCGAGCTGGCCGAGCTGCCGAAGACCGCAACCGGGAAGATCCGCCGCAACGTGCTCCGCGAAATGGTGCGGGAATCGTTGCTGGAACCGCAGCCGCAATCGTGATCGACGAACACTTCGTGGTCGATGCCCACGTGCACACGCCGCGGCTGCCCACGCTCAAACCGGCCTGGCTGGACTGGGCTCGCGATTTCGCCCGCGATTACCCGTGGCGCACGGTGTACGACGACGACGGCGCGGTGATCCCGTCCGCGATGGACGAGCTGATGGAGCGCGAGGGCGTCGACCGGGTATTGCTGTTCTGCGAGTACAGCCCACGCGCGACCGGCATCCAGTCCATTGAGGACAATCTGCCGCTGGTGGCGCACAATCCGGCGCGGTTCCGGCTGGTGGCGAACGTGAATCCGCATCTGCACCACCCGTTGCGCGACGAGGTGCGCCGGCAGCTGGGCCTTGGCGCGGTGGCGTTGAAGCTGCACCCCGTGCACGGCTGCTTTTCCCCGGCGGACAAGGAGCTGTACCCGGTTTACGAGCTGTGCGCGGATCGCGGTGTTCCGGTCATCCTGCATTCCGGGCTGTCGGTTTTCCCCGGTTCTCGCGCGAGCTTCGGCGATCCGCAGCTGTTGTCCGACGTGGTCGAAGACTTCCCGGAGGTGAACTTCGTCTTCGCGCACGGCGGCCGCGGCTGGTGGTACGACGTGGCGGCGTTCATGGCACAGTCGCGGCCGAACGTGTGGTTGGACCTGGCCGGGCTGCCGCCGAAGAAGCTGCCGGAGTACTACGCCCGGTTCGACCTGGTGCGGCTCGCCCGGAAGTGGATCTTCGGGACGGATTGGCCGGGTGTGCCGGGAACCGCGGTGAACGTGCGGGCGGTGGCGGATCTGGGGTTGCCCGGCGAGGTCCTGGCGGGGGTGCTCTCCGGCAACGCCGTGCGGCTGATGCCGGGCCTGGCTTCCTGACGAGGCAGCGGGCGCTCGCTGGATACCACTGCTCGAAGTTGATCATCACATCCGGCGATGTGCCTGCTCCGGCGGATCCGGTGCGGTACCCGGTTTCGTCAGCATTTCGACCGCTGACGAAGGGATCCGGGATGTCGCACGAAGACGAGGTGCGCCGAGTGTCCGCGCAGGTCGTCCGGGTGGTGGCCGCCGACCCCGGCCTGCGCGGCGACGCCGAGGACGCCTGCCAGTCGGCGTGGCTGGATTTGCTGGCCCGTCCCACCGCACTGCACGACCGCGACCGTCTCGGTGCCTGGCTGACGACCGTGGCCCGCAGGCACGCGATCCGCGCGGTGCGCCGCCGCGTCCGGCGTCGCGAACCGGAACCGCCGGTCGATTCCCCCGAGGCGGCGTTCCTCGCCGGCGAACGAGCCACCGCACTGTGGCAAGCGGTGGCCCAGTTCCCGCCACGCCAGCGCAGGCTGATGACGCTGATCGCGCACCACCCGGAACTGAGCCACGAGCAGATGGCCGTCGAACTGGGCATCTCCTGCCGCAGTGTGAGCACGCTGCGCCGCCGCTGCCTGGACGTCCTCCGTCGCCGCCTCGAGTCCCAGGGGTTCGGCTACCCCTGACCCCGGCGGCACGACACCCGAATCGAACTCGTCTTGACCTGGCCTCCAGGTCCGTGTGGGAACGTCCGCTCTTCCGAAGCAGCCTGCTCGTCCGGTGTGAGGTGGAGATGTCCGTGCCGAGTCCTCCCGAGGCCGATTTCGACGCCCTCTACCGCGGTGAAGTGTCGTTGATGGAGGGGCTCGACGGGGTCCCGTGGGACATCGGCGGGCCGCAGCCGGTGCTGGTCGACGTGGTCGAGGCGGGCGGGTTCTCCGGCGCCGTGCTCGACGTCGGGTGCGGGCAGGGTGAACACGCGATCTTCCTGGCCTCCCGCGGCTATCGGGTGACCGCGGTGGACAACTCCGCCGCCGGGATCGAGCAGGCTCGCGAGCGCGCGGCCGCGCGCGGAGTGGAGGTCGAGTTCGCGCTGGCCGACGCGCTCACTCTCAGCGGCTACGAAAACCGGTTCGACACCGCGCTGGACAGCATCCTCTACCACTGCTTCGAGACCGAGGAAGAGCAACGCAGCTATGCGGCCGCGGTACACCGCGCCCTCCGGCCGGGCGGGGTACTGCACCTGTTCGCCATGTCGGACAAGGAAACCAACCACATCGGCCCGAACCCGGTCTCCGCGGACAACTTGCGCCGCACGTTCGCCGAAGGCTGGCGCATCCGTGCGCTCACGGCAGAGCACTACACCAGCCCGGTCCGCGCCGACATGCTCGCCGCGCTGCGGCAGAAGGTGGCTGTGCTGGCCGGTCTCGATCTGCCCCCGGCCGGTCCGGTCGAACTCGGCGAGGACGGCATGGTGTTGATGCCGGTCTGGCATCTGGTGGCCGAGCGGAGGTAGCCCGCGCCGCCGAAGCACCGCTAGACCCGGGCGCGTTGGTTATCCGTTGGCTGAGCGGAGGGTGCGCATCGCGCCGGCCAAGGCTGCCGCCTCGTCGCCGAGCGGGGTCAAGACGATGCGGCGCAGGATTTCCGCGGATGCCGCCCTGGCCTTGGTCGCCACGTCGAGGCCGTGGTCGGTCAAGGCGGCGAAGGTGACCCGGCGGTCTTCCGGGCTGGGGATGCGGCGCAGCAGGTCGGCGGCGACCAGCCGGTCGGCCACCTTGGTGAACCCACCGCTCGACAGTGCTGCTTCGGTGGCAAGGCGGGTCATCGGCATCCGGTGTTGCGGGGAGCGCACCAGGCGCATCAGGATGTCGAACGACGCCGGTGCCAGGCCGAAGCGGTCGGCGATCTCGCCCATCAGCTTGTCCTGGGTGGCCAGGTAGCCCTCGATCACGAGGCCCCACCAGGTCACGATTTCGTCGTCGTCCGTGCGTGGGTCGGGGGTCACCGGGCGAGTCTACCGCGAGAGTATCTTGCGCGTGAGAGATTTGGTGGTTCGCTAGGGTCGGAGGATGACCTCCGGGGACCTGGCGCGCGCCACGCAGCTGCTCGACACCGTGATACTGGCCGACGGCCACAACGACCTGCCATGGGAGCTGCGGAAGCAGGCCGGGCCGAATCCGGTCGACGCGGCGGCCGGGCTCGACCTGACCACCCGGCAGCCCGGTCTGCACACCGACTTTCCCAAGCTGGCAGACGGAAAACTCGGCCTCCAGTTCTGGTCGGTCTACGTGCCGTGCCAATTCGAGGGCGACAGTGCGGTCACCGCGGTACTGGAACAGGTCGAGGTGGTCCACCAGCTCGCGGAGCGTTATCCGGACCGGCTTCGGCTGGTGCGTACCGCAGACGAAGCCGAGGCCGCGTTCGCCGAAGGGCGGATCGCGTCGCTGCTCGGGGCCGAAGGCGGGCACTGCATTGCCGAATCGCTGGGTGTGCTGCGCGTGCTGCGCCGGCTCGGCGTGCGGTACCTGACGCTCACCCACAACCTCAACACCACCTGGGCCGATTCCGGGACCGACGAGCCTGCGCACGGCGGTCTCACCGACTTCGGCCGCGACGTGGTGCGCGAGATGAACCGGATCGGCATGCTGGTCGACCTCTCGCACGTCGCGGCGAGCACGATGCGCGACGCACTGCAGGTCACCAGCGCTCCGGTGATCTTCAGCCACTCCTCGTGCCGTGCGGTGAACGATCACCCGCGCAACATTCCCGACGACGTGCTCGCGCAGCTGCCCGGCAACGGCGGCGTCGCGATGGTGACTTTCGTGCCGGCGTTCATCTCCGCGGAGGTGACCGGATGGGACGACCGGCTCAAGGTCGCGATGACCGACGCCGGACAGGACTTCCGCGACCTCGGCGCGCGCACCCGGTTCACCGAAACCTGGGACGCACCGCCAAAGCCGAAGGCCACCGTCGCCGACGTGGTGGCGCACGTCGAGCACGCGCGGGAGGTGGCGGGCATCGACCACATCGGCCTCGGCGGTGACTACGACGGTGTCGGCACGCTGCCGGAAGGCCTGGAGGACGTGTCGAAGTACCCGGTGCTGTTCGCGGCGCTGATGGAACGCGGCTGGAGCGACGAGGACTGCGCGAAGCTCGCCGGCCGGAACACACTGCGCGTGCTGCGCGACACCGACCTCACCCGTTAGGAGGCACGGCTGGGCGAACCACCTCGCGCGGGCGGACAATCACGGTATGTCCCACGCGCGCGGCGACGACCCCACCGAGGTCGCGAAATCCGAGATCCCCGAGGCGCCGGGCGCCGAGGTGCCCGGCTCGCCCGAACCCGCCGGCCCCGGTGCGGTGCCCCCGTCCGCCGGACGGGCATCCACCGGCAAACCGGCGAAGATCAAACGCACCCGCGTCAGCGGCACCTGGATCTCGGTGATCGTGGCGATCATCGTGCTGGTGCTGCTGCTGATCTTCATCCTGCAGAACCTCGACACGGCGACCGTGCACTTCCTCGGCGCGAACGGCAGCATGCCGTTGGCGGTGGCCATGCTCTTCGCGGCCATCGCCGGCGCCGCATTGGTCGCGCTGGTCGGCGGTGCACGCATCCTGCAGCTGCGCAAGCAGGCCCGCAGACCGCGCCGGTGACGGCCGGCTGGTACCGCGGCAGGCAAACCGCGGCGCTGGCCGGTGGCTAGAGCCCGGCCCGCAAGCTGAGCACCGCGTCGCAGACCTCCGGGTCGCCGGTGGTCCGGAGGCGGTCGCGGACGTTCTCGCCCGTGCACAGGCGCCAGAATGTGTCCGCGTCGGTGGTCATCGACGCCAGCGGGGACCGGGAGGTCGCGGCGCCGGGGGCGATCGTCCACCCGTCGCCGGTCGAGCGAACGGTCCAGCGGCCGGCCCCCTCCACCGCGCAGGCCACCTGACGGCCGGTTCGCGCGGGCACCGAACGCAGCGCCTCGGGCAGTGCGCGCAGGAAGGTGTCCACCACCGGCGTCCGGAGCTCCCGATCGTCGAGCAGTGGCGCGCCCACTGCTTCGCGGACCTGTTGCTGGCGCACCCAGAATCCGGCGTAATCGCGGGCGAGGACGAGCCACGCCGGCGCGTCGTCCAGCGGTTCGTCGAGGTCGCGGTGTTTCCACAGTTCGGTCAGCTGTGCAGTGCTGTCCACGAGCAGCGCGAACAGCACCTCCGGCGACAGTTGCCGCGTCGCCGGTACCCAGTGCGCGTCGAACGTGCCCGGATCGCCGACGCGGTGCTGATCGCGGTCACGGGAAAGCCGGGCGAGCTTGCTGCCCAGTACCCGCGCGATCAGCTCGTGCACCGTCGCACCACCGGCGGCAGGCGCCGTCCACTCGTCGCGGCCGACGCCGGACAGCAGCCCGACCAGCGCCTGTTCCTCCCGTGCCAGCAGCGGCAGCACGTCGATCGGCGGTCCCCACGGCGGCACGGTCATGCCGGACATCCAACACCGTGGTCATCCCGGCGCGATTCCCACTACCCGCAGGTAGCATCAGCGCGGACAGCGAGGGGAGCACGCCCGTGGACTACCAGCGATCGAACGGCAGCGGCACCGCCGAGGACGTGGCCAACCTGGCCCGCCGGGCAGGGCAACTGGCGGGCTGGGCGGCGCGCACCGGCTTCGAGCTGACCAAGAAGCTGCCCGGCATCGACACCGCCGAACGCGGTTTCCGCCAGGTCGAGCGTGGTCTGCTCAGTGAGCTGCGCCGTCGTCTCGACGAGGTCGACGACCCGTACCACGCGGCGCTCACCGCGGCCTCGGCGATGAACCGGCCGGATACGAACGGCCGCCCGGTCGAGGCCACCGTGGCCCTGGTGCCCGCGCGTGATCACCTCGAACCGCTCCGCGCGGCGATGGCCGAACTGCTCAACCATTCGATCGGCTTCGGTCGCGACCGGGCCCGCGAGTACCTCTACGCGATCATCCTCCGCCAGCTCACCCCGGACGAGGCACGCATCCTCGCCGCGCTGTCCGACGGGTCGCCGTTCCCCGCGATCGACGTCGCCGAGCGGACCGCGATCGGCGGCACCGGGCGGATCGTGCTGCGCAACGCCTCAACGGTCGGCAAGGCGGCCGGGGTCACGATGGCCGACCAGGTGCCCGGTTACCTCACCCGGCTGATCGGGCTCGGACTGGTCGAACTCGACGAGGAGGTGCCCGCGCTGGAGACGCAGTACGAGATCCTGCTGACCGACGAAGCCGTGCGCGAGGTCGAGAAACAGTTCAAGCGCATCAAGGTGATCCGGCGGACGGTCCACGTCTCACGGCTGGGTGCGCAGTTCTGGCAGGCCTGCGACCCGAGCGCGGGCTGAACGGGGTGGGCGGCTTCGGTGCGTTCCTCGGCGGGGTTCTCGACGACTTCGCCGCGCACTGGCCGCTCTACGTCTCGATCCCGGTGGTGGCCGCGCTCATCGGCTACGGCACGAAGCTGGTCGCCATCCGGATGATGTTCGCACCCGTCGAGTTCATCGGGATCAAACCGTTCCTCGGCTGGCAGGGCATCGTGCCCAAACGCGCGGCAAGGATGGCCAGCATCGCCTGCGACACGATGACCGAGCAGCTGATCAAACCGGCCGAGGTGATCTCCCGCCTTGACGCCGAGCGGATCGCCAAGGAAATCGAAAAGCCGATGCTCGCCGCGGTCGAGGACATCGTGCGCGAGGTCGCCGGGCACTACCAGGCCGGACTGTGGGAATCGCTGCCGGTTTCCGTGCAGCGGATGGTGATCCAGCGCGTGCAGACCGAGGCGCCGCGCATGGTCAAGGCCGTGCTCGAGCTGATCCAGTCCGATGTGGACAGCGTGTTCGACCTCAAGGGCATGGTGGTCACCAGCCTGGTCAAGGACAAACGCCTGCTCAACCGGATCTTCCAGGAGGCGGGCGCGAAGGAGTTCACCTTCATCGCGCGCTCCGGACTGGTGTTCGGCGGGCTGATCGGCGTGATCCAGATGGTGGCCTGGGTACTGTTCAAGTTTCCGCTGATCATGCCGATCTTCGGCCTGTTCACCGGCTGGTTCACCGACTGGCTCGCACTGCGGATGATCTTCTACCCGATCGAGGAGAAGAAGTACTTCGGCGTGCGGTGGCAGGGCCTGTTCCTCAAGCGCCGCGCGGAGGTCGCCGAGGCATACGGCGAGCTGATCGCCAAGGAGATCATCACCCCGCACAACGTGATCGAGGCGGTGCTGCGCGGTCCGCTGTCCGACCGGGTGCTTGCGCTGATCCAGCGGCAGCTCGACGTCGAACTGGGCAGAGCGGCGAACCTGGCGAAACCGCTGGTGGTGTTCGCCATCGGCAGCCGCCGCTACCAGGACATGAAGCTGGCCATCTCCGAACAGATCATGGCGCGGCTGCCGGAGACCATGAGCTACCTGGAGGACTACGCCACGGACGCGATGGACATCCGCAACGTGCTGGTCAGCAAGATGAAGGAGCTCTCGCCGGAGGAGTTCGAGCAGCTGCTGCGCCCGGCGTTCCAGCAGGACGAGTGGATCCTCATCACGACCGGTGCGGTGCTCGGCTTCGCGGTCGGTGAGGCGCAGGTGCTGTTGCTGGAACATCTCGCCGCCTGACCCTTGCTCTCGACCCTGTGTGGCCGAGAGACTGGCCGCCATGGGTGAGTCGGCGGTGCCATGGCCGCAGGAGATCCGGATCGCGATGACCATGGTCGGGGGCGCCAGCCTCGCCGTGTGGATGGGTGGGATCGCCACCGAGACGTCCGCGTTGCTGAACGCCTCCCGCACTACCGGCGATCGAAGCGGCTACCGGCAGCTGCTCGATCTGCTGCATGCCACGGTGCGCCTCGACGTACTGACCGGCACGAGCGCGGGCGGCATCAACGCGGCCTGTCTCGGTCTTGCCGAGGCGTACCGGTCCACCCCTGCGGTCTTGCGGGACACCTGGCTCAGCGCGGGCTCGCTGTCGAACCTCATCCGCGACCCGGGGGAAGCGCAGCCGCGCTCGCTGCTCGACGGTGACCGGGTGCTGCTCGGCGAGCTGGAACGGTCGTTGCACGACATCACCGGCGCAGGCGTGGTACCGACGGAACCGCCGGAGGTGACCGTGCTGCTCACCGGGACCATGCTCGACGGCGAGACCACCCGCTACGACGACGCTCTCGGCAACCTGGTGCGCGACACCGAACACCGCATGCTGTACCGGTTCGACGGTCCACTGTGGAACAACCGGGTGCACGGCCCGCTCGCGCTCGCCGCGCGGTCGAGTGCCTCCTTCCCCGGCGCGTTCGAGCTGTCCCGCACGCCGATCGGCGCCGATGGAGCCGACCGGATGCACCCGGACATGACCGACTACACCGACCTGGTGCGCTCGCACTGGATCACCGACGGCGGTGTGCTGGTGAACAAGCCGCTCGGCCCGGCGCTGGAGGAGATCTTCGAACAGCCCTCGTCCGCGGACGTGCGACGGCTGCTGCTCTACGTGGTGCCTGCCGTCGACGGGGATGCGGCGGCGATGCCGTACGACCCGGCGAACCCGCCGTTGCTCGGCTCCGCGCTGGCGAAGGTGGTCTCCACCGTGCTGAGTCAGACCATCAGCACCGAGCTCGACGAGCTGACCAGACATAACTCCTCGGTCGTCCGAGCGCGTGACACCAGGGTGGCGCTGGCGTCGTTCGGGGTGCGCAGCGGGGAACTCGTCGACGAGCGGGTGCTGCGTGCCTACCGTGATCGGCGGGTTGCCCAGGACGCGGCCGATCTGGTCCGCGCCGCGGGCCGCCGGTACACGCTGTCCGAAAAGGACGGTGGATGGGCGGCGGGGAAATCCGCGCGGCTGTTCGACGTTGCCGCGGACGGGCTGCGGCACGGGATGCCGGACACCATGCCCGGGGATACCTGCCCGGTGGCGGAGATCGCGCGCTACCGCAGCACGGCGGTGGACGACGCAGTGGCCACCGGCCTCCAACTGGTCAACGCCGGTTTCCGGTTGTTCCCGGACGCCGGGCAGGCCGAGGCGCTCAACGCCGCCAGGGTTCAGCTGCATGCCGCGCGCAAGGCTGCCGCCCGTGGTGTGCGGCTCTCGACCTGGGTGGCCCATCACGAGCCGCCGTCGAAGGGCACCAGCCTGGCGGACTGGATCGGGCAACTCGCCAGGGAATGGGCCGAGCTCGGCGTGTCGGACGACGTCCGGGGTGCCTGGCCGAAGCTGCTCGCCGCGCTGCGGTCCGCCGCGCCGGTGCTGCGGACGCTCGCCGGCGAGGAGGACCGGGCCGAGGACCCGGTGGACACCGTGACGACGCTGCTGGACTGGTTCCGGCTCGCCGACGCCGAGCCCGCCGACGAGGAGCTGCTCTCCCGGCTGCTCCTGCTGCACGTGGCGACCCGCGGGCTGCTCGCCGAACTGCCGTCGGTGGACCAGCGGGTGGACCTGGTCCAGGTCAGCGCGGACACCCGGACGCTGCTGGACCTGTCGAGGGCGCGCTGCGAGGACAAGCTCACCGGTACCCAGGCGAACAACTTCGGGGCGTTCTACAAGTCGTCGTGGCGGGCGAACGACTGGATGTGGGGCCGCATCGACGGTGCGGGCTGGCTGATGCAGTGCCTGCTGGAGCCGGCCAGGCTGAAGATGCTGCGGGACGTGGTCGGCCGTGAGGAGTTCCGCGAGCAGGTCCGTGCGAGCTTCACCGCGATCGGCTGGCAGCCCCCGTCCGCAGGCGACAACGCCGACGATCTGCCCGCCCTGCTCGAGCAGCTGGGTGAAGAGCTGGCGTTCCTCGGCCTCGACGCGAACCTGGCACCGGTGGACTTCGGTACCGAACTGCCCTCGAGCCTCCCGGTGACCGCGATGGTGCTCGCGCGGGCCCGGCAGGCACAGATCGCGCGTGCGGAACTACCGATCGTCGCCCGGCAGGCGAGCGAGGACGCGAAAGAGGGGAACGGCAAGCCTTCGGAGAGTTTCCGCAAACTGATGGCCGCTCGTCCGCTGGACACCGGGCAGGAGACCGAACAGCACTCCGGTGACCAGGCGGCCCAGCGTGCATTCCAGGCGTGCCAGGTCTCCGCGGAACGGTTCGAGGGTGAACTGGGTTCCACCTTGCTCACCAAGACCCTGGTGAAGGCCGGCGCAGCCGGGCTGAACGCGGCGGCCGCGGCGACCCGGGTGCCGAAGTCACTGCAGCCTGCGGCGAAGCTCGCGCAGGTGGGTGGGCGCAGCGCGTGGTGGGTGACCCAGGGCGCGACCCGGCTGGCCCGGCCGTGGAACCTGCTCGCCGCCGCGGTCACGGCGATCGCCGGGCTGATACTCGGCGGTGCGGGTGGTGCGGTGCTGCAGTGGGTGGGAATGCCGATTGCCGCGGGCGCGCTCGTGTTCCTGCTGGTGAGCCTGCTGACGCTGCCGCGTTCGTGGCGGATGGTGCTCACCGTGCTGGCGGTGCTCGTGGTGGCCGCGTTGCTGTTCGCCGCCTTCCTGCCGCCCCTTGCGCACCCGCTGTTCGGCTGGCTCGGCTCGGTGGTGGCGGGCTGGCGACGGGGTGAGGCACCGCTGTGGTGGCTCGTCGTGGTGCTGCTGCTCCTGCTGCCCGCGGTGTGGACCCCGGTGGGTGCGCTGGTGGGCCGTATCCGGCCCGGCAGGCGCCGGTGAAGTTGCGCGAAGGCCGAACAGGTCGCATGGTCGGGGTAGACGAGGCCGTTCACTCCGGGTGAGCGGCCCAGGCGCACGGCATTCCCCGGATGTCGGTGGATGAAACATGTTTGTGGGCCTCCTCACCGGGGTAACCGCGTAGCCCCAGGTGAGGGCGGTGGGCGTGGCGTGGGTCGCTGGCAGCGGGAAAATTCTCTGTTACGTTTCCAAGGTATGTCCGGAAAGCACTTGATCGAATCCCCGACCAAGGCCGATGGCGCCGCTCTATGGCGAATCGCTCGCGATTCGCACAAGCTTGATCTCAACTCGCCATATGCGTACCTGCTGTGGTGCCGGGATTTTGCGGAGAGTTCGGTCGTCGCCCGCGTGGACGGGGTACCGGTAGGATTCGTGATCGCTTACCGGAGGCCGTCCGATCCCGCGGCCGCGCTCGTGTGGCAGGTCGCGGTCGACGCATCGCAGCGCGGGAAAGGCCTGGCCGGGCAGCTGCTCGACAGCCTGTTCGCCCGGTTGACCGACGATGGTGTGCAGTATCTGGAAACCACCATCACACCGGACAACGAGGCGTCGATCCGGCTGTTCGCGTCCTTCGCGAAGCGCTGGAACGCGGCGCTGGAGAGCAGCAGGCTGTTCGCGGCCGAAGATTTTCCGGACGACGAGAGCGGGCACGAGCCCGAGGACCTTTACCGCATCGGTCCGTTGCTGCGTAACTGATCGGTCAATTTCGCCGAGTAGGAGCGAAAGAAAACGTCATGAGCATCTTCGAAGAGCTCGAATCAGAAGTCCGCAGCTACAGCCGGGGGTGGCCGGTCGTGTTCGACCGCGCCGTGGGCAGCTGGCTCTACCGCGAGGACGGCAAGGCCTACCTCGACTTCTTCGCCGGGGCGGGTGCGCTCAACTACGGGCACAACAACCCGGCGCTCAAGCAAGCGCTGATCGACTACATCCAGCGGGACGGCGTGACGCATTCGCTGGACATGTACACCGTCGCGAAGCGGGACTTCCTGGAAACCTTCCAGGACAAGATCCTCGCCCCGCGCGAGCTGGACTACAAGATCGTCTTCCCCGGTCCCGGCGGCGCCAACGCGGTGGAAGCCGCGCTGAAGCTGGCGCGCAAGGTGACCGGCAAGGAAGCGGTCATCAACTTCACCAACGCCTTCCACGGTATGACGCTGGGTGCGCTCTCGGTCACCGGTAACTCGATGAAGCGCGGCGGGGCCGGTATCCCGCTGGTGCACGCCACGCCGATGCCCTACGACAAGTACTTCGACGGCGCGTTCCCCGACTTCCTCTACTTCGAGAAGCTGCTCGAGGACTCCGGCAGTGGCCTGAACGAGCCTGCCGCGGTGATCGTCGAGGGCGTGCAGGGCGAGGGCGGCATCAACGCCGCACGCCTGGAGTGGCTGAAGGGTCTCGACGACCTGTGCAAGCGGCACGGCATCCTGCTCATCCTCGACGACGTGCAGATGGGCTGTGGCCGCACCGGCCCGTTCTTCAGCTTCGAGGACGCAGGCATCAAACCGGACATCGTCTGCCTGTCCAAGTCCATCAGCGGGTACGGCATCCCGATGGCGCTCACGCTGATCAAGCCGGAGCTGGACGTGTGGGAGCCGGGCGAGCACAACGGCACGTTCCGCGGGATCAGCCCGGCGTTCGTGACCGCGACCGAGGCGCTGCGCACCTACTGGAGCGACGACGAGCTGGAGAAGTCCACGAAGGCCAAGGGCGAGCGCATCGGCGACGCCTTCAAGGAGATCGTCGAGCGCTATCCCGACGCCAACCTCGTCGCCAAGGGCCGCGGTCTCGCCCGCGGTGTCGAGTTCGCCGACGGCAAGCTGGCGGGCGCGGTGTGCAAGGAAGCCTTCGACCGTGGTCTGCTGATGGAGACCTCCGGTCCCGACGGCGAGGTGATGAAGCTGCTGCCGCCGCTGACCCTCACCGACGACGAACTGGGCAAGGGCCTGTCGATCATCGACGAGTCCGTCGCCGCTGTCCTTTAGCAACCGACCGATTAGGAGCCGACTTTGCTGGTCCGCACGCTCGACGAGATCACCGACACCGATGCTGACATCAAGACCCCCAACTGGCGCAGCAAGCGCATCATCCTCGCCAAGGAGGGGCTCGGGTTCTCGGTGCACGAGACCACGCTGTATGCGGGCACGGTGAACGACTTCTGGTACGCCAACCACATCGAGGCCGTCTTCATCACCTCCGGTGAAGGTGAGGTCGAGAACAAGGCGACCGGTGAGGTGTTCCCGCTCAAGCCGGGCACCATCTACGTGCTCAACGACCACGACAAGCACCAGGTCCGGCCGAAGACCGAGATCAAGTGCGTGTGCGTGTTCAACCCGCCGGTCACCGGACGCGAGGTGCACGACGAGAACGGCGTGTACCCGCTGATCATCGAGGAAACCGCCTGATCCTCCCTGACTGACCACACTCCCACCAGCGAAAAGAGAACGAACACCAGGAGAACAGGAGGCGAGCAGCTGTGACGCTGATGGACACCCGGGTCGACGACGGCTATCCGACCCGGATCACCGGCACGCCGGAGCGACTTCCGCGCGTGCACCCCACGGTGTGGGGAACCGAGGCAGACGGCCCGATCGACGCGGCGACCCTGGCGAACCACGATGCCAAGGGGTACACGGTCGTCGAGGGCCTGCTGTCCCCTGGTGAGGTCCAGACGTACTGGCAGGACCTTGTCCGGATGTCGTCCGGTGACGGGCTGGCCGATGACGAGCGGGTGATCACCGAGGCGCGCACCGGCGAGGTCCGGTCGATCTTCGACGTGCACGAGACCTCCGAGCTGATCGCCGAGCTCGTGCGTGATCCGCGAGTGCTCGACCGGGCCCGGCAGATCCTCGGTTCCGAGGTCTACATCCACCAGAGCCGGGTCAACTACATGCCCGGGTTCAAGGGCACCGGGTTCTACTGGCATTCGGATTTCGAGACCTGGCACGCCGAGGACGGCATGCCGGCACCGCGGGCGGTCAGCTGCTCGATCGCGCTCACCGACAACTACGTGTTCAACGGCGGGCTGATGGTCATGCCCGGCTCGCAGCGCACGTTCGTGCAGTGCGTCGGCGAGACGCCGGACCAGAACTACAAGAGCTCGCTCAAGGACCAGCGGGTCGGGGTGCCCAGCGAGGACGACATCACCGCGATGGCGGCCGAGCACAGCATCGACCAGTTCACCGGTGCGGCCGGTTCGGCGCTCTGGTTCGACTCGAACATCATGCACGGCTCGTCGAACAACATCACCCCGTATCCGCGGTCGAACATCTTCCTGGTGTTCAACAGCGTGGAGAACGCGCTGCAGGAGCCGTACGCGGCCAGTGCACCGCGGCCCTCCTTCATCGCCGGTCGCAACAGCACGCCGATCACGCGGTGACCAGCGCCACCGCGCTCGCCCGGTGGGTCGCCGGTAGCGGGGAATGTGCGTGCTGTTACGTTGTCGCCACTCCGTCCGGGGCCAGTCGGCCTGGTCACGGAGCAACGTTGCCTACGGTGGTCCGGGTTTTCCGCTCGGGGTGAGCTCACCCGTATCGCCAGTGGGCAGCAGGAGATCGGGTGGACCGCGCCCCCTGGCGGCCCGGCCGATGTCACCGAGCCCGGCCCCGCGTCATCAGATTGGGACTGATGACGCGGAGCCGGGCTCGTCTGTTCCCGATGTCCGGAATTCCCGCCTGCACGGTTTCTGTCCGTGCCTGCGCACGGTAAATTGGCCAGTCTGGCTGGGGATGAGCTCGGGAGGTGCGCGCGAGCATGGCCGACGCCGGCGCGCGGGTCGAACTGCTCGGCCCGGTGCGGCTGCTCGAGGGTGACCGGGTCGTGCCCATCGGTGGCCCGGGAGTCCGTGGGCTGCTCGCGCTGCTCGCCCTGCGCGCGGGCAAGGTCGTACCGCTCGAGGAAATCATCGACGCGTTGTGGGGCCATGATCCGCCGGCCACCGCGCGGACCATCGTGCACGGCAACGTTTCGCACCTGCGGCGCATCCTGCGGCAGATGCCCGGCGGGCCGGTTGCGGAAATCCACACCAGCCCGCCCGGTTACCAGTTCGCCCTGGCGCCCGAGCGGATCGACGTGCACCAGGCGCGGGCACTGCTCGACCGGGCCGCGCTGGAACCGCCGGAACGCGCGTCCGAACTGCTGGCGCGCGCACTCGCGTTGTGGCAGGGCCCCGCGCTTTCCGGAGTGCCGGATTCGGTGCGTGCGCCCGAATTGGCGGACCTGTGGCTGGCGATCCACGGTGCGCGCGTAGACGCGGATCTGCAACTGGGCAGGCACAACGAGCTGATTGTGGAGCTGAGCCCGATCGTGCGGGCGGATCCGTTGGCCGAACGCACCGCGGGCCAGCTGATGCGGGCGCTCTACCACGGCGGCCGGCGTGCCGAGGCACTCGAGATGTACCGCACCGTCCACCGCGCCACCCTGCGCACACTCGGCGTGGAACCGGGCGCCGATCTGCGCTGGCTGCACGAACGCGTGCTGAACGACGACCTCGTTGTGCGTGAGGCCGCGGTGCCGGCGCCCGCGGTACCGGGTGCGCCCTCGCAGCTGCCTCCCGCGGTGCCTGCGCTCGCCGGGCGGGAAGCGGATCTGGCCTGGCTGGACGGACTGCCCGGCGGCGTCGCCGTGGTGTCCGGTACCGCGGGTGTCGGCAAGAGCGCGCTGGTGATCTGGTGGGCGCACCGCGCCGCGCGACACTTCCCGGACGGCGTGCTCTTCGCTTCGCTGCACGGTTTTGATCCGCACCACGCGCCGCTGGAACCGGCAGACCTGCTGGCGCAGTTCCTGCTCGGGCTCGGGGTGCCTGCAGACGAGGTGCCCGAACGGCTGAACGAGCGGGTCGCGCTCTACCGGTCGCTGATCGCCGGGCGCCGGATGCTCGTGCTGCTCGACGACGTGCGTTCGGCCGAGCAGGTGCGCCCGTTGCTGCCGCCGGGCTCGGGATCGCGGACGGTGGTCACCAGCCGGTCGCGGCTGGAGGGGCTGGTGGTGTCCGACGCGGCGAGGCTGCGGGTACTGGGCACTCTCGCGGCCGACGACGCGGTGCGCGTGCTCGAGGAGCTGGCCGGCCCCGGCGACCACGACCTCAACCACGCGCTGGCCCGGCTGTGCGGATACCTGCCGCTGGCGTTGCGGATCGCCGGCGCGCGACTCGCGGTAAGTCCACAGTGGACAGTTCAGGACCTGGTGACCGAGCTGTCCGACGAGTGCACCCGGCTGTCCGCGCTGGACGTGACCGGAGCCGACGACGGGGTGCGCGCGGCGTTCGACGTCTCCTTCCGCGGCTTGCCCACCGAACTCGCGCACATTCTGTTGCGGCTCGGCGTGACGCCCGGCAGGCAGATCGGGCCGCACCTGACCGCGGCGGTCGCGGGGATCCCGGTGGCCGAAGCCCGGCGCGCACTGCGCACACTCGCCGCGCAGAGCCTGCTCACCGAGGTCGCCCGCGACGTCTTCGCCCCGCACGACCTCGTCCGGCTGTACCTGCGAGAGCTGGCGCAATCGGAGCTGGCACCGCAGGAACGGGTGGCAGTGCTCGACCAGGCGGTGCGTTATCACCAGGCGGCGTCGGACACCGCGCGCCGGCGGATGCTGCGCATCGTCGATCCGCTCGACCTCACCGATCTCGTGCCTGCCGAGGGGCTCCCGCCGTTGCGCACCTTCGACGAGGCGCAGGACTGGTTCGCCGCGGAATGGCCCACCCTGCTGGCGGTTTTGGATGCGGCGTACGCGCAGGCGCGGTACGCCGACGTCTGGCGGCTGGCGCGCGTGGCACACACCTACCGGGTGGTGTGCCCGCTGTATGAGGAGTGGACCCGGCTCGTCGATCTGGGGCTGGCCGCCGCCGAAGCCGCCGAAGAACCGCTCGGACAGTGCTGGATGCTGATCTCCCGATGCGCGATCGCGCTGACCTTCGAGCTTTCCCTCGACAGTTTCGCCGACGCCGAACGTGCTGTCGAACTGGCCGGCGAGCTTGCCGACGAACGATCCTCCACCGTGGCCCGAATCCACCTCGGCAGCGTGCTGACCCTGCTCGGCCGGTACGACGAGGCGATCGGCTGCCTGCTCGAAGCCGTTGCGGAGACCGAGCGCACCGGTGACCTGGAGTTGCGCGGGCAGGCGCTCAACAACTGCGCCGAGACCGAGAAACGCGCCGGCCGTCCGGTCGAGGCGATCAGCCACCAGCTGGCATCGCTTCGGATCGACCGGGAACTCGGCGACGACAGCTACGCGGTGGTCTCCATGAACAACCTGGCCGAACTGCACCTGTGCGTGGGCGACCTGGACAGTGCGGAGCGCTACGCGACGGAGGCGGTGGCGCTCGCCGTGACGCGGCAGTTCGAGCTGCAGGAAGCCATTCTGCGCGTCACGCTGGCCCGGATCCTGCGGGCGAGACCCGCAGTGCCACAGGCTCGCGCGGAGTACGAGCGGGCGATCGAGCTGCACGAGCGGATGAACCCGAGCCGGATCGAGGCACTGCGGAAGGAAGCGGCGGAGCTGCACTAACCGGTTCCCGCGCCGGGCACGTTGCCCGGCCGGTGCGTCGCAATCCCTCGTTCTCCCAGTTCAGGCATACCCGGTGCGGGCATCCTTAGTGGATTCTTAGCCATCCGGCGGCGGGCGCGCGTAGGGTCGGCCGCGACGCCGGTGGAGCCCTAGGGGAGGGGCAAGGCTGCGAAACCGGCGCCGGGCCCGTGGTCTGCGATGCACGGGCCCACAGAGCCGCCAGGAGCGGTTCGGTGGCGGTTGGCCGGCCGAGATGGGGGCGAGGCCGGCCGGCCGCCTGGCCGGGACGACGTGCGCGTCCTCCGGCCCGGATCAGTCGACGTTCGCCGTGCAGAGTGCAATGGTCGTGCCGCTGTTTTCCGCCACCTGCCGACCGTCGACGATGATCGCGCAGCTGATCTCGTTGGTCACGCCGGCGTTGGCGGTGTCCGCGGTGAGCGACAGAATCGGGGCGCCGCCGTCGTAGGACGCGCTACCGTGCCACTGGTCGGTGCTGGCCGGTGCGGTGTCGGTGCGCTGGTCGTCCAGCGTGCCGTAGCGCACGGTCGCGCCCCCTGCCGAGGTCACCACGAAGTCGACGGTATGTGCTTCGTCCGCGACCGGGGGAATGTGCAGCTCACTTGCCCGCGGTGTGCCGAACGCCGACGGGAACAGCACGATCGCGCCGTAGAGCAGGGCCGCGAGCACCGACACCACCACCCCGGTCGAGGCAATGCCCAGCCCGCGCATCCGGCCACGCAGCGCCGCCGCGATGCCGATGATCCCGGCCACCAGCCCGACTCCCGCCACCGGCCACGCGAAGTACCCGTGCTTCGGCAGGAACGCCAGCCCGGCCGCGGCCAGCCCGCACACCACCGCGATGCCACCGGGCAGGTTGGCCCGCCTGGCCGGGTGCGGGGTGTAGTGCGGGTTGGGCGGAACGTTCGGCCGGCCGTGCCGCGACGGCGTGGCCGGGCGCGGCTGCTGGGGGGTCATGCGGACGCCTTCCGGGTCGGAGTGCGACGACGCTAACGCAGAAGCCGTGGGTGCGACCGAAATCGTTATCGACTGACAATGTCATTCTTTGACCGCATATCACCGAACGCGGTCAGCTGTCGTCGACCGCGGGGTAATTCATTGATCGAAAAGACTGACCTCCGGCGTGATCTCCAGCAGTTCGTGCACCGGGCGGCCACGACGGCCGTCGATCGTGGTGGTGCGCACCACCCGCAATCGCGCGGTCACCGGACGGTCCAGGTTCTCCTTGATCTGATCGAGCAGATCCGGTGCCACCGCACCCTGGATCGTGCCGCCGGACTCGCGTTCCAGGTAGAAGATCCGCCGCCGGGTGCGCACGCCGTCGAGCCGTCCGCTCACCGTTTCGTAGCCCACCGCCTCGCGCGATTCGCGCAGGCTGCTCTGCAGCACCTTGGCCTGTTCGCTGGTCATGCTGCGGGTGATCTGCTCGCCTGCGGTGGGGGTGAGCGCCATGCCGATCCCGGCGTGCTTGCTCACCGCGTTGACGATGTCGCTCACCGCATTGCGCACGGTGTCGCGCTGCAACAGGATCGCGTCCAGCGCGCCGTCGTCGGAACCGTTGGCGGGCAGGATTTCGGAGAGTTCCTTCACCGCGCGCTCGGAGAGCGTCTCGATGCCGTCGTGGATCAGTGCGTCCTCGACCGCCGGTTCCGGGAAGCCGAAGAAGATCGCGTTGCCCGCCTGTCCTTTTTGGATCAACGGGGCCTTGTCCCGGTCCGCCTGCTGCACGAAGGTGACCTCGTTGGACGGATTGCGGATGATGTGCCCGACCTTCGCCGTCGCGTCCTGCAGTGCGCGGCTGATATCGGAAAAGGTGTACGCGTCGAGGTTCGTTTCCCCGATCACCGACACGTGCAGCAGCGGAGCGCGCGAGGTGCGCTCGAATTTCGCGTTCGCCGCCATCGCCGAGGCGCGCGCCAGATCGTCCAGCCAGGTGCCGCCGGGGATTTCGTCGGCGACCCGCCGGAATTCGTTCCTCACCACACCATCTCCGGAATGCCCCTGCCGCCCTCTGCCCACACCGACTCCCACACGTCCTCGTCGCCGGGCCGGCACAGGAACCCGTCGAGCATCCCGCCGATCGGCTGGATCGCCTCGAGGTACATCGCGGGCTGCCCGATGATCACGCCACGCAGCGTGAGCAGGCCGTACAGCGCGGTGCGGCCGTTGCCGTCGAGCCGCTTCAGCGCACCCCAGTCGTCCGGGAGCAGCACCACGTCGACACCACGGGGCGGGCGCTCGGTGCGGGCCACGAAGGCACCGCCGAGCCAGGCCCTTCCGGACCCGATCACCCGTTGGGCCACGCCGAGGTAGCTGTTGAGGGCGCTGAACAGGAATTCGCGATCGTTCTGGTGCGGGGCGTCGTACACCAGCCGCTCGTAGACGTCGGCGAGGTCGGCTTCGTGGCGGCCGGGAGGGAGCAGGTGCTGCGGGGTCCAGTGCGGGAGCGCCATCGGACCTCCTGACCTCGTCCGGGCCTCCTCGGCGCCCGCTTACCGTGCGTAGCCGAATCTACCAGGTGGGTGTCAGCCACCGCGTCCAGGTCGGCGTGGTGCCGGTTCGTCCTCGTGCGGCCAGCGATCGGGCTCCTCGTCGCCGGCGGGCCAGTCCAGTTCCCCGGACATCCGCGGCTCCGGATCCGGGAGCGGGTACCCGCCGGAGTCCAGCGGCGGGTACGGCTCGTCCGGATCGACTTCCGGGTAGTCGTTGTAGACGCGCTCCGGTTCGTCGTCGTAGTACTGGGCGTCGTAGTGCGTGCTGTCGTGGTGCGTGGCAGGGGGCAGGTACTGCGTTTGCTCGGCCTCCGCGGGAGCGGCCGGCTCCGCGGCCGGGCGGACCGGCTCCGGCTCGGCCGGTGCCCGCGTTCGGGTCGCACGGGTCAGCAGCCACATCACCGCCGCCCCGAGCAGGAACGACACGAGCAGCCACAGCCAGATCTGCCCGAAGAGCCACAGCATCCGCCATCACCTCTGTTCGACTGTGATCTCGACCCGCCGGTCGTCGTCCGAGCTGGAACTGTCCGGCGTGGTGCTGCTGCCGATCGCGAGCAGCCGGTCGTCCGGCACGTCTTCGCGGATCAGCAGCCGCACCACGGTCAACGCGCGGTTGCGGGAAAGCTTGCGTGCCGCACTGCGTCCGCCAGGACCGTCGGCGACGTGCCCGGTGATGCGGTAGCGCAGGTCGTTCGGGGCGTCGCGGAACAGCGGGGCGAGGTCGCGGGCGGCCTTCTCGCCCTCGTCGGTGAGCCGCGCGCTGTCCGGTTCGAAGGTGATCGGCGCGGTTGCCAGCCGCCGGTCCAGCTCGGCCTGGATGCCGGCGCGATCGGTCGGCGGCGCGGCGGGTTTGGTCGGACTCGGTGGCGGACTGCCCGGCGGGCTGCTCGGCGCAGGCGACGGAGCGGATGTGGCCGGTCCGGCACCACCGGGCACCTGCGCCGACTCGACGCCCTCGACCCCCTGCACGATCCCCAGCGCGCGCCCGGCCCGGTCGGCGGGGAAGCCTTCGAGGGTGGCCTGCCTGCCGGAGAACCGGACCGCGCCGTCGCGGATCCCGGCCGCATCGAGCGCGGAACGTGACCGGCCCGCGAGATCGGACTCGATGCCGTCCGCGCGCAGCCAGGTGACCAGCCCCGCGAGCAGCACCGTGACCACCACCGCGACGGGGATCAGGCGAAGCCACCCACGCGCACCGGACATAAAGGGACCATAGGCCCGGCCCGCCCGGTTGGCGACCTGGTGGAGACCGCCGTTCGGGTGGCAGCGAAGAGCCCGGCCGTGGTGCCGTCGCCCTGCCCGCCGTGGTCCGGCCGCAGTGGCCGACGGCGCGCACGTTGTGGTCGGGGCCCGGCAGCGTTGGCCTGCCGGCAGTGGTGGCGTCGGGTCAAGCTGTGGTCTGAACGTGGTGGCGACGGCTCGCACGTTGTGGTCGGGGCCTGGCAGCGTTGGCCTGGTCGGCTGTGGCCCGGCAGTGGTGGCGTCGGGGCAAGCTGTGGTCCGGCCGCAGTGGCCGTCGGCGCGCACGTTGTGGTCGGGGCCCGGCAGCGTTGGCTCGCACCCCGTGGTCCGGACGTGCTGGCGTTACCCCGCCTTGGCCGGGGTGCCGTGGTGTCGGGTTGCGGTCAGGAGGCGGTGGCGTTGTCCCGTACGTCGAGGTCCAGCGTGGTGGCTTCGACGGGCTGCAGCGGTGCCAGCTGCGGGCGCTTCGGCGACAGTCCGTCGCCCATCGACTCGCCGCGCAGCTGGCGGCGGATCCAGGGCAGCAGGTGCACCTTCGTCCAGGCGAGGTCCGACCGGCGCGAGTTGATCCAGGTGGCGGGCTCGGTGCTCGCCGGGTACGGCTCGCGCCAGTCCTCGGTGACCGGCACGCCAAGCACCTCGGCGGTGAGCAGCGCGATCCGGCGGTGCGCGTCCGGGGTGAAGTGCAGCCGGTCGTCGCTCCAGGACCGCCGGTCGTGCAGCGGGGCCATGGTCCACAGATCGACCATCTTCGCGCCGTGCCTTGCCGCGATCGCCCACAGGTGCGTGTTGTAGATCGCGACCTTGCCGCGCAGCACGCTCATCACCGACAGCGCCTTGGTGTCCGGGCCGTTGAAGATCACCACCGGGATGCCCGCCGCGCGCAGCTGCGCCACGCCGGACTCGAACCGCTCGGCGATGGCGTCGACGTCGGCACCCGGCACGATCACGTCGTTGCCGCCTGCGCACAGCGTGACCAGGTCGGGTTTGAGTTCGAGTGCGATCGGCAGCTGCTCGGCCATGATCTCGTCGAGCATCTTGCCGCGCAGCGACAGGTTGGCGTATTGGAAACCGGGTTCCCCGCCGGCCAGCATGCCGGCCAGCCGGTCGGCCCAGCCGCGGAAGGTACCGTCCGGTCGCTCGTCGTTGAGGCCTTCGGTGAAGCTGTCACCGATCGCAACGTAGCTGTCGATCCCGTACACGCTGGGTCCCCTTTCCCCGTCTCCGCGCCTGCCCCCGGGTATTGTTGTACACCACAACTAACAGTCGGATGTCCCCATACCTTCCGTCCGGCTACCCCCGGTTCAGCCCGACGTCACAGTTTCTTACCTTGTCGTGCGGTTCGGCCAGTCCATTACTGCTCAATCGGGCAGGAGGAACCCCCGAACGCCGGACAAAGCGGACCGCGGTGTGGCGAAGGTCTCGCGATCTGGGGATGTCCGCCGCGGATACGGCAGGCTGGCAGTGTGACCGAAGAGACCGGAGCAGCCGAGGCAGACGCCGGCGGCAGCGGGGCGGCCGGGGGCAGGCCCGAGCGCGAATCGCTCACCCAGATCCTCGGCGGACGGCGGGGTGCGATCGACGCCAGTGTGCCGCCGGTGGCCTTTGTGGTCGGGTGGCTGGCCACCGGGCGCTCGATCTCGTGGGGCGCGATCATCGCGATCGCCGTCGCCGTGCTGCTCGGCGCGTACCGGCTGCTGCGCGGGGACAAGGCCCGCGCGGTGGTGGTGAGTCTCGCCGCGGTGGTGATCGCCGCGCTGATCGCACTGCACACCGGTCGCGCGGAGGATTTCTTCCTGCTCCAGTTGCTGTCGAACGCGGCGAGCGCACTGCTGTTCGCGGCGAGCATCGTGGTGCGCTGGCCGTTGCTCGGAGTGATCGTGGGGTTGCTGCTCGGGCAGAAGACCCGCTGGCGCCGGGATCCGGCACTGCTGCGCGGCTACTCGTGGGCCAGCTGGGTCTGGGTGCTGCAGTACCTGCTGCGGGTGGTGGTCTACGGCCTGCTCTGGTGGGCCGGGCAGGTGGTCGCACTCGGGGTGGCGCGCACCGTGCTCTCCTGGCCGTTGGTGGCCGCGACCGTGGCGGTGAGCGGCTGGGTGCTGTACAAAGCGTTGCCCGCGGATCACCCGGGGTTGCGGCTGGCCCGCGACGAGCGACCCGGCACCTGACGAGCGACCCGGTACCCGACGAGCGACCCGGCACCTGACGAGCGACCCGGTACCCGACGAGCGACCCGGTACCCGACGAGCGACCCGGTACCCGACGAGCGACCCGGTACCCGACGAGCGACCCGGCGGGAGTAAGCCGCCGGCGCGGGCAACCCGGCGGGAGCAAGCCAGCGCGGGCAACCCGGCGCGGGCGGCCCGGGGCATAACGCGCCGTGGTACCTGACGGGCGAGGCCCGGTGCGGGCGACCCAGGACATGAGGCGGCCCCCGGCGAGGGGGGAGGGTCCGGGGGCCGATTCCTACGGTACCCGGCCCGGAGGGGTTGAGTCGACGGTTTCGCCCCAACCGGTCAGGTTTTGGTCGCATTCATGATCGCTGCGGCCGTGGCGCGGTCTCGCCCCATGCGGCCACGGCGGCCAGCCACGCCGCACCGAGCACCCCATCGGAGCTGGTCAGGACGTCGAGCCCGGTGAAGTGGGCACGTACGCGTTCGCCGACCGGACTGTCCCCGGCGAGCACACTGCCGACGAGCACGACGGGCGTTTTCTCATCCGGCTCGCGCGTGGCGTGCGCCGCTTCCACGAGGTGTCCGGCCGCTCGGACGACGATTTCCGTGGCGACCGGCTCCCCGGCCCTTGCCGCGGCACTCACCAGCGGGGCGAAACGGGCCAGCCGCACCGGCGGCTCGGCGTTGGCCCGGGTGATGAGCGCGTGCGCGGTGGCCAGCCGGGCCGGACCGTCCGAAGTGGTGGTTTCGGTGTCCACAGCGGACGGTCCGAACGCTTCGGCCAGCACCGCGGTGGACAGCCCGGTGAGCGGGCGGCCGCGCTCCAGCGCGCTCAACGTGGCCCGCACCGCCTCGCGGCCGAGCCAGAAGGCCGAACCCTCGTCACCGAGCAGCCAGCCGTGCCCGCCCGCGGTTGCGGTCATCCGCCTGCCTCGGATGCGGCCGGCGATCGAACCGGTGCCGGCGACGAGCACCGTGCCGTCCGGTGCGGACGTCGCCGAGGCGTAGGCCACCTCCGGATCGGCAACGGTGCGGAGCACGTCACCGAGGCCGATCCGCTGCCACGCCGCGGTGAATTCCGCGGCGACCGCCGGATCGCCCAGTTTGCTCAGCCCGGCCATGCCGACCACGGCGGCGAGCACGTCGCGCCGTCCGGCCAGCGCCGTCTCGATTGCGCCGGAGATCCGTGCGGCGGCCTCGGCGGGCGCGTGCGCGTTGGGGTTCGCCCCGCCCGCGGAGGCCGAGCCGAGCACGGCACCGGTGGCGTCGACCACGAGCGCGCGGGTCGAGGTGCCACCGGCATCGACGCCGACGACCACGCTCACCGGGTTTTGGTCACCTTCAGCAGTCCGCGCGGGCTGTCCGGGTCCCCGCCGCGGGCGAGCGAGAGCCCGAGTGCGATCCGCTGGATCGGCAGGATTTCCAGGATCGGCGCCAGCTCCTCGGCACTCGGCGCGACCGGGATGCGCAGTGCCGCGGGCACGTCGTCGGCGGCGGAACCGACCGCGAGCACGTCGGCACCCCGTTCGCCGACGGCCTCCAGTACCTCGCGCATCGCCTCTCCACCGCGCCCGGCGCTGGTGGCGGCGAGCACCGCGGTCTCCCCGTCGACCGCTGCGACCGGACCGTGCAACAGGTCCGCGCCGCTGTAGGCACGAGCGGCCAGGTAACTCGTCTCGGCCAGCTTGAGCGAGCCTTCGAGCGCGGTCGCATAGGAGTAGCCGCGGCCGGTGGTGAGCACGCGGTCGACGAAGCGATACCGGTCCACGGCGCGCTGTACGCCTTCGGCCGCACCGTCGAGGGTCTGCTGGGCCAGCTCGCCGATCCGCTCCGCTTCCTCGCCCTTGCCGCCGCGGACCGCGTCGATGAACAAGTACAGCGCGAGCAGCGTTGCGGAATACGTCTTGGTCGCGGCGACTGCCTTCTCCAGCCCGGCACCGATGTCCACGCCGAGTTCGGCGGCCGCGCGCAGCGGCGAATCCGGGGTGTTCGTGACCGACACGGTCAATGCGCCCTGCCGCCGCGCGGCCTCGGTGACCTCGATCAGATCGGGCGAGCCGCCGCTCTGGCTGACGGTGACGAACAGCACGTCTCGCAGGTCGGGGCGGGCGCCGTAGAGCGTGGCGGTGGACGGGGAGACCAACCCGGCGGGAAGGCCGAGCAGTACCTCGATCAGGTACTTCGCGTACAACGCGGCGTGGTCGCTGGACCCGCGTGCCGCGAGCAACGCAAACCGCGGCGGCTTTTGTGAAATCTTTTCAGCTACGTCCGCGATTCCGGCCCGCCGTTCGACGAGCCCGGCCAATACGGCAGGCTGCTCGGAGATTTCCGCGGCCATGTGCTCGCCGGGATGTTGTCGGGTCATCACTTTCCTCTCCGTCGGGACGGGTGTCCCGGATGGTCTGCACGGCCTGCAATCAGGTCTAGACCAATGCTAGCCGGGCGCAGCGCACGGGGAGAAGAGTACGTTTCTTGACGGGGACGTGGCGCGTTGGTGAAGCAACACTGAGGGAGTCGGTCATGCTGGAGACATCCCCCGCGGGCGAGGCGGGGACCACGGCGGGCGTGCGCGGGCAGCGTGAACCCAAGTACTGGGCGTTGAAGCAGCATCTGCTCGATCTGCTCGACGCACTGCCGCCGGGCTCGCCGATCCCGACGGAACGGGCACTGGCGGGTGAATTCACGGTGTCGCGCACGACCGTGCGGCAGGCACTGGCGGACCTGACCGCCGAAGGCAGGCTGCACCGGGTGCAGGGCAAGGGCACGTTCGCCGCCGAGCCGAAGCTCGCGCAGCGGCTGCAGTTGTCCTCCTACACCGAGGACATGCGCAAACAGGGCCTGAAGCCGTCGTCGAAACTGCTCGAGCTCGAGGAACTGCCGGTCGAGGGCGAACTCTCGAAACTGCTCGGTATCCGCAACGGCGCGAAGATCCTCCGGCTGCGCCGGCTGCGGCTCGCCGACTCACAGCCGATGGCGCTCGAGACGACGCATCTGCCGCTTGGCCGTTTCCGCGGGCTGCGCAAGCACATCACCGCGGGTGGTTCGCTGTACGCGGTGCTGCGGGAGCACTACGGAGTGGAGCTGGAACGCGCGGAGGAGACGATCGAGACCTCGCTCGCCGGCCCGCAGGAGGCGGAGATGCTCGGCTCGGACGTCGGCATGCCGGTACTGATGCTCACCCGGCATTCCTTCGCCACGGACGGGAAACCGGTCGAGTTCGCCCGCGCGGTCTACCGCGGGGACCGGTACAAGTTCGTCACCACGCTGCTGCCGTGACCGCTGCCCGGTGACCGTGGCCGACCGGTCCGGTATCCGCTGGGGCACCTCCGCGGCGCGCGGGGTGCTGTGCACGACCATCCTCGGCTCCGGCATGGCGATGCTCGACGGCACGATCGTGAACGTCGCGCTGCCCCGGATCGGCGAGCAGCTGCACGCCTCGGTGGCCGGTCTGCAGTGGATCCTGGACGGTTATCTGCTCGCGCTCGCCGCGCTGATCCTGGTGGCGGGCACGCTCGGCGACCGTTACGGGCGCCGCCGGGTCTACCTGGTCGGCGTCGTCTGGTTCGGGCTGGCGTCCGGGTTGTGCGCGGCGGCACCGTCGATCGAGCTGCTGGTGGTCTTCCGGATCCTGCAGGGCATCGGCGGCGCGTTGCTCACCCCCGGGTCGCTGGCCATCCTGCAGGCGTCCTTCTCCCGCGAGGACCGGGCGCGCGCGATCGGCGCGTGGTCCGGACTCGGCGGGCTCGCGTCCGCGGTCGGCCCGCTGCTCGGCGGGTTGCTCGTGCAGGCGTGGTCGTGGCGGCTGGCGTTCTTGATCAACCTGCCGCTGGCCGTGCTGGTGGTGCTGATGGCGCGCAGGTTCGTCCCCGAATCACGCGATCAGGCCGCCACCGGGCATCCGGACTACCGGGCCGCCGCGGTCGGGGCGGTCGGGCTCGCCGGGGTGACCGGTGCACTGGTCGAGGCTCCGGTACGGGGGATCGGCGATCCGGTCGTACTGGTCGCGCTCGTGGCCGGGGTGCTCGGGCTCGGCCTGTTCGTCCGGCTGCAGCACCATGCGACCGAACCACTGGTGCCACCGGCGTTGTTCCGGGACCGGACGTTCACGCTGTCCAATGCGCTCACCTTCGTGGTCTACGCGGCGCTCGGCGGCGTGCTGATGTTGCTGGTGCTGCAGTTGCAGGTTTCGCTGGGCTACTCGCCGACCCTGGCCGGGCTGGCCGGCCTGCCGATCACGATCCTGATGTTGCTGCTGTCCGGCCGTTCCGGGGCACTGGCCCAGCGGATCGGCCCGCGGGCACAGCTCGTGGCGGGTCCGATCGTGCTCGGTGCCGGGATGCTGTTGCTGACCAGGGTCGGACCGGGTTCGTCGTACCTCGGTTCGGTGCTGCCCGCGGTGGTCGTGTTCGGTCTCGGGCTGGCCGCCGTGGTGGCTCCGGTGACCGCCACGGTGCTCGCCGCGGCCCCGGACCGCTACGCCGGGGCCGCCTCCGGGGTCAACAACGCGATCGCCCGATCGGGTGGACTTCTGGCGGTCGCGGTGCTGCCCGCGGCGGCCGGTCTCACCGGTGCCGCCTATCGCGATCCGGCTGCGCTGACCGCAGGCTGGCGGACGGCACTGGTGATCTGCGCGGTACTGGCGGTGGCGGGCGGGCTCATCGCGCTGGGTATCCACAATGGCGTGTTCGGCGCCGCGGACCGGCCGGACGAGTCCCCGCATCCGGGTGACTGCCTGCACTGCGGGGTCGAAGGCCCGCCGACGCACGTCCACCCCGGCACCAGGCAGCGAGGGAGATGATCATGTCCGGCTACGGATTCGTCGGTACCGGGGAGATCACGGCCGCCATCGTGACCGGTCTCGACGGGGCCGATCCGGTGTACCTGTCGCCACGCGGCCGCGAAATCGGACAGGCGCTGGCCGAGCGGTTCCCGAACGTGCAGGTGTGCGGCAGCAACCAGGAGGTCCTCGACCGTGCGGAAACCGTCGTGCTGGCGGTGCGCCCGCAGGTGGTGCGTGCGGTGCTCGAAGAGCTGACCTTCGGGCCGCAGCACGTGGTGATCAGCGCGGTGGCCGCGGTGCGGCTGGATCGGCTGCGCGAGTGGGCCGCACCGGCCACCCGGGTGGTCCGGTCCATCCCGCTGCCGCAAGCCGAGCGGCGGCAGAGCCGCACTGTGGCGTATCCGGACGACGCCGCCGCGCGCCGGCTCTTCGAGCCGCTCGGCGGCCTTGTGGTGCCGGACGACGAGGCGGGACTGGAAGCGTTCAGCGCGGCGACCGCCACCTTCGCCGCGCACCTCGACTACCTCGCCACCATCGCGGGGTGGATGGGCGAGCACGGAGTCGATCCCGATGCGGCGTCCGCGTACCTCACCCACGTGTTCGGACAGCTCGGCCAGTCGCTGTCGGCGGGATCGGGTGCGCTCGCCGAGCTGACCGCCCGGCACACGACTCCGGGCGGAATCAACGAACAGCTGATGACCGACTTGCGCCGCGACGGCGTACCGGACACGGTGCGGCGTGCGCTCGACGCGGTGCTGGACCGGGTGCGCGGCTAGCTGCCACCGGGGTAGGCGAGCAGTTCCGGCGAGCGTGTCAGGAGAGTGTGCGCCATAGACCATCCATTGTGGACGGTCAACGTGGGCTCGCTCACGGATGAGCAACGCAGGGAGTTCTTCGCGCGACTTACTCGTTGAGACAGGCAGCGGTAACGGCCGGGAATCGAGCAGATCGGAATCATGGGCGAGGAGCACAAGGGCACGACGGAGCAGGCCACCAAGCGGGGTCTGCGGCCGGCCTCGGTGGCCGCCGCGGCACTCGCCGCGGTGACTGCGGCGTTGCTGGGTTCGACGCTTGGCGTCGCAGGGACGGTGGTGGGCGCCGGGCTGGCGAGTGTGATCACCACCGTCGGCGGTGAGCTGTACCTGCGTTCGCTGCAGCGCACGCGCGACGCCGCGAAGAAGGCACGCGACAAGCTCGCCACGGCTGGGCAGCGACGTACCCAGGGCGGGCTGCGGCCGGTCAGCGATCCACGGGACGCGCCGACGGTGTACCTGTCCACGGATCTGTCGGAGATGCCGACGGTGCGCATTTCGAAGCTCCAGCCGGGGGAGTCACCCGAGGAGCAACCGGAGGAGCAACCGGAGGCCGAGGAAAGCTTCGGTGCCAAACTCCGCAAGCTGCGCTGGCCGTTGATCATCGGTTCCAGCGTGGTCGCGTTCGCGGCGGCACTGGCCGTGCTGTTCACCCTCGACGGGGTCAGCAACGGAGGGGTGAACACCGGGCTGCTCCCGCAGCGGGACACGAGCCAGCAGGATCGTCAGCAGGACGACCAGCCCACCCAGACGCAGGACGTGCCGACGCCGACCGAGACGCCGTCGGACACGCCGAGCACGGCGCCCTCGACCACGACCACCACCGTCGGGCCGACCACGACCACGTCGCCGACCACGGAAAACCAGGCGCCGCCGTCGAGCACCGGTTCTTCGGCGCCGTCGACCACGCAGAGCCAGCCGGAGTCGAAGGCCCCGGTGCAGCCGAACGCGACCCCGTGAGACTCAGCCGAGCCGGGCGCGCAGCGCCTGTGCGGCGGCCTTCGGGTCGTCGGCCCCGGTGAGCGCACGGACCACGACGATCCGGGACGCTCCGGCGTCGAGCACAGCGGGCAGCCGCTCCTGATCGATGCCGCCGATGGCGAACCACGGCCGGGCAGTGGCGCTTGCCGCGGTCGTGCGCACCAGGTCCAGACCGGGTGCGTGGCGGCCCGGTTTGGTCGGCGTCGGCCAGCACGGGCCGGTGCAGAAGTAGTCCACGCCGTCCTCGGCGGCGGCCGCGGCGGCCTGTTCGGCCGAATGGGTGGAACGGCCGATGACCACGTCGTCGCCGAGGACGCGCCGGGCCAACGGCACCGGGAGGTCGTCCTGCCCCAGGTGCAGCACGTCGGCGCCGACCGCGAGCGCGACGTCCGCGCGGTCGTTCACCGACAGCAGCGCACCGTGGCGCGTGCACGCTTCGGCCAGCACTTCGAGCGCGGCGATCTCCTGCTTGGCCTCGAGCGGGGCGCCATCGGACTTGTCCCGCAGCTGCACGATGTCGACGCCGCCGGCGAGTACCGCGTCGGCGAATTCGGCGAGGTCACCACGGTCGGTGCGGGCGTCGGTGCACAGGTACAGCCGGGCGTCGGCGAGCCGGGCACGGATCTGGTCTCCGGACAGGGCGGGCATGGCGGCGACGTTACCCGCGCGCTACGGTGGAGTGGTCCGCACGGGAGCCCGAGGCACGGGCTGAGAGGGAGCTGCCGCTCCGACCGTGGAACCTGATCCGGGTCATGCCGGCGCAGGGAGCGTGAGTACGAAAGTGAGTTCCGAGCACACAATTGCGACCGTCGTCGGCGGCGGGGTCATCGGGTTGTCGGTCGCCTGGCGTGCCGCGGCCGCCGGGTGGCCGGTGCGGTTGCTCGATCCGGAACCGGTACGCGGTGGTGCCTCGTGGCTGGCCGGCGGCATGCTGGCGCCGGTCACCGAGGCGTGGCCGGGGGAAGAGGACGTGCTCCGGCTGGGTGAGGAGTCGTTGCGGCGGTGGCCGCAGTTCGCGCGGGACCTGTCGGCGGCGGGTATCGATCCCGGGCTGGCCGGGCACGGCACGATCGTGCTCGCGTTCGATTCCGCGGACGCCGGGCACCTCGAGATCCTGGCCGGGCATCTGCGTTCGCTCGGCCGTGCCGTGGAATCGCTGACCAGCCGCGAAGCTCGCCGGCTGGCGCCCGGGATCGGCGCGGTCCGGGGTGGGCTGCACGTGCCGGGAGATCTGGCCGTGGACAACCGGAAGCTGCTCACCGCGCTCGCCGAGGCCGGGGCACAGCAGGGCGTGGAATTCCGCCGCGAGCGGCTGGCGAGCCTCGACGACGTGCCAGGTCCGGTCGTGCTCGCGGCAGGGGCTTGGACCGGACAACTGCATCCGTCGCTGGCGCAGGCGGTGCGCCCGTTGAAGGGGGAAATCCTGCGGTTGCGGCCTCGGCGTGGCTGTCTGCCGCCTCCGCCGCACACCGTGCGCGCGATCGTCGAAGGGCGGCCGATCTACCTCGTGCCGCGTGCAGACGGTGAGCTGGTGCTCGGCGCGACGCAGTACGAAGCGGGCTTCGACCAGGCCGTGACCGCGCGCGGCGTACGCGAGTTGCTTGAGGGCGCGGAGCGGATCCTGCCGGGCATCACGGAGTACGAGCTAGTGGAGACGGCCGCCGGCCTGCGGGCGGGAAGCCGGGACGCGCTGCCGTACGTCGGCGAAGTCGGCGAAGGCGTATACGTCGCGACTGGCCACCACCGCAACGGGCTGTTGATGGCGCCGGTGACCGCAGACGCGGTGCTGGCGTGGCTGGCCGGCGAAGCGCCGCCGGCGGAGATCGCCGCGGCGTCGCCCGCTCGTCTGGAGAAGGAGCGAGTCTGAATGGAGCTCAAGATCAACGGTCAGTGGCAGGAGTTCCCCGACGGGAGCACCGTGTCCGAGGTGCTCGACGCGGTCGGGGCCACCCGGCAGGGGGTGGCTGTCGCGGTGAACGGCGAGGTCGTGCGCCGCGGTGACTGGGCCGCTTCCGTCGTGCCGAAGGGCGCGAGCATCGACGTGCTGACCGCAGTGCAGGGAGGCTGATCGTGGACGATCTCGTCATCGGGGGACACAAGTTCTCCTCGCGGCTGATCATCGGCACCGGTGGTGCGGCGAACCTCGAGGTGCTGGAGCGCTCACTGCTCGCGTCCGGCACCCAACTCACCACGGTCGCTCTGCGCCGGGCCGACGCCGAGGGCGGCTCCGGCGTGCTGGAACTGGTGCGGCGCTTGGACATCGAGCTGTTGCCGAACACCGCGGGCTGCCGGACCGCGGCCGAGGCGGTGCTCACCGCGCAGCTGGCGCGCGAGGCGCTGGACACGGATCTGGTGAAGCTGGAAGTGCACGCGGACGACCGCACCCTGCTGCCCGACCCGCTCGAAACGCTGGAGGCGGCCGAGCGGCTGGTGGCCGACGGGTTCACCGTGTTCGCCTACACCAACGACGATCCGGTGCTGGCCCTGCGGCTGGAGGAGGCAGGCTGCGCCGCGGTGATGCCGCTCGGCGCGCCGATCGGCACCGGTCTCGGCATCCGCAACCCGCACAACATCGAGCTCATCGTGGCGCGCGCGTCGGTCCCGGTGGTGCTCGACGCAGGCATCGGCACGGCGTCCGACGCGGCACTGGCGATGGAACTCGGCTGCGACGCGGTACTGCTTTCGACCGCGGTGACCCGCGCGGCGGACCCGGAACGCATGGCGTCCGCGATGCGCTCCGCGGTGGAGGCGGGATACCTGGCCCGCGGAGCAGGCCGCGTCCCGCAACGGTTCTGGGCACAGGCATCCAGCCCGCCCCGCTAGATCTCGACGACGATCTTGCCGCGCACTCCGCCGTTTTCCAGTGCGCGGTGCGCGTCGGCGATTTCCGCGAGCGGGAACACGCGGTCGACCTTCGGCCGGACTGCGCCGGTGCGCACCAGCCTGCCCAGTTCGGCCAGCAGCGGGGACCGTGGGCTGCCGCTGAAGGCGTACACCGGCCGGGTGCGGCGCAGGGAGTGCGCCGCGATCCAGCCCACCGAACGGGCCAGGTGCGCGGTGTCGAACGAGATCGCCACCATCCGCCCGCGCGGAGTGAGCAGCCGGTGGAAGGCGGGCATACCGGTGCCGACCGTGTCCAGGACGACGTCGAACCGGCCGAGGTCGCCGGGCGCGCGGTAGTCGATCGCCTCGTCCGCGCCGAGTTCCTTCGCCAGATCCAGGTTCGCGGCACTGGCCAGCCCGGTGACGTGCGCGCCCATTTCCTTCCCGAGCTGCACCGCGACGTAGCCGACCCCACCGGTCGCGCCGCGGACCAGCAGCCGTTCGCCGGGTGCAAGGGCAGCCTTGTCTCGGAACGCGGTGATCGCGGTGGTGCCGGCCAGCAGTGCGACGGCTGATGCGAAGTCCACACCGTCCGGCAGGTGGTCGAGCCGGTCGGCCGCCACCGCGACGTACTCGGCCGCGGTACCCGTGCGACGGCCGAGGAGCCCCCACACACGGTCACCGACGGCGAACCGGCTGGAGCCGGGCTCGACGACCTCCCCGGCAAGGTCGACCCCGACCCGCTTGGGAAACCGGTTGCCAGTGAGCGGGCGCAGGTGCCCGGCTCGCATCGACAGCTCACCGCCGTTGACCGAGACCGCGCGCACCCGCACCAGCACCTCGCCCGCTCCGGCGGTGGGCCGCGGGCCAGTGGTTTCGTGCAGTACACCGGCATCGCCGTACCGGTCGTAAGCGGCGAACCGCATTGAAGTGGATGCCATGTGCCATTTCTATCCGGAAAAGCGGACGGGGTCATCCACTTCAGTCGAAGTGAGACATACCCGCAGGTGGTCGCCTCAGTTGGCAGCCGGACGGGATCTCGAACAGGTTCCGGTTCGGCCGCGTGAACGGCTCACTTCGGTGATTTTGCCCGCGCTTGACGCGGACTGAGCACCGATGGGCCGTATGGTTGACGGCACCTTTCCGGCGCACCCTTGCGGCGGGCATCAGCGTCAGGAGGAGCCGACCGTGACTCTTTCGTCGGTCCAGGATGTTTCCGGCAGGTTGTACCTGGCGGTCGGGCGGCTGTCCCGATCGCTGCGGCAGACCGGCATACCCGGACCCGGCCACGGCGCGATCTCCGCGCTGGCCACCCTCGTGCACTTCGGGGAGTTGCGGCTCGGCGATCTCGCGGCGAAGGAGGGGGTCGCGGCGGCGACCATGTCGCGCATCGTGGCCACGCTCGTGGAGGCCGGCTACGTCACGCGGGAGTCCGACCCGATCGACCGCCGTGCATGGCTCGCGCGTGCCACCGAGGAGGGCGAGCGGCTCGTGTCCGGCGTGCGCTCCACCCGGGTGCAGGAGCTGAACAACCGCCTCGACCGGCTCACCCCGGAAGCCCGCGAAGCGCTGACCGCCGCGTTGCCCGCGCTGGAAGCCCTCATTTCCGACGAGGCCTGAGGCGGCTACCGCTCTTCCGGGGCCAGCCGCCAGAACGCGGACACCGGGCCGACCTTCGCACCCATCGGGTACGAGTGTTCGACCGCCTGCGAGACGAACCACTTGCCGTAGCGGGCGGCCTCGACCGGCGGCAGGCCCTTGGCCAGCCCCGCGGTGAGCGCGGACGCCATCGTGTCGCCTGCTCCGTGCGTGTGCGGGGTCAGGTAGCGCGGTCCGGGCAGCTCCACGAACGTCGAACCGTCGAAGAGCAGGTCCACGCACTCCGGATCGGACCGCAGGTGCCCGCTCTTCACGAGGACGTACTTCGGGCCGAGCTGGTGCAGCACCACCGCCGCTGCGTGCATGCCCTCGCGGTCGGTCACCGTCATCCCGGTGAGCAGCCGCACCTCGTCGAGGTTCGGGGTGACCAGGGTCGCGCGCGGGAGCAGCTCCTCGCGCAGCGCGGTGAGCCCGGCTTCGTCGAACAGCGGATGGCCGGTCATCGACGCGGCCACCGGATCGACCACGAACGGGATGGCGGCGTCGCGGCCGATGCCCGCGCGGTCGCAGGCACCCGCCACGGCGTGGATGATCTCCGCGGACGCGAGCATGCCGGTCTTCGCCGCGCCGACGCCCATGTCCGAAGCCACCGCCTCGATCTGCCCCGCCACGATGTGCGGTGGCAGATCCGCGCGGTCGTGCACGCCGAGGGTGTTCTGCACGGTGACCGCGGTGACCGCGACCAGGCCGTGCACCCCGCAGGTGAGGAAGGTGCGCAGATCGGCCTGCAGTCCGGCGGCTCCGCCGGAGTCGGAACCGGCGATGGTCAGCGCCGAAGGTGGGCTCGGGTTGTCCGGCATGGCGATTTCCGGCTTCTCGTGTGGGTCGGCTGTGCTTCCTGCACAGTCCACCACGGTGGCACAGCGTGAGTGCCGTTGCACCACCCGTCGCGCTTCCGGACGATCCGCCTGCGAGCGGGCGGGGTCAGACCTGCTCGGCAATCCACATCAGACGGTGAGCACGAGCTTGCCGGTCACCCGGCCGGCTTCCCCGGTCTCCTGCGCCTTCGCGACGTCCTCGAGCGGGAAGGTCTTGGCCACGTGCACCTTCAGCGCACCGCGTTCGACCAGGTCGAGCAGGCCCAGCAGACCGAGCCGGTCCGGCTCTACGAGCAGCGACGACGTGCGTACCCCGCGCTTGCCCGCTTCCGCCGCGACACTGTCGGCCACCCCGCCGGGCACACTGATCACCAGCCCGTCCTTCTTGACACCGGCCAGCCAGCGCAGATCGCTGCTCTCGCCGACCAGGCCGAACACCACGTCGAGGCCTTCCGCGGTGGCGCTCTCGTCCCGGTAGTCGATGGGCTCGTCCACGCCGATCTCGCGGAGGAAGTCGTGTTTTGCCGCGCTGGCCGTGCCGAGCACCTGCGCGCCGCGTGCCTTGGCGATCTGCACGGCGAGATGGCCGACCCCGCCCGCGGCCGCGTCCACCAGTACGCGCTGTCCACTCCGGACGTTCGCGACGTCCACCAGACCCTGCCACGCGGTCAAACCGGCCAGTGGCAGACCGGCGGCCTCCACATGGGACAGTGCGCCCGGCTTGCGCACGAACTGCCGTGACGGCGCGGTCAGGTACTCGGCGTAGCCGCCGGCCTGGCGTGGAAACCACGGCATGCCCAGCACTTCATCACCTTCGCGCAGGCCGGTGGCGCCGAACCCGACCTGCTCGACGACGCCCGAAACGTCCCAGCCGAGCGTGTACGGCGGTTTGCCCATGAACACTTCGTGCGCCCGTGATTTCCAGTCGACCGGGTTGATGCCTGCCGCGTGCACCCGCACCAGCACCTCGGTCGGGCCGGGCTCGGGGCGGTCGGCTTCGACCAGCTGCAGTACTTCGGTGCCGCCGAATTCCTGCTGGGTCACCACGCGCATATCGGTCCTTCCGCTTCTCGTTGGTGGTGATTCCATGGTCGGTGTAGTGGTCATTTTTCGCCGGCAGGCGCCGCACCGGGGCCGCTTCAGCTGACGTTCGGCAGCTCCAGGGACAACGAGTTCCACAGTGCCTTCATGGCGGCTTCGTTCATTCCGCCAGTGTGGTCGAGGTGTCCGCGAGGCGCCAGAACGGCGAAACCGGGCCGACTCCGGCGCCGAGGGGGTACGCCTCGGCAACGCAACGTTCGATGAACCGCTTCGCCTCCGCCACCGCGGTGGGCACGTCCGCACCCTTCGCGAGTGCGGACGTGATCGCCGATGCCATCGTGTCGCCGCCGCCGTGCGTGTTCTCGGTGGCGATCCGCGGTCCGGACAGCTCGATCGGCTCGGTGCCGTCGGTGAGCAGGTCCACGCAGTCCTCGGCGTCCCGCAGGTGCCCGCCTTTCACCAGCACCCACTGCGAACCGAACTCCAGCAACGCTTCCGCTGCCGTCCGCCGGCTCGCCGCGTCGGTCACCTCGACTCCGGTGAGCAGCCGTACCTCGTCGAGGTTCGGCGTGATCACGGTGGCCCGCGGGAACAATTCGGTGCGGATCGCCTCCAGCGCCTCCTCACGCAGCAATGCGTGCCCGGTCATCGACGCGGCCACCGGATCCACCACGAACGGGGTGTCCGTCCCGCGTCCGATGTGGACTTCGTCGAGGGTTTTCGCCACTGCTTGGATGATCTCCGCGGTGGCCAGCATGCCGGTCTTCGCCGCGTCGACGCCCATGTCCCCGGCGACCGCCTTGATCTGCGCGGTGACCACGTCCGCCGGGATTTCGGTGAAACCCTGCACCCCCAGCGAATTCTGCACGGTGACCGCGGTGAGTGCGACCAGCCCGTGCACGCCGTGGGAGAAGAACGTGCGCAGGTCCGCCTGTACGCCCGCACCACCGCCGGAATCGGATCCGGCGATGGTGAGGGCGGTGTGCGGGGTACTGCTCACTGCCCGACCACGGGCAGGTAGACCTTGCCGCCGCTTTCGGAGAACTCGTTCGACTTCTCCGCCATCCCGGCCTCGATGGCCTCCACAGTGGACAGACCGTGTTCCTCGGCGTACTTGCGCACGTCCTGGGTGATCCGCATGGAGCAGAACTTCGGTCCGCACATGGAGCAGAAGTGCGCGGTCTTCGCCGGTTCCGCGGGCAGCGTCTCGTCGTGGAACGACCGTGCGGTGTCCGGGTCGAGCGACAGGTTGAACTGGTCGTGCCAGCGGAATTCGAAGCGGGCCTTGGACAGTTCGTCGTCCCATTCCTGTGCGTAGGGATGGCCCTTGGCGAGGTCGGCGGCGTGTGCGGCGATCTTGTAGGTGATCACGCCGGTCTTCACGTCGTCGCGATTGGGCAGCCCGAGATGCTCCTTCGGTGTGACGTAGCACAGCATCGCGGTGCCGTACCAGCCGATCTGCGCGGCCCCGATCGCGGAGGTGATGTGATCGTAGGCCGGTGCGATGTCGGTGGTGAGCGGACCGAGGGTGTAGAACGGTGCCTCGCCGGTGAGTTCCTCCTCCAATTCCACGTTTTCCTTGATCTTGTGCATCGGCACGTGGCCGGGGCCCTCGATCATCACCTGCACGTCGTGCTCGCGGGCGATCCGGGTGAGCTCACCGAGGGTTTCCAGTTCGGCGAACTGGGCACGGTCGTTCGCGTCCGCGATCGAGCCGGGGCGAAGGCCGTCGCCGAGGGAGAACGTGACGTCGTACTCGCGCAGTATCTCGCACAGCTCGGAGAAATGCGTGTACAGGAAGGATTCCTGGTGGTGCGCGAGGCACCAGGCGGCCATGATCGACCCGCCGCGGCTGACGATCCCGGTCACCCGCCGTGCGGTCAGCGGGATGTAACGCAGCAGCACCCCGGCGTGCACGGTGACGTAGTCCACGCCCTGCTCGCACTGCTCGAGGATGGTGTCCCGGTAGACCTCCCAGGACAGTTTTTCCGGTTCCCCGTCGACCTTTTCCAGCGCCTGGTAGATCGGCACGGTGCCGACCGGTACCGGGGAATTGCGGATGATCCACTCGCGGGTCTCGTGGATCCGTTTGCCGGTGGACAGGTCCATGATCGTGTCGGCGCCCCAGCGGGTGGCCCACACCATCTTGTCGACCTCCTCCTCCACCGAGGACCAGACGGCCGAATTGCCCATGTTGGCGTTGACCTTCACCAGGAAGTTCTTGCCGATGATCATCGGCTCGCTCTCCGGGTGCTTCCGGTTGACCGGGATGACCGCGCGGCCGCGGGCCACCTCGTCCCGTACGAACTCCGGGGTACACCGTTCACGTGCCGCGATGAACTCCATTTCCCTGGTGATCACCCCGGCTTTCGCCCAGCCGAGCTGGGTGTCGTGCGCCCGGCCGTCCGCCCAGCCGGTCCGCAGCGGATGGAGTCCACTGTGGACGTCAAGCCGCGCGTCCGGATCGGTGTAGGGGCCGGACGTGTCGTACACGTCGAAGTGGTCCCCGTTGGAGAGATCGATCCGCCGCACGGGCACCCGCAGACCGGATTCGGTCTGGTGGTGGACCTTGTGCGAACCGGTGATCGGGCCGGTGGTCACCGACGGTGTGATGGCCGCCCTGCCCTCGTGTGCACTCGCGTTTTCCAGCGTCGTCAACGACGTTCACTCCCTACGCCGGCATTACCCGGTCAGGTTCATGCGGTCGGCGGCACCGGGTGTCCAGCAGACAGACACCAGCCGCCCTCTCAGCCCGCCAAGGCGCGAGCTCCCGCGTTGGGGATGGAGTTGGATTGCGCTTTCGACCATGCCATGCCGGATCGGGTCCGCACAACCCTGACGCTTTGTCGACCTGGGCACGCTTCACCGGATCGGACCAGGCCAGTGGCGGGGATCGACGGGCACAGGTGCCGCGCGCACTCGTGCCGGATACGTCCGCGGGCAACGAAAGTTTCGTCCTCAGTGGACAGAGCACCGTGGATGGACTGCGCGGAATGCGACGTTCGCGCTCGGTACGGGTACTTCGAGTGCCGCACGAGCACCCGTGGTCGTCCGAGTGGCCGCGAACGGATCCGACGGCCGCAAACGGTCCAAGCGGCCGTGAACGGGTGCAGTCGTGGACGGGTGCGGTGCGGCCGCCAACGGGGTGTAGTTGTGGACGGGTGCGGTGTGGCCGCCAACGGGGTGTGGCCGCCAGTGGGGTGTGGCCGCCAGTGGGTGCGGTGCGGCCGCGGACCGGTCAGGCGTCCGCGGGGGTCTTCGGCGGCAGCCAGCTCAGGCCCGGCGTGCCCCACTTGTTGCGTTTGAGCATTTTCTTCGCCGCGCGCGCGTGCCTGCCGACCAGGCGGTCGAGGTAGATGTACCCGTCCAGGTGGTCGGTCTCGTGCTGGAGGCAGCGGGCGAAGTAGCCGGTGCCCTCGACCTCGATCGGGGCACCGTGCACGTCGAAGCCGGTCACCTTGGCCCAGCTCGCGCGACCGGTCGGGTACGACTCGCCGGGGGCGGACAGGCAGCCCTCCCAGTCGTCGTCCGGGTCCGGCATGGTCTCCGGGATCTCCGAGGTCGTCAGCTTCGGGTTGACCACGACGCCGCGGTGCTGCACGCCCTCGTCATCCGGGCAGTCGTACACGAACACGCGCAGGTCGAGGCCGATCTGGTTGGCCGCGAGGCCCACGCCGTCGGCCTCGTACATGGTCTCGAACATGTCCTCGGCGAGCGTGCGCAACTCGTCGTCGAACTCGGTGATCTCCCGCGTCGGGTGGTGCAGCACGGGATCGCCGGCGATGCGGATGGGGTGGACGGTCACGGGCGGCGAGTTTAGTCGGACCCTTCTGCTACACCTGGAACCGACCGTGACGCGCCGTGCCGGATACCCATGTCGAGCATGGGTTCCGTGGTTGAATGACGCCCGCGGAAGCGACAGCCGAGACCGATTGCGAGGACCGCATGGACGCCGCGGAGTCGATGGCGGAGGACCAGCCGTCGCGGCCGGACACCGTGGGTGGACTGACCGAGCGTGAGCTGGACATCCTCGCGTTCGAGCGGCAGTGGTGGCGGCACGCCGGTGCGAAGGAGAACGCCATCCGGGAACGGTTCGCACTGTCCTCGACCCGCTACTACCAGCTGCTCAACACGCTGCTGGCGAAGCCGGAGGCGGTGGCTGCCGACCCGATGCTGGTGAAGCGGCTGCGCAAGACCCGCGCGGCACGGCAGCGCAAACGGGGCGCACGGCGGCTGGGGATCGAACTGTCATGAGCTTCTTCTCGGGACTGTCCCGGCCGCTGCGTGCTGCGGGCGTCGCACTGATCGGGGTCGCCGTGGTCGCCGCGGTGATCGGCGGCGTGAGCGTGCTCAACACCTCCGGATCCGACGACAACGACAACGCGGGCCCGGCCACCTCGGGTGCGCCGTCCGCGCCCGGCGGATCGACCTCCGGCCCGGCGCCGGGTTCGTCCTCGTCCGCACCGCCCTCGTCCTCGGCCCCGGCGTCGCCGTCCTCGTCCGCCCCGTCCTCGCCCGCTTCCACCGCTCCGGGCCAGGCACCCCCCGGATCGGGTCCGGCAGGTCAGCCCGGTCGGCCCGGCGGCGCGCCGGGCAACGACCAGCAGGCCTCGAACAAGTGGGTCACCCTGCGGGTCTACAACAACTCGCTGGTCAAGCACCTCGCCGAACAGGCCGCCGGCGACTTCCGTGGCGCGGGCTGGAACGTGGCCGAGGTCGGCAACTACTCCGACGGCGTGATCCCGAAGACCACCGCCTACTTCCGGCCCGGCACCGACGAGGAGGCCGCGGCCAGGCAACTGGCCGGCGAGTTCGGCTTCGACGCCCAGCCACGGTTCGAGGGCATCGCCAACTCCAGCCCCGGCGTCATCGTGATCATCACCAAGGACTACCAGAGCCACAAGGGCAGCTGACCCGGCTCCGGCCTTCAGACGACAACCCACCGCGGCGCTGCCGAGCCCGCCGGACCGAACACAGGCCGGAGCCGGCGCGGGTGGGCCGGGAACCGGCGGCCGAGTGGCCCCGCCGCCGATGCGCCGGGCCTGCGGCGGTTTACCGCTCCTGCTGGGCTTGTGCGTACGCGGCCAGTTCGGCCAGTTGCGTCGGGTCCAGCGAAGGCCGCACGACCGAACGGGCCCGCTCCAGATGTGCGGCGGTGACCTCGCGTGCTTCCAGTGACTCGCGCATTGCGGTGAGGGCCGCTTCCCGGATCAGGGCCGCACAGTCCGCGGCCGAATACCCCTCCAGCGCTTCGGCGACCGCGGGCAGGTCCACATCGGACGCCAGCGGGGTGTGTTTCGCGGTTGCGGAGAGGATGGCCACGCGGGATTCCGCGTCCGGTGGTGGCACGTAGATCCGCCGTTCGAGCCTGCCCGGCCGCAGCAGGGCGGGGTCGACCAGCTCCGGCCGGTTTGTCGCGCCGAGCACGACCACCTCGCGCATCGGCTCCACGCCGTCGAGTTCGGTGAGCAGCGCGGCCACCACCCGGTCGGCCACGCCGGAGTCGGACGACTGGCCACGGCGCGGTGCCAGTGCGTCGATCTCGTCGAGGAAGATCAGCGCGGGCGCGGCCTCGGCGGCGCGGCGGAAGAGGTCCCGCACCGCGCGTTCGGACTCGCCGACCCACTTGTCCAGCAGTTCGGCGCCCTTGATCGCGAACACGTTCAGCGCGCCGGCCCCGGCCAGCGCCCGGACCAGGAACGTCTTGCCGCCGCCGGGCGGACCGTAGAGCAGCACCCCGCGGGGTGGTTCGACGCCGAGCCGGGCGAACGAATCGGGGTAGCGCAGCGGCCAGAGCACCGTCTCGGTCAGTGCTTCCTTCACCGACGTCATGTTGCCGACGTCGTCGAGGGTGAGCCCGCCGGTGGCCAGGTTGTCCGAAGTGGACAACGAGATCGGCCGTACGGTGGCGAGCGCGTCGAGCAGGTCCTGCTGGGAAATCCGGGGTTCGTCGACGTCCCGCTGGCGCAACGCGGCCCGCAGCGCCGCATCCCGGCGCAGGGCGAGCAGATCGGCGGCCACGAATCCGGGCGTCCGTTCGGCGAGCACGCCCAGGTCGGCAGCGGGTTCCACCGGGACGTCCCGCAACAGGACGCGCAGCAGCTGCACCCGGGTCCTGGCGTCGGGCAGCGGCAGGCTCAGCTCGCGGTCGAGCAGATCGGTGGCGCGCAACCTGGGGTCGGCGGCCTCGGCACGCGCCGTCGTGGCCACCACCGCCAGTCCGGAACGGCGCAGCGCGCCCCGCAGTTCCTCCAGCACCACCGTGGCCACCGGCGGTGGCTGGGTGGCGGGCAGCAGTGCGTCGATGTCGTTGATCAGCAGCACGCCGGGGCCGTCCCCTTCGGCGGCAAGCTCGATCGCCTCGCGCAGCCGGCCGTGCGCGGCACCCGGTTCCAGTACCGCGATGTTCGGTGCGGTCAACGTGACCACCCGGACCTTCTCGGCCTTCGCGACCGACCGTACGAGCGTCGCCTTGCCGACGCCCTCCGGCCCGGACAGCAGGACGCCAAGCTGTGCTGATGTGCCTAGTCGCGCCAGCAGGTCACGGCGGTGGAAAGCCAGGTCGAACCACTCGGCGAGCTTGCGTGCGGTGCCCTCGGCGCCCACCAGATCGGCGACCGGCGGCACCGGCTCTTCTTCACCGGCCCCGGTGACCACTTCCTCGACGATTTCCGCTTCGAGGTAGTCCTCGGCCGCGGTCACCGCGGTGCTGCGCACCAGCGCGGTCGCAGTGCGCACCGGTGGCTGCTGCGTGCCTGCCGGTTCGCCGGTGCGCGCGCCGTCCCGCCAGCTGACCACTGTGGACGGCCCGACGACCACTGCGTCGTCCGGTTCGGTTGCGGTGACGGTGAGCAGCTCGTTGGTCCAGGTCGTCCCGATCACGCGGGAGAGCTGTCCCCGCACGGCGGCGACGTCGGAGCCCGGTGCGGGGGAAAGGTCCTGCGGCAGCAGGGAGACCGCGTCGCCGCGGGTGAGCACCTTGCCGGTGAGCGCGAGCCGCAACGTCTGCGGCGGCACCGAGGCGGCGGCGAGCCGTGATCCGGAAACGGTGACCGTCCGCGCCGCCGTGACCTCGGCGGGGGTGACCACGACCTCCCCGCCTTCGGTGATTCCGAGGTTGGACATCGTCACGTCGTCGGCGAGCACCACACCGGGGGTGCTCGCCTCCTCGGCGGGCGCGGCGAGCGCGGCACTGCGCCTGGCGCCGGTGAGGTGCACGACGTCCCAGGCACGCAGGCCCAGCGCGTCGAGCACCTCCGGGTGCAACCGCACCACCCCTCGTCGGGAGTCGAGCGCGGACGGCGTGTGCCGGACGGTCAGGGTGATCTGCGGGTCGCTCACCCGGTTCACCTTATCCAGCCCCATGCGTCGTACGACAGAATCTCCGGTACGGGTGGCCGCGCCGCGGGGGAGAACTCCTGCTGGGTGGAGTACCCCACCGCGAGTAACCCGATCTGCGTGACGTCCGCGGGGATCCCGAGCAGCCGTGCGACGTCTTCCTCCCGGTCGGCGAGGTGGTAGCTGCACAGCGAACTCGCCAGCCCGTGCGTGCGCAAGGCCAGCTGGAAGCTCCAGATCGACGGGTAGATCGAGCCGAAGTACGACGTCTGCTCGACGAGCCTGGTGGGTGGCCGCCCCGGCAGGCAGGGGATCAGCAAGGCGGGTACCCGGTCGAGATGGTCGACGAGGTAACGGCCGGAGGCGAAGATCCGGTTGTCCGTCTGCGGTGCGTACCGCTGCCACACCGCGTGCGCGGACTCGCGCACGATCGCGGCAATTTCCTTGCGCAGCAAGGGATCCAGTACGACGATCCAGCGCTGCGCGGTGAGCATGGTGCCGGCCGCGGGTGCCTGCTGCGCGATGCGCAGGCAGTCCTCGAGGACGGCACGCGGGACCGGGCGTTCGAGGTCGAGCTTGCGCCGGACGGAACGGGTGGTGGTGAGCAGGGTGAGCGCGTCCACGGTGAACCTCCCGGGCTGGTACTTACGGCGTAAGCGTACGTCGTAAGTACCAGCCCGGCCAGATCGTCAGAACGACGGCCGCCGTCCGCGTACCGGGCTGACCGTCTCCAGGCGTGCGGCCACGTCGAGCAGGTCGTGGTCCGCCCACCAGCGGCCGGCCAGCTGGACCCCGATCGGCAGGCCGGTCGTGGTCGCGCCGAACGGGAGGGAGATCGCGGGCAGTCCGGTCAGGTTGAACGGCACGGTCGCGCGCACGACGCCGGACGCGGGCACCTCGACGCCGTCCACCAGGTAACCGGGCAGTGCGTGCGGGGGAGCCGGGAACGGCACCACGGGGCAGAGCAGCACGTCGTAGCTGCCGAACCAGCCGGCGAACGAGGACCGCAGCTGTTCGGCACCCTGTTCGGCGGCGACGTAGTCGGCGAGCGTCGTTTCGGGAAGGGCCAGCGTGATCGCGGTCGACGCGTGCAGCTCGTCCTCCCGTCCCACGGCGAGCTTGCGCAGGTACGGCTGTGTTTCGGCGAGCAGCAACGGGGTGGCGAGTTCCCCGTAGTCCTGTTTGGCCAGCCAGGGCAGCTCGACCTGCTCGACGTCGAAGCCGAGGTCCGTCAACGCGGTCGCGGCCGCCGCGACGGTGGCTGCGACCTCCGGGTCGATCGGGCCGAACGCGTCGGTGGTCCAGCCGATCCGCGGCCGGGCGGCCGGACGGGCGCCGGGTACCGCGATCGCGTACGGATCGGCGCCGTCCGGGCCCTCCAGCAACGACAGCGCCAGACGCAGGTCGCGCACGCTGCGGGCCATCGGGCCGACGTGCCACCAGCGCAGCAGCACTTCGGAGAAGTGCCCGGTGCACGGCACCCGCCCGTGCGTCGGCTTGAGGGCGGTGACCCCGGTGTCGTGCGCCGGCCCGCGCAGCGAGATGGCGAGGTCGCTGCCCAGCCCGAGCGGGGACAACCCGGAGGCGATCGCCGCGGATTCGCCGCCGCTCGACCCGCCCGGCGTGCGGTCGGGGTCGTACGGGTTCCGGGTCCGGCCGGTGACCAGGTTGTCGGTCTCGGTCCACACGGCCAGTTCCGGCAGGTTCGTCTTGCCGAGCGGGATCCCGCCCGCGTCGCGCAGCCGGGTCACCGCCACCGCGTCGCGTTCGGGCCGGTAATCGGTGAACAGTGCAGAACCGCGGGTCGTGCGCACGCCCGCGGTGTCGAACGCGTCCTTGATCGTGAACGGCACACCGCTGAGCGGGCCCGGCCGCGGATCGCGTGCCTCGGCCAGTGCCTGTTCGCCGAGGACCGTGACGAACGCGTTGGTCCGGTCACCGACGGAGTCGATCCGGTCGAGGTGGGCCCGGACCACCTCGACCGCGGTGACCTCGCCGGTGGTCACGAGGTGGGCCAGCTCGGTCGCGTCGAGCCACACAAGATCAACTGAGTCCATGGCCGGACGCTAGCACTTACGGCGTAAGCTCCGGTGATGGCCAGGGAAACGCTGAGCCGCGAGAAGGTGCTCGACGCGGCACTCGGGTTCGTCGACACCCACGGCGTGTCCGCGCTGTCCATGCGCAAGCTGGCGGCGGAGCTGGGGGTGGAGGCGATGTCGCTCTACAACCACGTGAAGAACAAGGGCGACCTGCTCGACGGACTGGCCGCGAGGGTCTTCGAATCGGTACCGCTGCCCGATCCCGCGCAACCGTGGGAGACGCGGGTCCGGCGGTTCGCCGAGGCGTGCCACCTCGCGTTCACCGGACATCCCGCGGTGCTGCGCACGCTGGTGGCCGCGGAGGCGAACCCGCGGTCACCGGGTGCGTTGCGGGTGATCGACGGCCTGCTCGGTGCGCTGTTGGAGGCGGGGCTGGACGAACCGGCCACGGTGCGCGTCTACCGTTCGCTGATGGGGTTGATCTTCGGCGCGGCGCTCGCCGAGACGATCGGGGTGACCGGGGTGCCTGCGGACCGCGCCGAGCACGTCGACGACTGGTTCCGGCGGATGACGATTCCGGCCGAGCTGCCGCATCTGTCCCGGGTGCTGCCCGCGCTGGTGCAGGCGGACTGCCGGCACGACCTGGAAACCCAGCTGGACCTGCTGCTGACCGGCCTGCGCGCGGAACTCGCGCGCTGAACCGCTACCGGCGGCGAATGCCGATCCGCCGCCAGCTGCGCCGCCGCTGACCGGGGCCGGACGTCGTGGGTGCGGCGCTGCTGTGGTCCCGCTCGCGCACTGTTCGGGTGCGCACCAGGTCGTTGTTGGAACGCGGCAGCCGGACTGCGCGCATCGCCGCACCCGCGACCCGCCGGGACGCCGGGCGGAGTCGCAGCCGGCGGTGACTGCGTGCGCGCCGGAGCGCCCGGCGCTCCCGCGGCGGCACGGTCCAGGCTTCGGGATGCGCGGCGAGCCAGCGGTTGCGGTACACCGCGTACGGGATGTGCAGCAGGTACAGCACGAGCGCGGCGGCGAGCGCCACCAGCGGGAACTGGATGATCGCCGCGGCCAGCAGCCCGACGCCGACCAGCAGCGGGGCGATCGCCTTCGCCGGCACCTTCACGGTCTTGAGCGACAACGTCGGGATGCGGCTGATCAGCAGCACGGCGACTGCGATCGTCCAGGCCAGCACCACGTACTGCTGCGACCACCAGCCCTCGCCCCACTGCAGGGTGAAGATCAGTGGCAGCATCGCGACCAGCCCGCCGGCGGGCGCGGGCACGCCGACGAAGAACTCCGAGGCGTACGGCGGCTGATCGGTGTCGTCGAGCAGGGTGTTGAACCGGGCCAGCCGCAGGATCATGCAGACCGCGAAGATCAGCGACGCGATCCAGCCGATCCGGTCACCGTGTGATTGCCACACGTACAGCACGAGCGCGGGGGACACCCCGAAGGAGATGCTGTCGGAGAGCGAGTCGAGTTCGGCGCCCATCTTCGACGTGGCGTCGAGCAGCCGGGCGATGCGGCCGTCGAGGCTGTCGAGCACCGCGGCGATGCCGATCGAGCCGATCGCCATCGCGTAGTTGCCGGTGAGTGCGAACTGCACCGCCGACAGCCCGGCGCACAGCGCGAGCACGGTGATGGCGTTCGGCAGCAGCCGGATGCTCGGGGTGGTCACGCGGACCATGGTCAGCCTTCTCCCAGCGGGGGTAGTTCGGCGAGCACGGTCTCCCCGCCGACCGTGCGCTGGCCCTTCGACACCAGTACCCGGCTGCCCGGCGGCAGGTAGAGGTCGACCCGCGAGCCGAACCGGATGATGCCGTAGGTCTGTCCGGCCGGCACCTTCTCGCCTTCGCGGACGTCGCACCGGATCCGGCGCGCGACCAGGCCGGCGATCTGCACGACGACGAGCTCGTGGCCGTCGGCGGTGCGCAGGAGCACGGAGTTGCGTTCGTTGTCCTCGCTCGCCTTGTCCAGGTCGGCGGAGAGGAACTTGCCGGGCCGGTAGGCCACCCGCTCGACCACGCCGGTCGCGGGCGTGCGCTGGACGTGCACGTCGAAGACGGACAGGAACACGCTCACCCGCATCCGCGGCTGTGCGGGCAGGCCGAGCTCCGGCGGCGGCACGGCCGCTTCGATCAGCGAAACGAGCCCGTCCGCGGACGCGACCGCCACGTTCTCCCGCGCCGGCGGCACGCGCTTCGGCTCGCGGAAGAACGCCGCGGTGGCGGCCGTGGTGAGTGCACCGGCCACCCCGAGCGGCTTCCACAGCCGGCGCAGCAGCAGCGTCGCAGCCAGTCCGCCGAAGACGAACGGGCGTCCCGCGGGGTGCATCGGCGGGACGGTCTCGCGAGCGAGCTGGACGGCGTGTGCGAGGGGATTGCCGGTGGACTGGCCGCTCATGGGTCGGTTCCCCGCTGTTCGTTTCGGTCGGTGGGAGGGGACGGCAGACGCGTCCGATTGGGGCGTCACCACGCTACCGCCCGTCGGCGGGCGAACCCGCCCGCCCCTGGCCACCGCGGGCGCCGGGGCCAGGCAAGGGTTGCCGCACCGGGGGTCGCCGCGGCCACCATCCGGTCACGACGCGTCGAACACTGCGATAACGCCCGGTAGTCGACGCCGCTCGGGGCCGGTGCCCCGGGCCGATCGGACGAGGAAACGATGGCGGTACCCGGTCCGCTCGCCCTGCTGGTGTGCCGGGCGAAGGGCATTGCTTCGGTACCCGTGCCGAGGCTGGTGGAGACACAGCACGGCACGCGGCTCGTTCGTGAAACCGCCCGGGTGCATGCGTCCCCCGACGATGCACGCACCCGGGCGCGGAACTGATCAGTCTAGCTCGTTTTCGCTGGTTATGACAGTCCGTTTTCCGGCCATCACCGGCGGTCACGATCGCGATGGCCGTCGCCGATCGCGCTGACCAGCCGCAACACCAGCAGCAGCACGATCGCGCCGAGGATCGCGACGCCGAAGCTCGGGAAATCGAAGTCGAAGTGCTGCTGTTCGCCGGTGGCCAGCCGGTAGATGAATCCGCCGAGCGCCGCGCCGAGCACCCCGACCAGGACGCTGACCAGGCAACCCTGCCTGCGCCGCTGCGGACCGCCGACCACGAGGTTCGCGAGCCAGCCGACCAGCGCGCCGAAAACGATCCACAGGATGATGCCCATGGACCGAGTTTATCGCCCCCGCCGTGCCCGGCCGGGCTACAGGAGCAGGACGTCGACCTCGGCGCCCTCGGCCGCCGAGGTCACCTCCTCCGGCAGCACGATCAGGCAGTTGGCCTGGGTGAACGCCGCGAGCAGATGCGAGCCGGGCCCGCCGCGCGGGCCGACGATGCCGGTCACCTCGCCGTCGGCCTGGGTGTAGAAGCCACGCCGGTACTGCCTGCGGCCTTCCGGCGAGGGCATGTCCTCGGTGAGCCGCGCGCGGACCTGGCGGCGTTCGAGCGCGGTGTGGCCCATCGCGGCGAGCAGCGCCGGGCGCAGGAACGCCTCGAACGACACCAGCACGCTCACCGGATTGCCCGGCAGCGTCACCACCGGGACGCCGTTCCACCGGCCGCAGCCCTGCGGGCCGCCCGGCTGCATGGCGATCTTCCGGAACTCCACGCCGTGTGCGGTCAGCGCGTCCTTGACCACCTCGTACGCGCCGGCGGACACGCCGCCGGAGGTGACCAGCAGATCGGACTCGGCCAGCTTCGGCTCGACGATCTTGCGGAACTCCTCGACGTCGTCGACCACACTGCGCACCACCTGCACCCGGCAGCCGAGACCACGCAGCGCGGCGGCGAGCATCACGCTGTTGGATTCGTAGATCTGCCCGTACCGCAACGGATCCGGCGCGGTGACGAGTTCGGTGCCGGTGGACACGACGAGCACCGACAGCGGCCGGTACACGACCACCTCGGCCAGTCCGACCGCCGCGGCGAGCCCCAGCTGGGAATGCCCGAGCACGGTGCCCGCGTGCAGTGCGACGGTGCCCTTCCGGACGTCCTCGCCGGTACGCCGCACGTGGTCGCCCGCGGTCGCGCGGTGGTCGATCCGGACGTCGGTGGTCCCGCCGTCGGTCTTCTCCACCATGACCACCGCGTCCGCTCCCGGTGGCAGCGGGGCGCCGGTCATGATCCGGTGCGCCGTGCCCGGTTCCAGCGGCGCGACGTCCACCCGCCCGGCCGGGATGTCGTCGGCGACCGGCAGGGTCACCGGCGCCCCGGCGACATCGGCCGCGCGCACGGCGTAACCGTCCATCGCCGAGTTGTCGAACGGGGGCAGCGCCACTCCGGCGGGCACGTCGCGGGCCAGCACGAGCCCGGCGGCTTCGGCGAGCGGAACAGCGGTGATCGATGCGTGGCCGATCAGGTCGGTCACGATCGCACGGTAAGCGTCGACGGAGATCACCCGGACCATCCTGCCCGTCTCACCCGCTCGTGCAAGACTCTCCCGGCACAGTCGGGGAGCGCCAGGAGAAAACGCATGCACATCCAGGTTCGGCAGCAGCCGTCGTTCGCCATTGCCAGCCTCGGATCCGGACCAGGGCAAGCCGCGCAGACCGAGCCGGCCACGAGCCGGGTGCGCACTCCGTCGTCGCCGCTGAGCCGGGCCGCCGCGGCACTGCTCGCGCGCTGACATGCGAGTCCACACGAGACACACGCCGGGGTTCGGCGTGGCCAGGGTCATGCTGGCGCCGGGTGAGGCGGTGCAGTCGGCCACCGAGACGATGCTGGCGAGCAGCTTCGGGGTGGTCGAATCCAATCCGGAGCGCGGCGGGCGCAAGTCCGGCCGGTCGGTGTTCACCGCGCCGGCCGGCGGCGGCTGGGTGGACCTGGCGCCACTCGGTCCCGGCGACGTCTACCCGCTCGAACTGACCGGCGGGATCGGCTGGTCGGTGCACCGTGACGCGGTACTCGCCCGGCCCGGTTCGGTACGCCGCGACCAGACCTGGGCACCGCTGCAGCAGCTTTTCGGTGCGGATGCCGGCTTCCTCGAGCACTACAGCGGCACCGGATCGCTCGTGCTGACCGCACCCGGTCCGGTGGACTCGTTCGAGTTGTCCCCGCGCGAGCTGGTGACCGTGCGGCCGGACTACGTGCTGGCCTATCCGGACACCCTGCAGTGCCGGTTGCGCGCGATCGATCCGAGCGGACCGCAATCGTTGCGCACCGGAGAAGGACTGGTGCTCGATTTCGCCGGCCCCGGCACCGTTCTCGTGCAGGCACGCAACCGGCGGGTCTCGCGCGGGTAGCGGATTCTGCCGATTACCCATTGCCGAGTGCGCTGATTCCGGTAGCGTGAACCGCACTTCCGCACTGGTCAAGGGGTGCGGGCCGTTGTCCCGAGGGAGGGCGCCGTGGCTGTCGGCACCGTCAAGTGGTTCAACTCGGAAAAGGGTTACGGGTTCATTGAATCCGCCGAAGGGCCGGACGTGTTCGTCCACTATTCGGCAATCCAGGCCGAGGGATTCCGCACACTCGACGAAGGCGATCGGGTGGAGTTCGAGGTCCAATCCGGACGCGACGGCCGCAGCCAGGCCGCGGACGTCCGCAAGGTGTCCTGAGGCAGCCCTGCTGACCACTTGGGCGAACCGCCAGTGACAGCGGATACCGGGGCGTTAAGCTGCGCTGCGTGACAGGCGATGCGTCGGGGGACCTCACCGGTCGGCGGCTGGGCAATTACCGGATCGACACGGTGCTCGGCAAGGGCGGTATGTCGGTGACCTACCAGGCCACCGACGTGCGGCTGGGCCGCAAGGTGGCACTGAAAGTCATCGGCGACCACCTCGGCACGGACGCGGAGTTCCGCGAACGGTTCGTCGACGAGGCCCGCAACACCTCCGCGATCGACCACGCCAACGTCGTGCCGCTGTACGACTTCGGCGAGCTCGACGGGATGCTGTACATCGCCATGCGGATGGTCGACGGGGGCGATCTCGCCGGCCTGATCTCCGCCGGCCCGATCGGCCCGGCCCGCGCGCTGACCCTGCTCGACCAGGTCGCCGACGCACTCGACACCCTGCACAACCACGGCCTGGTGCACCTCGATGTGAAACCGGCCAACGTGCTGGTCACCAGCCGTGAGACATCCCGTGAGCACGTGTACGTCGCGGACTTCGGCCTGACCCGCCGTGGCGCCACCGGCCACCGCACCCGCGGTGGCGACTTCCTCGGCTCGCCCACTTACGCCGCCCCCGAGCACCTGCGCGGCGAACCCCTCGACGGGCGCACCGACCAGTACGCGCTGACCTGCGTGCTCTTCGCGTGCCTCACCGGAAACCCGCCGTTCCGCGGCGACGTGCCGACGGTCATCAAGGGTCACCTCAGCGGCGAACCGCCCTCGGTGTCCCGTGTGGTCGCCCTGCCGCCCGCCGTGGACGAGGTCATCCGCAAGGGCATGGCCAAGAGCCCGGCCGACCGCTACCCGAACTGCGTGGCCATGATCGAAGCGGCCCGGGTGTCCCTCGGCCCGTTGGCCACGTCCGACACCCCACCGGGCCCCGCCGGACCGAACGGCCCCGGCGACACCGCGAGCACCCACCCAGCCCAGCCCAGCAGCGGCCAGGGAGCCCCAGGCATTCCGGGCGCCCCAGGCGCGCCGGGCAGTCCAGGTGCCCTGGACGCGCCGGGCAGTCCGGTCGCGCCGGGCGTGCCGGGTGCCCCAGGTGTGCCGCCCGGCACTTGGGCCGCAGGCGCCGCACCCGGCCAAGGCACCCCCGGCGGCTACGGTGCCCCCGCAGGCAACCCGACCGGACCGGGCAACCCCGGCGGTCCGGGCGCCCCGGCTGGTCCGGGCACCCCCGGCGGCTACGGCAACCCCGGCCAACCCGGCAGTCCGGCCCAGGGCCAGCCCGCAAACCTGACCCAGCCCGCCCAGCCGGGCCAACCGGGCAATGCGGGAAACCCCGTTCAATCCCCGTTCTACGGAAACCCCGGCCAGCCGGGTAATCCGGGCAACCCCCAGCAGGCCGGCCCGCCCGTCCAGCCGGGCAACCCAGGTCAGCCCGGCAACCTCACTCCGCCCGGCAACGTGACCCAGCCCGGAAATCCAGGCCAGCCCGGCAACCAGGGCCAGCCCGGCGTCCCCGGTGGTTACGGTGCTCCGCCCGGTCCCGGTTATCCCGCTCCGCAGAACTCGCCCGGCTATCCCGGCGGCTATCCGGCAGGTGCGCCTGCCGGGTACGGCTACCCCGGGCAGCCGGGACAGGTGCCACCGGGACCGCCGCCCGGCTACCCGAACCAAGGTCCCGGCCCGAACCAGCACACCGGCCAGAGCCAGAACCCGAACCAGGGGTACGGCGAGCCGATGCGGGTACGTCCGCCGTCGCCGGTTGCCGGGGCGGGGGCGTTCCAGCCCGCGGCCAAGGGCGGCGGGCTCAAGTGGCTGTGGATCGTGCTCGGGGTCGTGGTGGTGGCCGGGCTGGTGGTCGGCGGGATCCTGCTCTTCGGCGGGAACGACGACGGGGGCAGCGGCGGCACGCCCACTTCGACCGCGCCGAACATCCCGGTCGGGCCGGGTGGTTCCAAGCCGGCCGGGCCGTCGTCCTCGTTGCAGCCGCCGCCTTCGTCGATCCCGATCCAACCGAGCCGCTGACCGATCCCGGCGCGGATTCCCAGCTTCCGCATAGGGTGCGCACAGCTCGCGTTGGGGCGTGCACGCTCGGATCGTGGAGTGACTTCCCCGAGCTTCCGCCCGACCCCGGCACTGATTCCCCTCGCAGTGGCCTTCGCGCTGGCCGTGGTGATCCGGGTGCAGTGGTACGGCTTCCAGTCCGGTGACTACCGGGCGTTCTTCAGCCAGTGGTACGACTTCATCCGGGCCAACGGTGGCTTCTCCGCGCTGCGCTACCGGTTCGCCGACTACAACGTGCCCTACCTCTACCTGGTCGCCCTGCTCACCTACCTGCCGGTGCCGGTGCTCGCCGGGATCAAGACCATCTCCGTGCTCGGCGACCTGCTGCTGATCGTCTTCGTGTACAAGCTGGTGGCGCTGAAGTACCCGCGCGGCCTGCCCGCGTTCGCCGCGGCCGCGGTGGTCGGGCTGCTGCCGAGCGTCGTCATGAACGGCGCGGTGTGGGGCCAGTGCGACTCGATCTACACCGCGTTCGGCCTTGGCGGTCTCTACTTCGCACTGCGATCACGGCCCTGGCTCTCCGGTGTGTTCTTCGGGCTGGCGCTGGCGTTCAAGCTGCAGATCGTCTTCCTGTTGCCGGTACTGCTGGTGCTGGTGCTGTGCCGCCGGGTGCCGTGGCGGGCGCTGCTGGCGATCCCGGTGGTCGTGGTGGTCCTGGACGTGCCCGCGCTGCTGGCCGGCGCCGGTCCGGCGCAACTGCTGTCGGTCTACTTCGACCAGGTCGGCGAATACTCGCAGCTGACGCTGAACGCGGCGAACGTCTACCAGCTCTTCGACTTCAGCAGCCACCTCGCCGCGGTGCGGGACATCGCCGTCCTGATCACCGCCGAACTGGTCGCCGCGCTGGTCCTGTACGCGGTGGTCACCCGGGCGCGGCTGACCACCACCAGGGTCGTGCTGCTCGGCGCCGTGTTCGCCGTGCTGGTGCCGTTCTGCCTGCCGGCCATGCACGAGCGGTACTTCTACCTCGCCGATGTGCTGTCCGTGGTCGCCGCGTTCCACCTCCCGCGCCGGCTGTGGCCGGTGCCGGTGCTGGTGCAGTTCGCGTCCGCGTTCTCCTACCTGCCGTTCCTCGCCGACCCCCAGGCTCGGCAGAACACGAGCGAGGTGGTTCCGTTCCGGCTGCTCGCCCTGGCCATGCTGGCCGCACTGGTGCTCTTGGTGTGGCAGCTGATCGGACGAGCTGACCTGGCCTTCTTGCACTCTCCCCGTGGGAGTGCTAAACACGGCATTGGCACTCGACGCCGTCGAGTGCCAGGCAGGCGGTCACCGACCGTCCGCCTGAAGGTCGGGACGGTGAGGCTGGCCCATCGGGTCGGTCGTCCGTCGCGGGCACCGAGCCTGGCCACCTGCAAGAGTCCTGCTGCCGCCGCTGCTGCTGAGACATTCAGAAGCATGCGCGGCGGTAGCGCCCAATACCGGAGGACCACACCGCAATGGCCAAACTGATCGCGTTCGACGAGGACGCCCGCCGCGGTCTTGAGCGCGGCTTGAACACCCTCGCCGAAGCCGTCAAGGTGACCCTCGGCCCGCGGGGCCGGAACGTCGTGCTCGAAAAGAAGTGGGGCGCGCCGACGATCACCAACGACGGTGTCTCCATCGCCAAGGAGATCGAGCTCGAGGACCCCTGGGAGAAGATCGGGGCCGAGCTCGTCAAGGAAGTTGCCAAGAAGACCGACGACGTCGCGGGTGACGGCACCACCACCGCCACCGTGCTTGCCCAGGCGCTCGTGCGCGAGGGCCTGCGCAACGTCGCCGCCGGTGCCGACCCGATCGGCCTCAAGCGGGGCATCGAGTCGGCCGTCGAGGCCATCACCGAGCAGCTGCACAAGGCTGCCGTGCAGATCGAGACCAAGGAGCAGATCGCTGCTACCGCCTCGATCTCGGCCGCGGACCGCACCATCGGCGAGCTGATCGCCGAGGCGCTGGACAAGGTCGGCAAGGAAGGCGTCGTCACCGTCGAGGAGTCGAACACCTTCGGCCTGGAGCTCGAGCTCACCGAGGGCATGCGCTTCGACAAGGGCTACGTCTCCGGTTACTTCGTGACCGACCCGGAGCGTCAGGAAGCCGAGCTGGAGGACCCCTACGTCCTGCTGTTCGGTTCCAAGATCTCCAACGTCAAGGACGTCCTGCCGCTGCTGGAGAAGGTCATCCAGTCCGGCAAGCCGCTGCTGATCATCGCCGAGGACGTCGAGGGCGAGGCGCTGGCCACCCTGGTCGTCAACAAGATCCGCGGCACCTTCAAGTCCGTCGCCGTCAAGGCGCCGGGCTTCGGTGACCGCCGCAAGGCCATCCTGCAGGACATCGCGATCCTGACCGGTGGCCAGGTCATCTCGGAGGACGTCGGCCTCAAGCTGGAGAACGCGGACCTGGCGCTGCTCGGCCGCGCCCGCAAGGCCGTGATCACCCGGGACGAGACCACGATCGTCGAGGGTGCCGGTGACGCCGACCAGATCCAGGGTCGGGTCAACCAGATCCGCGCGGAGATCGAGAACTCGGACTCCGACTACGACCGGGAGAAGCTGCAGGAGCGGCTCGCGAAGCTGGCCGGCGGCGTTGCCGTCATCAAGGCCGGTGCCGCGACCGAGGTCGAGCTCAAGGAGCGCAAGCACCGCATCGAGGACGCGGTGCGCAACGCCAAGGCCGCCGTGGAAGAGGGCATCGTCGCCGGTGGTGGCGTGGCCCTGATCCAGGCTGCCGAGGTTGCGTTCGCGGGCCTGAAGCTGACCGGTGACGAGGCCACTGGCGCCAACATCGTCAAGGTCGCCGTCGAGGCTCCGCTCAAGCAGATCGCGATCAACGCCGGCCTCGAAGGCGGCGTCGTGGCGGAGAAGGTCAAGTCCCTCCCGCAGGGCCACGGCCTCAACGCCGCCACCGGCGAGTACGAGGACCTGCTCGCGGCCGGCGTGCCGGACCCGACGAAGGTCACCCGTTCCGCGCTGCAGAACGCCGCATCCATCGCGGCGCTGTTCCTGACCACCGAGGCAGTTGTGGCGGACAAGCCGGAGAAGGCCGCTGCGGCCCCGGCCGACCCGTCCGGCGGCATGGGTGGCATGGACTTCTGAGTTCGGCTGCACTACCCGGCGAAGCCCGGCCCACCACTCGGTGGACCGGGCTTCGCCCGTTTCCGGGGGTCAGTGCGCCACGCCGAACACGAGCGCGGTCACCAGCACCCCCACCGCGAGCAGCCCGAGTCCCCCTCCCCAGGCCACTGCGGGTCGCCGCGTGCGGAACACCAGCACCATCGCGGCCACCGCCGTCGGCAGCACCGCCCCGATCGGGCTCGCCGACAGCGCGACGACGCCGGCACAATCGCCCGGATCCCCGTCATCGGTGCACATTGCGCTGAACCCCAGCAACAGCAGCGACAGCCACCCGGCCGCGAGGGTCAGCAGCCCGCCGAACAGGCAGACCACGATCCGCGCCGTGCGCGTCGGGTCGGGCGGTGGCTGCAGAAACATGCCCGGTGGGACGCCGCGCGCCGGGCTCGCGTTCCGCCGGGCCCGGACGCCCCCTCCGCGTCCGGGCCCGGCCGGATCAGGCCCCGGTTTCGGGCGTCAGGAAGACAGCGGCGACGTAGACCGGGATCATCACCCCGGCCGAAAGCACCGTGGCGGCGACCGTGGCGATGCGGACCATCGCCGGGTCCACGCCGAGGTAGTCGGCCCAGCCGCCGCAGACCCCGGTGAGCATCCGGTCGGTACGGCTGCGGTGGAGCTTCTTGGTCTGCGGGATCTCCGTGCTGTTCGTCATGCCGACCATGGTGCGCCGCCCGGCACCCCCGCCACATCCGGGAACGGCCCGGAGAAGGCCCTGGTGCGGCAACCCTGAGACATCCCCGGGATGGCCCTTGGGCCGGGGCCCGGACGCGGGGAGGATGCCCTGGTGAAGATCGTCGCGTTCGTCGTCGTGCTGCTGGCCGTGCTGGGGCTCGCTCCGGCGTCGGCGTCGGGAAGTGCCGATGCCGGCAGGCTCGGCACCGTGCTCGCCCGCGGCGAGCTGCAGGTGTGCAGCACCGGGGACTACCGGCCGTTCAGCTATCTCGACCCGGCCGGACGCTGGAGCGGCATCGACATCGACCTCGCCGGTGATCTCGCCCGCCGGCTCGGCGTCCGGCTCGCCCTGGTCCGGACCACCTGGGCCCGTCTCGCCACCGACGTCGGGAGCCGCTGCGACCTCGCGATGGGCGGCATCTCGGTGACCGCCGAACGCGCCCGGCTCGCCACCTACAGCACGGCGTACCAGCGCGACGGCAAGACCCCGATCACGCGCTGCCCGGACGTCGCCCGGTTCGAGACGACGGCGCAGATCGACCGGCCGGACGTGCGAGTGGTGGTGAATCCCGGCGGTACCAACGAAAAGTTCGTGCGCACGCAGCTGCGGCACGCCACCGTGGTGCGGTATCCGGACAACAACACCATCTTCGGTGAACTGATCGACGGCCGGGCGGACCTGATGATCACCGACGCGTCCGAGACGCGCTGGCAGTCCCGGCAGCACCCGCAGCTGTGCGCGGTGCACCCGGACCGTCCGTTCACCGACGACGAGAAGGCCTACCTGCTGCCGCGGGACCCGGGGCAACTCCTCGGCTGCGTGAACGGGTGGCTGCGGGCGATCCGCGCCGACGGGACGTACTCCGCGGTCAGCCGGCGCTGGTTCGGCTGAGTTCCGCCCGCACTCGTGCCAGCCGGTCCTGCCACACCTGCTGCACCTCGTCGGCAGCGGCGAACTGCGCGAACGCATCCGGTTCCGGTGCCTGCCGCAGCACCGGAAGGTAACCGTCCACAGGAGACAGCGTGCGCGTGCTGACGTCTCCGCGCAGCAACGACATCGTGCCCAGCCCGCAGGCGAAGTCCAGTTCGGGTAGGGCACCCGCGAGAGCCAGCCCGGCGGCAAGGCCCACACTCGTCTCCACTGCGGAGGACACCACGCACGGCAGCCCGCACGCCTCGGCGACCTCCAGTGCGCGGCGCACCCCGCCCAACGGCGCGACCTTGAGCACGGCGACGTCGGCGGCCCCGGCGACGGCGACCTTCAACGGGTCCTCGGCACGCCGGATCGATTCGTCGGCCGCGATGCGCACGGACACCCGGCGCCGGACGGCGGCGAGGTCTTCGACGGTGGGGCAGGGCTGTTCGGCGTATTCCAGCCCGTCGGCCGCCCGGTCCAGCTCGGCCAGCGCGCGCACCGCGGTGTCCACGTCCCAGGCCGCGTTGGCGTCCACGCGGATCGCGCCGGACGGCCCGAGCGCGTCGCGGACCGCTTCCAGCCGTGCGCAGTCCTCGGCGAGCGTGGCGCGGCGGTCGGCGACCTTCACCTTCGCCGTGCGGCAGCCCGACCTGTGGACCAGCTCGTGCGCCCGTTCCGGCGGCACGATCGGGACCGTCGTGTTCACCTCGACCCGGTCCCGGACGGGGGCAGGCCAGCCCTCTTCGCTCGCTTCGAGGGCGGCCGCGAGCCAAGGCACGCTTTCCCCGTCTGAGTAATCGGCGAACGGGCAGAATTCACCCCATCCAACGGACCCATGGAGCAATACGCCTTCACGGACGGTGATATCCCGGAACCGGTTGTGCAACGGCAGCGCGTAGACCTGCATATCGGTCGATCATGCCACCACCGGTGAGTGGAACCCGGGTGCCATCCGGGCCGTCGGACATTCACAATGGAACGGATGGACTTCCGGGTGCTCGGCCCGGCCGAGGTGCTGGCCGGGGGCCAGGTGGTGCCGCTCGGCGGCAGCCGCCCGCTGATCGTGCTCACCGGGCTCCTGCTGCGGGCCAACCGGCTGGTGTCGGTCGACCTGCTCGGCCACTGGCTGTGGGACGACGATCAGCGCCGGTCCAAGGGCGCGTTGCAGACCTACGTGCTCCGGTTGCGCCGGGCACTCGGCGATGGCGGGACGATCCGCACCGAGCGTGGCGGTTATCTGCTGGAGGTCGACGAAGACGCGGTGGATCTGCTGCGGTTCCGGAAGTACGCCGGCCGCGGCGGTGCGGCCGCCGAGCGCGGCGAACACCGGCGGGCGGCGGCGTTGTTCGAGGCTGCGCTGTCCGAATGGCGCGGGCCGGCACTGCAGAACGTCGAATCGGAGGCGCTGCACCGGGAAGAGGCGGGCCGGCTCGCGGAGGAGCGCACCCGGGTGCGCGAGTTGTGGGCCGAATCGCTGCTCACGGTCGGCGAATACGAGACGATCGTGCCCGAACTCGGGCGGCTCATCGAGGAACACCCGCTCCGGGAACGGCCGCACGAGCAGCTGATGCTCGCGTTGTTCCGCGCCGGGCGGCAGGCCGAGGCACTGGAGACCTACCGGCGGATCAGCGGTGTGCTGGCCGAGGAACTGGGGCTCGACCCCGGCGCCGGACTGCAGCGTGCACACCGGCTGGTGCTGGGCGGGGACGATCCGGCGCGGTACCGCACGACGGTCGAACCGCGGGTGCCGCACCAGCTTCCGCCCGATCTGCGTGCGTTCGCCGGCCGGTCCGGTGCGCTCAAATCGTTGCGCGCGCTGGTGCCCGAAGCACTCGACGACAGCACGTGCACGCCGATCGCTTCGGTGGAAGGTCTTGGTGGACAAGGGAAAACGAGCTTGTCCGTGCACTTCGCACACCAGATTGCGGATCGGTTCCCCGGTGGCCAGGTGTTCCTGGACCTGCGCGGTGCCGGACCGGGCGACCCGCTGGACCCGCTTGCCGCACTGGAGACGATGCTCGTCGCGCTCGGCGTGCCCTGCGACCAGATCCCGCCCGGCCTTGCCGAACGGGCGGCCACCTGGCGGACGCACACCGCGGGCAGGGGGCTGATCGTGGTACTGGACAACGCGAGCAGTTCGGACCAGCTACGTCCGCTCGTGCCGGGGCCGGGGTGTCTGGTCGTGGTCACCAGCCGGTGGCAGCTGCGGGGGCTCGCTGCCACCCACGATGTCCGCCGTGTCGCACTGTCTGAATTGGACAACGACGAGGCCGTCGAGCTGCTCGCGTCGACGATCGGGGTCGAACGGGTGGAGGCGGATCCGGCCGCGACGGAACGTTTTGTGCGTTACTGCGGCGGACTGCCGCTGGCGATCCGGATTCTCGCGGTTCGCGCCGCGCAGTTCCCGGACCTCCCGCTTGCCGAGTTCGTTGCCGCGCTCCCGGAGGAGGCAGGCCGTCTCGGCACGTTCGACCTCGGCGACGGCGAGGAGACGAACATTCGCGCGGTGTTCTCGTATTCCTACCGCGCGCTGCCGGCTCCGGCCGGTCGGCTGCTGCGGCTGCTCGGATTGCCGATGATGCCGGAATTCAGTGTGGCCACCGCCGTCGCGCTGGCCGGCCGGGACGAGGAGGAAACCCGGGCCGCGCTGGACGCACTTGTTTCCGCACATCTGCTGGCGCAGCCGGAGCCGGGACTGTACCGGTTCCACGATTTGATCCAGGCGTATGCCGGCGAACTGTCGTATCAAGTGGACAGTGTGCAGATGCGTGCCGGCGCCTGCGAACTGCTGCTCGACTGGTACTTGGCGACCGCGCGGAATGCCTCACAGGCGATGCGGCCGGACCGGTTCTACGAAACCCTGGAGCTCGCGAGTCTCGGTGGCGGTCTGGAATTCTCCGGCTACCACGAGGGATTGGCCTGGTTCCTCCGGGAGCACGCAAACCTGATTTCGGTGGTGCAGTGGTCCTTCCGGATCCGGCAGTACGCCCACTGCTGGAAACTGGCGTGGTTGCTGTTGACCTATTTCGCCGGTCGTGGCCGGATCGACGAGTGGCGCGCGGTGTACGAGGTGGCGCTGCAGGCGACCCGGAATTCCGGTGACCGCGCGGGCGAGGCGGGAATCCTCAATGGACTGGGCGTGATCGAGGGGGTGGTGCGCGACTACGTCGCTGCCCGTCGTCACCTGGAGAAAGCCCTTGCCGTGCAACAGGAACTCGGCTCGCTGAGGGGTGAGGCGCGGGCAAGGTACAACCTGGCGATGACCGCGCAGGACCTGGCGGACTTCCCGGCCGCGTACCGGCACGGGTTGCGTGCCCTGGAAATCGCCCGCGAACTGCGACTGTGCGGCTTCGAAGCCAACGTATTGCGCGCGCTGGGCGATTTGTGCACCACAATGGGCGATTACCCGCAGGCGCTGTCCTTGGCCGACGAGGCGCTGTCGTTGTCCCCGCCCACCGACCCGAGCCTCGGCCGGTTCGCCCTGTCGACCCGCGCCAGGGCACTGCTGGGCCTGGGCCGCCACACGGAGGGCATCGAATGCATGTCCGAAGCAGTGGACATGTTCTTCGCGATGGGCGAGGAATACGAGGCCGCGGACGTGCTCTCGGATCTGGGCAGCGCGCACCTGAGCCAAGGCCGCCCAGCCGCCGCCCGAGACTGCTGGCTGCGAGCAGTACGCCTGCTGACCACCCTGGCCCACCCGGACGCCGACACAGTACGAGCGAAACTGGCCACCCTGGTGGGCGGCTAACCACCGCCCGGCTTGCCACCCTGGTGCTTGTTGGGCTTGGCCGCCGAGTGCCCTCTGATTTGCCGGCGCGGTGCTCGTTCGGTTTGGCGGTGTGGTGCTCGTTGGGCTTTGTCGCCGGGTGCTCGTTCGGTTTGGCGGCGTGGTGCTCGTTGGGCTTTGTCGCCGGGTGCTCGCTCGGCTTGGCGGCGTGGTGCTCGTCTGGCTTGCCGCCTTGGCGCTTGTTGGGTTTTGTCGCCCAGCGCTCGTCCGGTTTACCGGCCTGGCGCTGGTCCGGCGTGGCCGTCCGACACTGGCCGACGCCCGTCCGGCACGCCAGGTACTTGCCAGCACAAGGACGCCACACACCGGCCCACTCAAGAAGGCCGACCGCCCAGCCAGCACCACCGACCGCCGAGAATCCACCGGCCCCACAATGGCCATGCACCGGCAACCAGCCTCCGGCACGATCCCCCCAAGCCCAAGCCCAAGCCCAAGCCCAAGCCCAAGCCCAAGCCCAAGCCCAAGCCCAAGCCCAAGCCCTCCGAAGCGGACTGGCTGGCCAGGAGGCGACTCGATTCGCTAAGAAGCGGGCTGATCGGCCAGGAGCACAGTGATCGGCCAGGACGCCGATCGATGAGCCAGGACTCAGGTCTCTCGGCCATGGCACGGGTTCCGCTCCACGCGCGGCTCGCAGCACACCTCGGGCACGCCCCACACCTCGCTCGCCGATCCGGGTGTGCGGCCATCGACGGATCCGGCCGGACTCCGCGCTGTGCCGACGGATCCCGAGGGGCCTCGTGCTACGTCACCGGACAGCGACCGGCTCCGTGTTGTGCCGAGAGATCCCGAGGGGTCTCGTACTGTGCCGAGGGATCCCGCTGGACGCCGTGCCGATGGATCCTGCCGGACGCCGGTGCTGTGCCGCGGGATCCCGACGGGTACAGGTCACTGGCCGTGGTCGGGGCCTGACCGCACCGGTTGCCGAGGTGATGGGTGCGGCGAGCGAGCGGCGATCCGGCCTGGTCGAAGCGATCGGCACTGCTGCAGCGGTGGGGTGTCCGGCGTGGCATGGGGGGCGGTGATCTGCGTGCCGACCCCCAGAGACGGCAGGCAGACCACCTGCACCCCTGGGGTCCAGCTAACCGGAGTCCGCTCACTGTGCGCTCACTGTGCGTTGGGGCGGCTCCCTTCGTAGGTGGGGAGGCCGAGCAGCCGGGCGAGCGCGATCGCGTTGCGTGGTGCTTCGACCTTGATGTCGTTGTCGAAGTAGACATGCACGTCGCGGTGGCCGTGGTCGTGCCATTCGGTGATCTTCGTGGCCCAGGTGCGTAACGCGGACTCGGAGTATCCGCTGGCATACAGCTCGGCGTCGCCGTGTAGCCGGACGTAACTGAAATCCGTTGTCTGGTCCTCCCGGTAGGGCCACTTGCCGGCGGTGTCGGCGGTGACGAGTGCGATCCGGTACGCACGGAGCATCGCGAGTGCTTCGTGTGTGGTGAAGCTCGGATGCCGCACTTCGAGGGCGTGCCGGATCGGGCGTTCCGGTGCGGCGTCGAGGAACGCGGTGTCTTTCAGTTTGCCGTCGTGTTTAGCGCCGAGCGCCGCGGCCTCGGTGGTGGTTCGTGGCAGCTGGGCGAGAAACGTGGCGACCCGGTCCGGGTCGAAAGCCAGCCGCGGCGGCAGCTGCCACAGGAACGGACCGAGTTTGGCCCCGAGCGCGAGCACGCCGGAGGCGTAGAAGTTCGCCAGCGCGGTTTCGACATCACGCAACTGCTTGAGGTGCGTGATGAACCGTCCGCCCTTGACTGCGAACAGGAATCCGGCCGGCGTCTCGTCCTGCCACGCGCGGTAGCGGCCCGGCGTCTGCAACGAGTAGAACGATCCGTTGATCTCGACCGCGTTCATCCGCCGCGACAGGTACTCGAGCTCGCGCCGTTGTGCCAGGCCTTCGGGGTAGAACTGCCTCCGCCACGGCGGGTATCGCCAGCCGGATGTCCCCACGCGGATGTCCGAGATCGCAACCACCGCCTTTCCCCGTTGGGTTTTCCCGCGTGGATGGTTGCGGTAAACGCGGCCGCGTGGTCGTTTCCGGGACAGCCGCACCAGCGCCCGGGACGGCTGTCCCAGGCGGAAGGACGTGCGTCTCATGGCTTCGGCTCCCGGCTTGGCGTGCGTCCGCTCATGCCCACGAGAACCGCCACCGGCGTGTCCGAAGCAACGTGCTTGCGTACTCCCGGAGGTTTCCGGGCTGGGCGAGGTAGGTCGGCAGGCTGAACGCGCGGTGCTCCGCTGCCACGGTGAGCGCACGGGCCTGGGTGCGGGGCGGGGCGGACACCGACAGCTCGAGCGAATCGAACCCGAGCGTGACGAGCGAGGCGCCGAACCGGTCCTCCCAGCTGCGGAGCACGGAGGACAGCTCCGCGACCTGGTCGGTGGACTTGATCATGCCGGTCCACCCGATGCGGGCGGGGAGGTCGGCAGGCCGATCGGTCTGGACCAGGCCGAGCCGGTGCGGCGTGCGGGTGGCGAGGACGGTCCCGGTGTTGCCCGCCTCGGCGAGCGGGTCCGAACGACGGTGCGACCGCCGGGCGAGACCGGGAAACCGGGCGCCGAACGGCCGCAGGCACGCACCGTCGCAGCAGGATGCGTCCCACCAGCGCGCCAGCGCCGCCTCGGGATCCGCGGAGTCGATCCGGTGCCCGGCGGGCACCAGCCGGCCCCGGTCGTCGAGCCAATCCTCGCCCCGCGCGGTGAACCGCTGGTCAGGCGGGATCAGCACGGGCCACAGCCCGGTCCGCTCGAATTCCGCGACGCAGGTGAGGTACCGCTGCGGCTGCGTGAGCGGCTCGTCCGACACCCAGATCCGCCCATGCCAGCGCCCTGGCGGCAACGTCTGGACCGGCGGTGCCCCAACGCCGGGGCGGAACGGTGCGATCGTCATGAGCTTCCCCTCGAACTGGTGTTCGCGTGCCTGTACATCGAACAGTAGTTCGATGGCCTGACAATTTCCAGGGGTTTGTTCGATCATCCGTTCGAGTGAGTGCGGGAAAGTGCTGGTCAGAGGTATTCTGGAGGAACGGGTGAGGCGACGGTGACGGAAGGGGTTTCTGAGGCAAACGGGTGATCACGCGGACTGGGGTGGGTGACTGGGGTGGGTGTCGAGGTGTTGGTGGGTCGGCTCGCGGGGCGTCGAGACAGGGCGCGGCGGCCAGGGTTGCCGGGCAGGTGGGTGTCGGGGCCGACGAGATGGGCGCGGACGGCCGGGGTGCCTGGGGTGCGGGGTCCGGATGCCGGGATCCGCTGGGCGAGCGCGGGTGATTGAGCCGGTTGGATGCGTCGGCCGTGACGTCGCTGGGGTGGCTGAGTCGGTCGGCTGTGTGGGCGGAGACGTCGCGGGGGTGGGCACCGGTGGTTGGGTCGGTTGGATGCGTTGGTGGAGGCATCGTCGGGTGGTTTTGTACGCGGAGCGTGGTCGCGGGTGGTGGGCCGGTCCGGGCAGGCGCAGGGGTGGGGGCCGCGACGGGCAGGCGCAGGAGCGGGGGGCTGCGACGGGCAGGCGCAGGAGCGGGGGTGGCTGCGATGGGCAGGCGCGGCCGGTTGTGGACGGAGGTGGTGCTTCAGTTCCGGTCAGCCGGGGAAGCGCAGGTCCTCGGCGTCCACGATGTGGTATGCGTAGCCCTGTTCGGCCAGGAAGCGTTGGCGGTGGGCGGCGTACTCGGTGTCCACCGTGTCCCTGGAGACGATCGAGTAGAAGTGGGCCTGCCGTCCGTCTCCCTTTGGGCGTAGCAGGCGGCCGAGGCGCTGGGCCTCCTCCTGCCTCGAGCCGAAGGTGCCGGACACCTGGATCGCCACCGAGGCCTCGGGCAGGTCGATCGAGAAGTTCGCCACCTTCGACACCACCAGCGTGCGCAGTTCTCCCCGGCGGAAGCGGTCGAACAGTTCCTCGCGTTCCTTGTTCCTGGTCGAGCCCTGGATCACCGGGGCCTCCAGTTCGTCGCCCAGCATCTCCAGCTGGTCCAGGTACGCGCCGATGACCAGGGTCGGTTCGCCGGGATGACGGTCCACAATGGACTTGATCACCGGGGTCTTGGTCATCGCGGTCGCGGCGAGTTTGTAGCGCTCGTCCGCGTCGGCGGTGGCGTACGACAGGCGCTCCGCGTCGGTCAGGGTCACCCGGACCTCGGTGCATTCCGCGGGGGCGATCCAGCCCTGCGCCTCGATGTCGCGCCACGGCACGTCGTAGCGCTTCGGGCCGATCAGCGAGAACACGTCGCCCTCCCGGCCGTCTTCTCGCACCAGGGTGGCGGTGAGCCCCAGCCGCCTGCGGGACTGCAGGTCGGCGGTCATCCGGAAGACCGGCGCAGGCAGCAGGTGCACCTCGTCGTACACCACCAGGCCCCAGTCCCGGGTGTCGAACAGCTCCAGATGCTTGTACTCGCCCTTCTGCCTGCGCGTGATCACCTGGTAGGTGGCGATCGTGACCGGCCGGATCTCCTTCTTCTCGCCGGAGTACTCGCCGATCTCGTCCTCGGTCAGCGACGTGCGCGCGACCAGTTCGCGTTTCCACTGCCGTCCGGCGACCGTGTTCGTCACCAGGATCAGCGTGGTTGCCTTGGCCTGTGCCATCGCGGCCGCGCCGACCAGCGTCTTGCCCGCCCCGCACGGCAGCACGACGACACCGGAGCCGCCTGCCCAGAACGCCTCCGCGGCCTTCCGCTGGTAGTCGCGCAGCTCCCAGTCGCTCTCGTCCAGCGCGATCGCGTGCGCCTCGCCGTCGACGTACCCGGCAAGGTCCTCGGCAGGCCAGCCGACCTTCAACAGCGCCTGCTTGAGCCGCCCGCGCTCGGACGGGTGCACCAGCACGGTGTCCTCGTCGATGCGCCCGCCCAGCATCGGGCTGATCTTCTTGTGCCGCGCGACCTCCTCCAGCACCGCGCGGTCGGTGGTGGACATGACCAGGCCGTGTGCCGGATGGTGGTTGATCTGCAGCCGGCCGAACCGGCCCATCACGTCCACCACGTCGATCAGCAGCGGCTGCGGCACCGGGAACCGCGAATACGTGGTGAGCGCGTCCACGACCTGCTCGGCATCGTGCCCGGCTGCTCGTGCGTTCCACAGCGCCAGCGGCGTGATCCGGTAGGTGTGCACGTGCTCCGGCGCGCGTTCGAGTTCGGCGAACGGCGCTATCGCGATCCGCGCGTCGTCGGCCTGCTGGTGGTCGACTTCGAGCAGGACGGTCTTGTCGGACTGCACGATCAAGGGGCCATCGGTCACCTGTCCTTTATACGTTCCCTCCCGAGCCGGGTTCCGGGGATGCCAAGATGACCCGAAGGCCGGAGCAGGAGGGGACCCCGTGACCACACCACAGTTCGGCGTACCGCAGGTGCCGAACCCGTTCGAGCCGCCGCGGCAGTTCCCGCCTCCCGTCCGGCCGAAGGGCGTGTCCGGCAAGGTGAAGGGGCTCATCGCGGGTGGCGTCGTGCTGGCGCTCGGGCTGGGCGTGCTGGCCGCGTTCGGCGTCGCGTCCATCGCGAATTCCGACGAGTCGCCGTCGTCGGGCACCTGCCTCTACCTGAGCGAGGCGGGTGACGACACGCAGAGCTACCACCGCGCCGACTGCTCGGACCGCAGTGCCACCTACCGGGTCGACAAGATCGTTCGCGGCAGTTCCTCCTGCCGCGGCGAGGACTACGTGCGCTTCGAGATCTTCGGCTCCGGACGTGCGTCGCGTACGGCGCAGAGGACGCTGTGCCTGGCGCTGAACGTCTCGTCCGGCGACTGCCTGCGCGACGTCGACGACGAAGCCACCATCAGCAAGGTCGCGTGCGACGATCCGGATGCGCAAGCGCGCGCGGAGGTGCACCGGGGACAGCGGTCGGGCAGCAGCTGCGGCGAGGACAGCACTGCGCTCGTGTACGCGGGTCCGCCGGTCCGCACGGTGTGTCTTCAGCCGACTGGGGCGCACATCTAGTTACTGCTGGTCTTCCGGCGGCAGCATCGCCTGTACGTCGAGACGGTTCGGGATCTGTCCGGAGCTGTGCATCAGATCCGCCACGCGCTGGAGGCGGGTTGCCGACAGCGTCGTCGGGTAGGTGCCGAGCGAGATGAGCGCCGCGGTGGTCTCGTCGATGTCGGACAACGACGGCAGTGCGTCACGGACCGTGGCCGGGTCGGCGGCGGTCTGCTGGGCCTGGGTGAGCACGTGCCGGAACGCGCTGAGGGTGCGCGGGTTCGCCGCTGCGAACGCACCGGTCGCCGCGTAGCCGGAAGACGGGAAGTCGAGCGTCGCGCCGTTCGAGCCGTCGGCGAGGATCTGCGCGCCCAGCTCCTTCTCCGCGCGCGTGATGTACGGCTCCACCATCACCGCCGCGTCCGCCCCGCCGGCCTGCAGGGTTTGCGGCATCTGCTGGTACGGGCTTGGCACCAGGTGGATCTTCGCCGGGTCGACGCCCGCGGTGGCGAGAATCGACCGGGCGGTCAGCGCGCCGATGTCGTCCTGGCGGTACACCGCGATCTTCGGCGCTTTCTTCGCGGTGGGCTCGTCGTAGTTCGAGCCGGGCAGGGTGACCAGGGCGATCGTGTTGCGGCCCGAGGTGTAGGCCTCGCCCTGCAGTTGCAGCGCGGTGCCCCCGGCGGCCGCGCGGAACAGGGAGACGTCGCTGCCGAACGTGACGTCCACCTGTCCGGCGGTCAGCTTCGCGACGCCGTCGTCGCCGCCGAGGTCCACCAGCTCGACGTCAAGGCCGGATTCCCGGAACTTTCCGGCCGCCACCGCGATCCGCAACGGCGCGGTGTCGATCGGATCGGCGACCCCCACCCGCAAGGTACTCCGTTCGGGTGAGGGCTGCCGTGGACTGTCACCGGAAGTGAACAGGCCGCAGCCCGCGCTCGCGATGAGCACCGCCACCAGCGCAAACGCCGGACCGATCAGCTTCATGTGCTCTCCCCCGCCAGGAGAATCTCCGTCTCGTGCTGGATCGTATGGGCCACTGCCCATACGATCGCCGACGGGGCCGTACCCTCGCCAGGGTGGTTTCCGGATCCGCGCCTTGGTCGTGTCTGTTCAGTAGGTTGAGCGCGGACACCCTCGACGACGTCCGTGGGTAGGGGTCCCACGGGGGAAAAGGAAGCACAGGTGACCCGTCGTGACGAGCGTCCCCGATCGGGCGACGCGGCGGATCCCGCTGTGCGGAAGGTGGGCGGTCGGTGGCGGCTGCGGAACTGGCACCTGCGCACCAAGCTCTTCGCCGTACTGCTGATCCCCGCGCTCGCCGTGGTCGTGCTGGTCGGGCTGCGGATCAACGGCGATCTGGGCGACGCGCGGCAGCTCGCCGAGTTCGCCGCGCGCAGCCGGGTCGATGCCACCGTGGCCGAGATGGTGCACCAGCTCCAGCGGGAACGCGACGTCACGGTGCGGTTCGTCGCCGGTGACCGGCAGGGTCCCACCACCGGCCTCGCCGGCCAGCGCGTCCGGGTGGACCAGTCGATCGGCGCGTTCGAGAAGACCTTCGCAGACAGCCGTGCCCGGCTCGACGTGACCGCGGCGGGCAGTCTGCAACAAAGCGACGACCGGCTGCGCGTGCTCGGCGGCCTGCGTTACTCGTCCGAGCACTCCGCCTTTCCGGCCGACGCCGTGCTGCGGTCCTACAGCGAACTGATCTCCGGCCTGCTCGACATCAGTGACACCGCGGCCGCCGACGTCTCGAACGCCGAGCTGGCCCGGCTGCGCCTGGCAGGCAACGCGCTCGCGCGGATCAAGGACCAGATGTCGGTGAAGCGCGCGGTACTGGCCGAGGCGCTCGCCGAGGGCACGCTCAACCGCGACCGCACCCGCTCACTGCTCGGCGCCGAGGCCGAACTGACCGCCGCGCGCAACGACTACCGCACTTTCGCCACGCCGGACCAGCAGCGGATGTACGACGACACGGTGATCGGCCTCGTGGTGGACATCGGCAACGACATGGTCGAGTCGGCGCTGTTGCGTGCGGAGAACGACCAGCCGCTGTCCGGGCTCGACCCGGACCGGTGGGACACCGCGTCCACCTACACGGTCAACCTGGCGCACCAGGTGCAGCAGGCGCTGCTCGTCCAGCTGCAGGAGCAGACCGATGCCCTCGCCGCCCGCGCCCGCACGTCGACGATCTGGGACGGCGGCGTCGTGCTGGCTGTGCTGCTGGTCGCCGGGCTGCTGTCGGCGGTCATCGCCCGCTCGCTGCTGCGGCCGCTGCGCGTTCTCCGGCGTACCGCACTCGACGTGGCCGACCACCGATTGCCCGAAGCCGTGCAGCGATTGCTCACCGAACCCGATCCGGGACCGGAGAACCTCCCGCATCGTGCGGCGGTCGCCCCGGTGCCGGTGTTCACCCGCGAAGAAGTGGGGCAGGTCGCGCGCGCGTTCGACGCGGTGCACGGCGAGGCGGTGCGATTGGCCGCGGAACAGGCGATGCTGCGCGAGAATGTGAACGCGATGTTCGTGAACCTCTCGCAGCGCAGCCAGGACCTCGTGGAACGGCAGCTGTCGGTGCTCGACCGGATGGAGGCGGGCGAACAGGATCCGGACACCCTCGCCGGACTGTTCGAACTGGACCACCTCGCCACCCGGATGCGGCGCAACAGCGAGAACCTGCTCGTGCTGTCGGGTACCGACCTCGCGCGCGAGGACTCCGGTGCGGTGGTCGCCGACGAGATCGTCGGTGCTGCACTGTCCGAAGTGGAGGATTACCAGCGAGTCGAGGTGGGCCCGGCTCCCGCGCTCGCGGTGCGCGGCGAGGCGGTCAACGACCTCGTGCACGTGGTGTCCGAGCTGCTGGAGAACGCCACCCGCTACTCCGGCGACCGCACCCCGGTCACCGTGGACAGCGAGTGGACTGCGGATCGGGAGTGGCGGATCGAGATCACCGACCGCGGCGCGGGCATGCCGCAGGCGGAGATCGACCGGACCAACGTCCGGCTGGCCGATCCGCCGGACGTCGACGTCGAGGTGTCCCGGCGGATGGGCCTGTACGTGGTGGCCACCCTCGCCGTCCGGCACGACATCCAGGTCTCGCTGCGGCCGGGGGAGCAGACCGGGCTGACCGCGACCGTGCTCGTGCCCGCGGCGCTGATCATCGAGGCGCCCGCGTTGCCGGAGCCGGTCGTGCCTGCCGAACCGGCGTCCGCGCCGGAACCGGAACTGCTCGCCCCGCTCATCCCGGACGAGCCGCCCGAGCAGGGGCCGCTGGTCACCCCGGTACTGGAGCCCGGTCCGCCGCGGCGGGCGCCGGTGGTCGAGAGCGCCTCGTCGTGGCCGCCTGCCGCGGAGGAGCGTTCCCACCTGGACCTCGACGCGCCGACCGACCGGATGCCTGCCTACCGCGACGTGCTGTCGCGCTGGTTCGACGCCGCCGCGCCGGACGACGAACCACCCACCCCGCCGGAACCGCGCGTACTGATGCCGGAGGCGACCTCCGACTTCGAGGCATTCCGCGAGCCGGACACGTTGCTCGATCCGTTCCCTGCCCACGATGCGCCGTCCGAGCCGGAGCCGTTCCCGGTGTCGGACGCGTTGCTCGAGCCGGAGCCGTTCCCGGTGCCGCAGCCCGAACCCGACCGTCTGCCCCGGCCGGACCCGGTGCCCGAGCCGGTGTCCGAAGAGGAGCCGGTGCCGGTGGCGTTCCCCACCGTCGATCCGGACGAGGCGGCCGGGCCGGCCGGATCGCCGGAGGCACCGCAGTGGCCGACGTCCGCCGAGCTGGCGCAGGAGGACGGAGCCGAGGCCACCTGGCCGTTCCTGCGCGTCGCCGACGTGGCGGACCCCGGGCAGGTGCCCGAACAGCGGCCGATACTCTCGCTTACCCCCGAAGCGGTGCGTGAGCGGATGACGAGCCTGCAGGGCGGGTTCCGGCGCGGCCGGCACGCCCGGGGGGACGACACCCCGCCCTCGGATCGAACGGAAGACTGATGAGCTCGACAACCGCGCTGCTGGAAGTGATCGCGCTGAGCGCGCAGGACGCGGAGCGCGCGCAGGAGGGCGGCGCGGACCGGCTCGAGCTGGTTGCCGACATGGCCGACGACGGGCTCACCCCGGCCGAGGAGACGGTGCGCGCGGTGCTCGCGGCGACCGATCTGCCGGTCCGCGTGATGCTGCGGGCGGAGAACTCGTTCGCCGCGGGCGGCCTCGACGCGTTGCGCGCCACCGCGGCCGGACTGGTCGAGGCTGGCGCGCGCGAGTTCGTGTTCGGGTTTCTCACCGAGGGCGCCGAGGTCGACGTGGACGCCTGCCGCTCGCTGGTGAAGGAGATCGACGGGCAGCCGTGGACGTTCCACCGCGCCATCGACCGGGCCCGCGATCCGCTGGCCGCCTGTGCCGTGCTCGCCGAACTCGGCTGCGACACGGTGCTGGCCGCGGGACATCCGAACGGCGTCGGCAGCGGCCTGTCCGTGCTGCAGCGGCTGGCCCGCCGCGAGGACGGTCCGAAGCTGCTGGTCGGCGGCGGACTGCGGGCGCAGCAAGTGCACCTGCTGCGGGCCGGCGGTGTGCGCGGCTTCCACGTGGGTGGCGCGGTCCGCCCGTCCGGATGGGATGCGCCGGTCGACGTGGCCGCCGTGCGTGAGTGGGCGGAGCTGACCAAGGGCTGAGACGCCGAGCCGACCAAGGGCTGAGAATCAGCCTTCCTGGAGCAGCTTTCGCAGGGCGGTGAGGCCGCGGTGCTGGCCGACCCGCACCGCGGCCGCGCCGGGCAGCCCCAGTGCTTCCGCGGTCTGCTCCGCGGTGAAGCCGAGCACCACGCGAAGGGTCAGCAGGTCGCGGTGCGCGGGCGGGAGCCGGTCGAGTGGATCCGGGGGCCCGGTCTGCGGGTGTCGCCGGAGCTCTTCGGTGACGCGACGGCCTGCGATCCCGAAGACCAGCGGCAGCAGTGGCTGTCCGGCCTGTCCGACCCGTCCGGGCAGCTGGGCCAGCGCCTCGAGCAAGGTGTCCTGCGCGCACCGCTGCGCGGCGGTGCGGTCCAGCCGGGCACGGCAGTACCGCAGCACGAGCGGGCGCAACCCGGTGAGCAGTTCGTCCACCGCGCCGCGCTCGCCGGCCGCGGCAGCTTCGACCAGCCGGGCGTCCACCCGGGCCGGCGGCGCACCCTCGTCGGTGGACATCCCGGCCTCCCCGGCACGAGAGTTTCCTCCTGCCGGCCCGGATTGTCCATGTTGCTCTTTTCTTGATCACCGGGCGGACCGGGTGAATCCGGACGAGACCGGATAAATCGGCCAGAAATTGCTCGGGTGAAACAAAAACCAACTAATCACAAGGTCAGCCAAAAGTAGGTTCCTCGACTCCGGTTCGGTTCTTATGCTCGGCGAAACAGGTCGAGCTCGGGCCACGGCACGGCGTTTCGACCCGGTCCCCCCTATGAGAGGAAACGCCATGCGAATGCGCAAGCTCGTCGCCGCGGCTGTCCCGCTGCCGGCCTTGCTGTGCCTTTCTCTTACCGGCGTGGCCCACGCCGACCCGCTGGTTACGCTGTCCGGTAACGCCGCACCGCTCGCCGCGAGCGCGCGCACCGGCGATACCGACGCCGGCCAGCGGATCACCGCCGCATTGTCGCTGAAGCTGCACAACCAGCAGGCGCTGCAGCAGTTCCTCGCGGACGTGCAGAACCCGGCGTCACCGAAGTACCACCACTTCCTGACCCCGCAACAGTTCAATGCTGCATTTGGCCCAACGCAGGCCGAAGCAGACCAAGCAGTGAAATTCCTGGAACAAAACGGGGCGACCGGAATCAAGGTTTCCGGTAACCGGCAGGCGGTCACTTTCTCCGGGACCGCGGCCCAGCTGGAATCCACCTTCCACACCGGGATCGGCAATTACCTCGACTCGGTCACCGGCCGGAAGTTCTTCGCCAACGACGCTGCGCCGGCACTGCCGAAGGCCGTGTCGTCGGTCGTCGATTCCGTGGTCGGCCTTGACAACCACGGGGTGAAACAGCACTCCGCCGCCACCAAGGCGCCGCGCGAGGTCAAGGCGGTGACCCCGCCGATTCTCCAGAGCGCCTACGGCACCGGCGACCTGTCCGCCACCGGGGCCGGGGTGAACGTCGGCTTCGTCGAGTTCGACGGCTACGACAAGGCGGACATCGCCGCCTACGATTCGAAGTACAACCTCAAGGCCGGCTCGGTGAACACGGTGTCGGTCAACGGCGCCGATTACGACTCCAACCCCGGTGAGGGCGAGACCGAGGTCGACCTGGACCTCGAGGTCGTGCACGCGCTCGCCGCCGAGGCCGATTCCTACGTGTACGAGGCGGAGAACTCCAGCGCCGGCGAGCTGGCGATGTACCAGCAGATCGCGTCGGACAAGAAGGTCTCCGTCGTGTCGATCTCGTGGGGGGCCTGCGAGGCGGCCGAAGGCGCCTCGGCGGCCAACAGCGTGGACAAGGCCATCTCCACCGGCGCCGCGGAGGGCATCAGCTACTTCGCTGCCGCGGGTGACGACGGGACCACCGACTGCGCCCGCCAGAGCGGCTCGAAGGACAAGGCGGTGGACTTCCCCGCGTCCGACCCGAACATCTCCGGCGTCGGCGGCACCGAGCTCTCGGTGGACTCGTCGAACGGTTACAGCGGTGAGGTTGCGTGGAACGACGGCGCCTCCGGCGGTGCCGGCGGCGGTGGCATCTCGACGATCTTCGACGCGCCGTCGTGGCAGTCGAAGCAGAGCACGACCAAGCGCAAGGTCCCGGACGTCTCGGCGGATGCGGCACAGGGCTCGGCCTACACCGTCGTTTCCGGCGGCCAGACCGGCAATGTGTGGGGCACCTCCGGCGCGGCCCCGCTGTGGGCCGCCTTCACCGTGCTGCAGAACCAGGTCCACGGCGGTTCGCTGGGCAACCTGAACGAGAAGTTCTACAGCATCGGCAACGGTTCCGACTACGGCACCGGCTTCAACGACGTGACCAAGGGCAACAACGATTTCAACGGTACGACCGGCTTCAGCGCCGGCACCGGCTACGACCAGGTCACCGGCTGGGGCTCGTTCAAGGGCTCCGGGCTGTCCGGCCTGATCGGCTGAGCCAGTCTCCGGTCGAGGGCCCCTTTCCCGGCACCGGGGAAGGGGCCCTCGTGCGCGGCAGGTCGACCCGGCCGGGATAGCGTGGGGGCATGACTCGCACTGTCCGGGAGGCCACCCGCGAACTGCTGCGGAACCTCGGCCTGACCACGGTGTTCGGCAATCCCGGCACCACCGAGATCGCGTTCCTGACCGAATGGCCGGACGACTTCGCCTACGTGCTCGGCCTGCAGGAGTCGGCCGTCGTCGCGATGGCGGACGGATACGCACAGGCGACGCGGAAGCCGGTGCTGGTGAACCTGCATTCCGCAGGCGGGGTGGGGCATTCGCTCGGGCACGTGTTCACCGCGTACCGCAACCGGACGCCGCTGATCGTGCTGGCCGGGCAGCAGACCCGGTCACTGCTGCCGGACGAGCCGTTCCTCGGTGCGGTGGAAGCGGCGAACTTCCCGCGGCCGTACGTGAAATGGAGCGTCGAACCGGCCAGGGCCGCGGACGTGCCTGCCGCGATCGCGCACGCCTACCACGTGGCAACGCAGGCACCGCAGGGTCCGGTGTTCGTTTCGGTTCCGGTGGACGACTGGGACGCCGAGGCGACCATGCCCTTGCCTGCCGGCCGCAGGGTGGCGGGGTTCGCACCGGATCCGGATGCGCTGGCCGAACTCGCCACCGCACTCGACCGGGCGCGGCATCCGGCGCTGGTGGTCGGTGCGAGCGTCGACCAGGACGGCGCGGTGCCGGATGTCATTGCGCTGGCGGAAAAACTCGGTGCCGGGGTGTGGGCGGCGCCGATGTCGGCGCGGTGTTCGTTCCCGGAGGACCACGAGCTGTTCCTCGGTTTCCTGCAGCCTGAGCGGAAGGCGGTCGCCGAGGCGTTGCAGGCGCACGACGTCGTGCTGGTCCTCGGCGCGCCCGCGTTCACCTACCACGTCTACCGCGGTGAACCGGAGACCTCGTTGCCGCCGGTGTACTTGGTGAACGACGACGACCAGGTGCTCGCCAGGGCCGCCAACGGGGTCGGCATCCGGTCGACGCCGGGGCTCGCGATCCGCGCGTTGACCGAACAGGTCGCGGCAGGTGAGCGGACCGTGCCCGCCCGGCCCGCGGTGCCGGCCGAACCCGCCGCGAGCACCCCGATCTCACCCGACTTCGCCTATGCGGTCGTTGCGGATCTGTTGCCGGACAATGCGATCGTGGTCGAGGAGACGCCGAGTCACCGCAACGTGCTGCACGAGCGGCTGCCGATCACCTCGACCGACACCGGATTCCTCACCGTGGCGAGCGGGACTCTCGGCTACGGTCTGCCCGCCGCGGTCGGTGCCGCGCTGGGCAGGCCCGATCGCAAGGTGGTGGCCGTGCTGGGCGACGGGTCCAGCATGTACTGCGTGCAGGCGCTGTGGACCGCCGCGCAGCAGCACGTGCCGGTCACCTTCGTGGTGCTGGACAACGAGCAGTACGCCGCGGTCCGGATTCTCGGCGAGACGGCCGGCGGACGGAAGGTGCCGGGCACCGCACTCGGCGGGATCGACTTCGCCTCGCTGGCGCAGAGCATGGGATGCCCGGCACACACCGTGGTGCGGGCCGAGCAGCTGCGTCCGGCGCTGGCTGCCGCGCTCGCCGCGGAAGGACCGAGCCTGGTGCACGTCAAGGTGGATCCGAATCCGCAGACGCTGTACTGATGATCCCGCATTGACCCGATCGGACGGGGCTGCTGAGATGGCAGAGTGCAGCCACTTCTGACCCCCGGACAGCAGGAACTCGTCGACCGTGCGGGCAAGCTCGCCGACGTGTTCGCCGAACGTGCCGCGCAGCACGACCGGGAGAACACCTTCCCGCACGAGAACTACGACGATCTGCGCGAGGCCGGGTTCCTGCGGCTCTCGGTACCGGAGGAACTCGGCGGGTTCGGTGCGGGCCTGCCGGAAATCCTGCCGGTGCTGGAGCGGCTGGCCATGGGCGACGGCGCGACCGCGCTGGCGTTCACCATGCACCTGTCCCCGCTGGGACAGTGGGCGAGCGTGTGGCGGCGCACCCGGTCCCCGCGGCTGGAGGGCCTGCTGCGCAAGGCGGTGGACGGCGACCTGGTCTGGGCGTCGATCACCAGCGAAACCGGGCTGCGCAACGACATGACCGACGCGAGCACACGCGCGGTGCGGGTCGAGGGCGGGTTCGAACTGACCGGCCGCAAGAGCTTCGCCACCAACTCGGCGGTCGCCACGCACTGCTCCACCACCGCGCGGTACGAGGACGCCGAGGGCGGTCCGCGGCTGCTGCTCTGCCAGATCGCGCTCGACCAGCCGGGTGTGACGATCCACCGCACCTGGGACACCATGGGCATGCGCGGTACCCAGAGCAACGACGTCGAACTGGACAAGGTGTTCGTCGAGGACGCGGCCGTGGTGCACTCGCTGCCGGTCAAGCACCTCGACGCACGCGTGCTGGAAACCGTGTGGGCGTGGGCGATGCCGGCGTTCTCCGCGGTCTACACCGGAGTCGCCGCGGGTGCGCTCGACTGGACCGTGCGCTCATTGGTCAAGCGCGGGAAGACGGCCGACCCGGTGCTGCAGGACGCGATCGGTGAATGCCAGATCCTGCTGGAAAGCTCCCGTGCGCTGATCCACCACCACGCCGGCGACGTGCTGAGCCGCCGCCTGTTCACCGGCGACGTGCAGGACGGCGTGGCCCGCTGCGCGACGGTGAAGTACGTGGCAGCCAACAACGCGGTACAGGTGATGCAGCGCCTGGTCGAGGTCCTCGGCGGGATGTCGTACACGAAGGCGCTGCCGTTCGAGCGCATGTGGCGAGACATCCAGGCGAGCACGTTCATGCCGATGGGCAACATGGTGACCAGGAAGCTGGTCGGCGCCACCGTGCTCGGCGAACGCCCGCTCCCGGAGATCGGCCCGGACGAGACCGGACCGGATTCGCGCGCACAGGGCTGATCGCCGTTCTGACGAATGGGTGATTCCTCCGGAAAACCGGTGATCTTCGCCGCCCTCGCGGATTACCGTGGCCGGCTCGGCCACGGTGTCCAGGGGAGGGACGGATGGCGAAACAGCAGTACCGCACGCGTCCAGACGGAACTGTCTACCCGATCACGCCCAAGAAGGGCGGCGGGGCCAAGGTCTTCGTGAGTGCAGTCGCCGTGGTCGCGGCGGTCGGCGGTGGCGCGGCGACCGGGTTGGGCGGGGCGGGGATCGAAGCCGGGTCGGCGGTGGAGGCGTTGCCAGGCAACCTTTCCGGCGATGTCGCGGATTCGCTGCCCGGACGCAGCCTGAAGACCCGCAAAGCGGAAGGGCGCAAATCCGCACAGCGCGGCCGCAAGAGCGAAACCTTCGGCCGGTTCAAGCTCAAACAGCTCAAGCAGAAGGCGGAACACGAGCTCGAGTGCCTGGCCGCGGCCACCGATCGAGTGCAGGACTACCTGGCCGAGCACCGGTGCACGTCGTTGGACCGCGGTCTCTACGCCGTGGGGGACGGCCACGGCAACGCCGCCGCGATTTCGCTCGTGCGCGTCGGGTTTCCGAAGCGTAGCGACGCGACCGGCGGTAGGAAGGTCGAGCAGGTGCAGGGCAGCGGGGACATCAAGCCGCTCGGCGGGGCTGTGCTCGGCCTGGCCGGGCTGTCCTTCTCCGGGCACCACTTCGGCTCCCGCGTCGACCGCCGGACGCTCGTGGTTGCGGAAGCCGAGACGGTCGACGGGCACCTCGACGACGGCACGCTCGATGCGCTTGCCGACGTCTCGGTGTGGTTTCCCCGGGTGTGATCAGTTCTGCGCGTTCTCCACTTTGGACACAGTGGAATCCGCCTGCTCCGCCGCTGCCCATTCCGCTGCGTCGGCGGCTGCGGTTGCGGCCGGGCCGTGCAGGAGGCGGGCCACTTCGCTGCGCAGGGAGACGAACTGGGAGGACTCCCTCGTGGTGATCTGGTCGCGCTGGGCGGGCAGGCCCACCGGGAGGTCGGCCACGATGTGGGCCGGGGACTTCGACAGCACCAGCACCCGGTCGCCGAGGTACACGCTTTCGTCGATGTCGTGGGTGACCAGCAGGACCGTGGTGCCCTGTTCGGTCTGCACGCGGCGGAGCAGGTCCTCCAGATCGAACCTCGTCTGCGCGTCCACCGAGGCGAACGGCTCGTCCATCAGCAGCAGCGCCGGGCGGCTGGCCAGCGCACGGGCGATGGACACCCGTTGCTGCATACCGCCGGACAGCTGCCAGGGGAGCTTGCCCTCGACCCCGGACAGCCCGACCGCGCTCAGCGCCTCGCGGGCCCGGGTGCGCCGGGTCGCCTTGTCGAGTTTGCTCCAGCGCAACGGGAATTCGACGTTCTTGCCCACCGACAGCCACGGGAACAGTGAACGGCTGTAGTCCTGGAACACCACCGCTAGGTCGTCCGGCACGCCGGTCACCCGGTCACCGTGCAGGCTGACCGTGCCCGCGGTGGGCGGCAGCAGTCCGGCGATTGCGCGCAGCAGGGTCGACTTGCCACAGCCGGACGGTCCGACGATGCACGCGAGCTGCCCGGCTGCCACCTCGAACGACAGATCGCGCACCGCCACGTGTGCGGCGTCCCCGGTGCCATAACGGTGGCTCAGGCCGGAGACCTCGAGCATGGTCGACATTGCACACCTTCCGAGAAGAACTAGTTCCGGCCGGGCTGCCACCCGAGCACCCGGCGCTCGATGGCAAGGAGGGCGGCGTTGAACCCGTATCCGAGGATGCCGAGCAGCACGACCCACGCCCACATCTGGTCGTAGTCGTAGGCCTGTTGGGCGGCGAGCAGTGCGTAGCCGATGCCGTTGAGCGCACCGACCAGCTCCGAGATCGCCATCAGGATCAGCGAAATGGACAGCGACAACCGCAGTCCGGCGAAGATCTTCGGCAGTGCCGCAGGCAGCACCACCAGTCCGATCCAGTACCTGCGCGGTGTACGGAACGCGCGGGCGGTCTCCACCTTCACCTTGTCCACCGAGCGCACGCCGTCCACGGTGTTGAGCAGGGCGGGCCACAGCGAACCGAAGATGATGGTGGCCACCTGCATGCCCGGTCCGATGTGGAACAACACGATGAACACCGGCACCAGCGCGGGCGGCGGGATGGCCCGGAAGAACGCGAACAGCGGGCCCACGTAATCCATCCCGGTGCGCGAACGGCCGAGCGCGGTGCCGAGTGCGACGCCGACCACCACCGACAGCAGCCAGCCGCCGAGCACCCGGCCGAGGCTGGGCAGGATGTGATCGAACACCGCGTCGCCGAGGAACAGCTGCGACGCCGGCCCGGAGAACCACAGTTTGGCCGCGGCCACCGCGATCTCCGACGGCGGCGGGAAGAACACGCTCACCGTCAGCCGGGTCACGAGTTCCCACAGCAGCACGAGCACCACGAACAGCAGCCACTTGCGGGCGAATCCGCCGACCCCGCGGCCGACCCGTCCGCGGGTGCGCACCGTGGCAGGCTTCTGCAGCACACTCACGCGGCAGTCCCTTCGTCGGTGCTCCAGCGGAAGAGCCTGCGGCCCAGCCGTTCCAGTCCCTCGTTGACGATGAAGCCCAGCACCCCGGCGACCACGGTGCCCGCGAGCACCAGGTCCATCCGGTTGGCACCGGAACTGGCCTCCAGCACGAACTGCCCGATGCCGAGTTTCGCGCCGGCCAGGAATTCGGTGCTGATCACCACGATCAGCGAGATGGCTGCCGCCATCCGGATCCCGGTGAACACAAACGGTGCGGCGTGCGGCAGCGCCACCGAGGTGAGGATCCGCGACCGCGGGGTGCCGTAGGAGCGGGCGGTCTCGACCAGCAGCGGATCGATCTCGGCCAGCGCGTAGATGGTGTTGAACAGGATCGGCCACACCGAGGCGTACACGGCGAGCGAGATCTTCGCCTCCGGTCCGCCGCCGATCACGATCAGCACGAGCGGGATCAGCGCCACCGAAGGGATCGGCCGCAGGAACTCCACGACCGCCTTGGTCGCCTCCCGCAGCCAGCGCACGCTGCCGAGCACGAGCCCCGCCGGAACCGCGATGACGACCGAGATCGCCATCGCGATCACCCAGGCCAGCGCAGAGGCCACCACGTCACGGACGAACTCGACGTCACCGAGCAATTGGCCGATCCGGGCGAACACCACGGTCGGCGGCGGCAGGTCGTTCTGATCGACCCAACCGACCCGCACGACGGCCTCCCAGATGAGCAGGAAGCCGAGCAGGCCGATCAGGTTGCGGACGAAACGCACTTCAGGACGCGCTCGCCTGCGGGACGATCATCGTGGCGACGTCGATCTTGGCCGGGATCGACCCGAACTGCTGCAGCAGGTCCGGCACCCGCTGCAGCCGCCGGGCGTCCAACGCGGACTGGAAGGTGAGCAGGTTCGTGAGCGCCGCGGTGGCGTCGTCGACCTTCGAGAACTTCACCATCAGCGGCTCGATCTTCGAACGGTCGGCGGATTCCTTGGTGGCCTTCGCCATCGCGCGCTGGAAGGCGGCCACCGTCTTCGGGCTGGCCGAGGTGAACTTGCCGAGCGAGCCGTAGCCCGCGGTCGGGAAGTCCTTCGTGCCACCGGACGCGGTGTCGATGATCTCGACCGTGCCGTTGACCTTGGCCGACTGCGTGATGAACGGTTCGGTGAGGAAGCCCGCGTCCACGTCACCGCGCTTGACCGCGGTGCCGATCTGCGGGAAGGGGATCGAAACCCACTGCACCCCGTTGTAGTCCACGCCGTTGTCGCGCATCACGGACTTGGTCAGGGTGTCGCAAATGGTGTTGGTCGCGGTGATCGCGATCTTCTTGCCCGCCAGATCGTGCACGCTCTTCACCGCGCTGTTCGGCATCGCCACGATCTCGGTGCTCTTCGGACCTGCCGAGGAGGCGTCGGCGACGAACTTGATGTCCGCGTTGCCCTTGCTCTTCGCGATGAAGAAGGGGGTGTAACTGGAGTAGGCGACGTCGACCTCGCCGGAGAGCAGCTTCTGCAGCGACGCGTCACCGCTGGCCGCGTCGACCGTTTCGACCTCGAGGCCTTCCTGCTTGAAGTAGCCGTTCTGCACCGCGAGGTGGAACGGGGCCACGTCGATGGTCGGCATGATCGAGACCTTGATCTTCGGCTTCTCGAGGCCGGAACCACCGCTGGTGCTGCCCGAATCATCCGATCCGCCGAGCAGCCCGCAGCCGCTCGCGGTCAGTGCGACACCGCTCGCCATGGCGAGCGACAGGAATCCGCGCCTGCCGTACCTGCGCTGGTTGCCCGCGGCTGCTTCAAACAAGGTCGCTCCTATACGGATGAGGTCACGTCTGGTGGTGCAGACGTGCAGGCGTTGGGATGTGGCTCATCGTCCGGAGTCACGCGGCTACTGTAAAGAACCGACCTCGTTACTCACAATGGGTGGTCAGTAACGGTTCAGAGGTGGCTTATGTCACTCGATCAGGTGATCGATCCGGCTGGTGGAGACCGGCATGCCGACATGCTGTGGATGCCTCAATGCCTTGATCCGCTGCCCGTGTACACCTGGGCGGACATCTGGAGGGTTACAAATCAGCCAAGCGTTCGCTACCCTCTGCTCCTGCAGAGTGAGGTGCGGACCACTGATGTAGTGAGAGACAGTCTCGCGAAGAGGCACTCCGCGCATACCGGCGCGCAGCCGGTCAACGGTGGTCTCGGCCGAACGGACCAGTGATCGACCACGTGCGGGGACCGAACGCCATGCCAGAGCTGAACCGATTCCGCACCCGGGTTGGCGGGAAACCGCACCTGGAAGTCGATCATTTCACCCGGAAGGGTGTAATGGCCCGGTCAGTGGCCTGGACCAATGCGGGTCCCGGCCGGCTGTCGGAGGCGTGCGGGTAGTGACCGCGGGCACGGCAGGTTTCAAAGCACAGGGTCCCTCGGGCCCGGACGACGATGGTGGTGCGGCGGTGCCGAACGAAGACACCGCGGGGGTGGGAGGGACCCCTGCGCGGGAGACCGGATCGAGCGGTCGACGCTCCTTCTTCGCGCTGGGAAACTGGCGGCTCCGGTCGAAGCTCGCGCTGATCCTGATCATCCCCACGCTCACCGCGCTCGTGCTCGGCGTCCTGCGGGTCGTCGACGACGGGCGCCAGGCCGTGGAGCTCGGCCGCACCGCGGACCAGGTCGCGTTCGCGCAGAAGGTCACGACCGTGGTGCACGGCCTCGAGGGGGAGCGGTCGCTGGCGGTTGCCCGGATCGCCTCCGGCGACTCGCTGCGCCAGACCGGTCTGGACGCGCAGGTGGCCAAGGTCGACCACGATGTGGAAGACCTGCGCAACGCCGCGGTGAACCTCAACACCGGCGACCCCGCGACGAGCGACCGCTACAACCGCGGTCTGCAGCGGCTGGACGCGCTGCGCCCGCTGCGTGCCGCGATCACTACCTCTTCTTACTCCGACCTCGCGGTGCTCGACAGCTACTCGTCGATCGTCGACGCGCTGATCCAGCTCGGGCGCGAGGTGACCACCGCGACCAGCGATCGTGACCTGCTGCGGCTCGGCAACAGCACACAGTCGATCAGCGAGGCCAAGGAGTTCATCCTCCGCGGTGACAGCGCGCTGCAGGTCGCTGCGTTCCGCAACGGCTTCCCCGGCAACCTGCTCGACGAGACCCGTGCCGCGGAGGCGAGCGGGGACGCGTCGATCTCGGTGTTCCTCGCGAACGCCACCGATGAGCAGGTCCAGCTCTACAACGACACCTACTCCGGCCCGGAGGTCGACGACCGGCGCCGGATCGAGACGTCGTCGTTCTCCTTCGCGCAGGAGGGCAACCCGCTCAACATCGACGCCACCCGGCTCGGCCAGGACTCCACGATCGCCTCGGACAAGCTCCGCGCGGTGGAGAGCAACCTGCTGACCCAGCTGCGCGCACAGGCGGACAGCCTGGCCGACTCGGCCGTGCGCTCGGCGTGGATCGGCGGCGTGATCGTGCTCGCGGCACTGATCGCGGCACTGATCCTGATGCTGGTGATCGCCCGGCTGATGCTGCGCCCGCTGCGCGTGCTGCGGACCACCGCGCTCGACGTGGCCTACACCCGGCTGCCGGAGACGGTGCAGTCCATCCTGGACGATCCGGACCCGGTCAACGCCTCGAAGAAGGCGGTGGACCCGGTGCCGGTCGCCTCTCGCGACGAGATCGGCGAGGTGGCGCGCTCGTTCGACGTGGTGCACGAGCAGGCCGTGAAGATGGCCGCCGAACAGGCGCTGCTGCGCGAGAACGTCAACGGCATCTTCGTGAACCTCTCCCGTCGTTCGCAGCGGCTGGTGGAACGCCAGCTCGGCGTGATCGACCGGCTCGAGGCCGACGAGCAGGACCCGGACCACCTCGCGAGCCTGTTCGAGCTCGACCACCTCGCGACCCGGCTGCGCCGCAACGGCGAATCGCTGCTGGTGCTGTCCGGCGCCGGCCTCGCGAAGTCGGTGCCGAAGCCGGTGCCCGCCGCCGACGTGATCGGTGCCGCGGTGTCCGAGATCGAGCAGTACGCCCGGATCGAGGTCGGCGCCGTACCCGAAGTCGCGGTGCAGGGACTGGCGATCCACGACCTGGTGCACGTGCTCGCCGAACTGCTCGACAACGCGACCTACTTCTCCGAACCGGAGACGAAGGTCACCGTGCGCGCCGTGGTGACCCGCAAGAAGGCGCTCGCCATCCAGGTCACCGACCACGGCGTGGGCATGAGCGAGGACCGGTTCGCCGAGATCAACTCGCGGCTGGCCGACCCGCCGGACCTGGACGTGTCGGTGACCAGGCGGATGGGCCTGTACGTGGTCGCCCGGCTGGCCCAGCGGCACGGCATCGAGGTGCGGCTGCGGGAGAACGAGGACATCGAGGGTGGCGTGATCGCCCGCGTCGTCGTGCCTGCCGAACTGCTCACCCAGGTGCGCGTGGCCGCGCCGGCGCCGCCGCGGCACACCCCGCCGCCGCCGAACCGCAACGAGGTTTCGCACCCGAGCTTCCCGCCGGTCAACCGGGAGCCGGAGCCCGCACCGCAGCCGCCCGCCGTGCCTGCCCAGTCCAACGGCGGACTGGTGCCGCTCGACCAGCCGATCAGTCTCGACGACCTGGTCTCGGGCAATCGGGCGGCCGGGCCGTTCCTGAGCCCGGAGACCCCGGCCGCGGAGGCGCCCGCGTGGCCGACCGCCGACGACCTCGCGCCGCTCACCCGTGAACCCAATGGTGACGGGGCGAGCCTGGCCGAGACCGAGTTCGCGCCGCTGGTGCTGCCGAAGCGGGAGCCGAAGTACGTCGCGCCGGAGGAGCCGAAGGCCGCCGAGCCGCTCGAGGACGAGGGCGCGTCGGCACTCGAGGACGACGTGCCGACCCGCCGGCTGCCGATCTACCAGTCGGTGCTCTCCCGTTGGTTCAGCGAAGGCAGCGAGGATCCCGAACCGGGGCTCCTGCCGGGGACCGACGGTGCGGCCGGCGCGCAGGCCGAGCAGTCCGGATCGGCCGGGCAGCCCGAACCGGCCGGCTCGGCCGAGCAGCCGGTTGCCGAGCAGCCCGTTGCCGAGCCGGACGTCGCCCGCGAGGAGGAGCCGATCGAAGCGACGCCGCTGTATCCGGGCACCGACGAGCCCGGCGACGAAGGCTGGCACAGTGCCTCCGACGAGGGCTGGCAGGCGGCGCAGTCGCTGCTCGAGTCCAAGAACGAGGAGGTGACCTCGGCGGGGCTGCCCAAGCGCATCCCGAATGCCTACCTGGTCCCCGGTTCGATCTCCGGTCCCCAGGGTGCGGCCGAACCGCAGAACTCGTTCACCGACGAGACCGCCGGACTGCCCGGAACGGGTGCTATCACCCGCTCCGCGGCGGCGGCCCGCAGCAGGATGGCAAGCTTCCAGCGTGGGTACACCTCCGGACGGCACGCGCTGAAGGAGCGGCCGGCGGATGCCCGGCTCGATGACCAGGTGCGGGTCACCGGATCCGGGTACGTGAGCGACAGCAGTGAGGAGCGAGAGTGACACGGGCGGGTGCAGTGCAGCCGGGAGGCGGCCCGACGCAGCCGAACGGCAGGGCCGGCGGCGCGGCGGGTAGCTTCGCGTGGCTGATCACGGACTTCGTGCACCGGGTTCCCGGTGCGGCGCACGCGGTGGTCGTTTCTGCCGACGGTTTGCTGCTCGCGGCTTCCCGCGGGCTGCCGAAGGACCGCGCGGACCAGCTCGCGGCGGTGGCCTCCGGGCTGACCAGCCTCGCGCGGGGCGCGGCGAAGGTGTTCGAGGGCGGCCCGGTCGCGCAGACCGTGGTCGAGATGGCCAACGGCTTCCTCTTCCTGATGTCGGTGTCCGACGGGTCCTGCCTGGCCGTGCTGGGTTCCCCGGAAAGCGATATCGGCCTGGTGGTGTACGAGATGACGTTGCTCGTCGAACGGGTCGGACAGCAGCTGACCCCGGAGATGCGCGCGCAACTGCAGGGCGCTTCGGTCCGCCGATAGGCGGGCCAGGACTTCAGGAGTAGGCCGTGGACGACGGGCGCTTGCGGGGAGATGGCCGGCTCGGGGACGACTCCACCGGTGGGTGGGGTGAACGGGACCGGGGACGGGAGGACTGGAAGTCCTTCCGCGAACGGGTCGACCGCGAGTGGCGGGCCCGGCATGCCCGTGGCGACACCGAAGAACCCGTCTCCGGCGATGCCGAAGAACCGGTGCGTGAGCCGCCGAACTCGCTGACCGACTCGAACGCGGGTCAGCAGCCGGGGATCACCGCGGTGCCCGGGTACCGGGACCGGCTGCTCGGCGGACCGGGTTCGGAGCTGTTCGGCGGTGCCAGTGGTCCGCTGTACGACTCCGCCGAATTCGCCGCGTTCAGCACGGCCCGCGACGGTTCGCCGGGTCCGTCCTCGGACGAGCTCGCGGCGGCGCTGCCCGCGCAGGCCGCGAGTGAGCCGCCGGTGACCGAGGTGGAGACGTCCGGGCTCGTCCGGCCGTACTTCCGGACCCGCGGCCGGACGAAGCCGACCTACGACCTCGCGATCGAAGCGCTGGTCTCGACCAGCGATCAGGGCCGTGTGCTCGACCGGGTCCGGGTGCCCGAGCACCGGTCGATCTGCGATCTGTGCCTCGACACCCGGTCGGTGGCCGAGGTGGCGGCGCTGCTGCGGCTGCCGCTCGGCGTGGTGCGGGTGCTGATTGGTGACGTGGCGGGCCTCGGGCTGGTGCTGGTGCACACGACCAGCAACACGAGCTCGGGCGACCGCCCCAGTATCGAGTTCATGGAAAGGGTGCTCAGTGGGCTTCGGAGAATTTGACTCCGACGCGAACACACCGCATACAGGTCCGACCTCGTCGGCCAAGATCGTGGTCGCGGGTGGGTTCGGTTCGGGAAAGACGACACTGGTCGGGGCGATCTCCGAGATCGACCCGCTGACCACCGAGGCCATGATGACCGAGGCGAGTGTCGGGCACGACGACGTCACGGCCACGCCCAACAAGACGACCACCACGGTCGCCATGGACTTCGGCCGGATCTCGCTCGACTCCGATCTGGTGCTGTACGTGTTCGGCACGCCGGGTCAGCACCGGTTCTGGTTCATGTGGGACGACCTCGCGGTCGGCGCCATCGGCGCGGTGGTGCTGGTGGACACCCGGCGGCTGGCCGACGCGTTCCCCTCGATCGACTTCTTCGAGAACCGGAAGCTGCCCTACGTGGTGGCGATCAACTGTTTCGACCGCTTGCTGCACCACCAGATCGAGGATGTGCGGCATGCGTTGACGATCTCCCCGTCGGTGCCGATCATGGCGTGTGACGCGCGGGAGCGGGATTCGGCCAAGCAGGTGCTGATCTCCGTCGTCCAGCACGCGATCGCGCACGACACGGCACTGCGGGCGGGGTGAGCCCCGGGGCAGGATGCGGCCGTTGGAGTGAACTCGACGGCCTTCACCCGCTTCGGGGAGTGGTGCCTCCGTCCGGGGCAGGCGGGATCACTCCCGTCCGTCCGGTACGGAGCCGGCCGGCCCCGATCGGGCCGCCGGAACGCCGGTGACCTGCGCGGACACCCCCTCGCGCAGGGCAGTCGGCGGCACTACCGAGTGACCCGCGAATGCGTGGTGGCGCATGCGTTCGCACGACGTAAGCCCGGAAGTACGCGTACCGTGCCCGGGCGCACGCTCGACACGGCCGAGTGCATGAATACGCTGGAACGGCGTCTTCACGGCGGCCGGGTGAGCAGGACCGCCCGACGACGGGTGGGTGTCCGGCAGCGTTCGACAGCTTGGAGGGCCAGTGACCTATCCCGGGACCGAGTCCGGTCTGCCGACGGAGCAGGACACGTTCGGCTGGCTGATCACGGACTTCGTCCGCCGTGTCCCGGGCGCCGCGCACGCGGTGCTGGTGTCCGCGGACGGGCTGCTGCTCGCGCCGTCCGAGGGGCTGCCGCAGGAACGGGCCGAGCAGCTTTCCGCGGTCGCGTCCGGGCTGGTGAGCCTCACCCAGGGCGCGGCCCGCTGTTTCGAGGCGGGCGGGGTCAACCAGACCGTGGTGGAGATGGAGGGCGGATACCTGTTCCTGATGTCGGTGTCCGACGGTTCGTCGCTCGCCGTGCTGGCCGCGCCCTCGTGCGACATCGGGACCGTGGCCTACGAGATGACCCTGCTGGTGGAGCGGGTCGGTGAGCAGCTCACGCCGGAGCTGCGTGCCCAGCTGCAAGGTGGGGTGCGTGGGTGAGGATTTCGGGTTTCGGCGAACAGGACACCGGTGCGTGGGACGCACTGCACCGCGGCGATGAACGCGAGCAGTTCGACTCGCCGAGCCGCTTCGAGCTGAGCACCCTGAAGACGATGCTGCCGCGTCGCCGTCCGCACGCGCCTCGTCCCGCCCCCGCCGAACCCGAACCCGAGGAACCGCCCGCAGGCCACGACGACGGCTGGGCATCCGCCGTGGACGATTCCGGCGGCGGTCACGAATGGGCCGAGGACGGTGCATCCGGCTACTGGGCCGAAGAACCCCCGGCACCGGCGCACCGTGGCCAGCACGCGGCCGCCGAGGGGCACCATCGGTACCGGGAGCAGCGCGCCGAGCCCTCCGCCGTCGAGCAGCAGCCCGATCCGTACTCGTTCGACGAGTACGCAGGCAGCTCCGGATCCCCTGGCCGGGACGACCGTGTGGTGCCGGAGGGATCCGCGTACCGCAGGCATCGGGCGGCCGAGGTGGATCGCCCGTCCGGTCGCAGCAGGCACGCGCTGGCGGAGGAACCCGAAGCGCACCCGGCCGAGCTCGACCAGTTCTGGTCCGCGGCAGCGGAGAGCGGTGCCGAGCCGCCGCGCACGGACGAGCAGCCCGGCTCTGCCGCGGACGAGCAGTCCGGGTCCGGGACCGCAAAGCCGGCCAAATCGCGGGTCCGGCCGTACGCCCGCACGCGTGGGCGCACCCGCTCCGACCACAACCTCGCCCTCGAAGCGCTCGTCTCGACCAGTGACGACGGCCGGTGCTACCGCGGGGTGCGTTCCATCGAGCACCGGCGGATCTGCGATCTGTGCCTGGACACCCGCTCGGTCGCGGAGATCGCCGCGCATCTGCACCTGCCGCTCGGCGTGGTCAAGGTGCTGGTCGGCGACATGGCCGACATCGGGCTGGTGTTGCTGCACCAGACCGAGCTCGTGCTCGGCGACCGGTCGTCGCGCGAGTTCATGGAGCGCGTGCTGCAGGGCCTGCGCAGCCTCTAGTCCTCCACCAGTGCCGCGGAAGTGATGCGGTGCAACGGGTATCGCTCGTGGTCGGCACCTTCCAGCACCCCGCCGCCGACCCGCAACGGCCGTACCACGCGCTGGCTGGCCGTGCCCCGGGAGTCGACGAAACCGATCCACACCTCGCGCTGTTCCAGCGTCGCCAGCGACAGCAGGTCCAGCGTCGCGGTGGTGTCCGCGCCGCCGCCCCTCGGCGCGTGCACCGTCGAACCCCGGCGTCGCGCGGAAGCCTGGTCCCCTGCCCGCAGGTTGGACACGATGCGCACGGCCTGTTCCTCGGTCAGCGTCGCCGGCTCTCCGACCCGCGCGCGGGCGGACCTGGTGCGGCCCGGCAGACGGCGTCCGCTCGGGCGCAGGTCCACCACCCGACCGTCCGGACCTTCGGCGGCCGGTGCGAAACCCGCTGCCCGCAACGCTTCCAGCACCTCGGCCAGTGCTGCCGAGCTGATCAGCACGGTCGGCGCGATCATCCGCAGGTCGTACTCGGCGGCTACCGGATTCGCCAGCACCTCGGCCAGCAGTGCCTCGTCGTCGCAGCGCAGGAAGGAACCGGCCGCGCCGCCGCGGAGCCTGCCGTGCCGGCGGGCAACGTCGTCGATCAGGTAGCTGAGTCCCTGCGGCACCGGCGTCGCCGACTTGGTGCGGAACAGCGCGTGCAGCTCGTCCGCCGTGCGTCCGGTGTCGAGCGCGCGGCGCACGGACGTCTCGGTGACGCGGTAGACCGTGGCATGTCCGGCCGATTCGACGTCGGCGACCGCGGACATGGCGGCCGCCAGCTCCGTCTCGAGCGGACCCGGTGCCACCACGGTGAGGTCGGCCTGCACGAGCACGTGGTCGACCGGCGCGGGCAGCGCGTCGTACATGGCTTCCACGGCGCCGGAACGGTCGTCTTCCAGCAGCAGCCGGGTGCCGGTGGTCAAGCCGCCGAGGCCGACGAGCCCGAGCGCGGTCGCCTCGGCCATGGTCCACCGCACGGTTTCGTCGCGCAGCCGTCCACCACGCCGCGGCGCCCGCCAGGCCAGCACGTTCACCAGCTCGTCGACGCCCTTCACGCCCGAACCGGCGGGCAGCTCGGCGAGCGCGGTGAGTACCCGCCGCCTCGCGACCGGCGCCAGCGGCCGCCGCAGCTCCTCCGACAACGGTGCGATCGGCTTGTCCTTCGCGTCCCGTCCGCCGGCGAGGCCGGGCAGCCGGGGCAGCTCCAGCCACGCCTGCGCGAGCGTCATCCAGCGCTGCACGGACGGGGACGCGAGCCAGCTGTCGGTGAGCGTGGTGGGTACCCACTCCGGCACGGTGTTCTCGCTGTCGGCCACCAGTCCGGCGCCGACCACGAGCTCGGCCAGCAGCGTCGCGCGCCGCTCGTCCACCTCCAGGTCCTTGGCCACCTTCTTCAGCTCGCGCACGCCGAGCCCGCCCGCCTTCAGCACCGGCGGCGGGGTCTGCGACCAGGACCGCAGCAGGGATTCGACCTGCCGCAGCAGTTCCATCGCCTCACCTGCCGCCGCGGCGTCCACCGTGTCCGTCTGATGTGGATGGACGGGCAGCTCCGGTTCGGCGAGCGTGTCCGGGTCGAACACGGCCCCGTCGCGCAGCAGTACGCCCAGCTCGCGGGGGAGCTCGACGGTCTGGTCGTCGCGGCGCAGCAACAACCCGCGGGCGAGCAGCTTCTGCACCGGGGTGGCCGCCTCGGACAGCGCCACGTCGACGCCTGCGTCCCGGGTGCGCCCGATCGGCGGGCCTGCCGCGAGTGCGGTGAGCACCGCTCGCTCGTCCTCGCCCACCTCGGCCAGCCGCGCTTCGACGTCGGTGGCGGCCAGCGCGGGCGAGGGCGTGCCGAGCCCGGCGGGGAACGGCCCCAGCACGTCACGGGCGGCCGGTGGCACCCGGAGCGCGCCGTCCTCGCCCCAGGCGAGCACCCGCGCGCGCAGCTTCGCGAGCGCGGCCGTGACGTCGCGGCCCACCAGCCCGGCGACTTCGGCAGCAGGCACGGTCGCCGCGTCGGCGCCGGCGACCAGCAGCGCGTCGAGTACCGCGAGGGTGAACGTGTCGAGGTCTTCGCAGGCCCGCGCGACCGACCCCGGGGTGCCGGCGCGGGTGGCGAGCACAGCGGTGTCGGACGGTGGTGGCGTGGACAGATCGCGACGGGTGCGCAGCAGTTCGGCGAGTGCGTCGTCGGACTCCGCACGCAGCCAGTCCGCCAGAGAGGTCGCGGGCATAGAGCACCAGGATACCGGGCGGGTGCGCGGGCGCAGGCGGTGTTCGGGCAGACTGTTCCCGAGCAGTCGGACGAGGGCCCGGGAGGACGCAATGGCAGGCGGCGAGAAACACAAGGGCAAGGGCATTGACCCGACCTGGCCGGGCGAGCCGGGTGAGCACCCGGTCACCGAACTTTCCTCGGACCGCCAGGGTGCGCTGTCGCCGTTCGGCGACCTGACCTTCCCGCTCGAGCAGGTGCCCTACGTGCATCCGGAGACCGAGATCAACCGCTGATCCGGCCGCCGGGCTGAAGTTACCGGTGGGTCACCCGGTTGGGGTCAGGTGGCCACGGTCACGGGGCTAGTGTTCGGGACGTCCCACTTCAGGCTTCCAGCGGGGAGTATGTGCCATGCCGGTTCCCGGTCCCGGGTATTCGATCACTGTCCGGGTCGAGGCCCCGGCTTCCTCCAGCGCCGCCGGTGATCTCACCACCGCCGTCGGCCGGGTCGGCGGGGTGCTGACCGCGTTCGACGTCGTCGAGTCGCACGCCGACACGATCGTGGTCGACATCAGTGCGAACGCGCTTTCCGAGAACCACGCGCAGGACATCACGCAGACGCTCGATTCGCTGCCCGGCGTGCGCGTGCGGAAGATCTCCGACCGGACGTTCCTCATCCACCTCGGCGGCAAGATCGAGGTCAGCCCGAAGGTAGCGCTCCGCAACCGGGACGATCTCTCCCGCGCTTACACGCCCGGTGTCGCGCGGGTGTGCCAGGCGATCGCGGCGAATCCCGAGGACGCACGACGGCTGACCATCAAGCGCAACACCGTCGCGGTGCTCACCGACGGTTCGGCGGTGCTCGGCCTCGGCAACATCGGCCCGGCCGCCGCGCTGCCGGTGATGGAGGGCAAGGCGGCGCTGTTCAAGAAGTTCGCCGACGTGGACGCCTGGCCGGTGTGCCTGGACACCCAGGACACCGAGGAGATCATCAAGATCGCCAAGGCGCTGGCACCGGTGTACGCCGGGATCAACCTCGAGGACATCGCCGCGCCGCGCTGCTTCGAGATCGAGAAGCGGCTGCGTGAGCAGCTCGACATCCCGGTGTTCCACGACGACCAGCACGGCACCGCGATCGTGGTGGTGGCCGCGCTGCGCAACGCACTGCGCGTGGTCGGCAAGAACATCGAGGACTGCAAGATCGTGGTCAGCGGGGTCGGCGCGGCCGGTTCCGCGATCATCCGGCTGCTGCTGCACAAGAACCCGGCGGACATCGTGGCCGCCGACATCGACGGCATTGTGCACCCCGACCGCGGCAACCTGGATGACAACCTCACCTGGATCGCCGGGCACACCAATGCCGGCAAACAGTCCGGCTCGCTGCACGATGCGCTCGTCGGCGCGGACGTGTTCATCGGCGTTTCGGCGCCGAACCTGTTCGGGGCCGAGCAGGTGGCCACGATGAACTCCGACGCGGTGGTCTTCGCGCTGGCCAACCCGGACCCGGAGGTCGACCCGCTGGAGGCGCAGAAGCACGCGTCCGTGGTCGCCACCGGGCGCAGTGACTTCCCGAACCAGATCAACAACGTGCTGGCCTTCCCCGGGGTGTTCCGCGGGCTGCTCGACGCGGCCGCGCACAACATCGACGACACCATGCTGCTGGCCGCCGCGGACGCGATCGCGGACGTGGTGGACAACGGGAAGCTCAACGCGTCGTTCATCGTGCCGAGCGTGTTCGACAACGCGGTCGCCCCGGCGGTCGCGGAAGCGGTGCGCAACGCGGTGCGCGCGGAGAAAGCGCAGTAACGCAGTAGCCTCGGCGACGTGAGCGAACTCAGCCACGTCGACGAAACCGGTGCCGCGCGGATGGTCGACGTTTCAGCGAAGACGGCGACCGCGCGCACGGCGTTGGCCGGCGGCACGGTGCACACCACTGCCGAAGTGGTGGACCTGTTGTCGGCCAACGGCCTGCCGAAGGGCGACGCGCTGGCGACGGCGCGGATCGCCGGGATCATGGCGGCCAAACGGGTGCCGGAGCTGATCCCGCTGTGCCACCAGATCGCGTTGTCCGGGGTGAAGGTCGAGTTCGAACTGGCCGGATCCGCGGTGCACATCAGCGCGACAGCCAAGACCACCGACGTCACCGGCGTCGAGATGGAGGCGCTCACCGCGGTCGCAGTCGCCGGGCTCACCGTGCACGACATGATCAAGGCGGTCGACCCGGCCGCGACGCTCGACGACGTGCGGCTGATCCGCAAGGACGGCGGCAAGACCGGAACCTGGGAGCGGCAGACATGAGCACCGGCGACGCATTCCCTCCCGCGGAGCCGACCGGCACTGGCGACGCATCTACTTCCGCAGAGGCGACCGGCACCGGCGACGGATTCCCTTCCGCGGAGGCGGCCGGCACTGGCGACGGATTCCCTTCCGCGGAGGCGGCGACCGGCGGGGAGCGGGCTCGGCGCGGGGCGAGGGTGATCGTGGCGTCCAACCGGGCCGCGCGGGGGGTCTACGAGGACAGGACCGGCCCGGTGCTCGTGGCGTGGCTGCGCGACCGGGGTTATGACGTGCCGGCGCCGGTGGTCGTCGAAGACGGCGATCCGGTGGGGGTGGCGCTGCGTGGTGCGGTGGCCGATCAGGTCGCGGTGGTGCTGACCACCGGCGGCACCGGTATTTCGCCGACCGACCGGACCCCGGACGTGACCCGCGCGGTGCTGGACCACGAGCTGCCCGGCGTCGCGGACGCGATCCGCGCGGCCGGGCTGCCGAAGGTCCCCACCGCCGTGCTGTCGCGCGGTGTGGCCGGGGTCGCGGGCCGCACGCTGGTGGTGAACCTGCCCGGTTCGAGCGGCGGCGTGAAGGACGGGCTGCGCGTGCTCGAGGACATCCTGGAGCACGCCGTGGACCAGCTCGCCGGCGGCGACCACCCGCGGCAGGCTGCGGCGGCCCGTGCCGAGGTGCGCATCCTGCGTGCCGAGGTGAGCGACCAGCCGCTGTCGGTCGACGAGCACGCCCGGCTCGTGTCGGACGAGGCGGCCGGCGCCGTGGTGACGTTCGCCGGCGTGGTCCGGGACCACGACCGCGGCAAGGGCGTGCGGGACCTGACCTACGAGGGCCATCCCACCGCGCGGGACGTGCTCACCGAGGTGGTCACCGAGCTGGCTGCCCGGTGGACCGGCGTCCGCGCGGTCGCGGTGAGCCACCGCGTGGGTGCGCTGACCATCGGCGACATCGCACTGGCCTGCGCCGTCTCCGCAGAGCACCGCCGAGCGGCGTTCACCGCCTGCGCGGACCTCGTCGACGAGGTCAAGGCCCGGCTGCCGGTGTGGAAGCACCAGCACTTCACCGACGGCACGGACGAGTGGGTCAACTCGCCCTGAGCCGGTCCGGACACCGAGAAGGGCCCCACCGCCAGGGGATTGACGCGGTGGGGCCCTTTCGTTCGGAACACAGCAGCAGCTGCGCCGGGACCTGCCTCACGAGGAGGCTCGGATCACTTGGTGGCGAGCTTCTGCCCGACGGTGATCACGTCGGCGTTCGGCACGTACTTGTCGTTCAGGTCCTTCAGCTTCTGGTAGCCGCCCTGGACGTTGAACTTCTGCGCGATCTTGGTCAGCGTGTCGCCGGCCACGACGGTGTAGTCACCGTTCGGGTTCGAGCTGCCGATGGCGACCGGCTTGGTGGTCGTCTTCTTCGGCGTGGTGCTCTTCGTCGACTTGGACTTCGACGACGACTTGCTGCTGTGCTGCTTGGTCGAGTGGTGCGAAGAGGACGACGACGAGCTGCCGGCCTTCTTGCTGCACACCGGCCAGGCGCCCGGTCCCTGGCCCTGCATGACGCGCTCGGCGACCGCGATCTGCTGGTCACGCGAGGCACCCTGCGGGCTGCCGGTACCGCCGTAGGCCTTCCACGTGCTCTGGGTGAACTGGAGACCACCGTAGTAACCGTTGCCGGTGTTGGTGTTCCAGTTGCCGCCGCTCTCGCACTGCGCGATGGCGTCCCAGTTGGTCGCCGACGCGGGGGTCGCGGCGATCGCGAGGGGCGCTCCGACCGCGATACCCGCGACAGTGACGCGGGCGATCGTGCGGGTGGCAGCGGACATCTTGCGGTGTTTGCCTCGGTACGACATTTGAAAACATCTCGGCTTCCTGCGCCTACGAGCTTGTCGCTGCGGGTCGGGTTGGGAGCCCGTCCGCCCGTTGCCGGGCGGCAGACGCGGACGGCGCACAACGCGTCGTCTTCGTCCCCTCGTCCCTGTCCGGGAATGCTTTCGCTCGGGGTATGGGTCCGGGTATCCGTTGGACAGGGCTTGGCGCTACGGATTCCCGGTGTTGCATGGTCGGTTCGGGGCCAACCGAATAGCGACGGTACGTAACGAGCGCCGTGATCGGAAATTATTCGGCGTGTGACCTACATCACAGTAACACCACGCAACGTCGCCCGATTGGCCAGTTTCAGCAGGTCAGAGCACCGTTACCGGTCCGTTTCCTAGCCGAGATATTTCACGGATCGTGAGGCTTGGATCACGCCGATAAGGCGTCAAGGGACCATTCGTACCGCTTAGCGGGGGGCACCTTAAACCACAGTCGGAGTGCGCCGCCACTGCAGCTGGAGTGGTTCCGGGTAAACCGTTGAATACGCCGTGAGCGAACTGCTTCGGAGAGTAGGGATAAACGCGCGGGGCTGCTGAATGCGGCTGCGCCGCCATCAGGCATGGTCCGGACCAAATGGCCGGACGACGGTGCTCCGCCGGTCTGTGTGGCACTCAGCCCGGTGCGTGGCGAACTGCCGGAAACCTCAGCCGCCCGCGAACGGCGGGAGGACGTCGAGACGGGATCCGTCACTGAGCGTTCGAGTGCGATCGCGGACGGCCACCTCGTTCACGAGGAAGCTCGCCGCGTCCAGCACCCTGGCGAGTTCCCCCTGGTGCAGCTCGCGCACGGCGTGCATCGCGTCGGCAACGGAGCAGCCCGCGGGCAGCTCCACCTTCTCCTCGTCCAGCCCTGCCGCAGCGCGGGCGGAGGCGAAGTACCGGACGACGATCGTCATCGTCTCGCGGGCAGCCGCGTCCGGGGCTGCCGTCTGCCGAGCTGCCATGGTCATCCGCCGATCGCGCTCATCGGCCGGATCGGCTGCGCGAAGCCGGCCTCGTTGATCTCGTGGCCGGCGAGCTTGCGCCACATCGTGGCCCGCCACGCGTCCGCCACCTCTTCATCACGCGCGCCCGCGCGCACGAGGGCGCGCAGGTCCGTCTCGTCGTTCGAGAACAGGCACGAGCGGACGGCGCCGTCCGCAGTCAGCCGGGTGCGCTCGCAGGCTGCGCAGAACGGCCTGGTCACCGAGGCGATCACGCCGACGTCGCCGGGTCCGCCGTCGACCAGCCAGCGCTCCGCCGGTGCTCCGCCGCGTGCTGCCGGGAACGGCGACAGCGTGAACTCCTCGCCCAGCTTCGCCAGTATCTCCTCGGCGGTGATCATTCCGGTGCGGTTCCAGCCGTGCTGGGCATCCAGCGGCATCTGCTCGATGAACCGCAGGTGGTAGCCCTCGTCGAGGCAGAACCGCAGCAGCGGCGCCGCCTCGTGCTCGTTCAGCCCGCGCATCAGCACCGCGTTGACCTTCACCGGCACCAGTCCCGCGTCGCGCGCGGCGGCGAGGCCTGCCAGCACGTGCGGCAGCCGGTCACGGCGGGTCAGCTTCGCGAACCGATCGCGATCGATGGTGTCGAGTGACACGTTGATCCGGTCCAGCCCGGCCGCGGCGAGTCCGGTCGCGCGCTTGGCCAGCCCGATCCCGTTGGTGGTCATGGACACCCGGGGCCGCGGCTGCAGTGCGGTGATCCGCCCGACGATGTCCTCCAGGCCCGCGCGCAGCAGCGGTTCGCCGCCGGTGAGCCGGATGTCGGTGATGCCAAGCTGCTCGACCGCGATGCGCATCAGCCGCATCAGCTCGTCGTCGGTGAGCACCTGCTCACCGGGCAGCCATTCGAGGCCCTCGGCAGGCATGCAGTACGTGCAGCGCAGGTTGCACCGGTCGGTGAGCGAGACCCGCAGGTCGGTCGCCACCCGTCCGAAGGAGTCGAGGAGACCGGGGTGTTCGGGGCGGGGCGCGTCAGTGGGACCTCGTGTACCGGGGACGCGAGGAAACCCGAGATGTACTGCGGTCATTGCGTTCAGGATAGCTCGCTCACGCCGGAAAAGCAGACCCGTGCGAGTGGTCCGTGCCGCCGGGGCCGCCGGGTATCCCGGAGGCTGGTTCCCCGGTCGCGCGCGAGCCGGTTTTCCGGCTTGCCGAACCGGTCCCGGATCCGGCACGGAATCCCTTGTCACAGGCGGGATCAGGCCGGTCCGACCGAGTTCGCCGGGTGCGGCCGGAAAGCCGGCCGCGGAGGGTGGCTCGCAATACTCAAAGCGTTACCCGGAAAATCGCCACCCGCATGGCTTTTCCGCATCTGCGGCGATAATGTTCCGGCCATGCCGCAATTTCGGTTGTCCGAGGCCGCCAGGCTGCTCGGCGTCAGCGACGACACGGTTCGCCGGTGGGTCAGGGCCGGTCAGCTGAGCGCGACCGAGGACGCCGCCGGCCGCAAGGTGGTCGACGGGGCTCAGCTCGCCGGGTTCGCCCGCGCGCAGGCAACCGGCCCCGAGGACCCGTCGGCGGTCGGGCGCTCCGCGCGCAACCGGTTCGTGGGGCTGGTCACCGAGGTCGTCACCGACAAGGTGATGGCGCAGGTCGAGCTCCAGTGCGGGGCGCACCGAGTGGTGTCACTCATGAGCACCGAAGCCGTCCGCGAGCTCGGGCTGCGCCCGGGTGTGCTCGCGGTGGCCGTGGTGAAGGCGACCACCGTCGTGGTGGAAACCCCGGAAGGAACCAGATGAAGAAGCTCGCCCTCGTCGTCGCCGGCACCACGGCGCTCGCCCTGCTCGCAGGCGCGTGCAGCTCGAACGACGAACCCAGCGCCGGTCCCGGTTCGGGCTCCAGCTCGGCGCCCGCACCGGCAGGCGGCACGCTGACGGTGTTCGCCGCCGCCTCGCTGACCGAGTCGTTCAACGCGCTGGGCAAGCAGTTCGAGGCCGCGCACCCCGGGGTCAAGGTTTCCTTCGACTACGAAGGTTCCTCGTCGCTGGTGCAGAAGCTGGACAACGGGGCCAAGGCGGACGTGTTCGCCTCGGCGGACGAGAAGAACATGACCAAGGCGGTACAGGGCGGCGTGATCGACGGCCAGCCCACCGTGTTCGCCACCAACAAGCTGGCCATCGCGGTGGCAAAGGGCAATCCGAAGGGCATCAAGTCCTTCTCCGACCTCACCAAGGGCGGGCTGACCGTGGTGGTCTGCGCGCAGCAGGTGCCGTGCGGTTCGGCCACCGAGACGGTGGAGAAGAACACCGGCACCACGCTCAAGCCGGCGAGCGAGGAGACGGACGTGAAGCAGGTGCTGGCGAAGGTCCAGTCCGGGGACGCGGACGCCGGTCTGGTGTATGTGACCGACGCCACGTCGGCTGCGGGCAAAGTGGACAAGGTCGACTTCCCGGAGTCCTCGGGTGCGGTGAACAAGTACCCGATCGCGGTGGTCAAGGACGCCCCGCAGGCGGCGCTCGCCAAGCAGTTCAGCGACTTCGTGCTCGGCGCGCAGGGCAAGGACGAGCTGACCAAGATCGGGTTTGGCCCGGCCCAGTAGGGGCGGCTCGAATGCGGCGGCCGGTGCGCGGCCGCCGCATTCCCGGCTGCCCCTCGTGCTCTGGTTCCCCGCGGTCCTCGCGCTGGCGCTGGTGGTGCTGCCGGTCGTCGGCCTGCTGGTGCGCAGCGATCTCACCCGGTTCCCGGCACTGCTGGTGACCCCGTCGTCGCTGAATGCCCTGCAACTGTCCGTGCTGACCGCCGCACTGTCCACTGTGGCCTGTGTGCTGCTCGGGGTGCCACTGGCCGTGGTGCTGGCCCGGTCCCGGCTGCCGGGCGTGCGGCTGCTGCGTTCGGTGGTGCTGCTGCCGCTCGTGCTGCCGCCGGTGGTCGGCGGTCTCGCCCTGTTGTACCTGTTGGGCCGCAAGGGTTTTCTCGGTCAGCTGGTGAACTGGCTGACCGGGCAGCAGGTGCCGTTCACCACGGCCGCGGTGGTGGTTGCGCAGACGTTCGTGGCGATGCCGTTCCTGGTGGTGAGCCTCGAAGGTGCGCTGCGTGGTTCGGGAGACCGCTACGAACAGGTTGCCGCGACGCTCGGTGCGCGTCCGTGGACGGTGTTCCGCCGGGTGACGCTGCCGCTGCTGCTGCCCGCGCTCGGTTCCGGGATGGTGCTGAGTTTTGCCCGCGCGCTGGGGGAATTCGGCGCGACCATCACGTTCGCCGGCAGTCTGGAGGGGGTCACCCGCACCCTGCCGCTGGAGGTCTACACCCAGGCCGAAGTGGACACCGACAGCGCGGTGGCGCTCGCGTTGCTGCTCATCGTGGTTGCCGTCGTGGTGATCGCGGTGGCCCGGCCGCGGTCCTGGGAAGGTGGTCTGCGGTGACGCTGTCCGCGCGGCTCGCGCTCTCCCGTGGCACGTTTTCCCTCGATGTCGAGTTCACCGTGCCGACCGGTACCGTGCTCGCGCTGTTGGGGCCCAACGGTTCCGGAAAATCCACTGTGCTCGGCAGCCTGGCCGGGCTGCTGCCGGTGGCCGCCGCCGACGTGACGCTCGCCGACCGGCGGCTGGCCGGACCCGGCCTCGACCTGGCACCGCATGCGCGGCGGATCGGTCTGCTTTCCCAGGACGCATTGCTGTTCCCGCATCTGTCCGCAGTGGACAATGTCGCGTTCGCGCCGCGTTCGGCAGGGCAGAGCCGGGTGCGGGCACGGGAAATCGCGGCGCAATGGCTGACCGAAGTGGACGCCGCCGAGTTCGCGAAGCGGCGGCCGGGTCAGCTCTCCGGCGGGCAGCAGCAGCGGGTGGCGATCGCGCGCGCGTTGGCGTCGGCGCCGGAGCTGCTGCTGCTGGACGAGCCGTTCGCGGCGCTCGACGTGGACTCGGCGCCTGCGATCCGCGGACTGCTGCGCCGGGTGCTGCGCGACGGGCCGACCACCGTGCTGGTCACCCACGATCCGCTCGACGCGCTGGCGCTCGCCGACCACGTCGCGGTGCTGGCGGAGGGCCGGATCGTCGAGCGGGGTCCGACCCGGGAGGTGCTCGGCGCGCCGCGCACCGCGTTCACCGCCCGGATCGCCGGGCTGAACCTGGTGGCAGGCGTGGCCGTGGCGGAGGGGTTGCGCACGGCCTCGGGAGAGGTGGTGACCGGGCTGTTGTCGCCGGACACCGTGCTGGACGAGGCGGCCGTCGCGGTGTTCGAACCGAGTGCGGTCGCGGTGTACCCGCACGACGGTGCGCACGAGGGCAGTCCGCGTAACACCGTGGAGACCACGGTCGCCGGACTGGAACCGCACGGGCCGGTGATCCGGTTGCGGGTGGCAGGCGGTCCGCCATGGGCGTCCGGGCTGTCCGCGGACCTCACTCCGGCCGCGGTCGCGGACCTGGCGCTGGAGCCGGGATCGCCGGTGACGCTGTCGGTCAAGGCGGCGATGGTGGCTGTGCACCCGGCAGTCGACTGATACGATTCAGCAGCCGCCTGGACTGGTGTGATCGAGAAACGAGGGCACGCGAAGGTGACGACCGAAGGCCGCTGGACCTATCTGAGCGACATGGACGGTGTCCTGGTGCGCGAGGAGCACCTCGTGCCCCGCGCCGAGGAATTCCTCGCCGAACTGCGGGACAACGGCATCGACTTCCTGGTGCTCACCAACAACTCGATCTACACCCCACGCGACCTGCGGGCCCGGCTTGAGCGCACCGGACTGGACATCCCCGAGGAATCGATCTGGACCTCGGCGCTGGCCACCGCGAAGTTCCTGGACTCGCAACGGCCGGGCGGATCGGCGTTCGTGATCGGCGAGGCGGGCCTGACCACCGCGTTGCACGAGGTGGGTTACGTGCTCACCGACCGCGATCCGGACTACGTGGTGCTCGGCGAGACCCGCACCTACAGCTTCAGCGCGATCACCCGCGCGATCCGGCTGATCGAGGGCGGCGCGAAGTTCATCGCCACCAATCCGGACGCCACCGGCCCGAGCGTGGACGGCTCGATGCCCGCCACCGGGTCCGTTGCGGCGCTGATCGAGAAGGCCACCGGGCGCTCGCCGTACTACGTGGGCAAGCCGAACCCGCTGATGATGCGTTCGGCGCTGCGCCGGCTCGGCGCGCATTCGGAGTCGACGTTGATGATCGGCGACCGGATGGACACCGACGTGCACTCGGGCATCGAGGCCGGGCTGCAGACGATCCTGGTGCTCACCGGCATCTCGACCCAGGAGTCGGCGGACCGGTACCCGTACCGTCCGACGATGGTGCTCGACTCGGTCGCGGACCTGATCGGGCGAACCATGGACCCGTTCGGCGAAGGCTGACCGTCACCCGGCCGGGAGCAGGGCATATCGTCGAGCGATGAGCTTGTACGTGGTGGGCGACGTCCACGGGCACCGGGACGCCCTGGCCGACGCGCTGCGCGCCGAGGGACTCGTCGACGACGACGGCAAGTGGACCGGCGCCGAGGACCGGGTGTGGTTCCTCGGCGATTTCACCGACCGCGGCCCGGACGGCGTCGGGGTCATCGATCTGGTCCGCGACCTGCAGCCGCAGGCGGCCGATGCGGGCGGATCGGTGCAGATGCTGCTGGGCAACCACGAGATCCTGCTGCTGGGCATGTACCACTTCGGCGACCGCCCGGTGCCGTCCGATTTCGGCCCGCGCAGCTTCGCGCGCAGCTGGGAGATCAACGGCGGCCTGCTGTCGGACCAGGACCGGCTCACGCCCGAGCACATCGAATGGCTCACCGAGCGCCCGCTGGTCGCGCTGGTGGACGAGCACCTGCTGATGCATTCGGACACCCTGGAGTACCTCGACTGGGGATCCGATCTGGACTCGATCAACACGACCGTGCAAGAGATCCTGAACGGCAGCGATCTCGAGGCCTGGTGGGAGGTGTGGCGCCGGATGACCACGCGCTACGCCTTCCGCGGCCCGTCCGGTGAGGAGAACGCCCAGCGCCTGCTGGACACCCTCGGCGGCGAGCGGATCGTGCACGGGCACAGCGTGATCGCCGACCAGCTCGGCATCCACCCGACCCAGATCGAGGACCCCTACCTCTACGCGGGCGGCAAAGCACTGGGCATCGACGGCGGCCTGTTCGTCGGCGGTCCTTGCCTGGTGGTGAAGCTGCCGTTCGTCCCGGCCGACTAGGGCGCACCCGGTCGCCGGACGGCTAGGGAAGTTCGACGATCTCCTTGCCGAGTGGCATCAGGGAGACCGGGATCAGCTTGAAGTTCGCCAGGCCGAGCGGGATCCCGATGATCGTGATGCACAGCGCCACGCCGCTGAGCAGGTGGCCGATGGAGAGCCACAGTCCGGCGAACACGAACCAGACCACGTTCCCGAGGAACGATCCGACCCCCGCGTCCCGCCGGTCGACCACGGTGCGTCCGAACGGCCACAGCGCGAAGCCGGCAATCCGGAACGACGCGATGCCGAACGGGATGGTGATGATCAGGATGCAGCAGATCACGCCTGCCACCAGGTAGCCCAGCGCCATCCACAGCCCGCTGAAGACGAGCCAGATGACGTTCAGGATCAAGCGCATCAGACGTGCAACTCCCCGCTCAGAATGGTGACCGCCCGGCCACGCAGAAGTACTCGATCGTCGTTCACCGTGGCGCCGACGACTCCGCCACGCTTGGAGACCTGGGTGCCGGCCAGGTCGGTTTTGCCGAGTTTCCGGCTCCAGTAAGGCGCAAGACAGCAGTGCGCCGACCCGGTGACCGGATCCTCGTCCACCCCGACGCCCGGTCCGAAGAACCGGCTGACGAAGTCGGTGCCGCCGCCCTTCGCCGTGATGATCAGCCGTCCGGTCCAGGTGTTGCCGAGTGCATCGAGGTCCGGTTCGGCCGCTGCGACCTGTTCGGCGCTGCTCAGCTCGGCGAACAGGTTCTCACTGGCCCGGCCCACGTACTTCGGGGTCGTGCCTGGCAGGATCCGGCTGAGGTCGTCCTGGCTTTCCCGCGGCTCATCGGACGGGAAGTCCATCGTGATCCAGCCGTCGTCGTGTTTGGTGCAGCGCAGGAGACCGCTGCGGGTGTCGTAGGTCCGGTCACCGCCGAGCACCTGGGTGGCGGCGACGGTGGCGTGCCCGCAGAGGTCCACCTCGGTGGCCGGGGTGAACCACCGGAGCCCGGTGGCCGCGCCGGGCTTGCCGGGGAGCACGAAAGCCGTTTCGGAGTGCTTCAGCTCGGCGGCCACCTGCTGCATCCAGCTCGGCTCGGCGGGCTCTTCGAGTACCACGACGCCTGCCGGGTTCCCGGTGAACGCGTTGCCGGTGAAGGCATCCACGACGTAGCAGCGCATGCACTGAACGGTACCGTCGAGCGGTCTGCGGGACGTCAGGGTTTCCCCCGGTTCTCGATGTCTTCGCGTGGCCGTCCGGCAGCGCTCACCGCAGGCCTTCCTCGATCGCCTCCACCAGCCACGTCCGCAGGTGTGATCCGTCCGACGGGGTGAAGCGGAGCCGGAATCCGCCGTCCGGCAGCGGCTCGGAGAACGTCAGGTACCGCCCGCCGCCGGTGTCCACGAAGGTCGCCGTCGAGACGGCTCGCAGGGTGCCGTGGTGCGGCCGCAGGGACAGCTCGACCGTGCCGTGCCGGTGCAGGGGCCAGCGCGAGTACGCGGCCAGTGCGTCGCGGTCGCGCCGTGCCGGTGTCGGGGCGTCGGAGGCGAAGTCCTGGTCGGCGTTGTCCGCGGCGGCGCCGGTGCGCCGCGGGGCCCGCTGGGTCACCGCCACCGGGGCGACCGGAAGGGCCGGGTAGCCGGGGAAGTTGCTCAGCACGGTGTCCACCAGGCGGTCCGGGCGGACCTGCCGGAAGTGGATCCCCTCCTCGGCCTGCACCGAGAACACCCCCAGCCCCTCGCCGACGCAGGCGCGGTACAGCACGGTGCCCGCAGGCAGTTCCGCGGCACGCACGATGATCAGGACCTCCGGCCGGGTCCAGGCGTGCAGCGTGGCGGAGAGGTCGTGGTCGAGTTTGTCGTCGTCGGCAAGGCCGCGAGCGCGCAGGGACTCCCATGCCTGATCGGCGGCAATCCGGTGCTCGGTCATCGTGGCGCCCGCACTGCGGATCTCGAACGGATGCCACGAGGCGGGCAGTCCGCTGCGCCGCACCGCGACGTCGGTCTCGGTCCAGCCAAGGAAGAATTCCTCCGGCAATGTCCCCGTCCCCTCGTGCCCGACACAACCCGCACCGAGCGTAGCGGACCCGGTACCGGATTCGGCCGGTCGTCAGCCGGGGCAGGGTAGCGGAGCTAGACTCTGCGCGTCGACGCCGACCGTCCGTTCTGGGAGGATTCCATGCCCGAAACGCCTGCCCTGCCCAGCTACTCCTCCGGAACGTCCGAGGTCCCGTTGCTCGGGGACACCATCGGCGACAACTTCGACCGCACAGTGGCCGCGTTCGGCGACCGCGACGCGCTCGTCGACCGGGCGGCCGGGCGGCGCTGGACCTATCGCGAACTGGCCGCCGACGTGAACGCGCTGGCACACGGGCTGGTCTCGGACGGCATCGGCAAGGGCGACCGGGTCGGGATCTGGGCGCCGAACCGCGCGGAGTGGACGATCCTGCAGTACGCGACGGCCAAGATCGGCGCGATCCTGGTCAACATCAACCCCGCCTACCGGTCGCACGAACTCGAGTTCGTGCTCAACCAGGCAGGCGTGCGGATGCTGGTGGCCGCGGAAAGCTTCAAGACCTCCGACTACGCAGGCATGATCGAGCAGGTCCGGCCACAGTGCCCCGGCCTGGAGTTCGTGGTGCTGCTCGGCACGCCGACGTGGACCCGGCTGCTGGACGAAGGCCGCGGCGGGGATCCGGCGCTGCTGGCGAAGCTGCAGGCAGGCCTGTCCGCGGACGATCCGATCAACATCCAGTACACCTCCGGCACCACCGGGTTCCCCAAGGGCGCCACGCTCAGCCACCACAACATCCTGAACAACGGCTACTTCGTCGGCGAACTGTGCAACTACACCGAACAGGACCGGGTGTGCATCCCGGTGCCGTTCTACCACTGCTTCGGCATGGTGATGGGCAATCTCGCATGCACCAGTCACGGCGCGTGCATGGTCATCCCCGCGCCGGGTTTCGAGCCGAAGGCCACGCTCGCCGCGGTCGCGGCCGAACGGTGCAGCTCGCTCTACGGCGTGCCGACCATGTTCATCGCCGAGCTGAACGATCCGGACTTCGCCACACACGACCTGTCCAGCCTGCGGACCGGGATCATGGCGGGTTCGCCGTGCCCGGTCGAGGTGATGAAGCAGGTGATCGACCGGATGGGCATGGCGGAGGTGTCCATCTGCTACGGCATGACCGAAACCTCCCCGGTGTCCACGCAGACCCGCGCGGACGATTCGGTGCAGCGCCGGGTGTCCACGGTCGGCCGGGTCGGCCCGCATCTGGAGTCCAAAGTGGTCGATCCGGAATCCGGGCTCACGGTGCCCCGCGGCACCCCCGGCGAGCTGTGCACCCGTGGCTACTCGGTGATGCTCGGCTACTGGGAGGAACCGGAGAAGACTGCGGAGGCCATCGACGCCGCGCGCTGGATGCACACCGGCGACCTCGCGATCATGGACGACGACGGGTATGTCAACATCACCGGCCGGATCAAGGACATGGTGATCCGCGGCGGGGAGAACGTCTACCCGCGTGAGATCGAGGAATTCCTCTACACCCACCCGGATGTGCTCGACGCGCAGGTGATCGGGGTGCCGGACGCGAAGTACGGCGAGGAGCTGATGGCCTGGATCCGGGTACGCGAGGGCGCGGCGGAGCTGACCACCGAGGCGGTGCGCGAGTTCTGCCACGGCAAGCTGGCGCACTACAAGATCCCGCGGTACGTGCACGTGGTCGACGAGTTCCCGATGACCGTCACCGGCAAGGTGCGCAAGGTGGAGATGCGGGAACAGTCCGTGACCCTGCTCGGACTGGAACAGCTCGCAGCGCGCGAACACGCCTGATCCGCACCACCCCCGGCGACCGTCTGAAGTGGACGGACGTCGGGTGCCCCGGTGGTCGCTTCCGGTCGATCGCGTGGGCGGTTGCCGGTCCGCCCCGGTGGTCGCTGCCGGTCGGTCGTGTGGGCGGTTGCCGGTTCGTCCCGCGGGCGCCGCTGGTTCGTCGCGTGGGCGGTTGCCGGTCCGCCCCTCGGACGCCGCCGGTCGGGTCCCATGGTCGCTGCCGGTCGGTCGCGTGGGCGCCGCCGGTTCGTCATGCGGGCGAGCGGTTTGTCAGGTGGTCGCCGCCGTGGCTGCTTCGGCCAGCGCCTTCTCGTCCTCCTCGCCGAAGGTGTCTTCCAGCCGCTCCGGCGAGTAGTCCAGGTCGATCTGCTCGACCGGGGTGCCCCTGGCCGATTCGATGGCGCCGAGGCGGCGCTGGGCGCGGTCGGCGGCGTAGGTGAGGAGTTCCTCCGGGTCGTCGCCCGCGAACGGGACCTCCTCGAACTGGTCCTGCACCCACTGGATCATGTTGAGCGCATGCGGCAGCAGTTCACCCATGCGTTGCTGCACGGCGTCCCACAGCGAGTCGTCCGCGGCGACGTGCCTGCGGCAGGTGAAGGTGCCCCAGGCCATGTGCCGCCGCTCGTCGTCACCGATGCGGCGCACCAGCTCCTGCATGCCGGGCAGGATCTGGTTCCGGGTGCAGATCAGCTGCCACGAGTAGTACCCGGTGAGCGCGAGACTGCCCTCGATCACGTGGTTGTAGGTGACACTCGCGCGGATCTGGTTGAGCGGGCTGGGATCGTCCTCCAGTGCGCGCAGCGACTGCGGCAGCTCCTCGTAGAACAGCTTGCGGTAGTGCGGGTTCTCCGCGACGTAGGAGTGCAGGTCCTCGGTGAGGCCCACCGCGTCCATCCAGCGCCGGAACACCTCGACGTGCTTGGCCTCCTCGAAGCAGAACTGGGTCAGGTACATCTCGTCGCCGAACCGCCCGGTGGCCGACATCGCCCGCAGGAACGGCTGGATGTCCTCGGTGACCGCTTCTTCCCCCGCGATGAACTGCGCGACCAGGTAGGTGGCCGAACGCTGCTGCTCCGGGTCGAGCGTGTCCCACCCCTCACGTTCGCGGCTGAAATCGAGGTCCGCCGGGTTCCAGAACTTCTTGTTGCCCTTGACGAACAGCCGCAACGGGAACGAATCCCAGTTGAGCCCGCTCCTGCGCAGCGACGAGAACCCGTCGCGCAGTTCGGGAAGTGTCTCGGTCATGGCTGGCCCTTCCGTTGCACTCCGTTGTGGACGAACAGGTCGATGGCGGGGGCGAGTACCGCGAGCACGGCGTCCGCTGCTGCGGTCGCGGAATGCGTCGGCAGCACCAGGTGGCTGAGCGAGAGCCGCACCACCGTCTCCGCCAGCAGTGCGGCCGATTCGGCGGACAGCCGCGGTTCGAACGCGAGGTACTGCCGGGCGGCCAGTTCGGCGGCCGCAGCGAGGATCGGCTCGCCCTGCGTGGTGAGCAGCGGGAGCAGGTCTTCGCCTGCCTCGGTGCCGAGCGCCGCGGCGATGAGCCGGTTCTCCCTGGCGTGTTCGATCGTGTAGACGACTGCACCGTGCATGCCGGTGGTCAGGCTCTCGGCGTCTTCGAACCGGAGGCGGATGCCGTCGAGGAATTCCGCCGCGGTGCGCAATGCCACCGCTTGGGTCAGCGCTGCCTTGTTGCCGAACTCGTTGTAGACGGTCTGCCTGCTGACGCCGGCCCGCGCGGCCACGTCGGCCATCCGCAGCGCCCGGTGACCGTGCTCGGGCAGCAGTTCGGCGGCCGCGTCCAGCAGGGCCTCGCGCAGCGAAGCCTTGGTGCGCTCGGTGAAGCTTGTCACACTGTCAGCTTGACACAGCTGAGTCACGTGTCAAGAAACTTGACCGGATCAGCTGCTGTGTACAGCGGATGCCGGGATTGTCGGTGCGGGCGGCTACCGTGGCCGGCGTGGGAGTGACCGTGGGATTCGACCTCGACATGACACTGATCGATTCGCGGCCGGGGATGGCTGCGGCGATGAACGCGCTCGGCACGGAGTCCGGTCTCCCGCTCGACGGGGAGCGGTTCGCCGCGAACCTGGGGCCGCCGCTGGACGACATCCTGCGTGGTTTCGAGGCGCCGGAGGAACGCATCCCGTGGCTGATCGACCGGTTCCGCGCGCTGTACCCGGAGGTGGTCGTGCCGGTCACCGTCGCGCTGCCCGGCGCGGCCGAGGCGCTGCGGGTGGTGCACCAGGCCGGCGGAAACACCGTCGTCGTCACCGGGAAGTACGCGCCGAACGCGCAGCTGCACGTCGACGCGCTGGGGCTGGAGGTCGACGAGGTGGTGGGCGAGCTGTGGTCGACACGGAAAGCGGAAGCGCTGCTGGCGCACGGCGCGCAGGTGTACGTCGGTGATCACCTCGGCGACGTCCGGGGCGCGCACGCGGCGGGCGCGGTCGCGGTGTCGGTCGCCACCGGGCCGTGCACGAGGGAAGAGCTGGCCGCCGAGGGCGCCGAGGTGGTGTTCGACTCGCTGACGGAGTTCCCGGAGTGGTTCGCCAACCGGTTCGCCGGGCAGGCGGCCTGACCACCGCGGATCGCGCGTTGACCGGGTCCTCGCGGACCCGTCGTCGGCCGGGTCAGCCCGTCTTGGCGGAGCGAGCCTCACGCACGAGCGCGATCAGCCCCAGCAGCAACCCGAGCGGGGTGATCACCCCGGCCACCGCGCTCAGCCACACCGGCAGGTTCTCCAGCCCCGCGGCGAACAGCACGAACACCGCCAGCACGGCGGCCATGCCGATGCCGAACAGGCCGATGCCGATCCGCATCAGGACCGGCTTGCCCGCCGGTTTCGCTGCGTTTGCCATGGCTAAAGGGTAACTGTGCGGCGGAGGTGCGCCACCAAGGGCGGCTGCGGGGCGCCGCTGCGGGGTAACCGCCGTATCCACTTCTCGCCGGTGCCGGTGGCGAGATAGGCTGGGTACAACGCGCGCCTCGGTACGCCCGAGGCGCGTTCGTCGTGAGCAGCACAGCAGAAGGACTGGTGAGGGAAGTGCCGACCGGCAAGGTCAAGTGGTACGACGCGGAGAAGGGGTTCGGGTTCGTCACGCAGGACGGCGGCGCGGACGTCTACATCCGCAAGGCCGCACTGCCCCAAGGCGTCGAGGGGCTCAAGGCCGGCCAACGGCTCGAGTTCGGCGTTGCCGACGGCCGACGCGGGCCGCAGGCGCTTTCCGTCCGGCTGCTCGACCCGCCGCCGTCGGTGGCCGAGGCTCGCCGCCGTCCCGCCGAGGAGCTGCACGGCCTCATCGAGGACATGATCAAGCTGCTCGAGCTGAAGGTCCAGCCCGACCTGCGGCGCAATCGCTACCCGGATCGCAAGCACACCAAGCAGATCGCGGAGATCATGCGCGCGGTCGCACGCGACCTCGACCCGTGATCGGGCCCGTTCGCCGGTCGGCCGGACTGCACCTGTGGTAACTGCCGCCGGATCGGCTGGGATGCCTGTAGTGACTGTCGCCGGGTTGGCTGGGGTGGCTGTGGTGACTCCGCCGGGTTGGCCGGGGTGGCTGTGGTGACTGTCGCCGGGTTGGCTGGGGTGCCTGTGGTGACTCCGCCGGGTCGGCTGGGGTGGCTGTGGTGACTGCCCCGGGTTGGCCGGGGTGTGCCTGCGGTGGCAACAGTCGGGGCGGCTGGGCCGTGCCTGCGGTGACTCTCGCCGGGTCAGCCCGGCTGCACCTGCAGTGACCACAGTGCCGTGGTGATCGGCTCGGCGTCGTTCGGGTCGCCGGTTCGGCTGATCACCGATGCCTGTGCGATCTCCACGACCGTGATCTGGTCGTCCTTCGCCGGCGGGGCGGCGGTGTAGGCGTAGCGGTCGCCGGTGGTGATGATGTGCTCGTCGAGAGGCTGGCGCCGGCCCTCGCCGTTCACGTACTGCACGGTGACTTTCCACGGTGTCTCGGCGATCTCCTTCGGTACCGAGATCTGCACCGAACGTCCCGGTCGCACCTTGAGCGTGCCCGCCGCGCCCGGATCGGCCGCGCAGGTGCCGGTCTTCAGATCGCAGTTGCCGATCGGGCCGACGCGGATCGTGTGCCCGTCGCCGTAGAAGGTCACCTCGGCCGGCCCTGGCGCCGAACAGCCTGCCGCCGCAAGACCACCGGCCGCGAGCACGGCCACCACACGGGAACGTCGCATGCCCCGAAGATTACCGGCGGCCCTGCGCGGGGAAGCTGCCGGTGGGCGCCGGTCGCAGCGGACGGTTCCCGCCGAGCCCCGGCACGATCGAACCGCCGCGGCGGACCAGATAGGTCTGCGTGAGCCCGATCGCCAGCAGCACGGTCACCACCAGGAAGCCGATCCAGTACGTCGGCGGCAGCAACAGCCCGACCGCGCCGCCGAAGCACCAGGCCAGCTGCAGCACCGTTTCCGAACGGCCGAACGCGGACGCCCGGGACTGCTCCGGCAGGTCCTCCTGGATCACCGCGTCGAGACTGACCTTCGCCAGCGCACTGGCCGTCGAACCGACGAGACCGACGACTGCGGCGGTGGCGAGGCCGGGCAGCAGCGTCGCGAGGAGCGTGCTGAGCACCGCGGCCGCCACGCAGCTCACCACCACCTGGTCCGGCGAACCGAACTGCAGCCGTGCGCCGAGCGCGTTGCCGATGAACCCGCCTGCCCCTGCCGCGGCGCCGATCACGCCGAGCAGCAGCAACTGCATGAACGGGCTGTGCCCGGCGCCCTCGGTCTGCGCTTTCACCGCGAATGCGGCGAACATCATCAGGAACCCGGTGAGCACCCGTACGGAACCGTTGCCCCACAAGGCGACCACGATGTGGCGGCCCATCGGCTGGCGTTGTTTGCGCTGTTTGCCCTCCGGGTGCGCGGACAGTGACGTGGGCACCTCGCCCTCGGTCACCTCGACCCACGACGGGATCCGCATCGACTGCACGGCCGCGGCCACGCAGATCGCCGCGGTGAACCACAGCGCGCCGGCCGAGCCGGCGAGACTGTTCACACCACTGGCCAGTGCGCCGAACGCGCCGCCTGCGACCAGGCCGAACACGGTGAGCCGCGCGTTCGTCTTGGACAGCGTGATCTCCGGCGGCACGACGCGGGGCGTGACGGCCGCCTTCAGCACCGTGAACGACTTCGACAGCACCATCATCCCCAGTGCGGCGGGGTAGAGCAGCCAGTCGTCGAAGTGCAGTGCCATCACCACGGCCATCAGGCCCTGCCCGACCGAGGCGACGCACATGGCGAGCCGCCTGCCGCGCTGGATCCGGTCCAGCGCGGGGCCGATCACCGGCGCGACGAGCGCGAACGGCGCGATCGTGATCAGCAGGTACAGCGCCACCTTGCCCTTGCTCTCCCCGCTGGTGGCGGCGAAGAACAGGGTGTTCGCCAGCGCGATCGCCATCGCGGCGTCGCTGGCGTAGTTCAGCATCACCGCGTACATCAGCGAGGTGAGGCCGGATTTGTCCGCGCCGTCGGCCTTGGTGGCCCGCTGGAACATGCCGATGGCCTGCCCGCTCAGCTGGCGGCTGCGCAGCGCGGCGACCCGCGTGACGGTGAGCTTCTTCGGCAGCTTCGGTACCGATCCGGCACCGGGGACGGCCGTGGTGTGCAGGTCTTCTTCCGCGCCGGGACTGACGCGTGGCTCGCCGGCGTAGCCACCGGTGTCGTAGTGCTCGTACTCGCCGCTGCCGGGCAGACCGTCGTGCGGCCGCGGACGCACCGGCTCGGTGCGGTGATCACGCGGCGGATAGGGCCGGGCACCTCGCGGCGGAGGCATACGACGGCCAACCGGAACCTCACCGGTGGGCGCTTCGTCGGCGGTCGGCCCGCGCGAGTGACCGTCGTAGAACGGGCTGGGACGCTCCGGGCGACCCCGCGGGTTCTCGCGGATCCGGCCTTCCGCGGCGGCGTCCTCGGGCCGGGCGCGCGGCGGCTCGGCCGCGACGTATTCGGGCCGGGCACGCGGCGGCTCGGCCGGGTATTCGGGCCGGGCGCGCGGTGGTTCCGGCGGAACGCGGTCCGGCCGGGCGCGCGGTGGTTCCGGCGCGAAGCCCTCGGCACGGGGGGCGTACTCGGCCTGGGGCCGCGGCGCTTCGGGCTGCGCGGGTACGTGCTCGGGCTGGGCGCGTGGCGGTTCGTACTCCGGCTGCGCCTGCCGCGTGCGGGAATCGACGGCCTGGTCGACCCGGGTCGGCCGGGGCGGTTCCCGCCAGGAGCGGCTCTGCGCGGCGCTCGGTTCCGGGGTCCAGCGGCGCTTGCTCTTGCGGCCGCGGCCTTTGCCCGACTGCCCGCCGAGGGGGCCGCCGGAACCGGAGCGCGAGCCGAAAAGTGCCACGGCTTCAATCCTGCCTCATCGGGGCCCGGTTGCGCCCGCTCACGTGCCGGTTCGCCGGGTTTCCGGGACGAACTTCACGCGGAACGCCGATGGCCACAGTTTCCCGGTGACGAGGAACTGGTCCGTGCCGGGCACCGCGGCGATGCCGTTGAGCACGTCCTCGCCGGGATGCACCGGCGTGCGGAGGCTGCTGGCGTCGATCCGGCCGGTGATCCGCCCGGTGCCCGCGTCGATGCGCAGGATGGTGCCGGTCTGCCAGACGTTCGCGTAGACCGTGTTGCCGACGCACTCCAGTTCGTTGAGCTGGTCCTCGCCGACGTCGACGGAACCGGTGATGGCAAACGTTTGCGGGTCACGGAACGTGAGTGTCGATGACCCGTTGCTCATCACGAGCCGTCCGTCGGGCTGGTGGCAGAGGCCCCAGCCCTCACCGTCGAACGGCACGCGGCGGAGTTCGGCGAGGCTGCTCGAGTCGCGCTCGATGGCGACACCGTCCTGCCAGGTGAGCTGCCACAGCTTCGGACCGAGCACGGTGATGCCCTCGGCGAACAGCGGCGACGGCAGCGCCACGCGCCGCACGGGCGGTCCGCCGGCCGGTCCCGCGGTGAGCGCCGACTGACCCGCCAGGCCACGGCTTTCATACAGCGTGCTGCCGGAATACTCGAGGCCCTCGGTGAACGACGTACTGTCGTGCGGCAGCGTCTCGAGCACCTGCACAGCGAGCTGTTCGGGCGGGGCGGGCGCGGCTTGCGTGCCGCCGCAGCCGCCGAGCAGCGCGAGGGTCAGCAGGGGCACGACGATCCGGGTTCGCACGAGGAACAGCCTGGCACGGGCGCCGCGGATGCGTGCGGCACAATTGGGGGTATGACGCTGCTGTTGACTCTGGACGACGGCTCTCTCCACCGGAAGCTCGCCGACGCCGAAGATGTCGCGCGGGCCGCCGTGCTGGCGGACGCGCCGCCCGATCAGGTCGGCGAGCACGTCGGCGTGGAGCCGGAGGACGCCGTTTCGCTGAGCCACCTGTTCGAGGCATGGGTGCCCGGGTACCGCGGCTGGCGCTGGTCGGTGACGGTGGCGGTGACCGACAAGGACGAACCGGTCACGGTGAGCGAGCTGTCTCTGCGCCCCGGCCCCGACGCACTGGTGGCGCCCACCTGGGTGCCGTGGGAGCGGCGGGTGCGCGCGGGCGATCTCGGCGTCGGTGACCTGTTCCCGGCGGACAAGGACGACCTGCGGCTCGTGCCCGCGTACTTGCGGTCGGACGATCCGGCGGTCGAGGAGACTGCGCAGGAGGTCGGCCTCGGCCGGGTGCACGTGCTCTCGAGGCACGGCAGGCTGGACGCGGCCGCCCGCTGGCACACCGGCGAGTTCGGCCCGCGCTCGGACATGGCCCGCAGCGCCCCCGGCACCTGCGGCACCTGCGGATTCTTCGTGCCGCTGGCCGGTTCGCTGCGCGCCGCCTTCGGTGCCTGCGCGAACGACATCGCCCCCGCCGACGGTCACGTGGTGGACGTCGAATACGGCTGCGGCGCGCATTCGGAGGTCCAGGTCGAGGTCACGTCCTCGGTCCCGGTGGCGGAACTGGTGTACGACGATTCACTGATCGACTACAGCCCGGCGTCGCTCCCCGAACCGGCCACGGCACCGGAGCCGGAGCCGGTTGCGGACGCGGCTGCGGCACCGGAGTCCGTTGTGGACTCGACTGCGGCACCGGAGTCGGCTTCGGCACCGGAACCGGCCGCGGATCCGGCGACGGTTGCGACCACCGAAGCCGCGCCGAACCCGACCGAACCACTGACCCCGGCCGAGCCGGACGCCCCGAGTGCCCCCGCGGCGACAACGGAGGCAGTCGTGCCCGGCGAGGCGCCCGCAGTCGGCAACGCCGCGGAAGCGGAGGTGCCTGCGGCCGGCAATGCTGCGGAGGTGCCTGAGGTCGTACCCGACGTGGTGCCTACGGTCGGCAATGCCGCGGAGCAGATCGTGCCCGGCGAGGCGCCCGCGGTCGACGAGGTTGCGGAGCCTTCCGGGGGGTCCGAGGGGCTTTCCGGGGTTGTCGCTGACAGGGATGTTCAGCAGGCAGCTGGGACTGGCGAGCCGGTCGGTACCGCCGGATCCGCCGAGTCTGTTGCGCACTCCGCCACCGACGTGGTTCCGGACTCGGCCCCCACGGCCGACGCGGCTACCGACTCCGCCACCGAGGCGGCAACGGGTTCCGCAACTGAGGCGGCAACGGGTTCCGCCACCGAGGCGGCAACGGGCTCCGCCACTGAGGAGGCAACGGGCTCCGCCACCGAGGAGGCTGCTGACTCCGCCTCGGCGGGTGTTGCGGGCTTCGCAACCGAAGGGGTTGCAGACTCCACGGCCGGGGCGACACCGGACTCCGCTCCCGAGGCGGCGGCAGATTCCGGTTCCAACGACGCCGCAAGCTCCGGTTCCGACAGTGTTGCCGGGGCGGTTCAGGGGTTTGGGTTCGAGGGGCGGGGTGGCGCCGATGGTGAAGAGGTCGGCGGGAGTGGCGACGGCCGGTGAGGGCCGGCGCTGAGGCTGATCCGTTCGGGACGGGGCGGTTGCGTTCGGCGGTGCTGGCGGCCTGGCGGGATTCACCCACCCGGTTCACCGAGGACACGAATTCCGAGCGGGATCTGCGGGTCGGCGCGTACCGGGATCGGTTGTTCGTCGAGCTTGCGCAGAACGCGGCGGATGCCGCGCAGGCGGCAGGGGTGCCTGGCCGACTCCGGGTGTCCGTTGTGGACGGTGAGTTGCGGGTTGCGAACACCGGTGCACCGTTGGATGCACGAGGTGTCGAGTCACTGGCCTCGTTGCGGGCGTCGGGGAAAGAGCAGCTCGGCACGGTCGGGCGGTTCGGGATCGGGTTCGCCGCCGTGCTCACGGTGACCGACGAGCCGCGCGTGGTTTCCACCACCGGGGCGGTCGGCTTTTCCGCCCGGCGCACCAGGGAGGAAGCCGCCAGGTCCGGTGACGTACCGGTGTTGCGGCTGCCGTTCCCGGTCGACGAGGAGCCGACGGCGGGGTACGACACCGAGGTCCGGCTGCCGTTGCGGGAGCAGGGGCGGGCGCTGCTCGACGAGGTCGCCGGGGAAATCGGCGACCTGTTGCTCGCATTGCCGTGGCTTGCCGAAGCCGAAGTAGACGGTCGCGTGTGGACTCGCACCGGCGACGGCATCGTGCAGATTGATGGTCCACAAGGGAAGGCGCGCTGGCGCACGCATGGACCGTGGGCGGTCCCGGTGGACGACGAGGGTGTCCCCCGCCCGCTCAACGACGATGTGCTGCACGCACCGACCCCTACCGACGAAGAGCTTTCACTGCCCGCGCGGCTGATTCTGGCGGTGCCGCTGGAGCCGTCGCGGCGAAGGGTTCTTCCGGGCGACGGGCTCACCGAAGCATTGCGGGACGCGGCAGGCCAGTACGTCGCTCTCGTGCGGGAGCTGCCGCCAGAGCACCGGTTTGCGCTCATTCCCGCGGCAGGATTCCCCAAATCTACTGTGGACTCACAGCTCGGCGAGTTCATTTTCGCCGAACTGTCCGGGCAGCCCTGGCTTTCCACGGTAGACGGAGAGGTCGTGCCGGGCAGGCAGGCGCGAATTCTCGACGTGGACGCCCCGGGGCTGTCCTCGCTGCTGGCTGATCTGGTGCCGGGGCTGGTGGTCGTGCCGCCGTCCGCAGTCCGGCTGCTGAAGCCGGTTTCCGCTCAACTGCAGGGAATCGGCGATGTACTCGAGCTGCTGACCGGTATCGACCGGCAACCCGAATGGTGGCGCGAGCTCTACGCGGTGCTGGCGAAGGCGGTCGACGGACACGCCCTCACCTCGGCGCAGCTCGACGGGCTGCCGGTGCCGCTGTCCGACGGTCGCACGCTGCCGGGCGTCCAGGGTGCGTTGCTCGTGGAAGGCAGCGGGGAACTGCTCGAACTACTGTCCGATGTGGACGTTCCAGGACTGCGTCTGGTGCACCCCGCTGCAGCGCATCCGCTGCTGGAACGACTCGGTGCCAAACACGCCGACGCGCGGCAGCTGCTCGAAGCCGAGCAAGTGCAGTACGCAGTGGAGCGCAGCGTGGCCGACGTTCAGTCCGGTTCGGACGGAATGGTGCTCGCCGGTGCCGTGCTCCGGCTCGTTGCCGAATGCGGTGATCAGGCGCCAGGCTGGACAGCTGCGCTCGCACTGCCCACGGAGGACGGTTGGCGCCGGGCAGCCGAGGTGGTGCTGCCCGCTTCCCCGCTGCTGGACGTGTTCGACCCCGAGGTGTTCGAGCCCGATGGCGCACTCGCAGTCCTCGACGAGGAATTCGCCGAGGACTGGCCTGCCGAGACGCTCGTGGCCACCGGGGTGCTCGATTCGTTCGCCGTGGTCCGCGACGAGCAACCACACGAGCCCGACCACGATCTGCCGGACGAAGACCTGTGGTGGGAGGCTTGCGAGCCGTCGACTGTGGTCGCGGTGCGGGATCTCGACCTCGTCGCGGACGACGCCTGGCCTGCTGCGCTGCGGCTGCTGGCCGCGCGTCCGCAGACGTGGCAAGCACTGCACACCCCGGATGGGCACGCCGCGTGGTGGCTTAGCCAGTACGCGCTGCTGGCCGGGGAACCGCCGGGCGCATGGCGGATGCCGTCGGCCACCGGGCTCGCCGGACTGTACGACGTGGTCCCGGACCTCGGCCTGACCGACGATCTGCTGCTGGTCACCGGGGTGCGGACAGAGCTCGTCCTCGACACTGCCGAGGACGTGACCGATCTGCTCGACCGCCTCGGCGATCCGGCTCGCACCCCGGCGCCCGGGTTGGTCGCCCGCGCGCACGCCGCGCTGGTGGCCGCGCCGGTCGAAGTGGCCGACCTCGACGCACCCGCCGGCGTCCGGGTGGCGGACGGCACGGTGGCAACGGAAGCCGTGGTGCTCGACGCGCCGTGGTTCGCCGCGGTACTGGAGCCCAGCCGGATGGTGGTCGCACCGCAGGACCCGGAACGGCTCGCCGAACTGCTCGACCTGCCCACCGCCAGTGGCCTGCCCGCCGAGGTGACCAGCACCGGCGAATACGTGGCCTGGGCCGAGCTGCCCGCTGTGCTGCTCGTTGCCGAACAACTCGGCCTCGCCCTGCCCGACGGCGGTTTGCTGCTGCACGATCCGCTGACCGTGACCGTGGACGGCACCGAGTACGACGTTCCGTGGTGGTCCGACGACCGGCTGCATGCCGCGGACACCTCGGAAGGCCTGGCAAGGGCGTTCGCCACGGCCGGCGGCCGGTGGGCCGAGCGCTACCGGATCACCGCACTGCTGGAGGACCCGGCACCGCGCACGCTGCTGAACTGAGCTAGAGCCGCTGGGCCGATTTCGAACCGCGGCGGGCGGCTGCACGCTGCCAGAAGATGATGCCGAAGCCGATCAGGCCGAGCACCACGCCGGCGAGCGCGGTCTGTACCCACACCCCGTGCGCGCCGAAGAACAGCACCACCAGTGCGACCAGCCAGAGCGTGGTACCTACGATCACCACCGGGGTCAGGTCGGTCAGCCGCTTGGGCAGTTCCGGCGTGTGCCGCAACGAGCCCGTAACGTCCGGGGCACCGGTCGGTTCATCCACGTGGTGCAGCCTACCCCGGACCGGCAGCGAGACAGGCAGGGAAATGGCGGAGCGCAGCGAACGGCACAGCGGGTCACGGTCCACACTGGACCGCTTCTTCAAGATCAGCGAACGCGGGTCGAGCACCGGGCGGGAGGTCCGCGGCGGGGTCGTCACCTTCGTGACGATGGCCTACATCGTGGTCCTCAACCCGCTGATCATCGGTAGTTTCGCGGCCGGAAGCCCGTCCGCGCACGAGGACGTGCTCGGCCACATCCTGCCGGTGCCGCAGGTCGCGGCGGTCACCGCGCTGGTCGCCGGGGTGCTGACCATCCTGATGGGCCTCGTCGCGAACTACCCGTTCGGCATCGCCACCGGGCTCGGCATCAACAGCCTGCTCGCGGTCACCATCGCCCCGCAGATGAGCTGGCCGGAAGCGATGGGCCTGGTGGTGATCGAGGGCGTGATCATCGTGCTGCTGGTGCTCACCGGCTTCCGCACCGCGGTGTTCCGGGCGGTGCCTGCCGAACTGAAATCGGCCATCGCGGTCGGTATCGGGCTGTTCATCTGCTTCATCGGGCTCGTCGACGCCGGGTTCGTGCGCCGGATCCCGGACGACGCGCACACCACGGTGCCGGTCGGGCTCGGTATCAACGGCTCCATCGCCTCCTGGCCGACCGCGGTGTTCGTGGTCGGTCTGCTGCTCACCGCGTTTCTCGTGGCCAAGCGGGTCAAGGGCGCGATCCTGATCGGCGTGCTCGGCTCCACCGTGCTCGCGATCGTGGTGGAGGCGATCGTGAAGGCGGGGCCGTCGAACGGCGCCGATCCGAAGGGGTGGAACCTCGGCTATCCGGCGTTGCCGGACCAGGTCCTCGGGCTGCCCGATCTGTCGCTGGTCGGCGACGTGTCCTTCGGCGCCTGGACCCGGCTGCCGATCATCACCGTGGTGCTGCTGGTGTTCACGCTGGTGCTCGCCGATTTCTTCGACGCCATGGGCACCATGACCGGACTGGGCAAGGAAGCCGGCCTCGTCGGCAAGGACGGCCAGCTGCCGAACGTGGGCAAGGCGCTGTTCGTGGAGGGGCTCGCCGGTGCGGCGGGCGGTTTCGGCTCGGCCAGCTCGAACACGGTGTTCGTGGAGTCCGCGTCCGGCATCGTCGAGGGCGCGCGCACCGGGCTGGCGAACATCGTGACCGGCGTGCTGTTCCTCGCCGCGATGTTCCTCACCCCGCTCTACCAGGTGATCCCGGTCGAGGCCGCCGCACCTGCGCTGGTCGTGGTCGGCGCGCTGATGATGGCGCAGGTCCGCGAGATCGACTTCACCGACTTCTCGATCGCGCTGCCCGCCTTCCTGACGATCGTGGTCATGCCGTTCACCTACTCGATCGCCAACGGAATCGGAGCAGGCTTCGTGAGCTATGTGGTGATCCGCGCGGTGACCGGCAAGGCCCGGCAGGTGCACCCGTTGATGTGGGTGATCGCGGTGGCGTTCGTCGGCTACTTCGCGGTCGGTCCGATCCAGGCTGCGCTGTCCTGACCGGCGCGAGATCGCTCACTCGTGGGAACGATCGGGCCGGGTCGTGAGGTATGCTAACTAATATGTCCGGCGATCCGCACGAGCGCTCCCTGGCGAGCCGCCTGCGCCTCGCAGTGGTCCGGCTCAACCGCCGGCTCCGGGCACAGCGGGTGGGCGACGACGTTTCGCTGACGCAGATCGCCGCGCTGTCCACCCTGTACAAATGCGGTCCGCTGACCCCAGGTCGGCTCGCCGCGAAGGAAGGCGTCCAGCCGCCCTCGATGACGAGGGTGATCGCCGCGCTCGAGGAGATGGGTTTCGTCGAGCGCCGCCCGCATCCGACGGATGGCAGGCAGGCCATCGTCGAACTTTCCGACGACGGGCTGGCCTACGTGCGCAAGGCCATCTCGGTGCGGGAGGCGTGGCTGGACCGGCAACTGGCCGAACTCGGCGAGGAAGAGCTGCAGGTGCTCAACCGAGCCGCGGAGATCATCGACAGGATGGCGGGGAACTAGCACCGGTGACCACCACGGGTAGCGAAACAGGACGTCCGACCGAACCCACTGCTACCCGGGAGACGGCACCACCGTCAGCTCCGCCGGGCCCACCCGGCGACGTCGCAGCCGATGGTCCGAATCCGGATTCCGAGCGCGGGCGGAAGCCGGAGTCCGAGACGGCGAAACCCGGGCCGGGTGCGGAACAGGCGAAGGCCGAACCGGAGTCCGGGGTGAAACCGGGAGCCGCGGAGCAGCAGGCCCAGCAGGCCGCGCCGAAGAAGAGCCGCGGCATGTTCTCCTCCCTGCGGGTGCGCAACTACCGGCTGTTCTTCACCGGCCAGGTCATCTCGAACGTCGGCACCTGGATGCAGCGCATCGCGCAGGACTGGCTGGTGTTCACCCTCTCCGGCAACAACCCGGTTGCGCTCGGCATCGCGGTCGCCTTCCAGTTCACGCCGACGCTGCTGCTGTCGCTGTGGGCCGGGGTGCTGGCCGACCGCGTCGACAAGCGCAGGCTGCTGATGATCATTCAGGCGGCGAACTGTGTGCAGGCGGTCCTGCTCGGGGCGCTCGACCTGGCAGGTGTGGCGCAGCTGTGGCAGGTCTACCTGCTGTGCATGCTGCTCGGCGTCACCTCGGCGATGGAGGTGCCCACCCGGCAGTCGTTCGTGGCCGAGATGGTCGGGCGCGACCAGGTGGCCAACGCGGTGGCGCTGAACTCGTCGATCTTCAACATGGCCCGCATCGCCGGACCGGCGATCGCGGGGTTCGCGATCACCTGGGTCGGCACCGGCTGGCTGTTCATGGCCAACGCGGTCAGCACGATCGCGGTGATCACCGGGGTCGCGCTGATGGACCCGGCCAAGCTGTTCCGCGGCCCTGCCGTCCCGCGCGCGAAGGGTCAGCTGGTCGAGGGCCTGCGCTACGTGCGACGGCGCTCCGACCTGATCACCGTGATGGTGCTGGTGTTCTTCGTCAGCACGTTCGGCATCACCTACTTCACCTCGTTGCCGATCGTGGCCGCCAACGTGTTCCACACCCAGGCCGACGGTTACGGACTGCTGTCCACACTCGTCGCGGTGGGGACCTTCACCGGCGCGCTCGCCTCCGCGCGGCGGGGGATCAGGAGCCGTCCGCGGGTGCGGCTGCTGCTGTTGTCCGGTGCGCTGCTCGGCCTGTTCGAGTTCATCACCGCGTTCATGCCGAGCTATCTCGCCTTCGGCATCGGGCTGATCCCGCTCGGCTTCGCCACGATCACCTTCCTGAACACGGCCAACACCCTGGTGCAGACGTCCGTGTCGCCGGAGATGCGGGGCCGCGTAATGGGCCTCTACGTGCTGGTGCTGATCGGCGGCAACCCGATCGGCGGCCCGATGACCGGCTGGATGGCCGACGCGTTCGGCGGGCGCTCGCCGTTCTACATCGGTGGCGCGCTCTCCCTGATCGCGGCCGTGGTGTGCGCAGTGGTGCTGGTCCGTCGCGGCGGAGTGTCCTTGCCGAAACGGCGCTTCAGCAGCGGACTGCGCGTACTGCAGCGCTGAGAGCTGGGAAAAGACCTGCGAAGGGCCCTCTCGCCCCAGGGTGAGAGGGCCTTTCCGCGCGCCGAAAGTTGTCACTCGGACGAGTGAGACGCGGGTCTCCGCCGGGACGGACTTGCGTGCGTTGATGAGGTTAGGCTAACCTCATACATGTCCGCTTCGTGGTGGGAGCGGCAGTCAGTTCGGGAACGGACGGAGCCCCGCACCTGGGAACCCCGGGTGCGGGGCTCCGTTCATGTACGGCCCGGACTGCGCCAGGTCGGACTGTGCCAGCCCGAGCACAGTCGGCCCGGACTGTGCCGGCCCGAGCACAGTCGGCCCGGACTGTGCCGGCCCGAGCACAGTCGGCCCGGACTGTGCCGGCCCGAGCACAGTCGGCCCGGACTGCGCCGGCCCGAGCACGGTCGGCCCGAGTGCGGCTGGCCGGTTGCGGTGCCAACCGCTCTCGACAAGCCCGCTCGAGACAGGCCCGATTGTCCAGACCCACTTGAGGCGAGTCCGGGGTGCGGCCCCGCCCGAGACAAGCCCGGTTGTACGGCCTGGCCCGAGGCAAGCCCAGTCGTGCGGCCCAGCCCGAGACAAGCCCGCTCGAGACAAGCCTGGTTGTCCAGACCCGCTCGAGGCGAGTCCGGGGTGCGGCCCTGCCCGAGGCAGGCCCGGTGGTACGGCCCGGCTCGGGACAAACCTGCTCGTGCGGCCTGGCCCGAGTCAGGCCCGGTGGTGCGGCCCAGTCCGGGACAAACCTGCTGGTGCAGGCCCGTCCGAGGTAAACCCCGTTCCCGTGGGGGCGGCTGGGGTTCGGTCTTGTTCGTGTCGGACCGCTTGCGGCCGGGTCAGGACGGGTTCATGGTCGGGTCCTGCGAGGGGGTCGTCAAGGGGTGTTCGTCGGGTGGTACCGGCAGGCGGGGCAGCCGAAGACCGAAGTACACCCGGTAGGCGAGGCGGATGGCCTCGTCGGTGGGCAGTTCCTGCTCGTGCCGCACCTCGTCGACCGTCTCGATCAGCCGGTTGCCGGACAGGGTCACCCGGCCTTGTGCGGTCGGGCGGGAGCAGGTGAGGGTCTGCGTGAAGTGCGAGTCCGGCGAGGTCGACTGCCACCAGGCCATCGGGGTGAAGTCGGACAGCTGCCGCGGCCGGCGCTCCAGGCGGTACACGCGCTCGCCGTCGCGCAGCACGTCCACGTCGCCGTGGGGCGCGTCCAGCAGCAGGTACTCGCCCTCGGCGTCCGGCTGCGGCTCCACTGCGGACAGCCGCAGCGGCTGCTTGCTGAACCGGCCGAAGCCGACGTCGGCAAGCCACTGCTCGCCGTCGATGCGGACGAGTACGCACGCGTGGTCCAGCGGCGGCCCAGGCACGCCGTCCGGGCCGAAGACCTGCGCCGCGTGCAGCGTGGCCTCGAAGCCGAGCTCACGCAGCAAGGCGGCGAACAGCCCGTTCAGCTCGTAGCAGAAACCGCCCCTGCGCCGGTGCACGATCTTGTCGAACAGTGCTTCCTCGGTCAGCTCGATCGTCTCGCCGAGGTGCACGCTCAGGTTCTCGAACGGGACCCGGGCGAGATGCCGCTCCTGCAGCACGCGAAGGGCGGCCAGATCGGCCGCGCCGGGTACCGGCAGGTCCAGGCGGGCGAGGTAGGCGTCGACGTCCATGGCTCCACTCTCACATCTCAAGTGCACTCGAGGTCAAGCGAAAAAAGCCGAACGGGGCCCCTCCCGTGCGGAAGGACCCCGTTCGGCGTGGATCAGGTCGAGCTTCAGCTCAGCAGCAGGCCGTTGCCGCCCGCGACGGCGTTGTCGAACCGCTTGCTGATCTCCGCCCAGTTGAAGATGTTCCACAGGGCCTTGACGTAGTCCGGCTTCACGTTCTTGTAGTCCAGGTAGAACGCGTGCTCCCACACGTCGACCAGCAGGATCGGCACGGTCGGCAGGATGAGGTTGTTGTGGTGATCGCGCAGCTGCTGGGTGATCAGCGTCTTGCCGATCGGGTCCCAGGAGAGCGCGCCCCAGCCGTTGCCCTGGATCGTGGTGGACACGGCGGTGAACTGGGCCTTGAACTTGTCGAACGAGCCGAACGCCTCGTCGATCGCCGCGGCCAGCTCGCCGGTCGGCTTGTCGCCGCCTTCCGGGGAAAGGATCTTCCACCACACGACGTGGTTCGCGTGGCCCGCGAGGTTGAACGCCAGCGTCGTCTCGAGGCCGACGATCGAGCCGAAGTCGTTCGCTTCGCGAGCGGCCTCCAGCTTGTCCAGCGTGTCGTTCGCGCCCTTGACGTAGGTCGCGTGGTGCTTGCTGTGGTGCAGCTCGTTGATCTCGCCCGAGATGTGCGGCGCAAGGGCGCCGTAGTCGTAGTCGAGTTCGGGCAGCTCGTAGCGGGCCATTGGCCCTCCTAACTGTCTTCGACGCAAGTCCGTACTGTCGAACCTAGTAGCAAACCGGGGTCCCCGGCGAGCGGGGGCGGTGTCATCCCACGGGTCGACACCGGCTACCCGGGTGCGGATGGTGCGAAACCGAGACTGGTACCTCCAGTTAGCTGGAGGTCAATGTGCTGTGACCGGATTCATTCGGTTGCGCTGCCCAGCTCCAGTTCGGCGGCCAATTCGTCGAAGACGGCGATGTTGTGCTCGAATGCGATCCTGGACTCGCCGATCACCCGGCTGCGCTCCTGCTCGCTCCACGGCGCCTGGTCGAGCTTGGCCCGGTAGTTGTCCCGGAACGCGGGTGCGCTGCCGTTCAGGTCGAAGTGGTAGAAGAGCGTGCCGGCCCCGGTGAGGTCGAAGGTCTTCTCCAGCAGCCGCCGGATGGCCTGACCGCCTGCGATGTCGCCGAGGTAGCGGGTGTAGTGGTGGGCCACGTAGCCGCCCGCCCAGCCGGATGCCTCGGTGATCCGCGCGGTGTAGGCCGCGGTGGCCGGCAGCGGCCGGATCTCGTGGCGCCAGCCGGGACCGACCAGGTGCGCCAGATCGCGTTCGAGTGCGGGCAGCCGGCGCAGCTCGTCGAACACGAACTCACCGCCGACCGCGTCCCCGGTCATCGCGTCGCTGGCGCGCTCGATCGCCTGGTAGATGAAGTAGTACTGGACGGCCAGCCGCGCATAGCCCGACAGCGGCAGTTCGCCGCCGAACAGTGCGCTCATGTACCGGGAGTGGTTGGCCTTCTGATGCACCGTCCAGGTGGAGGCACGCAGCTGCTTGGAGAACGGGTGCGCGTCGAGGTCCGTGGTCACCGACATGAGGCCTCCGGCAATCGATCTGACAGGCTGTCAGAAAGAGCGTAGGCCACTACTGCGGCTTAGGCTAGCCTAAATCAGGCGCGGATCTGGAAACCTGCACCGAACCGAGTGCCTGCAGCACGAACCGGACGGCCGTCTCGATCACCTCGTCCAGCTGGTCCGCGGGTACGTCGATCACCTGCCTGCTGCCCAGCGCGGCGGTGATCATCGCGCCCACCACGTCCACATCCTGGGCGGGCCAGCTGCCCGCGTCCACGCCCGCGAGCAGTACTTCCCGCAGCTGTCCGGTGATCGGATCGGCGTGCGCGCTGATCCGCTGGTACGCCGCGGGCGCGAGCGCGGACTCCAGTGCGGCACCCGGCGGCAGGTGGTGCTCGGCGAGCACGCGCAGCTGCAGCCGGACGAACGTGGCCAGCTGGGCGACCGGATCCGGTTCCGCCTCCACGGCCGTCCGCAGCCGTGCCACGTACTGCGCCGCTTCGTCCTCGACGAACGCGACGAGCAGGCTTTCCTTGTCCGGGAAGTGGTTGTACAGCGCGGTGCGGCCGACGCCCGCCGCCGCGGCGACGCCGGCCAGCGTGATCGCGTCGAAACCGCGCTCGTAGAGCTGCGCACGCAGCACCTCGAACACCCGCGCACGCACCTCGCGGCGGTGTGCTTCGAGTGAGCCGCCGAGCACCTTCGGCATGCGCCCCACCCCCTTCCGGTGAAAACACTGTAGGGGAAGCGGCGCCGTGTTCAGTCGGCGAGCGGCCAGGTGTGCACCGGCTCGCCCGCCGCCGACAGGTCCAGGTACCGGCCCAGCATCCGGTTCAGTGCGGTTTCCCGGTCGGCGCCGCGGTCCTCGGCGCGCCGCACGTAGTCGCGCTGCCAGGTCGCACCGCTGCGGCGGGCGAGGCACCGGCGTTCGATGATGCCCAGGTAACGCACCCGCGCCTGGTCGGACACGCCGGAACGGCGCAGGCCTTCGTGGGCCAGCGGCAGCAGGACGCGCAGGGCCAGCTCGTCCGGCGGGATCCAGCCGATGCCCGGCCAGTACAGCTGCGCATCGAATCCCTTGCGTGCGCCCGCGTACAGGTTCTCTTCCGCGGCCTGGAACGACATCTGGGTCCAGACCGGGCGTTCGTCCTCGGCGAGCGCGCGTTGCGCACCGTAGAAGAACGCGGCGTTCGCGACGATGTCGGCCACCGTCGGACCGGCAGGCAGCACGCGGTTTTCCACGCGCAGGTGCGGCAGCCCGTCGACCACGTCGTAGACCGGCCGGTTCCAGCGCCAGATCGTGCCGTTGTGCAGGCGCAGTTCGGAAAGTTTGGGTGCCTGGCCCGATTCCAGCGCTTCGAGCGGATCCTCGGTGTCGGTTTCCGGAAGCAGGCCGGGGAAATAGCGGACGTTCTCCTCGAACAGGTCGAAAATCGAGGTGATCCAGCGTTCGCCGAACCACACTCGCGGCCGGACCCCCTGGTTTTTCAGCTCCTCCGGACGGGTGTCGGTGGCCTGCTGGAACAACGGGATCCGGGTTTCGTGCCACAGCGCTTTGCCCAGCAGGAAAGGTGAATTCGCGGCGAGCGCGATCTGCACGCCGGCCAGGCACTGCGCGGCGTTCCAGTGCGCGGCGAACTCCTCCGGTGCCACCTGCAGGTGCAGCTGGACCGAAGTGCAGGCGGCTTCCGGAAGAATGGACTCCGCATAGCTGCGCAGGCGTTCCGGCTGGGTGTCGGGTAGTGCCGCACCGTCCACCGCCAGCGCAATCCGTTCCCCGCGGGCAGCGAAGATCTCGTCGTTCAGTGACGAATAACGTGCCTTGTTGGTGAGCCATTTCTGGTCGAAGTGCTCGTGGCCGAGGGTGGGCAGGATACCGATCATGGCCAGGGTGGAACCGGTGTCGCTCGCGGTGGCCGCGGCCTTGCCGAGGTAGGCCCGCAGATCGTTTTCCAGCTGCAGAGCCGAATCTCCGGCGAGCGGCCGCGGCGGCACGTTCAGTTCCAGGTTGTGCTGACCCAGTTCGGTGGTGAAGGACGGATCGTCCAGCGCATCCAGCACCGCCGAGTTGGTCATCGACGGGCGCAACCGCTCGTCCACGAGGTTCAGCTCGACCTCGAGGCCGATATTCTTGCGGGGAAAGGAAAAACTCCCATCGGTGAGCATACGGGCCAGGGTGTCCAGACACCGTTGCACCTTGCGCCGATACCGTCCGCGGTCGAGAAGGCGTGGAGTGGTCGAGAGATCCGTACCCATGTCTGACGCGCTCCTAGGCTGCTGTCCGCGGATGTCCGGGGCGAGGACTGCCAGGCCGACCACCGTTGCACAGCACGTGCGCCGCGGCTAGCGGCCAAACTGGTGCTGTCGGTCACGGGGGGTTGACCGTACGCAAGAATCCGCCGTTCGTACCACGGTCTGCCCGTCGTTCGGACCAGCAGGGGAGGGCACGCGCGGATGCGAGACTGTCCGATGTGGCTGAACTGATCTTCACCGAGGACCGCGCCCATCCGGGGCTCGACGACTTCCGCGACCTGTCCACAGCGGACCGCCGCCCGGACCGGCCCGGCGGGCGCGGGCTGGTGATCGCGGAAGGCTCGGTGGTGGTCGCCAGGCTGCTCGCCTCGCGGTATCCGGTGCGGGCTCTGCTCGGCGTGGCACGGCGGATGCACGAGCTGGAAGACGATCTCGCGGGACTCGACGTGCCTGCGTACGTGACGTCCGCGGAGACCATGGCCGAGGTCGTGGGTTTCCACCTCAACCGTGGGGTACTGGCGGTGGCGGATCGCCCGGCTCCGCCGACCGTGGCTGACATCGTTGACCGCGCGCACGTGCTTGCCGTGCTGGAGGGTGTGGGAGACCACGAGAACCTCGGCGCGTTGTTCCGCAACGCGGCGGCACTCGGCGTCGACGGGGTACTGCTCGGGCCCGGCTGCTCGGATCCGCTGTACCGGCGCAGTGTGCGGGTGTCGATGGGAAACGTGCTGCGCGTGCCGTTCGCGTCGTTCGACGCCTGGCCCGGCGGACTGGCTCTGCTGCGCGATCGGGGGTTCCGGGTGGCGGCGCTCACCCCGCGTCCGGATGCCGTGCCGCTGCGCGGTCTGCGGGAGAAGGTGCCCGGCCCGGTTGCGCTGTTGCTCGGCGCGGAAGGGCCCGGTCTCACCGCCGAGGCGATCGCCGCGGCCGACGTCGCGGTGCGGGTGGAAATGGTCCCCGGCGTCGATTCGCTGAACGTGGCCACTGCCGCGGCGATCGCCTTCCACGAGATCACCACGGGCTGAGCGGTCCCGGTCGTGGTGCACATCGGCGGCGGGTACCCACCACTAAGGTGGCATACGCCGGAAATTCCCGCGCGGAAGGACAGCATGGAGCTGCGGATCAAGGGCGAGCGCGCGATGCTCGCCGGTCCGGGCGGCGAGCACGCGCGAGAGGTCGACCCGCGCCGGCTCGCCATCGGTGCCGACCTCGCACAAGCGCTGCACGAATGGGCAAGGGTGGCATCCGCGGTGTCGCGCGCCGGACCGGATGCGGACGCCGCGGGTGCGGTGGTCACCCAGCGCGGCCGTCAGCTCGCTGCGCGGCTGGCCTCGGTCATGGGCACGCAGGTGCGGCTGGTCGATCCGGTGTCCGGGATCGAGACCGTGGTCGAGCCGCCGCCCCGGCAGCCGGGGACCGGCCGGCACGCGCGGGTGCGCGAGATCAGGGAGCCGACGCCGTGGCTCACCGGTCTTCCCGTGTCGGTGTTCTCCGCAGTGCTGGTCGTCGTCGGCATGCTGGCGCTGGCAGGCACCCTCGCCAGGGAGACGAGTGGCTGGCTCGCGGTGCTGGCGGCGCTCGTGGTGACCGGCGGGGTCGCGCCGTCGCTGTGGCTCGGCCGCCGGGTGCCGATCCTGCGCTGGGCGGCCTACGGCGCCGGCGGCGGATTCGTGCTGGCCTGGATCGGCGTGCTCGCGACAGTGCTCTGAGACAAGGCGAGCAGCGCTTTCTGAACCACTGCTGGTGACGGTGCTTCGAGCCATTGATACTGGGCCGATGGCACCACTGGAGGAACTGCGCGCGTTGTGCCTCGCGTTGCCCGAGGCCACCGAACGCCTCAGCCACGGCGAGCCGACCTGGTTCGTGCGCGGCCGCAAGACGTTCGTGATGTTCGCCGACCACCACCACGACGACCGGCTCGCCTTCTGGTGCCCGGCGCCGCCGGGGGTGCAGGAGGAACTGGTGCGCACCGAGCCGGACCGGTTCTTCCGGCCGCCCTACGTGGGGCACCGCGGCTGGCTCGGCGTGCGCCTGGACGTGGACCTCGACTGGGCCGAGGTGGCGCAGATCGTGCGGGACGCCTACCGGCAGGTGGCGCCGAAGTCACTGGCCGCACTGCTGGAGCGTTGAGGCGTCAGCCGCGCTGGGTGCGGACCCCGAGCAGCACGTCTTCCCACGACGGAACGATCGGATGGTTCTTCTTGGGCTTCGCGGGGGTTTCCTCGGCCGCGTCGTCGTCCCCGGGCACCCGCGGGATCTCGCGGGTGTCGTCGTCCTCCGGATCGCCGGGGCCCTCGATGGCAGGCACTTCCTCGGCCGCGTCGAGCGTCGGCTGCACCACGGAGTCACGGGCCGGTTCGAGCGCACGCACGGTGCGCGGCGCACGGTAGGCGTTCGGGTTGAGCAGGACCTCGGCGTTCTCGTCCAGCGCGTGCACGGTGCCGCCGTGCGCGCCGGGGGAGAACGACCAGTGCGCGCGGTTGTCCGAGCGGCCCGCCTTCCAGCGCAGCACCACGACCCACTTGCCGTCGTCGCCGCGCCAGGCGTCCCACTGGGCCTGGCTGTAGTCGTTGCCGCGCACCCCGAAGGCGTACGCGATGACCTCGCCGAGAGTCTGTACGTCCGGTCCGTCCTCGCGAACCGGGTGCGCGCTCTGCGCCAGCTCCGCCGTGCGCGAGCGCTCCAGCAGTACCGGGTAGGCGAACCGCTCCACGCGCTGTGCCGACACCCCGGCACTGCTCGCGACCTGGTCGACGGACTCGCCGGCGCGGATTCGCGCCTGGATCTCGCGTGGCCGCATCTGGCTCTCCAACTCGATCTCGATCTGGCCCAGCCGGGCTATGTCTCCCCTCGCCGCCGCACGCAGCCTCTCATCCGCAGGGAGCAGGAAGCGGGTACGGCTCGCCGGGTCCTCGAGCACGAGGGACTTCCCGTCCTCGTGCAGCCCGACCACCCGCAACGCCCGCATTTCTCGCCTCCCCTGTCTTCACCTTTGTGGGTGTCTACGTTAGAACGGCGCGTCGGCTTGACGTGCGAGGCGCGCCGAGGCGTCCGTTTCCGGTCGCCGCTGGTGATCATCTTCTCAGCCCGGTTCCTGCTGGCGGTGGCGTGACACGCGGGACACGTTCCGTCACGAACGAGTGGAATCCCCGTGCGGTGGCAGCCGGACGTCGACGATCAGCCCGCCCCGCGCACCGGGACGGGCGGTCGCCTCCCCGTCGTGCGCGGCGGCCACCGATCGGACGATGGACAGGCCGAGCCCCGCGTTGCGTGAATCGCCGGTGCGTTCGCCGTCGAGCCTGCGGAACGGTTCGAAGATCGCGGCCGCCGCGTCCGCGGGTACGACCGGCCCGGAGTTGCGCACGGTCAGCGCCGGATCGCCGCCGATCTCGACGTGCACCCATCCGCCGTGGAAGTTGTAGGTCAGCGCGTTGGCCACCAGGTTGGTCACGAGCCGTTCGAGCAGTACCGGATCACCGGCGACGGTCCGCGCGGGCAGCCGGGTTTCGACCGTCACCCCGGCTTCCGTTGCCTGCGCGGCGGTCGTCTCGACCACGGTGGCCACCACCTCGTCCAGCCGCACCGGGGACCGGCAGGCCAGCCCGCGGTCACTGCGCGCGAGCACCAGCAGGCCCTCGATCATCCGCTCGCTGCGCTCGTTGGTCAGCAGCAGGTGCTCACCGAGCTTGCGCAGCTCGGGTCCGGCCTCCGGATCGGCCAGTGCGACCTCGATCAACGTACGTTGCACGGCCAGCGGGGTGCGCAGCTCGTGTGAGGCGTTGGCGACGAAGCGCTTCTGGCTGTCGAACGATTCGCCGAGCCGGTCGAGCATGCCGTCGAAGGTGTCGGCGAGTTCCTTCAGCTCGTCGCCGGGACCGTCGAGGTTGATCCGCCGGTCGAGCCGTCCCGCTTCGAGCTTCCGCGCGGTCGAGGTGATCGTGTGCAGCGGCCGCAGCGTGCGGCTCGCCATCACCCAGCCGAAGAACACCGCCAGCGCGGCCGCGACGAGCAGCGCGATGGCGGATCCGACGAGCAGGGTGGACAAGGTGGTCGAGCGGTAGTCCGAGACCACGATCTCGGTCGCCGCCCTGATCGCGTGCGGCGGCCGGGCCAGGGCCGGGCCCGCGCCGGCCGGGGCGTCCGCACCGGTGGCACCGGCCGGGTACGGCACGGACGTCGAAAAGGGCTGGGTGGCGACGAACCCCGCGGCATCCGGAAGGGAGCTGTTCACCAGCGCGTAGTTGATCACCAGCAGGGCCAGTCCGGCGAGCAGGAAGAGCCCGCCGTACAACGCGGTGAGCCGGTTGCGGATGGACAGCCGCATGCGCCTCACGCGTCGAACCGGTAACCGGCGCCGGGCACGGTCTCGATCACCGGTGGTTCGCCGAGCTTGCGCCGCAGGGTCATCACGGCCACGCGCACCGCGTTGGTGAACGGATCGGCGTGCTCGTCCCACGCCTTCTCCAGCAGCTCCTCGGCACTGACCACGGCGCCCTCGGCCCGCATCAGCACTTCCAGCACGGCGAACTCCTTCGGGGACAACGGCAGGAACCGCCCGGCCCGTGCGGCCTGGTGGCGGGGCAGGTCGAGCACCACGTCCCCGCGTTCGAGCACCGGCGGCAGCGCGGGACGGGCCCGGCGTCCGAGTGCCTGCACGCGCGCGACCAGTTCGGCGAACACGAACGGTTTGGTGAGGTAGTCGTCGGCGCCGAGGCCGAGTCCGGCGACCCGGTCCAGCACGTCCGCGGCCGCGGTCAGCATCAGCACCCGGCTCTGCCCGCCATGCTCCAGCAGCGCGGCGCATACCTGATCACCGTGCACCAGCGGCAGATCGCGGTCCAGCACGACCACGTCGTAACCGTGCACCCCGACCCGCTCCATTGCCTGCCTGCCGTCGTAACAGACGTCGACGGCCATGGACAGCCGGCGCAGGCCCTCGGCAATCGAATCGGCCAGCAGCCGTTCGTCCTCCACCACCAGTACCCGCACCCGGCCATTCATACCAGTGCGGGGGATAAGCACCGCATAAGCGGATTCGCTTACCGCGCCGGAATAGTGGCTTTCGTAGAACTTCACCACCGGGTCGGAACCGCCCGGCAGTGAAGGAGGAGTGATGCGCAAGCCACAGGTGGCCGTCCTGGCCGGGGTGACGGCACTGCTGTTGTCGGCCTGCGGGAACGGCGGGGACGACGGGGACAAGGTCGCGTCGATTTCGGCGCCGCCGAGCACGTCCGCGGCCGGTACGGCGGGGGGAAGCGGCGGCACGGACACCGACCGCGGTGAGCAAATGCGCCAGTTCGCGAAATGCATGCGGGAGCACGGCATCGACATGCCCGACCCCAAGGGCGACGGGTCGGGAGCCACGATCGCCCTTCCGGGCGGTGCGTCCGACGACAAGTTGACCAAGGCGCAGGACGCGTGCAAATCGTTGCTGCCCAACGGTGGCCAGCCGAAGCCGCTCAGCCCGCAGGAGCTGGACAAGGCACGCAAGGAGGCCAAGTGCATGCGGGAGCACGGCGTCGACATGCCGGACCCGGACCCGAGCGGCAAGTCTGCCCGTCCGGCCATCGAGGCGGGTGACAAGGGGAAGATGGCCGAGGCCGCGAAGGCTTGCGGGCTCGGCACCATGGCCGACGCGGGCGAGCCGGCAGGGGAACCGAAGTGACCGGGCGATCCCGGCGGAACCGGTGGTTCGTCGCGGTCGCCGCGGCGGTGGTCGTGCTCGGCACGACCACCGCTGTGGTGCTCACGCGGGTGGCCGAAGGCTCGCCCGCACCGGCCGCCGCACCGAAGAATGTCGAGACGGCCGAAGTGCACAAGGCCGACCTCAGCGACGAGGAGGAAGCCGACGGGACCCTCGGCTATGGCGCGGAATCCCCGGTGACCGGACGGAAAACCGGCACCTTGACGTGGTTGCCTTCGCCGGGTGCGAAGGTTTCCCGCGGGAACACGGTTTATGGCGTGGACGCGAAACCGGTGCCGTTGTTCTACGGCTCTTTGCCGTTCTACCGGGACCTTTCGGCCGGGGCGGAAAACGGCCCGGACGTCAAGGAACTGGAAGAAAACCTGCGTGCGCTGGGATTCGGTGGATTCGGCACGCCGGACACCCGTTTCACGTCGGCGACCGCGGCGGCGGTGAAGCGGTGGCAGAAATCGCTCGGCGTCGAGCAGACCGGCACTTTCGGCCAAGGAGATGTGGTGCTCGCCGCCGCGGAGTTGCGGGTTTCCGCGGTTTCCGGGCAACTCGGCGGTCCGGCGCAGGGCGAGGTGCTGAAGACGACCGGCACCGCGCGTTCGGTGGAGGTCGAACTCGACGCGGCGAAGCAGCAGCTCGCCCAGGTGGGTGCGAAGGTTTCGGTGACCGTGAACGAGGCCGTGACCACCGGCACGGTCACCGACGTCGGGCACGTCGCCGAGCCGGGCAAGGACGCCTCCGGGCAGCCCAACGGCAAACTCACCATCACCGTCACCGTGCGGCTGGACAAGGCCGACGCGGCCGGTTCGCTCGATTCGGCACCGGTGACCGTGCGGTTCACCAAGGACGTTCACCGGGGTGTGCTCGCCGTTCCGGTCGGTGCGCTGCTCGCGCTCGCCGAGGGCGGCTACGCGGTGGAGGCCGAGCAGCACGGGCAGCGGCGGCTGATCGCGGTCAAGACCGGATTGTTCAGCGGTGGCAAGGTGGAGGTGTCCGGCGCCGGGCTGAGCGAGGGCATGCGGGTGGTGACGACCTCGTGACGCCGGTGCTCGCCGCGCGCGGAGCCTCCCGCAGCTACCCGGGCGGGGTGGCCGCGCTGCGCGACGTTTCGCTGTCCCTGGCCGAAGGCGAACTCGCCGCGATCGTCGGCCCGTCCGGATCGGGAAAATCTACGCTGCTGCAGCTCATGGGCACCCTCGACCGGCCGACGGGTGGCCGGATCGAGGTGCGCGGACACGACGTCGCCACACTGTCGGACCGCAGGCTGGCCGCGTTGCGATCGCGCTGGATCGGGTTCGTCTTCCAGCAGTTCTTCCTCGACGAAGGGCTCGACGCGGTGGACAACGTGTGCACCGGCCTGCTCTACGCGGGCGTGGCGCGTCGCGAACGGCGGAAGCGGGCGCTGGCCGCGCTGGACCGGGTCGGGTTGGCCCGCCGCGCCGAGCACCGGCCCGGCGAACTCTCCGGCGGTGAACGCCAGCGGGTGGCGATCGCTCGTGCGGTGGTGAGCGAACCGGCCATCCTGCTCGCCGACGAACCGACCGGCAACCTCGACACCGGGACCGGTGCGGCGGTGCTCGAGCTGCTCGGCGAACTGAGCGCGGACGGCACCACGATCGTCGTGATCACCCACGACCGGGAGATCGCGGCCGGGCTGCCCCGGCAGATCGAACTGCTCGACGGGGTGTTGCAGCGGGACACCGGGTTCCCCGCGGCAGCCCTGCACGCGGTGGGAGACAGCGCGGGCGGCTCGCCCGCGCGCAGGGAAGGCAGGTCGCGATGACCGCCGTCGTGCCTCCGCCGCCCACCCCGTTGCCGGATCCGCCGCCGGTGCCGTCCCCGGCCCGGCTGGGTGTGCGGGACGTGCTGTCGCTCGGCGCGCACGGGATGCGTACCCGTCCGGTGCGGGCCGTGCTTTCCGCGCTGGGCATCGCGATCGGCGTCGCTGCCATGGTCGCGGTGCTGGCGATTCCGGCGTCGAGTGCCAAGGCGATCCACGACCGGCTCGCCGCGCTCGGCACGAACCTGCTGACCGCGGCGCCGGGGCAGACGTTGTTCGGGGAGCCTGCGACGCTGCCGGACGGCGCGGTCGGCCGGGCCGGCCGGATCGGTCCGGTGCAGGCTGCGGCCGAGGTCGGGTCGGTCGAGCAGACCGTGCGCCGCAACGACCGGATCCCGGCCGAGGAGACGTCCGGGCTGTCGGTGTACGCGGCGCACCGGAACCTGCTCGACGTGCTGGGCGGGCAGGTCGTGTCCGGGGCGTTCCTCAACCAGGCGAACCAGCGGTTCCCGGTGGTCGTGCTCGGCCAGGAGGCCGCGACAAGGCTCGGCATCGACCATGTCGATCCGGCGCGGCCGCCGCAGGTCTGGCTGGGCGGACGGTGGTTCAGCGTGGCAGGCGTGCTCGGTCCGATGCCGCTGGCGCCCGAGGTGGAGCGCTCGGTGCTGGTGGGCTGGGACGTTGCGAAAACCCTGCTCGGCTTCGACGGGCATCCGAGCACGGTGTACGTGCGCGCCGACGAGTCGCAGGTGCCCGCGGTCCGCGACGTGCTCGGCGCGACGCTGAACCCGGGTTCGCCGGGGGAGGTGGATGTCCGCCGTCCGTCCGACGCGCTCGAAGCGCAGCAGTTGACCGAAAACAGCTACAGCGCGTTGTTCCTCGGCCTTGGCGGGGTGGCGCTGCTGGTCGGCGGTGTCGGGGTGGCGAACACGATGGTGATCTCGGTGCTGGAGCGACGCCGGGAGATCGGCCTGCGCCGGGCGCTGGGCGCGACCCGGCGGCAGATCCGCGGGCAGTTCCTCGCCGAATCGGTGCTGCTGTCCGGGTTCGGCGGGATCGTCGGGGTGCTCATCGGCGTGGCGGCGACCGCCGGATACGCGCTGAGCCAGGGGTGGCCCGCGGTGCTGCCCCCGCTCGCGCTGATCGGCGGGGTCGTGGTGTCCGCGCTGGTCGGCGCGGTCGCCGGGGCCTATCCGGCGGCACGTGCGGCGCGGCTGCCGCCAAGCCGCGCGCTGGCCTGAACCGGTGCCGGGCCCCGATCTGCCGGGGCCCGGCACCGGCCGGGTTCAGGACAGCCGCTCGACGACGTACTCGATGCTGCGGGTGAGCTGGGTGATGTCGTCGGGGTCGATGGCCGGGAACAGCCCGACGCGCAGCTGGTTGCGGCCCAGCTTGCGGTACGGCTCGGTGTCGACGATGCCGTTCGCGCGCAGCGCCTTCGCCACCGCGGCCGCGTCGACCTCCTCGGCGAAGTCGACGGTGCCCACGACCTGCGACCGCAGCGCCGGGTCCGTGACGAACGGCGTGGTGTAGGAGGTCTTCTCCGCCCACTCGTAGAGCCGGGTCGAGGAGTCCTTGGTGCGCGCGGTCGTCCAGTCGAGTCCGCCCTGGCCGTTCATCCACTCGATCTGCTCGGCGAGCAGGAACAGCGTGGCCACCGCGGGGGTGTTGTACGTCTGGTCCTTGCGCGAGTTGTCCAGCGCCGTGGTGAGCGAGAGGAACTCGGGGATCCAGCGGTCGCCGCCGCCGAGTTCGCCGATCCGCTCGATCGCGGCAGGCGAGGCCAGCGCGATCCACAGGCCACCGTCGGAGGCGAACGACTTCTGCGGCGCGAAGTAGTAGACGTCGAAGTCCTCGGCCTTGACCGGCAGGCCGCCGGCACCGGAGGTCGCGTCGATCGCGACCAGTGCGCCGTCGCTGCCTTCGGGGCGGCGGACCGGCACCGCGACGCCGGTGGAGGTCTCGTTGTGCGCCCAGCCGACGAGGTCGGCACCTGCCTGGTAGGCGATCTCGGGTGCACTGCCCGGATCGGCCTTGACCACGACGGAGTCGGAGAGGAACGGTGCGCCGTTGGTCACCGAGGCGAACTTCGAGGAGAACTCGCCGTAGGTGAAGTGCTGTGCCTGCTCCCGCACGAGCCCGAACGCCGCGGCGTCCCAGAACGCGGTGGTGCCGCCGTTGCCGAGGATCACCTCGTAGCCCTCCGGCAGCGAGAACAGTTCGGACAGCCCGGCGCGCACCCGGCCGACCAGGGATTTCACCGGCTTCTGGCGGTGCGAGGTGCCGAGGTAGGCGGAGCCGGACCGGGCGAGGCCGGCGAGCTGCTCTTCGCGGACCTTCGAGGGTCCGCAGCCGAAGCGGCCGTCGGCCGGCTTGAGGTCCGCGGGGATGGTCAACTCAGCGTCGGTCATGTGGCCAGTCTCTCAGGTCGGGACGACGCAGCTGACGGGGCGGGTACTGCCCGGAATGTGGGAGCGGCAGTGCTCCGCCGGGTGCGGCCTGCCCCGGTGCGCATCGGCCGGACCCGGGTGATCACTACCGCCCACGTGTATAAACTCGGTTTATACACGTGGTGTACAGTGGGGCGCATGTCGATGGGACACACGTTGCTCGGGTTGCTGGAAACCGGCCCCCGGCACGGTTACGACCTGAAACACGCCTATGACGATCGGTTCGGGCACGACCGCCAGGTGCACTACGGGCAGGTCTATTCGACGCTGGCCCGGTTGCTGAAGCAGGGACTCGTCGAGGCCGACGGCGTCGAGGTGGACGGCGGTCCCGAGCGCAAGCGCTACGCGATCACCGAAGCCGGCGTCGCGGACGTCGCGGGCTGGCTCTCGACCCCGGAGAAGCCCGAGGCCTACCTGCAGAACACGCTGTACACGAAGGTCGTGCTCGCGCTGCTGTCCGGACGGGCCGCCGCCGACGTGCTCGACATCCAGCGCACCGCACACCTGGACGCCATGCGCCAGCTCACCCGTCGCAAGACCGGGGGCGACCTCGTCGACCAGCTGGTCTGCGACCACGCCCTGTTCCACCTCGAGGCCGACCTCCGCTGGCTCGAGCTCACCGCAGCCCGGCTAGACCAGCTGGCGAAGGCCCTCGCATGAGCCTCGCCAACGGACGTTTTCCTGCGGAGGGGGCATCCGGCGCTGCCGACGGGCTTTTTCCTGCGGAGGGGGCATCCGGCGCTGCCGACGGGCTTTTTCCTGCGGAGGGGGCATCCGGCGCTGCCGATGGGTTTTTTCCTGCGGAGGGGGCATCCGGCACTGCCGACGGGCTTTTTCCCGCGGAGGGGGCATCCGGCACTGCCGACGGGCTTTCTCCTGCGGAGGCGGAGGACGGCGCGCTGCTTTCCGCCACCGGCGTCCGCAAGACCTACGGGGCCACCGACGCGCTGGCCGGTGCCGGTCTGCAGGTGTGGGCGGGGGAGGTGGTCGCGCTGATGGGTCCTTCCGGGGCGGGTAAGTCGACCCTGTTGCACTGCCTCGCCGGGATCGTCCGGCCGGATGCCGGGACGGTCCGCTACCGGGGCGCCGATCTGGCCGGGCTGCCCGATCGGGAGCGTTCGGCGTTGCGGCGCACGGACTTCGGGTTCGTCTTCCAGTTCGGGCAGCTCGTCCCGGAGCTCACCTGCCTGGAGAACGTCGCACTGCCGTTGCGGCTGAACGGCGAACGCAACCGGGCCGCCGCCAAGCGGGCGCGGGAGATGCTGACCGAACTCGGTCTTGCCGAGGTGGCAGGCAAACGGCCCGGCGAGGTGTCCGGCGGGCAGGGGCAGCGCGTGGCCGTGGCCCGCGCGCTCGTGACCGGCCCCCGCGTGGTCTTCGCCGACGAGCCGACCGGTGCACTCGACTCGCTCAGCGGTGAGCAGGTGATGCAGCTGCTGACCGCCGCGGCCCGTGAGCGGAACACGGCGATCGTCCTGGTCACGCACGAGGCTCGGGTCGCGGCGTATTCCGACCGCGAGGTCGTCGTGCGAGACGGCCGTACGCGTGCGCTCGAGGTGACGCGGTGATCCGGCGCTGGGTGGGCGATCTGGCGCTGGGCATGCGCCTGGCCCTGCGTGGCGGTGGAGCGCGGACCGCGCTCGTCCGCCTCGGTCTCACCGCCGTCGGGGTCGGGCTCGGCGTGGCGGTTCTGCTCACCGCGGCGTCGCTACCGCATCTGCTCGGTGCCCGCGACGATCGCTCGGCCGCACGCATCGCCGACGAAACCGCGGTCGACGGTGTCGATCCGGTCTACGTCGTCCAGCGCAGCGACGAGTACCGCGGCCGCGGGCTGTTGGGCCAGGTCGTGCAGCCGACCGGGCCGCACCCGCCTTCCGCACCGGGCGTCGAACGGTTGCCGGCGCCGGGGGAAGTGGTGCTCTCTCCTGCGCTCGCCGAGCTCCTGCGGTCCCCGGAGGGTGAGCTGCTGCGGCCACGGTTCTCGCAGCGGGTGATTGGCACCATCGGTGACGCCGGGCTGACCGGACCGAACGAGCTGTTCTTCTACACCGGCTCCGATTCGGTCGCCGGACAACCGGATGCCGCGGCGGTGAGCCGGTTCGGCGGGGAAATCCACCGGCGAGGGTTGAGCTCGCTCGAGCTGCTGCTGGTCGTGGTGGGCGCGACGACGTGTCTCGTGCCGGTGTTCGTCTTCGTCGTCGCCAGCACCCGGCTCGCCGCGGCGTCGCGCGACCGGCGGCTCGCCGCGTTGCGCCTGGTCGGCGCGGACCGCGGCCAGGTACGCCGGATTGCCGCGGGTGAAGCCCTGCTCGGCTCGCTCACCGGTCTCGTCATCGGGGCCGCGCTGTTCCTGGTGGTGCGCGTGGTCGCACCGGGGATCACCGTCTCCGCCTTCGGCGGCGGCCTCTTCGCTGCCGACATCGTGCCGGACTGGCGGCTCGCCGTTCCGATCCTGCTGGTGCTGCCGGTGCTAGCGTGCGCGGCGGCGGTGTTCGCGCTGCGGCTCGTCGTCATCGAACCGCTTGGTGTCGTGCGGCGGGGCGCGCACGGCCGCCGGAGGCTGGGGTGGCGGATCCTGCCCGTGCTCGCCGGCGGCGTGCTGCTGCTCGTCGGCTACGGAGCCGACGAATCCCGGAGCACCGCCGCGGTGATCGGCGGTGTGGTGCTCGTTCTCGTCGCGGTCCCGGTGGTGCTGCCGTGGCTGGTCGAGCGCGTCGCGGGTCTGCTGCACGGCGGTTCTCCTGCGTGGCTGCTGGCCGTCCGCCGTCTCCAGCTGGACAGCGCGACGGCCGCCCGGCTGGTCAGCGGGATCGCCGTCGTGCTGGCCGGATCCATTGCGTTGCAAGGGGTTTACGCCCGAGCCGAAAGTGAGCAGCCGGCCGTGCCGGAGGCGACGGTGATCACGAGTTACTTCGCCACGAGTACCGCGGACGCCAAGGCGTTCACCGCCGCCTTCCACACCCTGCCGGGCCAGGGTGATCGCCAGGTCCGGTTCGGCGGGCAGATCGAGAACGACGCCGGGAAACAGATTTCGATCCTCGTCGGGTCCTGCACACAGCTGCGGGCCGAAGCCGGGCTCGTGGACTGCCGCGACGGCGAGGTCTACCGCGACGGGTCCGACGGCTACGTGCCACGGGCAGGGGAGCAGACCTGGTTCGCGGGCGCGCGCCGGGTCGACCCGGCCGCACCAGCACAGTGGACGGTCCCGGCGGTGCACCCGGCGCGAACGACCGGCGACGGCACGGGGGAGCTGCTCGTCACCAGCGGGGCGCTGGCCACGGCGTCGAAGGTCGGGTTGTTGTTGTCGGTGACGGTCCCCGCGGCGGACCCGGAACTCGTGGAGCAGGTCCGGAACCTGGTGGGGTGGAACGGAGAGGTCGCCTCGCTCGGCACCGGGCGCGACGGTACCTACGCGCTGATCACCCGTGCGCTGTCGGTCGGCTCGGTGCTCATCCTGCTGCTCGCCGCGGGCAGCCTGCTGATCGCCGCGTGGGAACAGTTGCGGGAACGCCGGCGCAGCCTCGCGGTGCTCACCGCGAACGGTGTCGGACGCGGGGTGCTCGCCCGGTCACTGGTGTGGCAGCTGACGATTCCGGTCGCGGTCGCGGTGACCGTCGCGATCCCGGCCGGGCTCATCCTCGATTGGCTGCTGCTCACCGCGGTGGTACACCGCCCGATGGCCGTGGACGTCCCGGCGATCGCACTGCTGACCGCGACCGCGGCGGCCGCGGTACTGCTCGTCACCGCGGTAACGCTGCCCGCCCTATGGCGGACCGCCAGCACGGAACACCTGCGGGACGAGTAACCCCTGCCCGGCCCCGCGGGCCTTGCCCGCCCACGGACCCTGCTTGGCCTCGCGGATCTTGCCTGGGTTGCGGACCTCGCTTGGCTTCGCGGACCCTGCCCGGTCCACGGACCCTGTCTGGCTTCGTGGACCCTGCCTGCGTCGCAGACCTTGCCTGGGCGCGGACTTTGCCTGGCTTCGTGGATCTTGCCTGGCCCAGGGATCCTGCTTGGCCTCGCGGACCTTGCCCTGCCCGCGGACCCCATCGGCCCACGGACCCCATCGGCCCGCGGCCCGGGCCGGGCCGGGATTGGCCGCGACCAGTGCACGTCCCGGCGCTACGGAACCGGCCTGGGTTCTGGTTCCGGGGCTGCTGGGCGCGGGCCGGTGCTGAGGGGACCGCGCGGGAGACCCGGCGATCGGTCCAGGTGGTGGGTTTCCTCAGCGCCAGCCTGCTTCGTCGACCCCGCCCGGGATTGGGGCGGCCGGGTCGTAGGGGGTGCGGCTGAAGATGAACGTCGCGAGGTTCAGGTGGTTTGCGGTGCCGTCCTCGGTTCGGCCGACGGTCAGGGTTTCGCCCGCGTAGTAGCCGTCCAGGCCGAGCCACTGGTCCGGGCCGGTCGGGTGGAAGCGGGACGCACGGCCTGCTCCGTCGGCGGGGTTGAGCGTCAGCAGGCCGTCGCCGCGCACCCGCAGCAGGTACGGCGTCGGGCCCCAGTGCCAGAGCCCGGTCAGCGCCAGCAGCTTCGGGTCCACAGTGGACGGCTGCCATTCCGCGGGCAGCGCGGGTTCCAGCTCTTCGGTGACCGTGATCAGGTCGACGCACAGCTGCGTGATGCCGACCCCCGCGGTGGAGTTGGTCAGGCACAGCGCGCCGGTGCCGGTCGCGGCGTCGACCAGCGTCGCGGCGAGGAAGCCGGGCATCGAGCCGGTGTGTCCGGCCAGGTGCCTGCCCTGGTGGCGGAGCACCATCAGGCCAAGGCCGAAACCGGTCGTCCACACCGCGGTGTCGTCGACGGTGTTCATCGTCCGCATCTCGGCAAGGGTGTCCTCGGCCAGCACGCCGCCGGTGAATCCGCCGAGGAACGACGTCCAGCGGGCGAGGTCGGCGATCGTGGACCACAGTTGCCCGGCCGGGGCCATCGCGCCGGCGTCCGGCGACGGCTCCGGCAGCAGCACGTCCGCGAACGGGTGCACGGCAAAGCCCTCCGCATGCGCACCGACCGGGTGCGGCGTGGTGCGGTGCATGCCGAGCGGGGTGAGGATTTCTTCGCGCACGACCTCGAACCACGGCTTGCCGCGGTGGCGCGCGACCAGCTCGCCCAGCACCCCGAAGCCGACGTTCGAGTAGTGGAACTTGAAGCCCGGCCGCAGCTTCGTCGCGTCCTGCTGGAGGCTCGCCACGAGCGCTGCCCAGTCCGCGCCCGGTGCGCGCTCCCACCACTGGCCCGGCGATTCCGACGTCAGGCCCGAGGTGTGCGAAAGCAGCTGCGCGATGGTCACCGACCCGAACGCGGTGCCCGGCAGGTGCCGCTCCAGCGGATCGGTCAGCGCGAGCCGGCCTTCGTCACGCAGGCGCAGCACGGCGGTGGCGATCAGGGTTTTGGTGATCGAGCCGAGCCGGTACTGCGTGTCGTCGTCGGGGCGGGCCTCGCCGACCCGTCCACGGGCGCCGGACCAGGCGAGTGCGCCGTCCCGCACCACGGCGGCGACCAGCGACGGCGCACGGCCCACCGCCTGTTCGTGAGCGAGCCGGCGGTACAGGGCGAGTTCGGTCGAGTCCAGCATGGGCGCCATTCTGCCCGGCCGGGTCAGCCGAGCAGCTGCCGGTCCAGCGCGGTGGTCACGGCCGCGGTGCGGTCCGACACCCCGAGTTTGGAGAACACCCGCAGCAGATGCGTTTTCACGGTCGCCTCGCCGATGTGCAGCGCACGGCCGATGTCCGCGTTGGTATGCCCCTTCGCGACCAGCCGCAGCACTTCGACCTCCCGGGTGGACAGTGGCGAGACCGGCTCCGGGTTCCGCATCCGGTGCACCAGCTTGCCGGCGACCGACGGCGCCAGCACGGTTTCCCCACGGGCCGCCGCGCGGATCGCTCCGGCCAGCTCGGTGCGTGACGAGTCCTTCAACAGGTAGCCCGCCGCGCCCGCTTCCACCGCCCGCAGGATGTCCGTGTCGGTTTCGTAGGTGGTCAGCACGACGATCCGGCGCGCGGGCGTCTCCGCGAGGATCGCGCGGATCGCCCCGACCCCGTCCAGACCCGGCATCCGCAGGTCCATCAGCACCACGTCCGGCTGTTTCACGCGGTCGAGCGCGACCGCTTCGTCGCCGGAGCCGGCTTCGCCGACCACCGTGAGGTCGGCCTCGGCCTCGAGCATCCCGCGCAGTCCTTCGCGCACCACGGGGTGGTCGTCCACGAGCATGATCGTGATCACGCGGGCACCTCCAGTTCCAGTTCGGTGCCGCCGTCCTCGCCCGCCTGCACGGCCAGCCGTCCACCCACCTGTTCGGCGCGCGAGCGCATCCCCCGCAGCCCGAACCCGGAGGTGGGTGCCTGTGGGGAGAAGCCGCCTCCGTCGTCGTCCACGCGCAACCGTACCGCTCCGTCCACAGCAGACAGCCGCACGTGCACCCGGGAGGCACCGGCGTGCTTGCGCACGTTGGACAACGCTTCCTGCGCCGCGCGCAGCAGCACCACTTCGACCGCAGTGCGCAGTGGCGGCAACGCATCGTCCACTGTGCACTCGACGACGATGCCCGTCTCATCGGCAAGCCGGTTCGCCTGCCTGCGCACGGCATCGGGCAGCGAACCGGTGGCGAGTTCGGACGGGGTCAGCGCGGCCACCATCGCCCGCGCCTCGGCCAGATTCTCCCGCGCGGTACGGCCGGTCAGCGCCAGATGCCTGCGTACTGCCGCCGGGTCGGTGTCCAGTTCGGACTCGATCGCCTGGGCCAGCGCCACGATGCTGGTGAAGCCCTGCGCCAGCGTGTCGTGGATTTCGCGGGCCAGCCGCTCCCGTTCGGCCGCGGTGCCCGCCTCCCGGGAGAGCCGTTCGACCTCCGCCTGGCTCTCCTCGAGCTCGCGGATCAGCTTGGCCCGCGCGTTGCTCTCCCGCAGCACGTCGTGGGTGAACTTCCCGGCCAGCACGCTGAACACCACCAGGATCGCGGTCATCGGCAGCAGGATGACCAGGTTCGGATTGCGCCAGCCGCCGTTGACCACGGCCGAGGCCGGTTCGCACAACAGCAGCAGCGTGGTCGCCACGATCGCCGGGCGCAGGTCCAGCAGCATGAACAGCAGCGGGGCGGTGAAGAACATGACGAAGCTCGACGAGGTGGCCGCGAACACCGCGGTGGCGGTGAGCACCACCAGCACCGTCGCGGCGGCCACGCGGGTGGTGCCGTTGTCCTGCTCGTGCACGATGCGGCGCCCGGTCACCAGGTAACCGAGCGCCAGCACCCCGATCGCACCAGCGGAGATCGCCTTGGCCGCCACCGGCGGGTCGTCGAACAGCACCAGGAGGACGGTCGCCACGCAGGCGACCGCGAACAACACCTCCCACGCCCAGTACGACCGCCGCCATGCGTCGTCCGGCTGCTTCACCGCGCTTCGTTCGTCCACCGGAAGGTCACCCTCGTGAGCACCAGCCCGACCACGCACCAGACCCCCAGTACCAGTGCGACCGTCGGAAGTTCCCATGCTCCCGCCATCTCCTGCGTTGCGGCTTCCGGTGGCAGGAACACCGACCGGAAGCCCTGGCAGATCCATTTCAACGGTAAGAAGGACGCGATGTCGACCATGATCTTCGGCAGGTTCGTGATCGGTGTCACGAACACCCCGGAAATGAACTGCAGCACCAGGTACACCAGCTGCACCACGGCCACCGTGCCGTTGGCGGTGCGGGTGAGTGAGCTGATCGCGATACCGAGCAGGGTCGAGGACACGATCCCGAGCACCAGCACCCACAACAGCGTCAGCCACTTCACCGGGTCGGCGGGCAGTTCGAGCCCGAACAGCAGCATCGCCACCGCGGCCATCAGCACGGTCTGCGCCACGCTGGTCACCGCGACCATGATCATCTTGCCGATGAAGTAGGCCGCCGCGGGCATCGGTGTACCGCGCAGCCGTTTCAGCGCGCCCACCTCCCGATCCGCGGCGATCCCGATGCCGACGCTGTTGAACGACGTGGACACGATGCCGGAGCCGATCATGCCCGCGGCGAGCAGCTGTCCGGAGGAAAGGCCCGGCTGCGCGGTCGGACCGTCCAGGATGGACCCGAGCAGGATCATCAGCACCGCGGGCAGGGAGAAGGTGAACACCACCTGTTCCCGGTTGCGGAAGAACTGCCGCAGCTCGAACGAGCCGCGGGCGAGCCCGAGGCGCGCGGTGCCGGGCAGGGTGAGGGTCGTGGTCACGGTTTCTCCCCGATCAGGTCGAGATAGACGTCCTCGAGGCTCGGCCGCGTCACGGTCAGGCCGGCAAGTTCCCTGCCACCGCCGGAAAGTTGCGTGACGAGCTTCGTCGGGAACGCGGTGTGCTCCTGGTGGGTCCCGCGTTCGTCGTGCCACTGCACGAGGGCTTCGGCGCGCTCGCGCCCGGCGAGCGTCGCCGGGGTCCCTTCCGCGACGACACCCCCGCGGGCGAGGACCGCGAGCCGGTCGGCCAGCGCCTCGACCTCGTCGAGGTAGTGGGTGGTGAGCAGGATGGTGGTGCCCGCGTGGGCAAGCCCGTCGATCAGCGTCCAGAACTGCCGCCGGGCCTCCGGATCGAAACCGGTGGTGGGCTCGTCGAGGAAGAGCAGCTCCGGTCTGCCCACGATGCCGAGTGCCACGTCCACCCGACGGCGCTGCCCACCGGAGAGCGACTTGACCCGGGCGCCTGCCTTCGCGGTCAGCCCGACCTGGTCGATCACCTCCTCCGGATTCCGCGGGTGCGGGTAGTACTTCGCGAAGTGCCGCACGGTTTCCGCGACGGTCAGTTCCGCCGCGTCGGTGGCCGTCTGCAGCACGACGCCGAGGCGGGCGCGCCACGCGCGGCCCGCAGTCCCCGGGTCCTCGCCCAGCACCGCGGCCTCGCCGGAGGTACGCCGCCGGTGTCCCTCCAGAATCTCGACGGTTGTCGTCTTGCCTGCCCCGTTCGGGCCGAGCAGGGCGAACACCTCGCCTTGGCGGATGTCCAGATCGATGCCGGCCACGGCGACGTGGCCCGGGTACTCCTTGCGCAGTCCGCGCACTCGCACTGCAGTGCTCATGGCTTCATCGTGCGGCTACCGGACGCGGTCGCGGGACGTCCGGGCAGTGGAATCCGGCTGTCCACCGAACGGTGGACCCGACGGCCCTGGTTTCCCGTGGAACCAGCGAAAACGCCGTCACGAACGGACCGGGCGGCCCACTGCACGTACGACCGGGAGACGGCAACCGCCGTCGAGGTGAACGGCACTGTTGACGAGTTGTCTAACATGACAGGATGTCTCACAAGCAGGTGACCGCCAGTGACGGTGTCCGCCTTTCGGTCCGGGTGGGCGGGGCACCGGACGGACCGACCGTCGTGCTCGTGCACGGCTATCCGGACAACAGCTCGTTGTGGGACGGCGTTGCCGCCGACCTCGGCCGCCACCACCGCGTGGTGACCTACGACGTGCGCGGTGCCGGGGAATCCGGCAAGCCGCGGCCGCGCAGCGCGTACCGGCTCGACCAGCTCGCCGACGATCTGGCCGCGGTGGTGGACGAGGTGCAGCCGGACGGCCGGGTGCACCTGCTCGCGCACGACTGGGGTTCGATCCAGGCGTGGCACGCGGTCACCGGCGACCGGCTGCGGGGCCGGATCGCCTCCTACACCTCGATTTCCGGGCCGAGCCTCGATCACGCCGGTGCCTGGTTCCGCGCGCAGCTGGCCCGTCCGACGCCGAAACGGCTGGCGAACGCGCTGCGGCAGCTCCTGCACTCCTACTACATCGTGGCATTCCAGCTGCCGGTGCTTCCGGAGCTGATGTGGCGCACCGGCGCGATGCGGGCGTTGATCCGGCGTCTGGAGCCGGACGAGAACGCGCCGTCGGCCGTGGACGGGGTGCACGGACTCGAGCTCTACCGCGCCAACATGGGGCCGCGGATGGCCCGGCCGCAGCCGCGTCCGGCGGAGATCCCGGTGCAGGTGCTCGCCCCGACCGGCGACGCCTACGTGACCGATCCACTGCAGACCGAGGTGCAGCGCTGGGTGCCGGACCTGTGGGTGCGGCGGATCGTCGGCTCGCACTGGGTCGCCCGCGGCAAGCCGGAGGTGGTCGCCACCGCGGCGGCCGAGCTGATCGCCTACGCCGAGACCGGTGCCGAGAGCCGGGCGTTGAAACGGTCCCGAGCCGGGGAGACCGAGCGAGGCCGCTTCGCGCATCGGCTGGTCGTGGTCACCGGTGCGGGCAGCGGCATCGGCCGGGAGACGGCGCTGGCGTTCGCCGCCGAAGGGGCCGACGTGGTGGTCACCGACCTGACCGCGGACACGGCTGAGGAAACCGCGAAGCTGGTGCGTGACAAGGGTTCCACCGCCGGAGCGTACACAGTGGACTCCTCGGACGGGGAAGCGGTCACGCGGTTCGCCGAGCAGGTCCGGGACGAGTTCGGAGTGCCCGACATCGTCGTGAACAACGCCGGGATCGGCATGTCGGGTTCGTTTCTCGACACCACGGTCGAGGACTGGGAGAAGGTCGTGGACGTGAATCTGTGGGGCGTGATCCACGGGTGCCGTGCCTTCGCGCCGATGATGAAGGAGCGGGCCGAAGGCGGGCAGATCGTGAACCTCGCATCGGCGGCGGCTTATCTGCCGTCGAAGATCCTCACCGCTTACGGCACCACGAAAGCGGCCGTTCTGGCGCTGAGCAACGGCCTGCGCGCGGAACTGGCGGCTGACGGCATCGGCGTCACGGCGATCTGTCCTGGCATCGTGAACACCAACATCACCGGCGCCACCCGGTTCGTCGGTGTGGACGCCGACGAGCAACAGCGGCTGCAGAAGGCGTCGTCGAAGCTGTACGCGCGGCGCAACTTCGGCCCGGAAAAAGTCGCTCGGGACATTCTCCGTGCGGTGGAAAGGAACATCGCGGTCCAACCGTCCACTCCGGAGGCGAAGGTGGCCTATGTCCTTTCGCGACTGACGCCGGGTCTGCTGCGTGCGGCGGCGAAGCTGGACGTCGCGCCGTGAGCCGGCCGCGCCGGATGACTCCACAGGCCCGGCGCGACGATCTGATCGCTTCGGCGCTGGACCTGTTCGGCAGCCGTGCGCCGGAACTGGTCACCGTGGACGACATCGTCGCGCACGCCGCGGTGTCGCGCCCGTTGTTCTACCGCTACTTCTCCAGCCTGCGTGAGCTGCAGGTGGAGGCCCTCCGCACGGTCACCGACGGCCTCGTCGACGGGCTCGCGACGCTGGCGGAAGGTCCGCCGAAGGCGCGGGTCCGGGCAGCCGTGCGTGGACTCGTCGACGTCGCGGCGCATTACCGTGCCGGTTACGTCGCGTTGCTGCGCAGCGGTTCGGTGATCGCCACGGCGGAGACGGACGCCGCGATCGACGAGGTGCGCAACCGGGCGGTGACGCTGATCCTCGAGTCGCTGGAGATTGCCGAACCGTCGCCGCTGGTGCTGCTGACCCTGCGCTGCTGGACGGCCGTGGTCGAGGGCACGTTGTTGTCCTGGCTGCAGGAAGCAACGGTGCCGCGGGAGCAACTCGACGGCTGGCTCGTGGACCAGCTGACCGCCATGCTCGCCGCAACCAGGGCCCACGAACGCTGAATCGCCGCCGCGACGTGGTCCTGCGCCCACGAACGCTGAATCGCCGCCGCGACGTGGTCCTGCGCCCACGAACGCTGAATCGCCGCCGCGACGTGGTCCTGCGCCCACGAACGCTGAATCGCCGCCGCGACGTGGTCCTGCGCCCACGAACGCTGAATCGCCGCCGCGACGTGGTCCTGCGCCCACGAACGCTGAATCGCCGCCGCGACGTGGTCCTGCGCCCACGAAC